>NZ_LT629787.1:1898002-2530670 GCF_900105655.1 Halopseudomonas salegens
ACCGATCTCACCGATCATGACGATGGCTTCGGTCGCCGGATCCTTCTCGAACAACTCGAGAATGTCGATGAAGTTGGAACCCGGGATCGGGTCGCCACCAATACCAACACAGGTGGACTGGCCAAAACCGGAATCCGTAGTCTGCTTGACCGCTTCATAGGTCAGGGTGCCGGAACGGGACACGATACCGACCTTGCCCGGCAGGTGAATGTGACCGGGCATGATGCCGATCTTGCACTCGCCGGGCGTGATAACACCCGGGCAGTTCGGCCCGATCAGGCGCACACCCAGCTCGTCGCACTTGACCTTGGCATCCAGCATATCCAGCGTCGGGATACCTTCGGTGATGCACACGATCAGCTTGATGCCGCTGTTGGCTGCTTCCAGGATCGAATCCTTGCAGAAGGGAGCCGGTACATAGATAACACTGGCTTCAGCGCCGGTTTCGGCAACCGCTTCAGCAACGGTATTGAACACGGGCAGGCCCAGGTGGGTAGTACCACCCTTGCCGGGTGTTACGCCGCCAACCATCTTGGTGCCGTAGGCAATGGCTTGTTCGGAGTGGAAAGTGCCCTGGGAACCGGTAAAGCCCTGGCAAATGACTTTGGTATCTTTATTGATCAGGATGCTCATTATTTACCCTCCGCGGCCTTGACGACTTGCTGGGCAGCGTCGGTCAGACTGGTTGCAGCAATGATGTTGAGGCCACTATCGGCCAGAACCTGGGCGCCAACATCGGCGTTGTTGCCTTCGAGGCGAACCACGACCGGCACTTTTACGCCGACTTCCTTGACTGCACCAATGATGCCTTCGGCAATCATGTCACAGCGCACGATGCCGCCGAAAATGTTGACCAGCACGGCTTTGACATTGCTGTCAGACAGGATGATCTTGAACGCTTCGGTGACGCGTTCCTTGGTTGCACCGCCGCCAACGTCAAGGAAGTTGGCCGGGCTGCCGCCGTGCAGGTTGACGATATCCATGGTACCCATGGCCAGACCGGCACCATTGACCATGCAGCCAATGTTGCCTTCCAGCGCCACGTAGTTCAGTTCGAACTGGGCTGCGTGGGCTTCACGCGGATCGTCCTGCGACGGGTCGTGCATGGCGCGCAGCTTGGGCTGGCGGTACATGGCGTTGCCGTCGATATTGATCTTGGCATCCAGGCAATGCAGGTCGCCGTCTTCCTTGATCACCAGCGGGTTGATTTCCAGCAGGGCCAGATCATAGTCGGCAAACAGCTTGCCGAGACCAACGAAGATGTTGGTGAACTGCTTGATCTGGTTACCGGTCAGGCCCAGCTGGAACGCCAGCTCACGACCCTGGTAGGGCATCGGGCCCACCAGCGGATCAACCGTAGCCTTGAGAATCTTTTCCGGGGTTTCTTCGGCAACCTTCTCGATTTCCACGCCACCTTCGGTAGAGGCCATGAAAACGATACGGCGAGTCGAACGATCAACCACCGCACCCAGGTAGAGCTCCTGGGCAATGTCAGTGCAGGACTCAACCAGAATCTTGGTCACTGGTTGACCATTGGCGTCAGTCTGGTAGGTCACCAGACGCTGGCCCAGCCACTGTTCGGCGAATGCCTTGGCATCGTCCTTGTTCTTGATCAGCTTGACGCCACCGGCTTTACCGCGGCCACCAGCGTGCACCTGGGCTTTGACTACCCACATGTCACCGCCAATCTTGTCGCACGCTTCTACTGCTGCTTCGGGCGTATCGACAGCGAAGCCCTTGGAGACGGGAAGGCCATACTCGGCGAAGAGTTGTTTCCCCTGATATTCGTGAAGATTCATGCTTGTCTACCGTTTTGATCGTGTAGGAATTGCGTTATCGGCTACAGCAAACCACCCTGCAACCGGCCTGGATCCTGTTTAGGAACCTGCCGACCGGAGCCGGCGTACCATCCCGGGGTCAACCGAAACCGGCGAATCAGACTGCGACTCGCCGGTCATGCGGGCGCTAGTTTAACGCTTCTTGCGGTTGGCTACATGGATGGCGTGACCATTGACTGCCAGGGCCGCTTCTTTCAGCGCCTCCGACATGGTCGGGTGTGAGTAAACCATCATGCCCAGATCCTCGGCACTGGTGCCGAATTCCATGCCAATGGCACCCTGCTGCACCAGTTCGGCGGCAGCCGGACCAATGACATGCACACCCAGGACGCGGTCGGTTTTGGCGTCAGCCAGCATCTTGACCATACCGCCAGTATCATTGGCAGCCATGGCTCGTCCGCTGGCGGCGAAGGGGAAAACCCCAACCTTGTATTCGACGCCTTCCGACTTCAGTTGTTGTTCGTTTTTGCCCACCCAGGCAATTTCCGGGTGGGTGTAGATGACCGAGGGCACCAGGTCGTAGTTCATTGCGGTCTTCTGCCCGGCAATGCGCTCGGCAACCATGACGCCTTCTTCCGATGCCTTGTGGGCCAGCATGGCGCCACGCACCATATCACCCACTGCATACACGCCGGGTACGCTGGTCGCGCAATAGTCATCCACGAAGATGATATCGCGTTCATCCTTGTCGACACCGCAATCGGCAGCCAACAGGTTTTCGGTATAGGGGCGGCGGCCAACGGCAACAATCAGCTTGTCGAAAGTCAGCTGCTGTTCGCCTTCGGCATCGGTAAAGAACACGGTAACCTGTTTGCGCTTGATCTCGCTGCCGGTCACTCGAGCGCCCAGACGAATCTGCAGGCCCTGCTTGGTGAAGGTCTTGTGCGCTTCTTTGGCAATCTGCTCGTCAGCCAGACCCAGAAACTGCTCCTGGGCCTCGAACACAACCACTTCCGACCCCAGACGACGCCATACTGATCCCAGCTCGAGTCCAATCACGCCGGCGCCAATCACGCCGAGCTTCTTCGGTACGCTGGTGAAATCCAGTGCGCCAGTGGAATCGACGATGATGTCATCGGTCAACGGCGTCGGAGGAATCTCGATCGGACGTGAACCGGAGGCCAGCATGACATTTTCCGCTTCATAGACCTCGGTTTCACCATCCGGCCCGGTCACTTCGACTTTCTTGCCGGCCAGGAGTTTGCCATGGCCTTCGATACTGGTCACGCCGCTGGCCTTGAACAGGGCAGCAACACCGCCTGTCAGCTGCTTGACGATCTTGTCCTTGCGCTCGATCATTGCCTTGACGTCGATGCTGACACCTTTGGCTTCGATACCGTGAATCTTGAAACCTTCCTGGGCTTCATGGAATTTCCATGAGGAATCCAGCAGTGCCTTGGACGGAATGCAACCGACGTTGAGGCAGGTCCCGCCCAAAGCCAGCTTGTCATCCTTGTCGGTATACTTTTCCACACAGGCGACGCTCATCCCCAGCTGGGCAGCACGAATGGCACCGACGTAACCACCGGGGCCCGCACCAATCACGATCAAATCAAATTTTTTGCTCATAACCCAATTCCTCTATATGCAGCAGGCGGTCGCGGCCGCTCGCAAGCGACCCGACGCGCGCATAAATGTTGCTGATCAGACTTCGAGCAGCAGACGTGCGGGATCTTCCAGCAGGTCCTTGATGACCACCAGGAAGCTCACTGCTTCCTTGCCGTCGATCAAACGGTGATCGTAGGACAGGGCCAGATACATCATCGGCAGGATAACCACTTCGCCATTGACTGCCATCGGCCGTTCCTGGATCTTGTGCATGCCCAGAATGGCCGTTTGCGGCGGATTGACGATGGGTGAAGACAGCAGCGAGCCAAACACGCCACCGTTGGAAATGGTGAAGGTGCCACCGGTCATTTCCTCGATCGACAGCTTGCCATCACGCGCTTTGCGGCCGTAGTCGGCCACCCCGCCCTCGATCTGGGCCAGGCTCATGAATTCAGCGTTGCGCAACACCGGCACCACCAGGCCACGGTCGCTGGATACAGCCACGCCAACATCCATATAACCGTGATACACAATGTCATTGCCATCAATCGAGGCATTCACGCCGGGGAAGCGCTTGAGCGCCTCGGTGACCGCCTTGACGAAGAAGGACATGAAGCCAAGACGCACACCGTTGTGCTTCTTCTCGAACATGTCCTTGTACTTGCTGCGCAGCTCCATGATCGGCTTCATGTTGACTTCGTTGTAAGTGGTCAACATCGCCATCGACGATTGGGCGTCCACCAGGCGCTCGGCAACCCGGGCACGCAAGCGCGTCATGGGCACGCGTTTTTCCTGACGATCACCCTCGCCCACCTGCACAGCTTCTGATTGAGCCGGCTTGGCCGCAGGCTTTTCTTCAGCCTTGGGTGCGTTTTTCTTCGCCTCGATGGCGTTGACCACATCTTCCTTGGTGACGCGACCATCTTTACCGGTGCCCTTGATGCTGCCAGGGGCAATGCTGTTTTCTTCCGCCAGTTTGCGCGCCGCAGGTGACAGCAGAGGTTCTTCGTCACTATCGCCAGCGTCGGCCTGTTTGTCATTGCCGGCCGGGGCAGCCTCTTCCTTTTCCTTCACCGGCTTGTCACTGCCACCCGAAGCGGCTTTTTCGCCATCCTTGAGAGTGCCCAGCACTTCGCCGCTGAGAACGGTATCACCTTCATTCTTGATGATCTCGCCCATCACACCATCGGCTTCCGCCAGAACTTCCATCACCACCTTGTCGGTTTCGATGTCTACAACGAGTTCGTCGCGCTTGACTGCGTCGCCGGGCTGTTTGTGCCAGGTTGCCACGGTACCGTCAGCGATGGACTCGGGGAATGTCGGGGCTTTGAGTTCAATAGCCATTGTTGATCCTTATCGATTCGTCTTGTCGTCTGCCGGTATTTACGCTTTCAGCGCGTCTTCGAGCAGTTTTTCTTGCTGTTCCGCATGCATCGATGGATGGCCACAGGCCGGTGCAGCCGAGGCTTCCCGTCCAGCGTAGTCCAGATACAATTCTTTTACCTTGTGATCGGCGAGTACCCGACGCATGTGATGCTGGCTGCAATACCAGGCACCCTGGTTCATCGGCTCTTCCTGACACCAGACGACCTTCTTCAGGTTCTTGTAAGGCGCCAGAACCTCGGCCAGGTCCTCTTCCGGGAATGGATAGAGCTGCTCAATGCGAATGATCGCAACATTGTTCAGCTCTTCATTGCGCCGCTTCTCCAGCAAATCGTAATACACCTTGCCACTGCACATTACGACGCGATCAACTTTTTTCACATCCTGCTCGTCATATTCCGGCATGACGGGCTGGAAGGAGCCATCGGCCAGATCTTCGAGGCTGGAAATCGCCAGCTTGTGACGAAGCAATGATTTCGGCGTGAGGGCAATCAGCGGCTTGCGCAGCGGGCGAATGACCTGACGACGCAACATGTGATAGACCTGTGCCGGCGTCGAGGGTACACAGACCTGAATATTGTGTTCTGCACTCAACTGCAGGAAGCGTTCCAGTCGTGCTGAGGAATGCTCCGGGCCCTGGCCTTCATAACCATGCGGCAACAGCAGGGTCAAACCGCACAGACGGCCCCACTTGTGCTCGCCACTGGTGATGAACTGGTCGATGACCACCTGTGCTCCGTTGGCAAAATCACCAAACTGGGCTTCCCAGATCACCAGCACATTGGGTGTCGTGGTGGCGTAGCCATACTCAAAAGCGACCACCGCCTCTTCCGACAGCAGCGAATCATAGATATCGAAGCGCGGCTGATTGGCATCCAGGTTGGCCAGCGGGACATAGGCATCGCCCAGATCGCCCTTCTGGTTATGCAATACGGCATGGCGGTGCGAGAAAGTACCGCGGCCCACATCCTGGCCACTGATCCGCACGGGATGACCTTCATGCAGCAGAGTGGCATACGCCATGGTTTCGGCAAAACCCCAGTTGATTGCCAGAGCTCCCGCCGCCATTTTGCGCCGATCCTCGACAATCTTGCTCACCTGACGCTGCAACACCAGGCCATCGGGCAGGGTATTAAGCCGACCTGCCAATTCCTGCAGGGTCTTCAGGTCAAACCGGGTATCGTGGCGCGCGGTCCACTTGTGGCCCAGATAGGGTGCCCAATCGACAAAGGAGCTGACATCCGGCTCCTTGACCAGACTTTTGACCACGTGATCGCCGTTATCCAGGGCTGTTCGATAGTCTTCGAACATTTCCTGAACGCCCTCTTCAGTCAGGGCCTGTTCAGCAATCAGGCGCTCGGCATAGATTTCACGCGTGGTTGGATGCTTGGCGATCTTGGCGTACATGTGCGGCTGGGTACCCGAGGGCTCATCAGCTTCATTGTGTCCACGACGGCGGTAGCAAACCAGATCGATCACCACGTCGCGCTTGAACTGCATGCGGTAATCAACCGCCAGCTGGGTCACGAACAGCACCGCTTCAGGGTCATCACCGTTGACGTGAAAAATCGGTGCCTGAATCATCTTGGCGACGTCGGTGCAGTACTCGGTGGAGCGCGCATCATCCTGACGACTGGTGGTGAAACCGACCTGGTTATTGACGATGACATGGATGGTGCCACCGGTCTTGTAAGCCCGGGTCTGGGACATCTGGAAAGTTTCCATGACCACGCCCTGGCCGGCAAAGGCCGCATCACCATGGATGCTGATCGGCACAACCTTGTTGCCATCGCTATCCTTGCGGCGGTCCTGACGGGCGCGTACCGAGCCTACAACCACCGGAGACACGATCTCCAGATGCGAAGGGTTGAACGCCATGGCCAGATGGACTTCACCACCGGAGGTCATTACGTTGGATGAGAAACCCTGGTGGTATTTGACGTCACCGGAGCCCAGATCAACCTTCTTCTTGCCTTCAAACTCGTCAAACAGCTCACGCGGATTCTTGCCGAGAATGTTGACCAGCACATTCAGGCGACCCCGGTGAGCCATGCCGATAACAACCTCGTTGGTACCGTAGGAACCGGTGCGCTGAATGATCTCGTCCAGCATCGGAATCAGACTTTCACCGCCTTCGACACCAAAACGCTTGGTGCCCGGGTACTTGGTGCCCAGATACTTTTCCAGTCCCTCTGCCGCGGTCAGGCGCTCAAGCAGGTGGCGACGCGCATCCACGGAAAAGGTCGGTTTGCCACGCACGCTTTCCAGTCGCTGCTGAAACCAGCGACGTTGATTGGAATCGACGATGTGCATGTACTCGGCACCGAAGGTCGCGCTGTAGGTCGACTTCAGGGTTTCCATGACATCAGCGAGGGTGGCTTCGTCCTTGCCGTCCTGCAGTTCACCGGTGCGGAACACGGTATTCAGGTCGGCATCGGTGAGTCCATAGTCGGACATTTGCAGATCAACGATTTCTTCCCGCTGCCAGAGCTCGAGCGGATCCAGACGCGCTGCCTGGTGGCCACGCATTCGATAGGCCTGGATCAGACGCAGGACATCCACTTGCTTCTTCTCGTGGTCGACACTGACCGCGCCTGCGGACGAGCTGCTGGTGGCAGCTACCGGGCGGCGGTTGTTCTGGGTAAGAAGCTGGAATTGATGGCGTACGGCGGAGTGGGAAACGTCCGTGGCAGCATGGCCATTGACCTGGGGCAGCTTCTGGAAATAGCTGCGCCACTCATCGGCAACACTGTTCGGATCTTGCAGGTAGAGCTCGTAAAGCTCTTCAACATAGGAGGCATTCCCGCCGGATAGATGGGAAGTACTCCACAGCTGCTGCATATCGCTGTCTGACATGCTTGGTCACCCTCATAAAGGGGGACACCACCTGGCGCAAAGACCATTAATTGGCAGTCACCTGCCTTCCGCGCAGAACATGTTATAGGGCACCGCATTGTCCCTGCCGATAACCCTGCCAACCATATTCTGCCAAACCGGAATTTGCCGGCCCCGACAGATAGTTCGGGTGTTACCCGATTGTCCCTGTTGGTTGTGCTACTAAAACAGGCTGCGGCTTTTTGGGCTACAGCCCGATCTGTGTAACCGGCGCCCTATAGCAGGCGCCGGCACAGGTTCAGTCTGTGCAGACTCAGGTACCGCTTTGCAGCAACATGTTGCGAATGTGGCCGATCGCCCGGGTCGGGTTAAGACCCTTGGGGCACACATTGACGCAATTCATGATGCCGCGGCAGCGGAATACGCTGAACGGATCATCCAGTGCAGCCAGACGCTCATCGGTTTTGGTGTCACGACTATCCGCCAGGAAGCGGTAAGCCTGCAACAAACCAGCTGGACCAATGAACTTGTCCGGGTTCCACCAGAACGAAGGACATGACGTGGAACAGCAGGCACAGAGAATACACTCGTACAGACCATCCAGCTTGTCACGCTCTTCCGGCGACTGCAGGCGCTCGATAGCCGGCGCCGGCGTGTCGTTCTGCAAATACGGCTGAACCTTCTCGTATTGCTTGTAGAAGATGCTCATATCGACGACCAGGTCACGAATTACCGGCAAACCTGGCAATGGACGCAACACCAGCTTGTTGTTCTTCACTACGTCGGACAAGGGCGTGATGCATGCCAGTCCGTTCTTGCCATTGATATTCATGCCATCGGAGCCGCACACACCCTCACGGCAGGAGCGACGATAGGACATGCCGACATCCTGCTCTTTGACCAGGGCCAGTACGTCAAGCACCATCAGGTCCTTGCCACCGGTATCGACCTGAAAATCCTGCATATACGGAGCGCTGTCACTCTCCGGGTTATAACGATAAACACTGACTTGCAACATATCGGTCACCCTTAGTAGGTACGTACTTTAGGTTCAAAGGTTGGCACTGTTTTCGGCGTGAAGTTGACGGCCCGCTTCTTCAGCTCTTTGCTCTCGGGCATGAACAGACTGTGGCACAGCCAGTTCTCATCATCCCGGTCCTCATAGTCTTCGCGCGCGTGGGCGCCACGACTTTCGGTACGCAGGTTGGCCGCGATTGCGGTTGCTTCAGCCACTTCGAGCAGATTCTGCAGCTCCAGTGCCTCGATACGCGCAGTATTGAACGCCTGGCTCTTGTCGTTGATTTTGACCTTCTCGATACGCTCGCGCAGGTCAGCCAGTTGCTTGATGCCTTTTTCCATGAACTCGCCGGTACGGAATACACCGAAGTAGTTCTGCATGCAGCTCTGCAGCTCTTTACGCAGCGGAGCCACATCTTCACCGTCGGTACGCCCGTTAAGGCCGGACAGCCGGGCCAGCGACGTCTCGATATCGGACTCGGACGCGGTACGGTATTCGATACCGTCCTTCAGTGCGCTTTCCAGATGCAAGCCGGCCGCACGACCGAACACCACCAGATCCAGCAGCGAGTTGCCACCCAGGCGGTTGGCGCCATGCACGGATACGCAGGCCACCTCACCGACGGCAAACAGACCTTCAATGATTTTGTCATTGCCACTGGCATCCTGGGTAATCGCCTGACCATGGATATTGGTCGGGACACCGCCCATCATGTAGTGACAGGTCGGAACCACAGGAATCGGTGCCGTGACCGGATCGACGTGGGCAAAGGTCTTGGACAGCTCACAGATACCCGGCAAGCGACTGTGCAGCACTTCCTCACCGAGGTGATCCAGCTTGAGCATGACGTGATCACCATCCGGACCACAGCCGTTGCCGGCGAGAATTTCCTTGACCATGGAGCGCGCAACAACGTCACGACCAGCCAGATCTTTGGCATTGGGCGCGTAGCGCTCCATGAAACGCTCGCCGTCCTTGTTGATCAGGTAACCACCTTCACCACGGCAACCTTCGGTTACCAGGGTACCGGCACCGGCAATACCGGTCGGGTGGAATTGCCACATTTCCATATCCTGCGCCGGCACGCCAGCACGCAGGGCCATGCCCATACCGTCGCCGGTGTTGATCAACGCATTGGTAGTGGAGGCGTAGATACGCCCGGCACCGCCGGTGGCCAGTACCGTGGCCTTGGAACGGATATAAACGGTTTCACCGGTTTCAATACAGATGGCGATTGTACCCACCACGGCACCATCCTGGTTCTTCACCAGGTCGACCGCGTACCACTCATTGAGGAAGGTGGTGTTGTGCTTGACGTTGTTCTGATACAGCGTATGCAGCAGCGCATGACCGGTACGGTCAGCGGCAGCGCAGGTACGCGCGGCCTGAGTCGGGTCATCCGGACCTTTGGACTGGCCACCGAACGGACGCTGATAAATGCGACCCTGCTCGGTACGCGAAAACGGCAGCCCCATGTGTTCGAGTTCGAATACGGCTTCCGGGCCCACCGAGCACATATACTCAATGGCATCCTGGTCGCCGATATAGTCGGAGCCCTTGACGGTGTCATACATGTGCCAGCGCCAATCATCATTCGGATCAGCAGAGGCAATGGCGCAAGTGATGCCGCCCTGGGCCGACACTGTGTGCGAACGGGTCGGAAACACCTTGGTGACCACAGCAGTCTTGTGACCACCCTGAGCCAATTGCAACGCGGCACGCATGCCGGCCCCACCACCACCGATAATGATGGCGTCAAAAGTCAAAGTACGCATATTAGCCATTTAGATACCCCAAAGAATCTGCACGCCCCAGACGAAGAACACGAACATGGCAAGACCACACAACGCCTGGAACAGGAAGCGAATGATGGTCGCGGATTTGCCGATGCCCATGGGAGTCAGGTAGTCGGTGGAAATAGTCCACATTCCGACCCAGGCATGAACGCTGAGGGCCACCAGTGTGAGCAAGCTGAAGATGCGCATCCAGTTCTGGCTGAACAGTGCTTGCCATTCAGCATAGGTCAGACCCGGATTGAAAATCAGAAAACCAAGCAGGAACAACACATAGGCTGCCAGGACAACCGCGGAAACACGCTGCGCCATCCAGTCGTAAAGACCGCTGCGCGACAGATTGGTGACGTTGGTTACCATACCCAGACCCCCAGGAGAACAATGCAGATGGCGGAAAGCACGATCACGATCTTCGCGCCCAGTTTGCCGCTTTCCAGCTCTTCACCGATGCCCGCATCCATCACCAGGTGACGAATACCTGCAATCAGGTGATAAAGCAGCGCCGACAGCACACCCCAGACGACCAGCTTGGCCAGGGGATTCTGCAGGAAGTCTTGAACTTGCTCGAAACCAGCTTCGGAACTCAACGATGTATCCAGCATCCAAAGCAAACCAGCAATGAAGAGGAACAGGATGACGCCCGAAATACGGTGAGCAATTGACGTATAAGCGGTTACAGGAAGCTTGATTGTCCTGAGATCTAGGTTGACAGGTCTTTTGCTATTCACGGCTATATTCACACTCATGGCCCTGAGGTCAGGGCTGGATTATTGGAAGGTGCACGCTTTTGGGTACCCCAATGCCTTGTTTTTGCGCACTATACAGCTCTGTGCCAAGGTCATTTTGCCGGTGATGGAGTATAGAGACTTGCCCCCCTTATTACAATGCGCCGGACCCTTCGCAGCTTTGCAGAATGCGTCTGCATGGCCGCTGGGCGTTCAATTCCAGAGGCATAATAAAAGCTTTTTATTGACCCGATATCCATTCACAATCGGTATAATTGACAAACCGATTTATCACCTTATAGTGATGCGGGCCCTGCGTGGGGGGTCACACTTTCGATACCAGCAATTTAAGGAGGCCATCAATGGCTGACAAGAAGGCGCAGTTGATCATCGAGGGCGCTGCCCCCATTGACCTGCCTGTTTATTCCGGAACACTCGGCCCTGACGTCGTCGACGTACGCGGGCTGACCGGCGAAGGCTTCTTTACCTTCGATCCAGGCTTTATGGCCACCTCATCCTGTGAATCAAAGATCACCTACATTGATGGCGAAAAAGGTGTCCTTCTGCATCGCGGCTATCCGATCGAGCAATTGGCCGAGAATGCCGACTTCCTGGAAACCTGCTACCTGCTGCTCAATGGTGAATTGCCCACGGATGCCGAAAAGGCCGAGTTCGTCAGCACCATCAACAATCACACCATGGTGCATGAACAGCTGAAAACATTCTTCAATGGTTTCCGTCGCGATGCACACCCGATGGCCATCATGTGTGGCGTTGTTGGTGCACTGTCTGCCTTCTACCACGATTCGCTGGATATCAACGACGCCAAGCACCGACAGATTTCGGCCATTCGCCTGATTGCCAAGATGCCGACGCTGGCAGCCATGGTCTACAAGTACTCCCAGGGCCAGCCACTGATGTATCCGCGCAATGACCTCTCCTACTCGGAGAACTTCCTGCACATGATGTTCAACACACCCTGTGAAGAGAAGAAAGTCAACCCGGTACTGGCCAAGGCCATGGATCGCATCTTTGTCTTGCATGCCGACCACGAACAGAACGCGTCGACCTCGACCGTACGCCTGACCGGTTCCTCTGGTGCCAACCCTTTCGCCTGCATCGCTGCGGGCATTGCCGCTCTCTGGGGGCCTGCTCACGGTGGTGCCAACGAAGCCGTACTGAGCATGCTGGATGAAATCGGTGACGTTTCGAACATCGAGAAATTCATCGCCAAGGCCAAAGACAAGGACGACCCGTTCAAACTGATGGGTTTCGGGCATCGCGTTTACAAGAACTTCGATCCGCGCGCCAAGGTAATGAAGCAGACCTGCGATGAAGTGCTGGCCGAACTGGGGATCAACGATCCGCAACTGGAACTGGCCATGAAGCTGGAAGAAATTGCGCGCAACGATCCTTACTTCAAGGAGCGCAACCTGTACCCGAATGTTGATTTCTACTCAGGTATCATCCTCAAGGCAATCGGCATCCCGGCGTCCATGTTTACCGTGATCTTCGCTACCGGTCGCACACCTGGCTGGATCGCGCACTGGAACGAAATGATCAGCGGCCCGTACAAGATTGGCCGTCCGCGCCAGCTGTATACCGGCTCGACCCAGCGCGATTATCCGACGAAGTAAATCCGCTGCTCAGACATGTCTTCAAGAGCAAGCCAGACATTAAAAAACCCCGCCTGAAAGCGGGGTTTTTTAATGTCTGTCAATTCACATGTTCCGACACTAAATCAGCTCATGTATTCCGGCCCGACCCCGAGGCCCCAGAAAATCACCGAGGTGACAATCATGGATACCAGCATGACCAGGCCAACCGCCAGGATAGAGCTGGAGAACATGAAGCCCTCTTCCTTGGAAATACCCATGAAAATCGGGATACCCTGATAAAGCAGGAAGGTCGTGTAGCCAATGGCGGCGATGCCAACCAGCATGCCCAGCCACAGGCTCGGATAAAGACCGGCAACACCGGCAAGAAACAGCGGCGTCGCCGTGTAGGCGGCAAACACGACACAGTCATTCAGCGTCGGGGTGGAGGCATAGGTACGCGCCATCCAGTGAATAAAGCCACCCATTACGGCAACGCCGACAAGCATGGCGAGGTACGCCAGTACGGTCATTTGCAGAGCACTGGACTGAGTCAGCCTGACTGCCTCGGACCCACCGATACTCCAACCAACCTGAGTGGTGCCAATATAGGCTGAAACCGCCGGAATGGCGGCAAGTATGAGCACATGCGTGAGATACATATGGCCGATCGTTTCGTCTTCACCCTTGATATCCTTCCATTCCTGGTCCGGATGAGTGAACAACCCCAATACGTGATGGATCATGGTCTGACCTCCTGATTATTATTCAGCCCACCAGCAATCGTTGTGCCAGCGAGGACAGAAGGTGCGACCTCTTGTCGCATCCTCCTTGTCTAGGACTATAGCCAAATTCAGTATAAAAAGTGTCGCTTACCTTAGAGAGATTCGCGACTTCAAACCTTCCCGTAATAGCGTTGAAGAATTAAGAACGCATCATTGATCGCTTGTGCATCCGCCGTTGAACCGCCCCGATCGGGATGATGCTGACTGAGCATTTGCCGGTATCGTCGCTTGATCTGCCCGGCAGTAACCGGCTCTTGCAGGCCAAACAGCCTCAGGGCACGCGCATGTTCAGCAGGCGGAATGCTGGATCGTCCCTGAAAAAAATCACCCAGCAAGCGCTCGACGTCATCGGCATTGGTCTCAACCCATTGCCCCCAGTCAAGATAGTAGCTGCGCATCGGGTCTTCTCGCTGCAACCCTGCATACCCGGGCAACCTGGGCCCCAGACGAATCGTCAGCGCATGAATATCCAGTTGCTGGCCTTGGCCGGCAACTTCGTCCGCCAACTTGTACAGCTCGTGAAAGAGCAAAAAATGCAGCTGAAACAAGCTGAGTGGCTCACGCAGGGCGCCAGGCACAGCAAAGGGGGATGCGGGAAACTCGACAGCCAGCTGCTTGATCAGGCCGTACTCGTCGATACCTTGCGGAACAGTGCGCAGCAGATTCAGCAACCTGGCCGAAAAATCAGCTGGCAGCAAGTCTTCTGGTTGCAATTGCACGGCACTCATCGCCTCAGTTTAGCCAATACAGTTCGGATAAAACACCGCAGATTGAAGGAAATGTCAGCAAAGTGTCATTACCCGTTCATCAACATTGCGTTTGATAGAGCCTTCAATTTCAGACTGCAGGATATCCAGATGAACAGAGCGATGATACCGGGACTGGCGGTACTGACCGCCACCCTTTTGTCCGGCTGCCTTTCCAGCGGCAGTTCTTCCGACAGCAACGATGTCACTCCACCCCAGGTAATCACTCCCGAGCGGATTCAATTGAGTTTGCTGGGCCGCTACAGCGCCGGGGAGTACGACGTCAGCGCTGCGGAAATACCGGTCTATGATCCGGAGAACCGGCAAATCTTTGTCGTCAACGCCCGCAATGGTGCCGTTGATATTCTTGATGCCAGTGACCTGTCCAGCCCGGCCTACCTGAGTACCCTGACTGTGGATGACGTTGCGGCAGATGCCGTGGTCAACAGTGTGGCCTACTTCAACGGTCTGCTGGCAGTGGCTATTGAAGCCAGCCCGAAAACCGAGCCGGGTTATGCCGCCATTTATGATGCCACGACCCTGGAACGATTGAGCCTGACCGAAGTTGGCGCACAGCCCGACATGCTCGTTTTCAGCCCGGACGGTAGCCACTTGCTGGTGGCCAACGAGGGCGAGCCCAGCGACGATTATCAGATCGATCCCGAGGGTTCGGTAACCGTGATCAGCCTCGATGGCAGCAGCATCAGCAACGTCCGAACCGCTGATTTCTCGGCGTTCAATGGACAGCGACAGGCACTGCAGGATGCCGGGGTCCGCATTTTCGGACCGAACGCGTCGGTGGCAGAGGACATGGAGCCGGAATACATTACCGTCAGCGCAGACAGCACCACCGCCTGGGTCGCCTTGCAGGAAAACAACGCCCTGGCCAGGCTGGATGTCGCCAGCGCCACCATTACCGATATTTTGCCGCTGGGTTTCAAGGACCACGGCCTGCCGGGCAATGGCCTTGCAGCCAGTGACGATGAAGACGAGATCAATATCCGCACCTGGCCGGGGCTGGTCGGCATGTATCACCCGGACAGCATCAGCAGCTACACCGTGGATGGCCAAACCTACATTGTCACCGCCAACGAAGGTGATGCCCGGGCCTGGGGAGAAGACAACCAGGCTTACTGGGATGGAGATGCAAGCCAGGGGTTTGTCGAAGAAATACGCCTCAAGCACCTGGTGCATCGCAATGGCTTTGCGCGCCGCGTTGGTGATGACATGCCGGCGCAACTCAACCAGCTGGCCAATGGTGCGTTGCTCAACCCTGACGTTTTTGCCTACTGTGGCGCCAGTGCCGGGGAGCCCGGAGACTGCCGCGAAGATGAGATGCTGGGGCGCTTGACTGTCTCCTGGGTCGATGGCTACCGGAAAGATGCCAGCGGCAACCCGGTACTGTTCGACGCCAGCGGCACCGAAAACCCGGCGGGTGACCGTCTGATGTACGACCAGATATTTGCCTTTGGTGGCCGCTCTTTTGCTGTCTGGGATGAGGATGGCAACCTGGTCTGGGATTCCCGTGATCAAATCGAGCAGTTCATTGCCAGTGACGAGTGCATGGCAGGGTCGGAACGCAGCATTCCATGCAAGGACTTCTTCAACTCCAATCATTCTTCAGGTGACAGCTTCGGCAACCGCTCTGATAACAAGGGGCCGGAACCTGAAGGGGTAGCCATAGCTACGCTGGGTGAGAAAACCTTTGCCTTTATCGGCCTTGAGCGTATGGGCGGCATTCTTGTGTACGATGTCAGCAACCCGAGCGCTCCGACCTTCATGGATTACTACAACACCCGGGAAAACTTCATCCTTGATCCCGAAGATAACCTGGCTGAAGTCGGCGACCTGGGTCCGGAAGGTCTGGTTTTCGTCGACGCTGCAGACTCACCGAATGGTGAAGCCCTGCTGATCGTCGGCAACGAAGTCAGCGGCACTACGGTGATTTATCAGGTCAACCAGCTGGTTGACTGACTGTAGAAAGGTGCCGGCTGTTTTCCCCGGTCCGGCACCTTGCCCCACTTACCCGGGATTAAACCTCATTCTCTTCCTGCCGCTGTCGACTGTCCCGTACCGCCGTCAGAAAGCCCTCTCCCCAGTGACGAATATCGAAGTGACTGACAACGCTGAATAGCTCGCGAATACGCGCTTCGCGCTCGGCTCGACCCAGCGTCAAGCCGACGTACAGGGTGTCACGCAGATCGTGCGGGTCATGTGGGTTGGTCAGGAGCGCACCATGCAACTCCGCTGCTGCACCAGCAAACTCGGACAGCACCAGCACCCCACGCCCTTCGCATAGTCCCTGCGTAGCGACATATTCCTTGGCGACCAGGTTAAGGCCATCACGCAGCGGCGTTATCCACATGACATCCGCCATCAGGTAGTAAGGAATCAGTTCCTTGAACGGAATGGCGCGATAGAAAAACTGTACCGGCGCCCAGCCAACCTGGGAAAAACGCCCATTGATGCGTCCGACCGCCTGTTCGATCTGCTGCAGCAAGGTCTCATAGATGGTCATTTCCTTGGCCGCAGGTACGCACACAGTAATCAACGTGACCTTGCCGACCAACTCCGGGTGCGCCTCGAGCAGAGCTTCAAAAGCCTCGAGCTTGGCCAGAATCCCCTTGGTGTAATCCAGTCGCTCGACCGAGAGCACCACACGAATCCCGGTCAATTGCTCACGCAGGGTTTTCATCAAGGCCTGAGTCTCACGGGTATTCACCAGACTGCGAACCCGCTCGACATCCAGCCCGACCGGATGGGCGCCCAGACCGATTTGCCGGTTATGCACCTTGATCCGGGTCGTCATGTTGTCGAGCCCGACGGCACAACCATAGGTGCGGTATCGTGGTGCACAGGACTGGGTTTCAAGCACTTCGACCGGTGCAACGCCACGGACTACGTCGACAAAATTCTCCGCCTGACGGGGAATATGAAAACCGACGTAGTCGCACTGCAACAAACTGCCAACGATTTCCCGCCGCCAGGGCAAGACATTGAACACATCTGCCGAGGGGAAATACGTGTGATGGAAGAAAGCGATGGTCAGGTCGCCCCGCAAGGGCCGCAGAAACGCCGGCACCATCCACAGATTGTAATCATGGATCCAGACGACCGCGTTTTCTGCAGCCTCTGCGGCTACCCGCTCGGCAAACAGCCGGTTGACCTTGAGAAACACCGCCCAGTCATCCTCACGGAACACTGCCCGCTCCCAGAACGTATGCAGGGTTGGCCAGAAGGCTTCCTTGGAGAAACGCTTGTAGAACACATCGACGTCATGCTTGCTCAAGGCAACGCGCGCGGCGGTCAGTTTGGGGTAGTGCTCCTTGTCCACACTGGTGTGCACTTCAAAAGGCACTGCACTCCGCGGCTCATGCACCGACCAGGCAACCCAGGCTCCTGGTTGATCCGTCGAAAAGAAACTCAGCAGGGTGGGAATGATCCCGTTGGGTGAGGTCGGCGGCCGACGAATCAGCTTGCCCTGCTCCATCACCTCTTCGTACGGCAGGCGGTGATAGACCATCACCAGCTCAGACTTGCCCTTGACCTGCAAGTCCGGCAATTCGGAATCCACCCCCAGGGGGCCGAGGAAGCCAAAATGCCCGAAAGCTTCGAGGATACCGCCGCAACCGCTCAGGCGTGCGTGCAGGACCCGCGCCCGATCAGCGGTTGCATCCAGCAAGCCCGCTTCCGATTCACCCACACACACACCCTTGAAGCCCTGCTCATACATCGACAGATCGTTCAGGGTGTCACCGGCAACCAGCACATCATCAAAAGGCACACCGACATGCTCGACCAGGCGCTTGAGCGAACTGCCCTTGTTTACCCCGCGCGGCAGGCAATCCAGATACATGCCGGCAGAGAACAGTGCATCACACCCCAGGGACTGGATTGTCGCCACCAGCGCGTCAGTCACCGCCTCAGGTTCACAGAACCACGAACAGCGGCGCTGTTGCGGTACTTCCTGCCGCTCCAGTCCGGGAAAGCCTTCCAGTGCCCGCATCACCGGCCACTCACCCGGCCAGTTGGCTTCGATCTCCTGTTGCAGCGGATAGACCGGCTGCAAATTATGCCCATCCACCAGGGTCGCCCCGACATCACTGATGATGTAATCCGGGCGTGGTATCGCCGGGTCGGACAATAGCGGCTCAACCACTTCCAACCCACGACCGGTAACAAAAACCAGGGTAATACCCGGGTGGGCAGCAATCAGTTGGTAGAGGCGCTGGCGATTCTCCGGATCGCCAGCCAGAAAAGTCCCGTCCAGATCGGTGGCTAACAACATCAGCATTCTCCTGCTCACCGAACAGACGCTTTTCTCATTCAGTCGTCTGTCCGGGATGGGGTTTCAGGATGCGGAGCATGCTCCTCATCCAGCATCATCTCGAGTACAGCCGGTGATGTGCGCACCATAGGCACGTAATGCGCCGCTGATTCGACAATCTGGTCCTTGCCTTTGCGCCAGTGCTGCCAGGCATGCACTGCGCTGATGCCGAACATCAACATGAAAAACAGCGGCAGGGCCTGTGGTGCCCACCAGCCCATAAACCACCCTGCAAGCGCCGGGCCAACTGCGGCACCGCCGCCATGCAACATCAGCAGCGCAGCATTTCCCGGCAGCACTTCTTCCTGATGCAGATGATCCATCATGTGGGCGACCACACTGGGATATACGGCAAATGAACCGCCACCAAAGACCGCTGCAGCCACCAGTAACCAGTGCCCGTAGGGCCCCAGTATCGCCATCATCAAGCCGCCAAAGGTCGCAATGGCAGCAATGATAGCCAGCGCCAGACGCCGGTCCACGCGGTCAGACAACATACCCATCGGCCACTGCAACAGTGCGCCGGCCAGAATCACCAGGGAAATAAACCAGGCAATATCCCCGGCTGACATGCCCATGCGCCCGGCGTAGACCGCCCCCAGGCCCCAGAAGCCACCCATGGCCAGGCCAGACAACAAGCTGCCGGCACAGGCCACCGGCGCTGCCAGCCACAAGGTACGCAATGGCAACCGCGCCGTTTCGCCAATCACTGGCTGAGGCAAGCGTGTCGCGGCCAGTGGCATCACTGCCAGACACATCAACACCGCCGCCAGAGCGAACAGCGTGAAAGTCATCGGGCTGTCCAGGTGCAGAAATTGCTGCGCCACCGCCAACGACATCAGGTTCACAGCCATGTAGCTGGAAAAAACCCGGGCTCGATGCTCCTGCGGGGCCTGACTGTTAAGCCAGCTTTCAATCACGGTATAAATCCCGACCAGCATGAAACCGGTCAATACCCGAAGTGCGATCCATACCCATGGATTAACCATCAGGACATGCAGCAGGACACAGGCGGCGGTTGCCGCCGCGAAAAAAGCAAAGGCCCGGATATGCCCCATACGCCGGATCAGCCGTGGCCCCAGCAAGGTGCCGAGAATAAAGCCGACGAAGTAGGCCGAACCGAGCAACCCCAGTATCTGGTCAGTAAAACCTTCGCCAGCACCACGCAATGCCAGCAGTGTATTGAGCAAGCCGGTACCCAAGAGTAACAAGGCAATACCGAACAATAGGGCGGTAATCGGGAACAACAATTTCACCATGGGACCTGTCTCCTGAGTCGATAGAGGGGTTCCAGGCAGGTTTGGGCAGGGGTCAACGTTGTTTATTGCAACTCGTTGACCGCTGGCTGGCATGCCGCCAGTCCAGCTAAAGCAAGCACCGATAAAGGGCCAGCCGGATTTGTTATGGGGTATGCAGTGGCTGAAGCACTGCTTTCAGCAGTCAGCTACCTGAACACAGCCTAACCAACCATGGCGAGATGTGCCAGTTGACAGTCCGGCCGGACTCAGGTCGCATGGAGCTCAAGGCAGTTCAGACCAGGAGCCGGACATGACAAAAAAACGCTTGCTGATTGTGGCCCACGCCCCCTCGGAGAACACGCGAAAACTGGCTCAGGCCGTCCTCAAAGGTGCGGAACATGAGGATATCGAAGCGGTTGAAGCGGTGTGGAGGCCACCACTGGAAACGCAGCCGGATGATCTGCTGGCCGCTGACGGGGTGATTCTGGGCACTACGGAAAACCTCGGGTATATGAGTGGCGCCCTGAAAGATTTTTTTGATCGTTGCTATTACCCGGTACTGGAGCAAAAGCAGGGCCTCCCCTGCGCCCTCTACGTTCGCGCCGGCCACGACGGCACGGGCACCTTGCAGGCGATCAGGACCATAGTGACTGGCCTGCGCTGGCAATGGGTGCAGGAGCCGCTGTTGTTCAAGGGTGACTGGCAGGACGATTTTCTTGCGCAGGCCGAAGAGCTCGGGCTGTATATGTCCGCCGGCCTGGATGCCGACATTTTCTGATCCTGGCAGCCTCGGCCAAACTTCCTGACAAAAGCCTTCTGGAACAGGCCTTTCAGCCGTATAATAGCCAACATGAATGAGCTCATGCAGCGCCTAGAGGCGTGTTATCAGCAGGCTGAAAGCCACTTTGGCCGGCGCTTTGAACGCCCCGAGGTGCGCCTGGATTTACGTGGACAAAAAGCCGGCATCGCCTATCTGGATAGACGCTTGCTGCGCTTCAATGCCGGCATGTATGAGCGGCACGGCGAGGACTTCCTGCAGCAGACAGTGCCGCATGAAGTTGCCCATCTGATTGCCCATGCATTATTTGGCCAACGCATTCGCCCCCATGGACCCGAGTGGCAATCCATTATGCGCGACCTGTTTGGTCTGCCAGCGCAACGTTGTCACAGCTACAGCGTGCCCCAAAGACGCACCACCGAGTACCTTTATCGCTGCGCCTGCCCCAATCCGGTGCATTTCACCCCGCAACGACACCGCTGGGTTATCAAGGGGCGTCGTTATCAGTGCACCCGTTGCAGTCAATTGCTGCATTTCACCGGCCAGGCGCAGCAGAACCTGCGCTAAGAAGCGTCTTCCCGGACCAATCCATCACAGCGTCAAGCGACCTTGATCCAGCAAGCCTTGTATGCCATCCAGCAGCTTGCCATTGAGGGCGCTCGCCTTGTCCAGGCGCTCCTGATCAAAACGCCCATCCAGCGAGAAGCCACCGTCAAGCATGGACTCCAGCATCTCCCGGGCATCATTGCCGATCTCACTGGCCTGGCGCAGTGACTGCAACAGCCCGTCGGCGTATTCGCGAAGCGCATTGTTGGTCACGCTGGGTGCAGCACCCGGTCCGGATACCTGGCCATAGGCGGCACTGACCTGTGTAACCCGTGTCTGGGTCATGCTCAAGGACATTGAAGCCAGCTGACTGGTGTCCATATCCAGCGTCAATGCACGCTCGAAAGCACCCTGCACATCGCCGGCGTAAAAGGTGTCAGCCAGCTCCTGAACCTGTTGCATCAAGCCTTCCAGCGCCTTCAACTCATCGGCATCCAGCTCGCCATCCAACTCGACCTGCCATTGGCCGATACGCATTTCACTGCTGCTGGCGCGCACTGCCCCGCTCTGCCCGCCCGCGCCTGACTGACTGTAGGCCTGCAGCGTACCCATGGAGGCTGATGCCTGAGCAATACTGATACGCAACTGGTCGCCATCGCGGGTGGTCAGATTCATCTCGAAGGTTTCGGCCTGGGCACTGAACCGCTCAGCGCTGAGCTGGCTGGTGCGCTCGACAGGCGCAGCAGTGTCTGGCAGGAAGCGCTCGCGCAGGTTCTGCAGGCCACTCTGAATAGCCTCATAGGTGGCATCGATATCCGCTGCCACTTTGCCATTGAGCATTCCCATACCGTCGAGAATCTTGCGCGCTTCGGCAAAGCCTTTCTCGATGCCGCGGACGGCCTGATCCAACCGCTTTTGCAGGGCATCAGCATCGGCACCATCGGCAGCATCCTGCTGCAAACGGCCACCGACAAAGCCAAGAACGCGGTCGGCGACCTTGTTTGGCGCAAAATTGTCAGCCTGATCGGCGGCCAGACTACCGGGGGCCAGGCCCAGTTGCTCGGTCAGACGATTGGCCAGAGTCAGTTGTGGATTGAGGGATTCTCCACGTGGAGAATTCTGCGTCGCCGGCACCGAGTAGCGCGACTGGGCCGGGAGCAACGGGTTTGAAGAGCTCATAACATTCACCTCTGGTTGTCAGTCACGCTATCGGCGACTGACCCCGAGGCTTGAGTTCGCGGCGACGAACGGTCATTGCCGCACCAGATTCACAATGGACGCAGCTGGCTGATAAAGGGCCGCAGTGAGTAACCCAGGCGGGGCTCAAGATCATCAGCCCATTGCTGCATGGCCACCTGATCCAGTGACAAGGTCCCATTGGCCGGGACAAACAACAGCACATTCCCCTCTTTTACTTCGCTACGCAGTGCTCCCGGGCCGAGTACGTCGCGCAGCATCTGGAGGGCAAAGGGTTCTCCGTTGTCACGCTGTTGCCACTGATTGATCACCAGCACACCCTGTGGGTGCAAAGCGCGTCGACAGGCACGAAAGAAGTCCCCCTCCAGCTGCAGCCGCGACAGGCCACCCTCCATATACAGATCCACCAGCATAAGGTCACAACTGCCTGGCTGCGCCTGAAGGTAGGTATCGGCACAACCACGCACCACCTGCAGGCGCGAATCGTCCGCCAGCCTCAGCCATTGCACTGCCAGTTCCACGACCGCAGGGCGCAGTTCAACGGCCGTGACCTGCTCTGGTGCAAAATGCGCCAGCGCGCAATTGGCCAGGCTGCCACCGCCCAAACCGAGCACACTGACCGTCGGCTTCTCGCGAGCCCAGAAAAACCCCAATAACATGGCCCGGGTATAGTCATATTCCAGCCAGGTGGGGTCAGGCAGATAACAACAGCTCTGCTCGGTGTTTTCGCCAAAGATCAGGAAGCGGTATGGATAGGCTTCGGTTACCCGCAAGCGACCAAAATCGTCCAACACGCTTTCCACGATAATTTCATCGGTATCGGGCATGGGCGCCTGCCAGCGGCTTGTCAAACGAGACCATAGGGTTTTCAGATTCATGCCTCAGATTAGCACTCCGTCAGGAACTGCAACAGCGTTGCCCGGCCCGGCTGAGCAAAAGCTGCAAGGAGTGGTAAACTGCCTGCCTTCAAGCTTGCGCAAATAAGGATCTCTCAGCATGTGTGGAATTGTCGGTGCCATCGCTCAACGCAACATCACGCCGATTTTGCTTGAGGGTTTGCGGCGTCTGGAATACCGCGGTTACGACTCGGCAGGGCTGGCGGTCATCAATGCTGACGGCAAGGTGCAGCGCACGCGGGCAATGGGCAAGGTCATCGAACTGGAGAAGGCACTTGACCGGCAGCCGGCCAGCGGTCACCTGGGCATTGCCCACACGCGCTGGGCAACGCATGGGCGTCCCGCCGAGCGCAATGCCCATCCGCATCAATCCGGTGGTCTGGTCGTCGTGCATAACGGCATTATCGAAAACCATGCCGAGCTGCGTCGACAGTTGCAGTCCAGGGGCTTTACCTTTACCTCGGACACCGATACCGAAGTCGTTGCCCATTTGCTGGCCCAATACTACGGCGAGACGGATGACCTGCTCAGCGCCCTGCGCCTGACCCTGAATGAGATACATGGCGCCTATGCTCTGGCCGTCATGCACCAGGAGCAACCGCAGGCCCTTTACTGTGCACGCATGGGCAGCCCCCTGGTGATCGGTGAAGGCAGCGAAGAACACTATCTGGCGTCTGATCCTCTGGCCTTGCTGCAGGTTACCGATCGTTTTCGCTATCTGGCCGAGGGCGATCATGCCCGTGTTACCCGCGACGGCTGTGAGATATGGAATGCGCAGAACGAGATAGTCGAACGCCCGATCAGTCGCTATGAGCACGCAGCACACAGCCTGGACAAGGGCGACTACCGGCACTTCATGCAAAAGGAAATTTTCGAGCAGCCACAAGCCATAACCGACACACTGGCCGGCATGCTGGCGGATGACCACGTGTTGACTGCCGTGCTGGGGCCGGAAGCGGAAAATCGCCTGGCCGATATCGGCAATATACATATTGTTGCCTGCGGCACCAGTTACCACGCCGGCCTCGTCGCCCGCTACTGGATTGAAGAGCAGACCGGCCTGCCCTGCCAGGTAGAGGTTGCCAGCGAATACCGCTACCGGCAGGTGGTGGTGCCCGCCAACACCCTGCTCATCACCCTGTCACAATCCGGTGAAACGGCCGACACTCTGGCGGTATTGCGCCACGCGAAAACCCGCAACTATCTGGCCACCCTGGCCATTTGCAACGTTGCCGGCAGCTCGCTGGTTCGCGAGGCTGACTGGCGCTTGCTGACCCATGCCGGCCCGGAAATCGGCGTTGCATCAACCAAGGCCTTTACTACCCAGCTGGTAGCCCTGCTCTGGCTGACCACCGCTCTGGCCCAGGTTCGTGGTGTGCCGGCGGCAACGCTGAAAACCAACCTGGATGCCCTGCGCAGCCTGCCCGGTCTGGTTGAACAGGTGCTGACCATGGAGCCGGCAATCATCGACCTGGCACAGCGCTTCGCCAACAAGCACCATGCCCTGTTTCTTGGTCGTGGTGCCCACTACCCGATCGCCATGGAAGGTGCACTGAAGCTGAAGGAAATTTCCTATATTCATGCCGAGGCCTATGCAGCCGGTGAACTCAAGCACGGTCCGCTGGCGCTGGTCGACGAGGATATGCCGGTGATCAGCGTGGCGCCGAGTGACAGCCTGTTGGAAAAACTCATTTCCAATCTGGAAGAAGTGCGTGCCCGTGGCGGACAGTTGGTAACCTTTGCCTGTGAAACCGTCGATCACCAGAGCGGTGAACAGGATGTGACTCTGCACCTGCCCAATGTGCCTGACTGCATCTCGCCCATCCTGTTCACCCTGCCCTTGCAATTGCTCAGCTACCACGTTGCCCTGGTCAAGGGCACGGACGTGGACAAGCCACGCAATCTGGCGAAATCGGTCACCGTGGAGTAAGTAGCGGCAGATGAACAAGGCCAAGCGTTACGAGATCTTTCGCCGGCTGCGCGAAGACAACCCGAGCCCGACGACGGAGCTGGCATACAGCACGCCATTCGAGCTGCTGATTGCCGTGATTCTGTCGGCGCAAGCGACCGATGTGGGGGTCAACAAGGCGACTGCCAGACTCTACCCGGTGGCAAATACGCCCGAGGCCATATACGCCCTGGGCGTCGAAGGTCTGAGTGAGTTCATCAAGACCATTGGCCTGTACAACAGCAAAGCCAAAAACGTCATTGCCACCTGCCGTATTCTGATCGAGCAACACAACAGCCAGGTGCCGGACAATCGTGAGGCGCTGGAAGCGCTGCCCGGCGTTGGTCGCAAAACTGCCAACGTGGTGCTGAATACGGCTTTTGGTCAACCCGCCATGGCAGTGGACACGCATATTTTCCGCGTCAGCAACCGCACCGGCATCGCACCAGGCAAAAC
The DNA here is from genome assembly GCF_900105655.1 of Halopseudomonas salegens. NCBI lineage: Bacteria > Pseudomonadati > Pseudomonadota > Gammaproteobacteria > Pseudomonadales > Pseudomonadaceae > Halopseudomonas > Halopseudomonas salegens. Next base: position 1,923,655 of record NZ_LT629787.1, read on the forward strand.
CGTGCTGGACGTCGAGAAAAAACTGATGCGTCATGTGCCGCGGGAATTTCTGCTTGATGCCCACCACTGGCTGATCCTGCATGGGCGGTATGTCTGCAAGGCTCGCACCCCGCAATGCGGCAGTTGCCGCATTGAAGACCTGTGCGACTTCACACACAAGACCAGTGATTGAGAGTCCGACTTTTTTTCGCTGCCGAGATATAAAAAATCTATTTCCGCTACAGCCCGACTCCCGCTATAAGGTGCGCAAGTGGTACCGTCAATGTGGAGTAATGTATGGCCAAAGCTAAACCCGATATTGAACTGGATGACGACGACTTCATTGACGAAGACGACACCCCTGATACTGATTCAAACACCAACCAGCGCAGCAATCTGACCAAGCGCCGGCAGATTGATGACTACCTGGAAGAACGACGTTTGCAAAAGCAGCTGTCAGACTTCGATTTTGATCTCTGAACACGTGGCGTGACCCAGGTCACGCCACCCACCCCTATAAAAACAAGTCGATCAATACATTTTTACTATCAAAACCATATTTCCTGGCAATTTGCTCGCTCCCGCAAGAGCCTCTAGGCTATCATTATTGAGAATGATTCTGATTACCCAGAGGTAAGACCAATGACCAAGACCATGAGTTTCGCCGTTGTCCATGTCACTATCGCCTTTACCGTGGTCTATGCCTTGACCGGCAGCCTGATGCTCGGCGGTGCCATTGCACTGATTGAGCCTGCGGTGAATACCCTTGGCTACCACCTTCACGAAAAAGTCTGGCAGCGGATCGAACACAAACGGGCACAACGCGATGCTGAAATGATTTCTCCGATCATTAGAGCCTGATGGCGGCCCGGGAATGAATAACCGTCTGGTACAGCCCAGGCCAATCAGCTAACCTCGCAGCATATAGTTGCTGTTATGGAGCCGGGATGAACCCGTCAACACTGATAGGTATTTTGGCCAGTCTGCTGGTGCTGGCCAGCGTGTTATTCATGTCCGCTCAGGACCCGCTGTTATTCATCAATCCGCCCGGACTGGCCATTGTGCTGGGTGGTACTCTGGCCGCCACTTTCATCAGTTATCCACTCAGTGAAATAGTGCGTATTTTCAGCCTGTTTCGCACTGTATTGCGCAATGAAAAACTCTATACACAGCATGATATTGACGAGCTGGTGAATATTTCGCGCCTGTACATGGACGGCAATTTGCCGGCTGTCGAGCGTGAATTGGACAAAGTGAACAATCCCTACCTGCGCACAGGGGTGCAATTGGTCGTTGATATGACGCCGGAAGAGGATATTCTGGATTTCATGCAGTGGCGCATATCCCGTTTGCGTGCTCGGGAGCACGCCGAAGCCCAGCTGTTTCGCGTTATGGCCAGCTTCGCCCCGGCGTTCGGCATGATTGGCACCCTGGTCGGGCTTATCAACCTGATGTTCATCCTTGGTGATGGCAACGTGGTCCAGATTGGTCAGCAACTGGCAATTGCACTGATGACCACGTTTTACGGCATCCTGCTGGCAAATCTGGTGTTCAAGCCCGTTGCGGTCAAACTGGAACGGCGGACCGAACAACGCGTCATCGTAATGAACATGGTTATGCAGGGCATTTCGATGATGTTCAACAAACGCAGCCCGGCACTGATGCGTGAAACCCTGAAATCGTTCATGGCCAACCATGAGGACGAGATTCGTGATGTCCGCCCGTTGAGAAAAAAACCGGATGCGGCCCCCAAGCCAGCCAGGAGAAACACCCATGGTTGAAGGCGGCACAGCCAGGGCTCGCCAACGGGATCACAGCATCGCTGTTACCGACAGCAGCGAAGAAGAAGCCTGGCTCATCACCTACCTGGATGTCATTACCCTGATACTGGTGGTCTGCGTCGTTATGCTGGCTTTTTCTGGCGGCCAGATTGGTCCTGCTCAGCGAGCCCAGGACAGTGCCGCTGAAACCGTCGCCCTTCTGCCCGGACAAGACGGGCTATTGGAAAGCAGCGCCGGCTCGGCACCGCCCTCAACCGATATTGCCCCCGATACTGCGAATGTGAAGCCAGCAACCGATGCGTTGCAATCCCCTGATCTCTCAAGCCTGAACCTGGAAGGTCTGGGTGAAGATATCGATGTCATTCTGCAGGACAGCAGTATCAGCTTTCGCATCAGTAGCGAGATTCTCTTCCCCTCTGGCGAAGCCTTCATGTCGCAAGCGGGCTATGACGTTCTGGATCAGTTGATTCCGGTGCTCGACGACGTCGATTATCAGGTCAGTGTGGCCGGCCATACTGACAACATCCCGATCAGAACCGCCCAGTTCCCGTCCAACTGGGAGCTTTCCTCAGCCCGGGCCGGAAGCGTCGTGCGCTACCTCGAATCCCATGGCATTGCACCTGAGCGACTGACGGCTATCGGTAACGGCAGCTCCAGCCCCTTGACTGACAACGACAGCGCTGAAGGCCGAGCGGCCAACAGGCGGGTCGAATTGACGCTGGAAATGCCTGGCAACTAGGCCTTGCGCTCCCTGAACACAACAGTAACTTTTTCCCGCAACTTGCTTTGCCGCACACAATCAGCCCTGCAGGTACTCCACCACCGCATCAGCATCTCCGGAAAACACCACACGCTCCTGTTTGTTTTCCCGTTGGTAGGCATACATGGGGTCGTAATACTCTTGCAGCAGAGCGGCAATCCAGTCTCGGTGCGCATGCACGTCACCCTGGCTGCCATGCAATGCCAGGGCATCCTGCATCAACGCCTGAATGCGTTGATGGCGTTCGCCACCAAGGCGTTTGCGGATACGCAGCAGACTGCTCAGCAGGTGCTCGCTCAAGGCCGCAAAGGCCGCCTCCGGCGCATCCGGATGCTGCACTGCAAATTCAGCCTGCATATCGAGCACATAATCCTGCAGGATACGCCCTGTTCGCTGCTCAAAGCTGTCTTCCAGCCAGACCAGTGGTGCCTGCTGCATGGCCTGGTACAACGGCAGGGGCACATTGCAACGGCCGACGATACGCCCTTCGTCTTCCAGTACCAGATGATTGAAACCGGCAGCCCGCCGCTGCAGCACTTCAATGACCAGGGCATTCTCGAAATCGATCTGTCCCGGTTGCGGTGTTGCATGGCGGCCAAAGCTGGAACCGCGATGATGGGCATGGTGCTCCAGATCCACGCTGTTCGCCAACCGCTGCAAGACCTCGGTCTTGCCCGTGCCGGTCAAGCCGGCAACAAGCTGCAGGGAACACTCACTGGCAGCAGCGTCCAGACTATCGATCAGAAACCGCCGCATGGCCTTGTAGCCACCGACAATACGCGGGTATTCGATCCCGGCGTCGGCCAGCCATTGCTGCACCAGCTGTGAGCGCAAACCACCACGAAAGCAATACAGATACCCATCAGGATGGGTGCGGGCGAAATCCGCCCAGGCCGCAATTCGTGACGCTTTCAGCTCGCCGGAAACCAGACGATGCCCCAGCGCAATGGCTGCAGCCTGACCTTCGCGTTTATAGCAAGTACCCACCTGAGCCCGCTCGGTATCATCCATCAACGGCAGGTTGATCGCGCCGGGAAAGCTGCCATGGGCAAATTCGACCGGGGCGCGCACATCGAACAAGGGTACTTCGTTCAACAGTATCTGGCGGTAATCAACGCTGTTGTCTCGCATCACACAACCTCGACACAGGGGCCATTACCCGGCGGCAGGCACTCGCCAATCGGCTGCAACTCCAGGCCCTGTTCACGCGCCAGTTGCTCGAAGGCGTCGCAGTCAGATGGATTGACGGCGACCAGCAAGCCACCGCTGGTCTGCGGGTCGCACAACAGGCTTTGCCATGCAGGATTCGCCAGTGAAACCTGATCACCATAGCTGACGAAATTACGGCCGGTGCCGCCGGGTACGCAACCGGCAGCCAAGTAGTGTTCGACCCCTGACAGGCGCGGCACGGCTGATTCACGTACCCGGGCAGTGATGCCTGAACCCGATGCCATTTCCACCAGATGCCCGAGCAAGCCAAAACCGGTCACATCGGTCATCGCGTGCACCCCTGACAAACGGGCGAAGTCAGCACCAATCCGGTTCAGCTGGCACATCAGATCGCGTGCCCTGCCCCGGTCTTCCTCACGCAATCTGGTCTGTTTTTCAGCAGTCGTGAAAATACCGATGCCCAGAGGCTTGGTCAGATACAACTGATCGCCGACCTGTGCCTGGTCATTGCGCTTCAGATGCGCACGTTCCACCCGACCAGTAACGGCCAGGCCGAAAATCGGCTCCGGGGCATCGATCGAATGCCCCCCGGCCAGCGGCATGCCCGCCGCACTGCATACGCTGCGCGCCCCGGCGATCACTTCTCCGGCAATTGCCGGCGACAACAGATTGATTGGCCAGCCAAGAATCGCTATGGCCATCATCGGCGTCGCGCCCATGGCGTAAATATCGCTGACCGCATTGGTGGCGGCAATCCGGCCGAAGTCAAAGGGATCATCAACAATCGGCATGAAGAAATCCGTCGTGCTGACGATCCCGGTCTCGGCATTCAGGGCAAATACCGCGGCATCATCGCGGCTGTCATTGCCGACCCAGAGATCCGCATAGGCGGGCCCAGGCTGGCCAACTGCGAGAATTTCATCCAGTACTCCGGGGGCGATCTTGCAGCCACAGCCAGCGCCATGACTGTATTGCGTCAGCCGAACGGGTTCAGACATGTTTACTCCTGACATCTTGATCGGGTCCGTGAATCAGCCCGCCAGCTTGCGCCTGACGAGCCTCGTATTGATCCAGCGCATCACTGGCGACAATGCGCCCGAGCTCGATCAATTCCGGTGCGCGGTAAAATTCGAAAAAACGACACAGACGCTTGGGAACATCAATCACCAGATCCGGCGGATAACCGGCAATCTTGTACTGCGTCAGTGACGCCTGCATGGTTTCGAACGACAGGTTGATCAGCTCGAGCATGCTGGCCGGCAGGGTATTCAAGCGGTCATCCATTACCGGATCATTTTCCGGTGGCAGATCGGGCAGATCATTGGGCTCCGTATTATCCAGATTCTCCAGCAATAACGCCTGCTCATCACCCGGCGAGCGCCGGCGTGACAACCAGCCGCTCAAATTCAGGTTATCCAGCCACTGATCCCACTGCTGACGAATCGATGGCGGTCGTTCCACCTCGGGTAGCGTATAGCCGTTGGTATGCATGCTGTTGAGGTTGACGGCAATGATCATATCGCAATGGGCCGAGACGACCGGCACTATGGGCAAGGGGTTCAGCAGACCACCATCGACCAGCACACGATTGCCCTGCCGTACCGGTGCAAACAGACTGGGGATGGCTGCCGAGGCACGCATGGCCTGATGCAGGCAGCCCTGCTGGAACCAGATCTCCTGCTGACTGGTCAGGTCGGTGGCGACTGCGGTGAAAGCAATGGGCAATTCCTCAATCCGGGTATCACCGACCATCTCGCGGATATGGCCGAAGACCTTCTCGCCACGAATTGCGCCAAGATTGCCAAAACCGACGTCCAGCAGCTTGATGACATCCAGATAGTCCAGCCCGGAAACCCAGTCGCGGTACTCGGCCAGCTTGCCTGCAGCATAGACACCACCAATCACCGACCCCATTGAACAACCGGCAATACAGTCTATCTGATAGCCCCGCCGCTCCAGCTCCTCGATCACGCCGATATGCGCGTAACCCCGCGCGCCCCCACTGCCCAACACCAGGGCAACCCGCTTTGCCATCCCGTTCTCCCCGCCGCCACCGACCATCACCAATTGACGAATTCCGTTGCCATGCGCAATATGCCGCAGTATACCCTCCAAGCAGGCGTTGGCGTGATCACAGGTAGACTGAGAATACTATTGAAATGGGTACTGGCGGCCATGCTGCTGGTCATGGCCGTTCAGCTCAGCCTTGGCTGGCTGCTCGACCGCGCTGCCGCGCAGCGCTCCGGCACAATGACCCTGAGCGGGCTGGAGTCGCCGGTGCAGGTCTATTTCGATGCCTGGGGCATCCCGCATATCGAAGCAGCCAGCGACCTCGACGGCTATCGTGCGCTCGGCTACCTGCATGCTCAGGATCGCCTGTTCCAGATGGATATGCTGCGCCGGATCGGCGGCGGACGCCTGGCTGAACTCCTTGGTCCCGAGTCAGTTGAAACCGACCGATTCTTCCGTTCGCTGGGCATAAGCCGCTTTGCCCGGGGCTATGAGCAACGCATGCAAGCACAACCCGACGAACCCCATGTTCAAGCCATGCAGGCCTATCTGGACGGCATCAATGCCTATATCGACAGTGGTGCCCGCCCTCTGGAATACCGCCTGCTACTCGCCCGACCAGGCTATTTTTCCATCCGCGACATCGCACACATCAGTGGTTACATGGCCTACAGCTTTGCCGAAGCCTTCAAGACCGATGCTCTGGTTGACCATATTGCCGGCACTCTGGGCGAACGCCATCTGCAGGATCTGGTTTTCGACTGGCCGGACACGCTGCCACCACGCAGCCGGAGACCAGCCCAAGAAGCGGGCGATGTGCAGAATGAAAGCGCGCTCTTGCCCTTGCTGCATCAGGTAGCTCGCGTCGAGCAGCAGCTTCCCGCACCGCGCTTTCTCGGCAGCAATGCCTGGGCGGTGAATGCGCGCCTGAGCCAAAGTGCCGCGCCGCTGCTGGCCAACGACCCGCATATGGGCTTTTCCATCCCGGCGGTGTGGTACGAAGCCCACCTGCGCACACCGGAACAGGAGGTCTATGGTCACTTCCTTGCCGGCATGCCTTTCCCCTTGTTGGGACACACCCGGCAGCATGCCTGGGGCCTGACCATGCTGATGAACGATGAAGTGGATTTCTATCGGCAACAGGTAAACCCGGACAACCCCAATCAGATACGAACTGAAGGCGCATGGCAAACCCTGCAGGTGCATGAGGAAGTGATCAAGGTTCGCGGCCAGGAAGACCGCCTGATCCGTTTGCGCAGCTCTGCTCACGGCCCGATCATCAACGACAATGCGATGGCGCAGACAGACGCTCAGAACCCGCCACCAGTGAGCTTGCTATGGACCTTTTTGCACCCGGACAATGACGTCGGCAAAGGCTTTTATGGCCTCTCTCGAGCCCGCTCCATTACCGAGTTCGATGCCGCTGCCGGCCATCACTGGTCACCCGGGCTGAATGCAATCTATGTTGATATTGACGATAACATTGCCCATTTCACCCTTGGTCGCCTGAAGCGCAGCCCCCAGAGCAACAACAGCTTCAGCTTGCTCGATGGCGCTGACAGTGAAGACCGCTTTCGTGGCTACCGCCCGTACAGTGACAACCCCCGCAATATCAACCCGCGCTCCGGCATGCTGTGGAGTGCCAATCAGCCATTCGCTGACGAAAATCCCCAGCGACATCTGCCTGGCTACTATGCTCCCAGCGAGCGCAGTGAACGACTACGGGAACTGTTGCAGGTCGATGCCACCTTCGATCTGGCCGACTTCAAGGCCATGCAGATGGACAACAAGCGACCCCAGACACTGGCAATGCTGCACGAAGCACTGCCACTACTGGATAACCGCCTGCTGCGCAGCGACCTGCGAGCACCCGCAGCTGAAGCTCGTGAATTACTCGAACAGTGGGATGGCCGCTTCAACCACGACAGTGCCGCTGCCAGCATTTTCCAGCGTTGGCAGGAAGCCTTGATGGAAGCGCTGTTTGCCGACGAACTGGGCAACCAGTACGCCTTTTTCAAGCAAACCCTGATGGCGGAGAAAACCCTGAATGCCCTGTTCTGGAAGTCAGCCTCGCCCTGGTGGGACAACCGTTTGCACCCCAGCCGTGATGGCCGCCAGGCGGCGGTTGAACATGCCTGGGTAAAGACAATCGAAGGCCTGAGCGAACAACTGGGCATCGTCCCGAAACGCTGGGCCTGGTCGCGCCTGACCCGCCTGGAACACCAGCATGCCCTGAATGATCGGCTACGCTTTGCCAGCCTCTTCAGCGTTGATCCCATCAGCGTGAATGGCGGTCGCGAAACTCTGAACAATATGGCGTTTGATCTGGGTGGCGAGCACTATTCCGTGAAGGCCGGGCCATCGACCCGCCGCCTGATTGACCTGGCGGACCTGAACAGCACATTGGGCAGCAACCCCCTGGGCCAGTCAGGCAACCCTTTTGATCCACATTTCATGGATCAGGCCGAGTTGTATAACAACGGCCACTATCGTACCCAACTGTTCGACTGGCAAGGCATCAGCGCTCTGCCCCACAGACTGCTGCTGCTGCCGTAAAAAGGCACTCGGATCAGAGTTTGCGCAACACTACCTGATCAACCGGCGCCTGCTCACCGATTTCCAGGCGATTGGGGCGGATGCCTCGCTGAATCAACCCATCGTAAAAATGCTGCGACTGCGCACCGTGAACAACCACGCGCATGCTCCGATCGGTACGCAGCATGCGATTGAGCTGATCCAGCCAATCATTGCTCAGATCACTCTCCCCGGCCTGCAAATCAAACGCAGGAACGGCAATATAGCCTTCGGATTGCATCTGTTTGATCAGCGTTGCCGGCGTGGGCAGCAAGGCATGCTGCAATGGAATTGCCGGCGTCAGCTGGTCAGTATGCAGATAGACCCGACGGTTGCCGCGCGTGATCGCATACAGACTTACAAAGTGCTGGGGCTCGGTATCCAGTCGCAAGGCGGCATAGAACTGGTTCTCCTCAGGGCCATACAGCCGGGAAAAATCAAATACCTGATTGGCCCAGATGCTGCTGCTGCCACACTCACGTCCCTCACAGAAGTACAGCACGCTGTGCGGCAACTGCTGCAACTGATTTTTCGCCTGAAAAAAAGCTTCGCGCGCTGTATGGCCTTCCGGAATCTGCTGGGTCAGCCTGATCAGCTCACCCTGCGTACGAACCTCGCGCTCAATACGCAGCTCGTTGTTGATGCGCCGAATGCTGCCCAGCACCACACTATGTTCACCCTCGAGATGCTGTTTGTTGACGACAATGCTTGCCTGCGGGAAAGGCACCAGCAACAGGTCTTCCGGCAGTTCAGCCGCGTTTACCCCCGCCGCCAGGACACCAGTGACAACCGCAGTCAACAACAAAGGACGCATGCGCTCTCCCATCATGCCAAAACAATAGGATCAGCCTTACCCAGCGCTATTCGCGGGTCAAGACAAATCGCTGAAAAAACTGTGAAGAAGGGTTGCAACCTCGGGGGCCTGCGCTTCCAGGTGAAGGTGGTGGCCACCATCCATTGCATGCACGCGGATATGCTCGAATTGCCAGACGCGTTCGACGACAGCCGGATATTTGGCCATCACGCCCTGGTTGGCCAGCACCACACAGGCTGGCGCCCGAATGGCCTCGATAAAGGCAATCGCATGTTGATTGGTAAAACGCAGCGGAGATGGCAAAAACAGCTGCGGATCGGTGCGCCAGGTCCAGCCGCCATGATCCGGCATCAAACCTCGCTCAACCAGGATGCCTACCGCCTCACGGGATATCGGGGTGTTGGCGCCCATCAAGCGTGCCTTGATGGCCTTCTCCACGCTATCGTAAATCGGCTTGCGCTTGTTCGCGGCCTGCAGACTGGCGGCGAAGTATTTGGCCATTTGTGCCGGCGCGTCGTCTGCCTCGGCCGTCACCGGCAACAATCCATCAATCATGCCTACACCCATGATCCGGTCCGGCAGGCTGCCGGCAAGAATGCCACTGATGATCGCACCCATGGAGTGCCCCAGCAGCGCAAACCTTTGCCAGCCCAGACTATCCGCAACCTGCAATACGGTTGCTGCCTGCTGCCACAGGCTGTAACCCGCCGCCGGCAGGTGATCGGACAGACCATGCCCCGGCAGGTCCAGCGCGACTATCTGCAGGCCCGGCATGCGCGCGGCGATCAGATCAAAGGTGGCGGCATTATCCAGCCAACCGTGCAGGGCAATGACCGGAACGCCATCGGCGGGGCCCCAGACCTTGGCGGCTACTTCAATATTCGGCAAATTGAACCGGACTTCATGACTCGTGGTTGCACTCATGCAGTTACTCGTTGTTATGGCCGGCCCATACTACCGGGCGACCGCTGACCGACCAGATGCTCAATCGGCTGGCATAAGCCGCCTCGATCACGGATCGGCGCAATTTCAGGGTAGGTGTCAGGTAGCCCTGCTCGATTCGCCAGGGGTCGCTGACGACGACCAGACAGGACAAACGACTGCGCCGCGGCAGACTCTGGTTGATCTCTTCCAGCAGACCGCTCAACTCACGTTCGATCTGTTCGCGATTATTGATCAAACGATCCTGTACCGGTGCTTTCAGGCGCAACAGAGCCAAGGGCAGCGGCAAATTGTTACCCAGGATGCACGCCTGATCAATCAATGGGTGCTCCTGAATGCGCAGTTCTATGGGTACCGGCATGACCCGCTGACTTTCACTGGTAACCAGCGCGTCCTGAATCCGGCCCAATACCCGCAAAAAACCTTCGTGATCCATCTCGACCAGATCACCGGTATGCAGAAACCCGTCAGCGTCCAGTGCTGCGGCCGTTTTTTGCGGATTTTTGTAATAGCCTTGCATCACAGCAGGACTGCGCACCAACAGCTCGCCTTCATCGCTCAGGCGGCACTCGACCCCCGGATTGGGCAGGCCAACCCACCCCGGCCGATAACGCTTGGGGCGGCCCAGATGCGAATAGCCGACATTCTCGGTCAGGCCATACCCTTCGGCGACCCCGACCCCCAACTGACGAAAAAACTGAATCAGGCCGATACTGGCCGGTGCGCCGCCGCTCACCAGGTAGCGTACATCGGCCATGCCCAGACGCCGGAGGATGCGCCCGGCAACCCGGTGGCGCAGAAAAGGTATGCGCATCAGCGTGCGCAACACACCCGGTGAAACCTTCTTTTCCACCCCCTGGCGCAAGACATCCAGAATGCGAGGAACGACAAACAACAGCGTCGGCCGGGCCTGCTTCAGATCACGCATGAAGGTGCAGCCTCTTGCTGCAAAATGTACCCTTATACCGGCGATCATCGAGGTAATTTCCATCACCTGACGCTCATAGATATGGCTCAGTGAGAGAAACGAAAACAAGCGATCGTCAGCGGTAATATTGAACAGACGCAGGTTGTTGCGGCCGACAAAGGCCAGATTGGCGAAACTGAGCATCACCCCCTTGTAGACACCGGTCGTGCCCGAGGTAAAAATCACCGTAGCCGTCTGCTGCGGATCGGGTACCGGTGAACCGGCAACGGGAGTAGCGGAATCGACAATACTGGCCCAGGCGCGCAGGCAGCCGTCTTCACTGGCGGTCGGCAGACCAATACGCGGAATACCGGCTGGCAAGGCCTGACTGATGCTGGCCCACTCATTGATTTCGCCGACAAACAACACCTGAACATCACCCTGGCGAATGATCTCGGCCATCGCTTCCGCATCCAGATTGGGGTGCACCGGCACGGAGATGTACCCGGCCATCCAGATGGCCAGATCGGCAACAAACCAGTGTGCCGAGTTTTTTGCCAGCAGGCCGATATGAGCTCTGTCGGACAGCCCCATCTCGAGCAAATAACCCGCCATCGCGCGCGCCTGGCGACCAACCTCGGCCCAGGTCAGGGTTTGAACATTACCCGCCACATCCGGCTGCAACAGCCAGGGCTGATCTGGATGGTTTTCTTCATGCGCATAGAAGGCGTGCAAGGGTGTTGCAGCCGCAGCCGGCCCCTTGTTCGACATGGTTACCTCAACTTTTTTATAGTTATTTCAAGGTGATAACCGCTTATCACATCACCTGTACGGGTGACTAACTATCCCACGACGAGGTCTGCTAAACAAGCCAATGCTCACGCATTGATCCGGCGCCCGCAGCAGCTCAACGACGAAGCTCGGCCGGCGCCTGCAAACTCAGGAGTTCGGCCACCCCGGCGGCGGCAAAATCCAGCTGCAGACAGGCCAGTGATGCCGTCGCCATGGGATAATGCCCCTGCCGGTTTCCCTCCACCAGCAAGCTGATCAATTGACTGACCAGGGGTTGATGACTGACCAGCAACAGCTCTTTTTCGCTGCGTTCGGCAAGAAAATCCAGCACGGCCATGGGCGCATCATCCGGAGTCAGCCAGGGGACTGTTGCTACCGCCCGGCGGTATCCGATGACATCCACAACTTCCGCAGCCGTCTGCTGCGCGCGGGTATAGGGGCTGGCCAGAATCGCCTCCAGCGGTTGATCGATCAACTCGATCGCCATCTCCCTGACTTCCTGATGACCGCGGGCGGTCAGCGTTCGTTGCGGGTCACTATCGGCCATGGCATGGGCCTGACCGTGTCGCATGATCCAGAGCTTCATCACACCCCCTCCAACGGCGTGCAGGCCATAAAGGCCGCGAATTCAACATCCTGCTTTTGCTCGGCACTCATCAATCTGCCGATAACCTTGTCCAGCGGCTGCTGTTCGAACAGAATCGCATGCAAGCCGGCCACCAATGGCATGTACACGCCTTCGGCATCGGCTTTCTGCTTGAGCACCCGCAAGGTATTCACCCCTTCTGCTACCTGCCCCAGGCTGGCGACAGCCTCATCCAGCGACTTGCCTTCCCCCAGCGCAAAACCCACCCGATAATTGCGTGACTTGGGAGACATGCAGGTAACGATCAGATCACCCACCCCGGCCAGGCCCAGAAATGTCAGCGGGTTGGCGCCCATATGTACCGCAAACCGGGTCATTTCAGCCAAAGCGCGGGTAATCAGCATGCTTTTGGTGTTTTCGCCCATACCCAGTGCTGCCGCCATCCCGGCAATAATTGCGTAGACATTTTTTAGCGCCCCACCCAACTCCACCCCGTAACGATCCAGGCTGGCATAGACCCGCAGTTTTGAACCTCCCAGCACATCCTGAACTGCCTGGCACAGCGCCTCGTCAGGGCTTGCCACCACTGTCGCCGTCAAGGCCCCTTCCGCCATTTCGCGGGCCAGATTGGGGCCTGACAACACAGCGACGCGGGCTTTGGGGGCCGCTTCTTCGATGATGTCGCTCATCAGCACGAAACCCGGCAGCTGGATCCCCTTGGTAGTGCTGACGACAATGCGGTCAGCCAGCAACGGGCCTATCTGTGCCAACACACTGCGCAGCGCACTGCTGGGAATAGCCAGGAAAATCACCGGGGCCTGCTCCACAGCCTGCAACAGGTCAGTGGTTACCCTCAGTTTGCTGTCCAGCTCAATACCCGGCAAATAGCGCGTATTGCTGTGCTGCTGGCTGATTTCTTCGGCGACTGCGGCATCGCGTAGCCACAGCGTGACCGGCACCCCGTCCGCGGCCATCAGATTGGCCAGCGTGGTACCAAAACTGCCGCCACCCAACACGGCGACCGGGCCCCTGGAATTGCTCATCAGACATCCTTAACAATTGGCTTTACCGGGTCAGTATAAGCCGCTGATCCGGGGGCATGCGATGAGTCCGTGAAAAAAAACCAATGTCTAGGTAATATGCAGAAACAAGCCACTAACCTGACATCACACAAAAACAATGTTGCCAAAAAAATCACTCGTCGCGGTTATCAGTCTCACCGCCAGCCTGCCATTGATGGCGCTGGATGACACTCTGAGTGAAGCAATGGATCTGCCCACCGTACTCAGTGCCACCCGCCTGAAACAGGCCCCAGCCGAAGTCCCCGGTAGCATGACCATACTGAATCGCCAGTTGATTCGTGCCAGCGGCGCCCGGGACATTCCCGAGCTGATGCGTCTGGTTCCCGGCATGAAGGTCGGTTATCGGAACGGGCATATTGCCAACGTCAACTACCACGGCACCAACTTCAATGAAGCCCGGCGCATGCAGGTCCTGATTGATGGACGTTCGGTTTACCGCCCCGGTCTGGCCAATGTCGACTGGAGTGACATTCCACTGGCGATTGAAGACATCGAACGCATCGAAATCATGCGCGGGCCGAATACCGCGGCCTTCGGTGCCAATGCCCTGATGGGGGTGATCAATATCATTTCGACGCGCCCGGAGTTGAGCCAGGGCTCACGAGTCAAGATTACCCGTGGGCAGCGTGGTGTCGATGATTTTTATGCTCGTCAGGGCATAGCCTTTGGTAACACCTATGCGCGGCTGAGCCTGATCGGCAAGCAGGATGACGGTTTCGAGCTGGACGAAGACGGCAACGACTACCGTGATGGTCGGCGACTGAATGCCGTCAATCTGCTGGGCAATACCGACATCAGCCCGACTCAGACACTGAGCTGGCAACTGGGCGCCAAAGAAGGCAGCAACCAACGCGCCAACGACTACACCGAGATGGCCGAACCGAGCGATGACAGCTTCCTGCTTGATCGCTTGCTGGCAGAAGAACTCAGCAGTGATTCCGATATCCGCGCACGCGACTATTTCATTCAGTTGCACTGGAAGAACGAACTCAGCCCGGATCACCGGCTTGAGGTGAAGACTTACGCTCAACACATGGAGCGTCTGACCGAAACCCGCGCCTGCGACTCACCTATCGTCTTTTCACCGGAAATGCGCGAGTTATACCTGGTAGGCAATGTGTTCCCGCGCCGCATGAATTACATACTGCGCAACCGCAGTGGCATATGGGCTGATCCTGCCTACTATCGACCAACACTGGTCAACCGGGACGGCCTGCCTCCGGAATACCTGCAGCTCATTGAAGACATCATTGACCAGCATGCCGCTGTCCGCAACGGCCCGCCAACCTGTTTCAATCTGAATGAAAACCTGCGTGAAACCCGTTTTGAAGTTGAACTGCAGAACACCGTGCAGATCACCTCGGATCTGCGTAGCGTCTTTGGCGTCAACCTGCGGCATGACCAGGCCAGCTCGCAGACGCTGTTTGGCGGACGGGTCAACAATACCATTGGGCAGTTGTTCGGCAACCTGGAATACCGGATCAACCAGCGCTGGCTGTTGCATGCAGGTGCCATGGCGGAAGAAGATCAGCTGAGCGGCTTTTCGTTTTCACCGCGACTGGCAGCGCACTACTTTATGCGGCCGACGCATAGCCTGAGAGCGGTGTATTCCGAAGCGGTGCGCTCTCCCGACATGTACGAGAACAATGCCTACTGGACCTATCGCCCGAGCAACCTTGAAGGCGCACCTACCACGGGCGACACCTATTACGCCCTGGCTGAAGGACCGGGCGACCTCAAGCAGGAGCGCATGCGATCTGTTGAACTGGGGTATAACGGCCATTTCCATCACTCGGGCCTGAGCATCGACATCAAGCTGTTCTACGATGAAATTCGTGACATGATCAGCCAGCCGCTGCAAATCGTGAACTTCGTTCCGGACAACAGCAGCTTTGCTCGCTTCAAGGGCGGTGAAACCCAGGTTGACTGGCAGGCCAACCGCAACCATCGCCTGCGCGCAACCTATGCCTATGTAGACTTTACCGCCACCAACCGACTTGATCAGCGCCTGACCTCGCGGCACTCAGGCAGTGCCGGCTGGATCGCCAACTGGAACAACCAGTTGGAAACCAGTGTGTTCTATTATGGCGCACAAAAGCTCAACGAGTTTCGTTTTGAGCGGCTGGACGCTCGTATCGCGACCAACTTCCGCCTGACTCGAGACAGCAACCTGGAACTGGCTATGGTCTGGCAACACCGACTGGATGACGAGCCACTGACACGGGATGACAACAACTTCAAGAACCAGAATTACTACCAGTTGAGTGCAGAGCTCAACTTTTGAGTTAAGCTGAGTAAACCTTCAGACAAGGACTGTCTTTCATGCGGTTAGACGCTCACGTCAGGACATACTCATGAATACAGCACGCAGAGCACTGCTGCTGATTCTGTTGTTGAGCGTCTGGCCCGCCTACAGCCAGACCCTCATCGTTATTCCTGCTGAAAGTCAGCTGACGCGTGAATTCATTGGCGGACTGGAAGCTGACTTACCACTCGGACCACTCAAGGTTGTCACCCTGGCCGAAGCCGAACTGACCAGCGCCCCCGAGCGCATCGTTACCCTCGGCCCGGATGCACTGGACTGGCGTCTTCAGCAAGCCAGTGACGTCCACACCCTCGCGCTCTATGTCAACCGTGGCCGGTTACCGCCTGATCGGCCGGATTGGCTCCAGGTGATGCTCTCCAGTCCACAACCCGTGCGCCAATTACGCCTGGCCAAAGCACTGGTACCCCGCGTGCAGCGTATCGGCCTGCTGTTCACCGACAAGAGTTCCGACCAGCTGCCAGCCTGGGACCCGGCGGCGGCGGACAGCGACCTGCGACTCATCAGCCGTGAATGGGAAACCGACAACCCGATTACCCGCCCACTGACGGACTTGCTGGATAACTCGGATGTGCTGGTCGCGCTGGATGATTCAACCATCTGGAATGCCGATCAATTGAAAACCATATTGTTGACCAGTTATGCCAGAAACCGGGTCATCATTGGCCCGGCGGCTCCCTTTGTAGATGCTGGCAGCCTGGGGACCACTTACAGCAGCGCAATGGATATGGCACTCAGCGCCCGTCGGCGCTTCAGTCAGCCATGGCAGCCCGGGGCTGTCTTCTATCCCGACGAATTTTCCCTGCGAATCAATGCCCAGGTAGCCCGCTCTCTGAGCCTGCCGGTGCCTGACGAGGCGGCATTGCTCCAACATCTCAAGGCCGAGGAGGCAGTCCGGTGAACCTGCTCAAGCGTGGCACCATACATGGCCGATTACTGTTGATCGCTTTATTGCCGGTACTCTTGTTCGGTATCACCACTCTCGTTTATACGACCAATGCGCGACTCAGCGAAGTCAACCGCAACCTGGCCGAAACCGGGCAACTGATCGCCGAGCAACTGGCCCCGGCAGTGGAGTACGGTGTAATCAGTGGCAACCTCGCTACCCTCACCGGCCTGATCAGTGGCGCCCTCGATTCCAGCCACGTAAAATACGTTCAGGTTATCGACCGTCACGGCCAGGTTTTGCTCGAGAGCAGCCGCGAGCTGGATGCGGAATCGGCCGCCAACCTGCAGTATTACAGCGCCGATATCCTGCGTGAACGCATCCTGTTGCAATCCGACCCCTTCAGCAGCACTCCGATCGGCAGTGAATTGACCGGTGACCGTTACCTGGGGCAGGTTCGTGTGGGCCTGAGCAATCAGGCAGTGCTGGACCAGCAGAACGAAATTCTCGCCCGCACAAGCTTGCTAGCATTGTTGGTGCTGCTGGGAGCTTTTATCCTTGCCGCGCGCCTGGCCAAGGCTATTTCCGCGCCTCTTCAGCGCATGGGGAAAGCCGTGCAGCGGCTCCAGACCGGACACCTCGATACCCGTCTGAAAATCACCGACACACATGAAATCGGCGATTTGATGCGCAGCATCAACGCCCTGGCCAATGCTCTGCAAAAATCTGATCGTGAACAGCAGGTTGCCATCGAACAATTGATCAGTGCCCGTGAAGATGCCGAACAAGCCAACCGGGCCAAATCCAGTTTCCTGGCGATGATGAGCCATGAATTGCGCACACCGATGAATGGCGTGCTTGGCATGCTGCAATTGCTGCAAACCACCCCGTTGACCCCTGAGCAGGAAGAATACGTTTCCGTCGCCGGCGAATCCACCGATCACCTGCTGCGGGTAATCAACGATATCCTCGACTTTTCGCGCATCGAACGCGGCATTATCGAACTGGAGAATGTGGTTTTCGATCTGCCACACCTGCTGCACAGCACCGTTAGCAGCTTCGAGCATGAGGCTAGACAGAAAGGCCTCGACCTCCACTTGCATGTGGATCAGGCCGCCGGCTTGCCGGAAGCCAGCCTTCATCAGGTAATGGGTGACCCTACGCGCATCCGGCAAATCCTGGTCAACCTGCTGGGTAATGCATTCAAGTTCACCAATAGCGGCAGCATCAAGGTCAATGCGCATATCACTGCCGACAGCGACGAGCGTCTGTGGCTGGCGTGTGAAGTCCGTGACACCGGTATCGGTATTCCTGCTGATCGACTGGACACCATGTTCGATGCCTTTGCTCAGGGCGACAGCAGCACATCACGACGTTATGGCGGCACTGGATTAGGCTTGTCCATTGCGCGCACCTTTGCCCGCCATATGGGCGGTGAGCTGACCGCGCGCAGCACAGAAGGCCTCGGGTCCAGTTTCAGTCTTGGCATTCCGCTGCAACGCGCCAGGAGCACCAGTCAGCGGCCCCACGCTCCGCCGGTCGCAGGTCCTCAGCTGGACACTCAGGACCCACATCCGATCCTGGTGGTCGAAGACAACCCGGTCAACCGCCTGGTGATGCAGGGGCTACTGCGCGAACTCAATAGCCCACTACTCATAGCCGACAATGGCGAGGAAGCCCTGCGCATGCTCATGGACACCCATGCCAGTCCTGTCAGCCTGATCCTGATGGATTTGCAACTACCCGACCGCAGCGGCCTGGCGGTCTGGAGCGACTATCAGCGGTTCTGTGAGCAACGGCAACAGACCCCCGCACCCTGTATCGCGCTGACCGCCAGCGCATTGAACAGCGAGCGTGAGGACTGCCTGCGGGCGGGCATGCAAGGCTTTCTCAGCAAGCCGGTATCACGGCAGAAACTGCTGTCTGAAATCGCCCGCGTTCGGGCCGGGGCGTCCGGCGATCATTGACTGGGCTGATCAAGCATCATTCTGCATGTCTGCCGACGTCCATGGGCATGGATTCTCGCGGCCACAGCAGGGAAAATGGAGCCCGTTTATCCAACCAGAGAGCCCGTCATGACCCTGACCGCAGAAAGCCCCTTCACTACCCTGCCTGACCTGATTGCCGACCACGCCCGTCAGCGTCCGCAGCACCCGGCCCTGATTCAGGATGGCGAACAGCTCGACTACACCGCCCTCGACCGGCAAATGGACCGGGTTGCCGCCGCGCTGCAGCGCGACGGCTTCAAGCCCGGCGATGCCATTGCCATCTGCGGTCTGAACAGCATCAATTACGCTTGCCTGTTCCTCGGCGCCCTGCGCGCCGGGGTCGTGGTCGCCCCACTGGCACCCTCATCCACCCCGGAAAGCCTGCTGACCATGCTTGCAGACGCTGCCGCCAGGCTCTTTTTTGTCGACCAGGCCACCGAACAGGCCCTGCAGGGTGTTCGCGAGCAGCTGCCCGGCCAGCCGATCAGCCTGGATAACAGCAGCAACAACAGCTTCAGCTACTGGCTGGCGGACGGACAACCGGAACCGGTCAATATCCCGCCGGAGCTGTCGTTCAACGTCATCTATTCCTCCGGCACTACCGGCGAGCCCAAAGGCATCGTGCAGTCCCATGCCATGCGTTTTGCGCACATCACCCGCAGCCTCAGCTTCGGCTACGGGCCGGAGAGCGTCACACTGATTTCCACCCCGCTGTACTCCAATACCACCCTGGTCTCCTTCCTGCCCACCCTCGGCCTCGGCGGTACCGTACTGATGATGGGCAAGTTCAACGCCGAGCGTTACCTGACACTCGCCGAGCAGCACAAGGCCACCCATACCATGCTGGTGCCGGTGCAGTACCAGCGCATCATGTCGTTACCCGACTTCGGGCAGTTCGACCTCTCCAGCTACCAGGTCAAATTCAGTACCAGCGCGCCTTTTCACGCCGAACTCAAAGCCGACATTCTCGCTCGCTGGCCGGGTGGTCTGGTCGAGTTCTACGGCATGACCGAAGGCGGCGGCTCCTGCATGCTGCCGGCGCACCTGTTCCCCAACAAACTGCATACTGTCGGCAAACCGCTGGAAGGCCAGGACATGCGGGTGATTGACGAAGACGGCAACGAACTGGCCGTTGGACAAATCGGCGAAGTGGTCGGCCATTCCACCGCGATGATGACCGGCTACCTGAACAAACCGGAAAAAACTGCCGAAGCCGAATGGTATGACGCCGAAGGCAAACGCTTTATCCGCACCGGCGATGTCGGCCGTTTTGATGAAGACGGCTTCCTCACCCTGATGGACCGCCGCAAGGATATGATCATCAGCGGTGGTTTCAATATTTATCCCAGCGATCTGGAACAGGTGCTGCGCCAACACAAGGATCTGGCTGATGTCACCGTGATCGGTGTCGCCTCGACCAGCTGGGGCGAGACGCCGGTCGCCTATGTGGTTCCGCAAGCGGGCAAAGCCCCCGACCCTGAAGCCATCCGTGAGTGGTTCAATGCCCAGGTCGGTAAAACCCAGCGCCTGACACGGGTTATACTGGCCACTGAACTTCCACGCAGCGCCATCGGCAAAGTGCTCAAACGCGAACTGCGTGACCAGTTTCAGGCTGATAACGGCGTGCTGGCTTGAGCCATCTGCAACTCAGCGTTGAAAGTGAGGCAAGCGAGGATGCGCCAAGGCAGCCGGCACAGATCAAGTGCAGTTTACAGTCGGTAAATGCGCATTGTGCGGCTGCTAGCATGCCTGCATCGTCAAGCACCATCGCTTTCAGGGCATAATTTTTGTGCTGAAGGTCGATCAAGGGTATCCTCAGCGCTGCCACAAGGTGTGACCCAATGGTCGCCCTGGTAGTCTGAGCTTAAGCAACGCCGAAATAATAGCGCCCCAACGGGGCAGAGCAGGAGCCACTCCATGTCACAACAGAATGCGTACAACCGGGAAGAACTGCTGGCCTGCGGCCGTGGTGAAATGTTTGGCCCGGGTAACGCACAATTGCCCGCCCCCAACATGCTGATGATGGATCGCATCGTGCAGATCACCGACAAGGGCGGTAAGTACGGCAAAGGCGAAATCATTGCCGAACTGGATATCAACCCGGACCTGTGGTTCTTTGCCTGCCATTTCGAAGGTGACCCGGTCATGCCCGGCTGCCTCGGTCTGGATGCCATGTGGCAACTGGTCGGTTTTTATCTTGGCTGGCTCGGCTATGCCGGCCGTGGCCGCGCGCTGGGCTCAGGTGAAGTCAAGTTTTTTGGCCAGGTTCTGCCCACTGCGAAGAAAGTCACTTACACCATTCATATCAAGCGGACCATCAACCGCTCGCTGACGCTGGGCATTGCCGATGGCAGCGTCGCCGTCGATGGCCGTGAGATCTACTCCGCCGAGGGCTTGCGAGTAGGCCTGTTCACTTCTACCGACAGTTTCTGAGGACAATTACCATGCGTCGCGTCGTAATTACCGGTATGGGCATCATGTCGTGCCTGGGCCAGGATCTGGAAGCCGTAACCGCCAGCCTCAAAGCCGGCAAATCTGGCATCCGTCACAATCCCGAATACGCCGAAATGGGTCTGCGTAGCCAAGTCTCCGGCAGTGTTGTCGCCAATCTTGATGAGCTGATCGATCGCAAGGTCAAGCGCTTCATGGGTGATGCCGCTGCATTTGCCTACCTGTCCATGCAACAGGCAATTGCCGACGCCAACCTGAGCGAAGATCAGGTCAGCAATGTTCGTACCGGCCTGATTGCCGGCAGTGGTGGTGCGTCCACTCTCAACCAGATGGAGTCGGTGGATATCCTGCGTGAGAAAGGGGTGAAGAAAATTGGCCCGTATCGCGTTCCGCGCACCATGGGCAGTACCGTCTCCGCCTGTCTCGCCACCCCGTTCAAGATCAAAGGCAACAACTACTCCATCTCCAGCGCCTGCGCTACCAGTGCCCATTGTATTGGTCACGCGATGGAACTGATTCAGCTCGGCAAACAGGACATCGTCTTTGCCGGCGGTGGTGAAGAAGAGCACTGGTCACTGTCCATGCTGTTTGACGCCATGGGCGCGCTTTCCACCCAGTTCAACGAAACCCCGGACAAAGCCTCACGCGCCTATGATGCCAAGCGTGATGGTTTCGTGATTGCGGGCGGTGGCGGCATGGTCGTCGTCGAAGAACTCGAACACGCTTTGGCCCGTGGCGCTAAAATCTATGCCGAAGTGGTCGGCTATGGCGCGACGTCCGACGGTTACGACATGGTCGCCCCGAGCGGTGAAGGTGCCATTCGCTGCATGCATCAGGCACTGGCCACAGTCGATGGTGATATCGAGTACCTCAACACCCATGGCACCTCGACGCCAGTCGGTGATGTCGCGGAACTGAAAGCCATCCGTGAAGTGTTTGGCGACAAGGCTCCGATGATCAGCTCGACCAAAAGCCTGTCGGGTCACAGCCTGGGCGCCGCCGGCGTTCAGGAAGCCATCTACAGCCTGCTGATGATGCGTGACAATTTCCTCTGCGCATCAGCCAATATCGAAGAGCTTGACGACAACGCCGGCACCCTCCCCATCCTGCGCGAACGCCAGGACAAAGCCGTGGATCTCGTCATGTCCAACAGCTTCGGTTTTGGGGGTACCAACGCAACCTTGGTACTCAAGCGCTGGAACGAATAAGGACGGTAAGCTGACCACTTCAGCAATCAGCAAAGACTGCTGACGCTGCAATACAAAACGGGCAATCATTTGATTGCCCGTTTTTTTGTACCCCGTCCAGAGCATTACCCACCTGACCCAGCCGGGGTTTTCACTGCTCCGGATTGCCATCACGGTTTTGCTGACAAAAAAAGGGGTACCCGGAGGTACCCCTTAAACTCAAATAGTCATTTGAGCAGCATGTAACGCTTAACGCACACCTGAGGCGCGCAGTGCGGCCGGCGTGAACTGGTTGTAACTCGGCGAGTAATCAAAGTTCGGCGCCGCACGCTCTTCGGTGTACATACCCAGAGCGATGTAACGACCAGCGATCAGATCATACAGGGTTTCAATTGCATAACCCGGGATCTTCTCGTGATAGTTGTGCGCAATGTGACCTTCACCTACGCGCCACAGGGTGCCACGACCGTCGTAGTGATCGGCCAGGGTAAGCAACCAGGAATCTTCATCCATAAAGAAGTTACGCTGGGCGTAAATATGGCGTTGACCATCCTTGACGTTACCCTGCACTTCCCACACACGATGCAGCTCGAAACGGGTGTGTTCCGGGTTGATATGACCCTCTTGCAGCACATCCGCGTACGGCAGACCGCGCTCGGTCAGCTTGTAGCTGTTGTAGGGAATGAAGACTTCCTTCTTGCCAATCAGCTCCCAGTCGTAACGATCCGGGGCACCGTTGTACATGGCGAAGTTGTCCGAGGTCCGCATGCCGTCCGACGCTGTACCCGGACCGTCATAGGCCACCTGCGGAGCGCGACGCACACGACGCTGACCCGCATTGTACACCCACGCCATACGCGGTTCCTGCAACTGATCCAGTGAATCGTGGACCAGCAACACGTTACCTGCCAGACGTGACGGCGCATTCACCCGTTGCTTGAAGTACAGCAAGGTGTTGGGAATGGACTCGTGATCCACATCCGCCATCTGGTTCGGATAACCGACTTCCTCTTCCAGCTTGATCAGCGTGTAGGAACCGTTCACCTGCGGCATCGCCTGCATGTAGAAGCGGTGCACGTTCTTGCGATAACGGGTGTTGTGGTTCCATACCACTTCCACGCCGCTCTGCGGAATCGGGAAGGCAAAGGTACCGTGCGGGAAGTTGGTGATGCCGTCACCGTTATTCACCAGTTGCGCCTGACCGGCCATACGCTGGACCTGGTCATACACATCCTGCGAATAACCGATGCTGCGATGTGACTGATACACCGGCATCTGGAAGGTTTCCGGATAACGCTCGAACAGGGCGATCTGACCGGGGGTCAGGTTGTCGCTGTAGTCCTGGTAGTTTTGCGCGGTAATCACAAACTCGGGCTGCTCGCCCTCGTACGGATTGACCGCAAAGCCATCCTCCAGAAGCCGACCGGCATCGCTATCCAGACCACCAGTCCACTCTGGAATGGTGCCCGCAGCATTGCCGGCACGCTCGGCACCGACCGGGGTCAGATCAGCACCCAGGCGGCTATAGTCGGGCTGCTGCGCCATGACGCTGGTGGCGAGCAAGCTAAGCGCCAGACCACCAGCACCCAGCAGAGTCATTTGTTTACGCATATTGTTTTCTCCAATGGCCAGTATTAGAAGCTTACGCTGAAGCTGACAGATGCAAAGTCACGATCAACGTTGGTGTTGTACTTACCATCGAAGTACGAGGTGTAGCTGATACTGGCGTTGTATTTGTTCGCGTAATCAGCATTCAGCGCCAGGCTGACTGATTTGGCATCTTCGTTGAAGTTCGGACCATAACCGTCAACATCATGCGACCAGGCAATGCTCGGGCTCAGGTTCACACCGCGGAATACGTTGCTGTAATTGAGCGCCGCGCGTACCCGGTAACCCCAGGACCAGTCGGTGTAGAAACCATCGTTCTCACACCAGCTCAACGCCCGGTTGCCACCGGTCAGGCTATCCGCATCGACCGAGGCACAGGTGCCTTGAGCGCCGGTATCACCAGCCACGTAGGGGCTCTGACCAAACAGCGAATCACGGCCGAACTTGGTGGTATCACCCAGGCCACCGATGTGGTTGACACCCACTTCACCTACCAGGGCCAGACGACTGGCACCCATCACACGCTCGATAAAGTGAATGGCGGTTACCTGCGCCTGCCAGAACTCCTTGCGTACATAACCCTGGATGTAATCGCCGGGGTTGACCTGACCTTCCAGGCCACGGTGGGTATTGTCACTACCCGGAACCACGGCTACACCACCCGGTACACCAATGCCATCCAGCGGAATGCCCGCGGCCAGCAGTGCGGTACGGCTCTGGTCACCGGAGTTGATCTGCATCGGCATGTTCGGACGGTAGCTGATTTCACCACCCAACGAAGTACCACCCAGATTGGTCTGGAAGCTGACGCCATACAGACGGATGTCTTCCGGGTATTCGAAGAAGTAACCCGCCGGACCCACGGCGCCATCAATCCCCTGTACCGGAGCCAGGGTAGAGCCGAAGATGGCAGGCGGCAGAGCGCCGGCACCGACCAGGGCATTCTGGCCCAGAACACGACCGGCAATGCTGGAGTAGAAAGGTGCACGGCTGTGGTAGTTCATGGCGTAGAAGCCGAACTCGGTGTCATTCAGCTGAGGCGCGAAATAACGGAAGGCGACACCCCACTGACCATCATCACTGGCATCCTTGTCTTTGCGCGCGCGAACGATGTACGACGCATTGCCCAATCCGGCCAAGGCATTCGTAGGCTCACCCTGCGGATAGTCGGGACCCGCGACGACCAGGCGGTCATTACAGCCCTTGGCCAGGGTGTCGGCACCCCAGAAAGTACCGCAGTTATCCAGAACTGAAGGCGCCCACTTCAGCTGATAGAAGGCCTCCATGCTCAGGTTGGCGGTCAGACCCTGGTTCAGGTAGAGCATTTCCACCGGAATCAGGCCTTCCTTGAGTTCTGCACCAGGGCGACGCAAGGCGGCTACGTCGATCGGGTTGATGCTGTTGATGGAGTTCTGGATGAAAGTACTTTCACCCCAGCTGACAACCTGGCGACCGAGACGGATGTTGCCCGGGTTGTTGCCGATGAAATAGTTGTGATAAACGAACGCATCCAGCAGATAGATACCGGAAGCCTTGGTCAACGGGTGACGGCCGGCATCATCGATATCGTAAAAACGCTGGCTACCGTCTTTGGTTTCGAAATCGTACCAGTACTTGCCGCGGAAAAAGGCACCAGAGTTCTCGTAGGTCAGCGAGAGGTCATGAGTACCACGAACGATCTTGGAGAAAATATCACCCTTATCGTAGTTCAGGCGGCCGTCATCCGAGGTGCGGGCTACGGCCTGGCCATTTTCGCCCGGAGTACGGTAATCGATGAACCGATCGTCCGCATCTTCCATGGACATGCTCACACCAATCGACAATTGCGAGTCAAACTGACCACGCACATCACCGATGTTGAAATCTACTGCGTTGGCGGTTCCTGAGAAGCTGGCCAGACTGATTGCCAGAGGCAATGCAGCAAGCTGCCAAGCATGCATTTTTTTTGTCATTGTGCTGCTCCGTTAGATTAGATCTGTGGAGCCCAGCGCCAGCCAAGGCGTCTGGGATCGGGACCAAGTCTGTCACGACGCAGAAAAATGATTTGACTGATTCGGACCAATTAGTTGACCCGACGGGACATTCACCATTTGAATAGGATAAATGCATAATCAGGATTCAGTGTTGCATTGTTTTGCACAATGTAGCGAAATCCTTTACGTTATGTTTCAAAGCGGCGTGACTCCAGCCGCACAAAACAAGAAAAAACGAAGAGAATGCAGTATGACTCAATCGACGTCACCGCTTGCCTGCCAGCGCTTGCAGGAAAGAGCTTTTTGGGTTCAGGGGATTTACAAGGCCTTGTCCTACTGCGACAAGTCACCGGAACAACTGCCCGATCACCTGCAGTCATTGTGCAGCGCTGACAATCTGACGGCCACCAAAGTCAGTCAGGCGCAGATGAATCAGCTCTGGCAGGCGGCCATGGAGTTGACCGGTGATCCGCATTTTGGCCTGCATATGGGGCAAATGACCTGCGGCAATACCCTGAAGGTATTGATTCTTGCCGCCTCTTCCAGCGCAACAGCGGGTGACGCCATTGAGCGTATCATTCATTTTTTCCCGATCTTCAGCACTCAAGCCCAACTGTATACCACCGAAGATGAGCAATACCTGACGCTCTATCTGCAACCCAAGGGCAACCCGCACGCCATGCATATCGAGGCATTGATCAGCCAATGCGAGAAAATCTGGCGTGCGATCACCCCGGAAAAATTGCCTCTGGTGATGGAAACCCGTCTGCCCCAGGACAGTGATCGCAATCGACCACTATACGAGCAAGCCCTCGGTTGCAAGGTGCGCACCGGCAGCAAACGCATTGCCGTGCGTTTCAACCACCAGGCACTTCGCGAACCTCTGAGCAGTGCTGATGATTTTTTGTTGCGACGACTGGATACCTCACTGGAAGACATGCTCAGTGAACTGCCCAATGTGGACTTTGCCGAGCAGGTCAAGCAGCGCATTCGGCAGCTGATAGGCGAGCGCGAAGTCAATGAAGAGCTGGTGGCGGCGCCTTTCAATATGAGCCCACGGCATTTGCGTCGCAAGTTGAGTGCCGTGCAAACCACCTATGAGCGCTTGCTGGACGAAGTACGGATGGAAATAGCCATTCGACTGATTCGAGAAGCGCGTCTGAGCCTGGGACGGATTGCCTACGAGCTGGGTTTTCTGGACCCGAGCAGCTTTACTCGCGCCTTCCGCCGCTGGACCGGGATGAGCCCGACGGCGTTCAAGGATAATGCCCTGAAAGATCGGGCTGCGTCCTAGGGGACAACCCGTCACAGTCCTGAATAAAAAAGGGGGAGCCGAAGCTCCCCCTTTTTTGTGGTCATCCCTGACCCGTCAGCTTGTGACTGACACCAATCAACGTACCCCGGATGCGCGCAGTGCGGCCGGCGTGAACTGGTTGTAACTCGGCGTGTAATCAAAGTTCGGCGCCGCACGCTCTTCGGTGTACATACCCAGAGCGATGTAACGACCAGCGATCAGATCATACAGGGTTTCAATTGCATACCCCGGGATCTTCTCGTGATAGTTGTGCGCAATGTGGCCTTCACCTACGCGCCACAGAGTGCCACGACCGTCGTAGTGATCGGCCAGGGTGATCAGCCAGGAGTCTTCGTCCATAAAGAAGTTACGCTGGGCGTAAATATGGCGTTGACCATCCTTGACCGTACCCTGCACTTCCCACACGCGATGCAGCTCGAAACGGGTGTGTTCCGGGTTGATATGACCCGCCTGCAACACATCCTCGTACGGCAGACCACGCTCGGTCAGCTTGTAGCTGTTGTAGGGAATGAAGACTTCCTTCTTGCCCACCAGCTCCCAGTCGTAACGATCCGGGGCACCGTTGTACATGGCGAAGTTGTCCGAGGTCCGCATGCCGTCCGACGCTGTACCCGGACCGTCATAGGCCACCTGCGGAGCGCGACGAACACGACGCTGACCCGCATTGTACACCCACGCCATACGCGGTTCCTGCAACTGATCCAGTGAATCGTGGACCAGCAACACGTTACCTGCCAGACGTGACGGCGCATTCACCCGTTGCTTGAAGTACAGCAAGGTGTTGGGAATGGACTCGTGATCCACATCCGCCATCTGGTTCGGATAACCGACTTCCTCTTCCAGCTTGATCAGGGTGTAGGAACCGTTCACCTGCGGCATCGCCTGCATGTAGAAACGATGCACGTTCTTGCGATAACGGGTGTTGTGGTTCCATACCACTTCCACGCCGCTCTGCGGAATCGGGAAGGCAAAGGTACCGTGCGGGAAGTTGGTGATGCCGTCACCGTTATTCACCAGCTGCGCCTGACCGGCCATACGCTGGACCTGGTCATACACATCCTGCGAATAACCGATGCTGCGATGTGACTGATACACCGGCATCTGGAAGGTTTCCGGATAACGCTCGAACAGGGCGATCTGACCGGGGGTCAGGTTGTCGCTGTAGTCCTGGTAGTTTTGCGCGGTAATCACAAACTCGGGCTGCTCGCCCTCGTACGGATTGACCGCAAAGCCATCCTCCAGAAGCCGACCGGCATCGCTATCCAGACCACCAGTCCACTCGGGAATGGTGCCCGCGGCATTGCCGGCACGCTCGGCACCGACCGGCGTCAGGTCAGCACCCAGGCGGCTATAGTCGGGCTGCTGCGCCATAACGCTGGTGGCGAGCAAACTAAGCGCCAGACCACCGGCACCCAGCAGAGTCATTTGTTTACGCATATTGTTTTCTCCAATGGCCAGTATTAGAAGCTTACGCTGAAGCTGACAGATGCAAAGTCACGGTCAACGTTGGTGTTGTACTTACCATCGAAGTACGAGGTGTAGCTGATACTGGCGTTGTATTTGTTCGCGTAATCAGCATTCAGCGCCAGGCTGACTGATTTGGCATCTTCGTTGAAGTTCGGACCATAACCGTCAACATCATGCGACCAGGCAATGCTCGGGCTCAAGTTCACACCGCGGAACACGTTGCTGTAATCCAGCGCTGCACGGACCCGGTAGCCCCAGGACCAGTCGGTGTAGAAACCATCGTTCTCACACCAGCTCAACGCCCGGTTGCCACCGGTCAGGCTGGCCGCATCGACCGAGGCACAGGTGCCTTCAGCGCCGGTATCACCAGCCACGTAAGGGCTCTGACCAAACAGCGAGTCACGACCGAACTTGGTGGTATCACCCAGGCCACCGATGTGGTTGACACCCACTTCACCCACCAGCGACAGGCGGCTGGCACCCATCACACGCTCGATAAAGTGAATGGCGGTTACCTGCGCCTGCCAGAATTCCTTGCGTACATAACCCTGAATGTAGTCGCCGGGGTTGACCTGACCTTCCAGGCCACGGTGGGTATTGTCGCTACCCGGAACCACGGCTACACCACCCGGTACACCAATGCCATCCAGCGGAATGCCCGCGGCCAGCAGTGCGGTACGGCTCTGGTCACCGGAGCTGATCTGCATCGGCATGTTCGGACGGTAGCTGATTTCACCACCCACCGAGGTACCACCCAGGTTGGTCTGGAAGCTGACGCCATACAGACGGATATCTTCCGGGTACTCGAAGAAGTAACCCGCCGGACCCATGGCACCATCAACCCCTTGTACCGGAGCCAGGGTGGAGCCAAAGATGGCAGGCGGCAGGGCGCCGGCACCAACCAGGGCATTCTGACCCAGAACACGGCCGGCAATGCTGGAGTAGAAAGGTGCACGGCTATGGTAGTTCATGGCATAGAAGCCGAACTCGGTGTCATTCAGCTGAGGCGCGAAATAACGGAAGGCCACACCCCACTGGCCATCATCACTGGCATCCTTGTCTTTGCGCGCGCGAACGATGTAGGGCGCATTGCCCAGTCCAGCCAGAGCAGCGTTGGGCTCACCCTGCGGATAGTCGGAACCCGCGACGACCAGGCGGTCATTACAGCCCTTGGCCAGGGTGTCGGCACCCCAGAAAGTACCGCAGTTATCCAGAACTGAAGGCGCCCACTTCAGCTGATAGAAGGCCTCCATGCTCAGGTTGGCGGTCAGACCCTGGTTCAGGTAGAGCATTTCCACCGGAATCAGGCCTTCCTTGAGTTCTGCACCAGGGCGACGCAAGGCGGCTACGTCGATCGGGTTGATGCTGTTGATGGAGTTCTGGATGAAAGTACTTTCACCCCAGCTGACAACCTGGCGACCGAGACGGATGTTGCCCGGGTTGTTGCCGATGAAATAGTTGTGATAAACGAACGCATCCAGCAGATAGATACCGGAAGCCTTGGTCAACGGGTGACGGCCGGCATCATCGATATCGTAAAAACGCTGGCTGCCGTCTTTGGTTTCGAAATCGTACCAGTACTTGCCGCGGAAGAAGGCACCGGAGTTCTCGTAGGTCAGCGACAGGTCATGAGTACCGCGAACAATCTTGGAGAAGATGTCACCCTTCTCGTAGTTCAGGCGGCCGTCATCCGAGGTGCGGGCTACGGCCTGGCCATTCTGGCCTGGCGTGCGGTAATCGATGAACCGATCGTCCGCATCTTCCGTGGACATGCTCATGCCAATCGACAATTGCGAGTCAAACTGACCACGCACATCACCGATATCGAAAGCGACTGCGTTGGCGGTTCCTGAGAAGCTGGCCAGACTGATTGCCAAAGGCAATGCAGCAAGCTGCCAGGCGTGCATTTTTTTTGTCATTGTGCTGCTCCGTTTAATTGACTAGTACCTGCGCACAAGTGAACAGGACGCGCCTAGTCTGCAACAGAGACAAGAGTTTTACCTGTCTCAGGCGGACCTTACTCTTTACCTGAGAGGACACGCCCAGGAAAAAGCTTAACGCCTCTATTTCAAGGGCAGACCCACCATTCAGACAATGAATACCCCTGTTCTCTTGGCTGGACGGGACATCGGAAATGCCGTACAACTAGCCGGACAGGACATAATGAGCTTAAAAGAAGAAACGTGACATGACTGCGACTTCCCCTTTGATCAGGACGAGCAGGGAGTCTAGCGCCGCACCGCAGGAACATGCCTGCTGGCTGACTCTCATCAACCTCGGGCTGGCTTGCTACCACTGCTCTCTGGATGACTCATCATCCTCCCGGCCATTCAGTCAGACTCCGCGCAGTGCAACAGACCGCCTGAGCCAGGATACGTGCTCCATGCTCTGGAGCGAGGCGGTGTCTATCAGCAATGAGCCCTTGTTTGGCCTCCGGCTCATGCAACAGCAACTTCCGACCCCCTTGCAAGCCGTTGCTTTGGCGGCCAGAGCATCTACCCACCTCGGCGCCGCGCTGGATATCCTGAGCCGCTATCTACCGTTACTGACCAATCAGGCGCGGCTGGACATCCACACTGACGAGCAACAAGCTCAGCTGATACTGCTACCGATCGGACAGCCTCACCAACAGCATCTTCATGCCATGTTGGGATATATCGTCCGATTGCTTGAAGAGTTGCACGAACATCGCCCGGCACAATTGCGTATTGAGATGCCACTGGAAAAGCACGTTCATGCTGAAGCAGAAAAACTGTTGCAGCATTCACTGCAGGCGACCACCGATTATTGTCGTATCAGCCTGCCACGCGCAGCGCTGGAGATTCCACTCAGCGGCGCAGACGATATACTGCTCAATGGCATGCATGACACCCTGGGCAACATGTTGGCGCATACGCCAACCATTAGCCTGATCGAGCAGGTAAAAAAGCGTATTTTGACCCTGATGAGCTCAGGCGAGATATCGGAAAAAGCCATTGCCGAACCGATGAAAATCAGCCCGCGGCATTTGCGGCGAAAACTCAACCAGCACGGCACGACCTACGAACAGCTGGTTGACGAGGTTCGCCGCGACAACGCATTGCGACTGATTGCTGACCATGGACTGTCGCTGACCGAAATCGCCTATGAACTCGGTTTTCTCGACCCAAGCAGCTTTACCCGGGCCTTCCGCCGCTGGACGGATATGAGCCCAACCGGCTACCGGCGGCAGCAGGCTGGGGGCAAGCGCCGGCTCAGTGCTTGATGAACAACAGGGTCATGCGATCACTTTCACCGATCGACAAATACTGTGCACGGTTTTCATCGCCAAGGCGCAGGGTTGGCGGCAAGGTCCAGACCCCTTCGGGGTGATCGGTATTATCCTGTGGATTCTGATTGACCGGGCTGCGCGACAACAACTCAAAGCCGGCCTCTTCGGCCATGGCAATAATCAGTTCCTCTGCCACATAACCGGTTTCGACCATCTGTTCCAGGCTGGTTCCGACGCGAGCACGGTGCTCCACCACACCCAGCTTGCCGCCAGGCTTGAGTGCAGCATAAAACTTGTTGAAAACAATTTGCGCCTGCTCTTCACCTGCGGCCAGCCAGTTATGCACATTACGGAAAGTCAGCACCCGATCGGCGGACTCGGGCTCGGCAATCGGCTGCTGCGGGTCGTAATTCAGCACACTCAGCTCAACACCCTCGAGCTTGCTGCGGGGGCGTTGCATGAGACGCTGATAGTCTTCCAGACTGTCACGAAAGTATTCGTTGTCGCTCTGCGGATCGAAATGGGCTGCAATCAGCTTGCCTTCCTCGCGCAGCAAGGGAGCGAGTATTTCACTGTACCAGCCCTCCCCGGGCCATGCTTCGATGACGGTATGCCCCGGCTCAACGCCAAAGAAGGCCAGCGTCTGTTCAGGGTTGCGATGAGCGTCGCGCATTACGTTGGTGATCGAGCGGCCGCCCGCACTCACCGCCTGCCGCACAGCCTCCTGGTGCTCCAGCGATAACTGTGGCGGCATTGCGGCGTCTTGCTGGGCAACGGCAGACAGCGACAATGACAGCGCAAGCGACCCGACTAACTTTCTCAACATGGCAAAAAGTCCTCTCCAGAATTTTCAAATCAATCTGAATCCAGCCTAACAGTTGGAAACATTCAGGTCATTGCAGCGCCGGCATTATCCGGACAAAGGTGTAACATAGTCATAACTGTTGCATCTCAACAATACAGTTACCGGCCAAAGGATTATTCCGTGCGCGACACCTTGCCCCTGCTGAATCAACTTGACTTCCCTGCCCTGCAACGACGCGAGCTGGAAACCTTGCAGGTCAACCTGACCTACCTGTGCAATCAGCGCTGCCTGCACTGTCATGTCAACGCTGGCCCGACGCGCACGGAAAGCATGTCCGACGAGGTAATCCAGCTACTGTATGCAGTGATTGACAGCCACGCGGTACAGGCCCTGGACCTGACGGGTGGCGCGCCGGAAATGCACCCTCGCTTCCGTGACATCGTTGCCCATGCCCGCGAAGAGGGGCTGGAGGTCATTGATCGCTGCAACCTGACCATTCTCAGCGAACCGGGCTATGCCGATCTGGCCGAATTTCTCGCCGAACAAGGCGTTCAGGTGTCTGCCTCCCTACCCTGTTATTCGCGGGACAATGTTGATCAGCAACGTGGAGACGGCGTATTCGAACGCAGCATACAGGGACTGCGCCAGCTCAACGCCCTGGGTTACGGACAGCCGGATAGCGGCCTGGAACTCAACCTTGTCTACAACCCGCAAGGTCCCAGTCTGCCACCTCCCCAGCAGGCCTTGCAGGCCGATTACCAGCAACACCTGTGGGAAGATTTCGGCATTGTCTTCAATCAGTTGCACACTATCACCAACCAGCCGATTGCCCGTTTTGGCAGCACGCTGGTGAGCAAGGGTCAGTTCAATACCTACATGACCCTGCTAAAGGACAACTTCAGCAGCGACAACCTGCCAGGACTGATGTGCCGCAACACCGTCAGTGTCGACTGGCAGGGCTATCTGTATGACTGTGATTTCAACCAGATGCTCGATCTACCCATGCCCACCCTCGCACGTGATCGTAGCCATTTGCGCGATTTGCTCGCAGCCCGATTGCAAGGCCGACCGATAGCGACCCGTGATCATTGTTTTGCCTGTACCGCAGGCCAGGGGTCGAGCTGCGGCGGTGCATTGGGTACATAAGCGGAGTTTCCGCAACGGACGCCTCAGCGTCAGGTCGTCTTTGGCTGCTCTTCGCGCGCTCGTATCTGCCGATACAGCTCTTCTGCCGCAGACTTCAACGCGCGCGCCTGTTCCAGCTCCATATCGGCCATACACCACAAGCGGTGGGGTATATCTTCAGCCTGCTGTCGCAGATCACGCCCGACCGCAGTCAGGCACATCAACCATTGCCGCTCATCGGTTTCGCCCTTGCGCCGTTCGATCAGTTCTTTTTGCTCAAGTCGCTTCAGGATCGGCGTCAAAGTGCCTGAATCCAAACGTGTTTTGCTGACCAGCTGTTTGATGGCGACGCCATCAGCCTCCCACAGAGCCAGCATGACCAGGTACTGCGGATAGGTCAGATCCAGCGGTTCCAGCAAGGGTCGATAGGCCCGTACCAGCGCGTTGGTCGCAGAGTACAGGGAATGGCACAACTGGTTTTGTAACAACAGCGGATCAACGGCGTCAGTAGGTAAAGACATGGCATACTCGGCAAGTAATGAATAATTTATTTTGCGCGCAAGCTATTGACCGGTCAACCTCCACTGCGTATTGTTTTGCGCACAAGATAATTTTATGGAAAAACGACCATGCTGAAAACTCTCCTGATCATTCTTGCCCTGCTCGCGCTGCTGATCGTGGCTTTTTTCGTCCGCATTTATTGGCAAAACGCGCAAGTACCTGCCCTGGGCCATACACAAGGCCAGCTGACTCCCCTGAGCAGCAAACCCAATGGCGTCTCCAGCCAAACCAGCGACGCGGATAAAAAAGTCGAGCCCTGGCCCTTTATTGACGATCAGAGCAGCAGCATGCAGGCCATTATGGCTGCGGTGCAAAGCTACGGTGAGGCCGACGTGGTTACGCAAGAACCGAATTATCTGCGCGTGGTCTTTGTTACCCCGCGGATGCGCTTTCGTGATGATGCCGAATTCTATCTGGATGCAGACACCAAGCTGGTGCACTTCCGCTCCGCCAGCCGTGCCGGACATTCTGACATGGGCCTGAACCGCAAACGCCACCAGGCATTAACCCGCCTGTATCTTGAACAGCAAAACTGAGGTCACTGATGTCACGCAAGAAAATTCTTCTGCTAGTCGGCCTGGCCACCCTGGTTGCACTGTTTTTCGGGCTGGAACTGAACCAGTATTTCAACCTGGAAACCATCAAGGCACAGCAACACAGCCTGGAGCAGATGGTCAGTGCCTACCCAGTGCTGGCGGCGGTGATCTATTTCGGCGCTTACGTCATCATCACTGCTGTCTCGCTACCCGGCGCAGCCTTGATGACATTGATCGGTGGTGCGCTCTTTGGCCTTGGCTGGGGGCTATTGCTGGTGTCCTTTGCTTCCACTCTGGGCGCCACTCTGGCCATGCTGATCAGCCGTTTTCTCTTGCGTGACTGGGTCAAGGCCAGATTTGGCCGCAAGCTGGATCGTATTGATCAGGGCGTCGAGCGTGAAGGCGGTTTTTATCTGTTCGCCCTGCGCCTGGTACCGGCTTTCCCCTTCTTTCTGATCAATCTGGCGATGGGGCTGACCCGGCTGAAGACCCGCACCTACTGGTGGATCACCCAGGTTGGCATGCTGCCGGGCACCGTGGTCTACGTAAACGCCGGGCGTGAACTCAGCCAGGTGGATACACTGGGCGGCATTCTGTCCCCCGGTTTGATTGGCGCCTTCGTGTTGCTGGGTCTTTTTCCCTTGATTGCGCGCAAGTTGCTCAATGTCGTACAGGCACTCAAGGTCTATCGCGGCTGGAACAAACCCAAGGTGTTTGATCGCAACCTGGTGGTGATTGGCGCCGGCAGTGGCGGCCTGGTCAGCGCCTATATCGCCGCTGCGGTCAAAGCCAACGTCAGCCTGATCGAAAAGCATGCCATGGGTGGCGATTGCCTGAATACCGGCTGTGTGCCCAGCAAGGCACTGATACGCAGCGCCCGCCTGGCCCATGATATTCGCCAGGCCAAACAGCTGGGCATCTCGGCGGGTGAACCGCAGGTTGATTTTGCCGCCGTGATGGAACGAATTCAGCGGGTGATCGCGGATATCGAGCCCCACGACTCGGTGGAACGCTACACCGGGCTGGGCGTGGACGTCATCCAGGGCGAAGCCACTATCACCTCGCCCTGGCAGGTTGAAGTCAACGGCAAGACCCTGACCACACGCAACATCATTATTGCCGCCGGGGCGCAGCCATTCATTCCTGATCTACCCGGCATCGATCAAGTGCCTTGCTATACTTCAGACAGCATCTGGTCGCTGCGTGAACAGCCCAGACGTCTGCTGGTTCTGGGCGGCGGCCCGATTGGCTGTGAGCTGTCCCAGGCCTTCCAGCGTCTCGGCAGCCAGGTGATTCAGCTGGAACGCAATAATTGCGTCTTGCCGCGTGAAGACAGCGATACCCGCGAGCTGGTGGAGAACAGCCTGCGCGCGGATGGCGTCGAGCTGCATCTGGAACATGCCGCAGAAGCCTTCAGTGCCGAGAACGGCAGCTACCGGATCAGCGTACGCAACCTGGCGACCGATGAAACCCGTCAGATCGAGTTCGATACCCTGCTGGTCGCTGTCGGCCGCAAGGCCAACACCAGCGGTTACGGCGCAGAGAACCTGGGACTTGAACTGCGGGAAAACGGCACCCTGGCCACCAACGAATATCTGGCCACCCGTTACCCGAACATCTTTGCCGTGGGTGATGTTACCGGCCCCTACCAGTTCACCCATGTCGCTGCACACCAGGCCTGGTATGCCGCCGTCAATGCCCTGTTCGGCAGCCTGAAAGGCTTCAAGGTGGATTATCGGGTCATCCCGCGGGTGACCTTTACCGAGCCGGAAGTGGCCACGGTGGGCCTGACCGAAAGCGAAGCCAATGAACAGGACGTTGCCTTTGAAGTCACTCGCTACGGCATTGACGACCTGGACCGGGCGATCGCCGACAACAGTGCCCACGGCTTCGTCAAGGTACTGACCAAGCCGGGCAAGGACCAGATTCTGGGCGTGACCATTGTCGGTGCGCATGCCGGGGAATTGCTCGCCGAATATGTGTTCGCCATGAAGCACAATCTGGGGCTGAACAAGATTCTTGGCACTATCCACAGCTACCCGACCCTGGCTGAGGCCAACAAGTTCGCTGCCGGCGAATGGAAAAAGGCCCATGCACCCCAGGGGGTCCTGCGCTGGGTGGCCCGCTATCATCGCTGGCGCCTGGGCAGTTGAGCATGCGCTTCAGCATGATCATGCCGGTGCGCAACGAAGCCGCCGGCATTCAACAGGCACTGGCCTCGCTGCAATCGCAACGGGGCGCTGAGCTTGAAATTATTCTGATTGATGGTGGCAGCAGCGATGCCACCGTCGAGCTGGCCCAGCCACTGGTCGATCAAGTGCTAAAGAGTCTGCCCGGGCGCGCCAAACAGATGAACACCGGCGCTGCGGTCGCCCGCGGCGACTGGCTGATCTTTTTGCATGCAGACACCCGTTTACCGTCCAACTTTACCCACATCATTCCCCAGCAAGTCTCTGACTGGGGGCGTTTCGATGTTCGCCTGGAGCCAACAAGCCCCCTGTTGCAGCTGGTGGCCTGGATGATGAATCAGCGTTCCCGGCTGACCGGCATCTGTACCGGCGACCAGGCCCTGGTAATCCGGCGCGACCTGTTCGAACAGATCGGTGGCTATGCTGACATACCCTTGATGGAAGACATCGAACTGAGCAAACGCTTGCGGCAGATATGTCACCCCGCTCGGCTTCGCCCGGCACTGACCACCTCCAGCCGGCGTTGGCAGCAGAACGGCAGCTTGCGCACCATTGCCCTGATGTGGTGGCTGCGCCTGGCCTTCTGGCTTGGCGTATCGCCGCAGCGCTTGGCTCGTTGGTATCGCTGAGCAAGGTGTGCTGGCGAAGGGATGGCATTATTTAACGTAATCTGTATAATCGCTCGCCGAATACAGGACACCACTCTGGTGTCGGCACAGGGATTGAGCCGTTATCTTGACCTGCCATGATGCACGCCCCCCCCTTTGCCCGCCTGATGATGCCTGATCCGTATCAGAAGTTCAGTCGAGGAAGACACAATGCATTACGGAAAACAGTTGGCCACTGTCGCCGGTTTTGGGCTCTTGGCTTTATTGCCGCTGGCAAGCCCGGCCATGACGCTGGAAGAACTGGCCGCTCGGGTCGAGCGTCTGGATGAAGAAAACCAGCAGTTGAAAGCCCGCATTGCCGAGCTGGAAACCAGACAGTCGGAACCCAATGAGCCTGCTCAGCAGTCAATTGCAACTGCCCGGCAGCAAAGCCGCCCCGAGCTACCCAGCGTCAAACTCGATCACCAACATGCCTATACCATGCTGGATCAGACCACACTGATCAATCGCAAGCAGGAGTACATTCTGCGTAGCAGGCAGTCGGGCGCTCTGGCCGACAACACGGTGTATCTGAGCGGTGCCATCAACGCCATTGCAAACTATCAAAAGAGCAACACCGAGAGTAAGTTCGGTTATCTGATGCGTCACCCGACCGCTAACAACCAGCGCACGGACAAGGTCTCGGAAGCCATCATTCATTCTGCGCAACTGGCCCTGACCGCATCTCTGGGCGACTGGACCAACGCGTACATGGAGTTCCTCTACGACCCGCACCAGAGTTTTGGTACCGGCACAACGACCGACCTGAACCGCAACCAGGTTCAACTGCGCCATGGCTACCTGCTGTTCGGCAACCTGGATCACTCGCCGTTCTATTTTTCACTCGGTAAAATGACTACCCCCTTCGGCCTGACCGATACACTCAATCCATTTACCTCATCGACAGTCTGGCACGCCTTTGGCGGCCTGGCGTATGGGGCCAATATCGGCTGGATGCATGAAGGCTGGAATCTGGACATCATGGCCATTCAGGGTGGCGCCCAGTTCCGTGCTGCCAATATGCCGGTGGACGACAGCAATGTGCCCAGCAAACTGAACAATTTCGCCGTTGATCTCAACTATACGCTGGACCTGTCTGCCGACAGCCACCTGCTGCTGGGCGCGTCCTATATCAAGGGCAGCCCGTACTGCCAGGATTTCCCGGTAGTGCATTTCAACCCGTGCTCGGACCGCAACGCAGCCTGGGATGCTTATGCGCAATGGAATCACCGCAATTGGACCGTTCAGGCAGAGTACGCATCGACGCTGGACGAGTGGCCCGGAACCTTCAACCCCAGCCTGCCGCAATACTCCGCCGCCAAGGTCAGCAGCTGGAACCTGGGTACCCGCACAGAGCAGCGTGTATTCGGCCAACCGGTGAATTTTTCGCTTGATTTCAGTCGTTTCAAATCCGGCCCCAGTGGCTCGCCCTGGGAAAAACAGGACCAATGGGTGCTGGGCATGTCAACCTATCTGACCCCCAGCACCAAGATGTTTACCGAGCTCGTTCGGGCCGAAGGCTATGTCCCGCTCAACTTTGTCAGCGGCGGCAATATGCAACCGGGTGAAACGCACAGTGACACCCATGCCGACAGTTCGATTTTTGTCCTGGGGGCCAACGTCGCCTTCTGATTGCCAAAACCGGCTGTGACTCCTGAGGCGGTTCGACAGATGTCGCAGGAGTCCGGCGCGCCCTATCGATGACTGTCTGATTCAGGCAGAGTAGGTGTCTTCGCCTGGGTCTGAATGGACATACGCCATGAAGTCACTGCCTTTACTGATTTTCGCCAAGGCGCCAGTTCCGGCTACCGTGAAAACCCGGCTGATCCCGGCACTGGGCGCAGACGGGGCCTGCACCCTGTATCGACGACTTCTGCGCCATACCCTGCAGCAGACCGCCCACTGGACAGGTCCGCGCGTGCTCTATTGCGCTCCTGACAGCAGCCATCCCGAGTTTCGGGCACTTGCCAGCGAATTCGATCTGCAACTGTGCAACCAGCACGGTGACGACCTGGGCATGCGCATGTTCAACGCCCTGTCTGACCACCCCGAAGGTGCCCTGTTGATCGGCACTGACTGCCCTGATCTTGATTGCAGCCATCTGCAACAGGCAGCCGAGGCGCTGGCCCGTCACCACAGTGTCTTTCTGCCCAGCGAAGATGGCGGCTATGTACTGGTCGGCCAGCAATCCGCGCATCCGGCACCCTTTGCGGACATGCGCTGGAGCCAGCCAGACGTCATGTCGCAAAGCCGACAGCGCCTGCATGCGGCCGGTCTGAATTGTTGGCTTGGCCCGACCCTGTGGGATCTGGATGAACCCGAAGACCTGTCGCGTTTGCAGCTGGATGACCAAGGCGAGTCATGAGTCGTCAATAATTGCCCACCCCTTCCATCACACTTGCTTATGCAAAGCTATTCCATCCATGGGACATAGTTCATCTATTGTCTCAGTGACTATATGGTCGCTATCAATGTCGAGCCCGGTAACGGCCTGTCGACCTACCATCACTCACTGATTGATAAAAGGACGCCCCATGTTCGAACTCAGCCCCCGCGTCAAGGAACTGAAGCAACAGATCCAGGCCTTTATGGATGAACACATCTACCCCAACGAAAAAGTGTTCTACGAGCAGGTCAAACAGAACAAATGGGGCCATCCGCCGATTCTGGAAGAGCTGAAAGCCAAAGCCAAAAGCCAGGGTCTGTGGAACCTGTTTCTGCCCCACTCCGAGCGTGGCGCCGGTCTGAACAACGAAGAGTACGCCCACCTGTGCGAACTCATGGGCCGGGTATCCTTTGCCGGTGAAGTGTTCAACTGCAACGCGCCCGATACCGGCAATATGGAAACCATCGAGCGCTACGGCAACGACGAGCAGAAAGAGCGCTGGCTCAAGCCGCTGCTGGCCGGTGAAATCCGCTCCTGCTTCTCCATGACCGAGCCCGATGTCGCCTCATCCGACGCCACCAACATCGAGTGCGAAATTCGCCGTGAAGGCGACGAGTACGTCATCAACGGTACCAAGTGGTGGTCCTCCGGGGCGATGAACGAACACTGCAAGATTGCCATCGTCATGGGCAAGACCAACCCGGATGCGCCCAAGCACCTGCAACAGAGCATGATCCTGGTACCGCTGGACACCCCCGGTGTGAAAATCGTCCGTGATCTGCATGTCTTCGGTTATGACCATGCGCCGCACGGCCATGCCGAAATCGAGTACACCAATGTGCGGGTACCCGCTTCGAACATGCTGCTCGGCGAAGGCCGCGGCTTTGAAATTGCCCAGGGTCGCCTCGGGCCAGGCCGTATTCACCATTGCATGCGTGCCATCGGTCAGGCCGAACGCGCACTGGAAGCCATGTGCCGCCGTGCCGCTGATCGGGTTGCCTTCGGCAAGCCCATGTACCGCCTCGGCAGCGTACCGGAAATGATCGCCAAATCGCGTTGCGAAATCGATCAGGCCCGCCTGCTGACCCTGCACGCAGCACGCAGCATGGACCTGCACGGCAACAAGGTTGCCCGCCAACAGATCGCCATGATCAAGGCTGTGGCTCCGACCATGCTGTGCAACGTGATCGATCGTGCCATCCAGATCCACGGTGCCAAGGGTGTCTGTCAGGACAGCTTCCTCGCCTCCGCCTATGCCAAGGCGCGCACCCTGCGTCTGGCCGACGGTCCGGATGAAGTACACCTGAACACCATCGCCAAGCTGGAAATGGGGCAGTACCTCTAAAACAGCCGCATGCGACAAGCTTCTAGCTGCAAGCGGGTTTCACCTGGCTTGCAGCTTGTCGCTTGTAACGTGCAGCTCAAGCGCAGCGAGGTTTTTTTATGAGCAAGCTGTTTGATCTGACCGACAAGGTCGCCATCATCACCGGCTCGACCAAAGGCATCGGCAAAGCCATTGCCGAGGAATATGCCAAAGCCGGGGCCAAGGTGGTTATCTCCAGCCGCAAGGCGGACATGTGCGAACAGGTCGCCAGTGAACTCCAGGCGCAAGGCTTTGATGCCCTGCCGGTTGCCTGTCACGTGGGTGACAAGGCGCAACTGCAGAATCTGGTCGACAAGACCCTGGAAGCCTATGGCCAGATTGATATTCTGGTCTGCAACGCCGCTACCAACCCGGTCTATGGCCCGACGCACAACGTCAGTGATGAGGCCTTTGACAAGATCATGGGCACCAACGTCAAGGGCACCTTCTGGCTGTGCAATATGGCCATCCCGCATATGGTCAAGCAAGGTGGTGGCAGCATTGTACTGCTGTCCAGCATTGCCGGCCTGCGCGCCAGCGCCAACATCGGGGTCTATGGCATGTCCAAGGCCGCCGAAGCCGGACTGGCACGCAACCTGTCGCTGGAATGGGGCCCGCAGAATATCCGCGTCAACAGCATCGCACCGGGGCTGATTCGTACCGATTTTGCCCAGGCATTGCTGGATGACCCTGCTCGCCTGCAACGCGTGGAAGAAAAGCTGCCGCTGCGCCGTGTCGGCGAGCCGGTTGATATCGCAGGGGTGGCGCTGTTCCTCGCTTCGGCAGCCGGTGCCTATGTCACCGGGCAAACCATCGTTGCTGATGGTGGCGATACCATCACCTGATGATAACGATGGATTCAGCAAGCTGTTGTTCACGCCAGACACCTGTCTGGCGTGTTATTTTCTAACCATAAGATTGTTTCCAGTCATCCAATAATTAACTACGGGATCTTCAAGATGAGCGAAGCCACCCTGATTGACGTCTTGCCTGCGCACCGCTTCGACGAGGCCAAACTGGCCAGCTATCTCAAGGGCAAACTGCCGGATGTCGACAAAGGTATTCATATCACCCAGTTCCAGGGTGGCCAGTCCAACCCCACCTTCCTGCTGGAAATCGGCGAAAAACGCTATGTTCTGCGCAAGAAGCCACCGGGCAAACTGCTGCCCTCGGCACATATGGTCGAGCGCGAGTTTCAGGTGATCAACGCCCTCGGCGACACCGGCGTTCCGGTCCCCAAGGCGCAATTGCTGTGTGAAGACCCCGAGGTGATCGGCACCAATTTCTACATCATGGATCACGTAGAAGGCCGCGTGTATTCGCAGCCGTTGCTGCCCGATGTCAGCCCCGAACAGCGCATGCCGATTCATCAGTCCATGATCCAGACCATGGCCAGGCTGCACAACGTCGACTGGAAAGCCGCCGGGCTGGAAGGTTATGGCAAGCCGGATGGCTATGTCGCTCGTCAGATCAAGCGCTGGAGCGGCCAGTTTGAAGCCAGCCGCACCGGGGACATGCCGTCGATGGACGCGCTGATGGCCTGGCTGCCCGAGAACGCCCCTCAGGATGACCACACCACCATTGCCCACGGCGACTTCCGTATCGGCAACCTGATCCTGCATCCCGAACAGCCGGAAGTGGTCGCCATTCTCGACTGGGAACTGGCCACCCTCGGCCATCCGCTGTCGGATCTGGCTTACTGCTGCCTGCCCTACCATCAGCCATCCAGTGTTGAAGGCATGCGCGGTATGCAGGGGCTGGATCTGAAAGCCTTGAATGTGCCGGAAGAGCAGCAGGTGCTCGACTGGTACTGCGAATACACCGGACGCAGCGACATTCCCGACTGGAACTTCTTCCTCGCCTTCTCCCTGTTCCGCCTGGCGGCCATTGTGCAAGGGGTTTACCACCGCGCCCTGCAAGGCAACGCCAGTAACGCCGATGCGCTGGACGTCGGCAAGCGTGCCAGCCTGCTGGCCGATATTGGCTGGGACATCGCCCAACGCTAACCTGTAGCAGGTGTCCGATAGCATCGGACACCTGTCTGACATTCCGCCGGAAACGAGCAAACCATGAGCAAACCGATCAAACGCGTCCTGTTGACCAATGACGACGGCTGGCGTGGCCCCAGTCTCAAGGTGATGGAAGAGATCGCCGAGCAGATTGCCGAAGAAGTCTGGGTGGTGTCGCCCGACCTGGACCAGAGCGGCGTCTCCATGTCGATCTCGCTGCATCAGCCGCTGCGTGTGCATCATTTCGACGAGCGTCGCTTCAGTGTCAGTGGCACACCGAGTGATTGCGTGCTGCTCGGCGTCAGCGAGCTGATGCCGGAAGCCCCTGACCTGATTCTCTCCGGGGTCAACAATGGCGCCAATATCAGTGACTCTGTCGCCTATTCCGGCACCATCGGTGGCGCCCTCACCGGCACCTTGCTGAATATTCCCTCGATTGCCCTGTCCCAGGCCTATCACAAGGGCCTGCCGGTGCATTGGGAAACCGCCCGTGAGTATGGCGCCGGCGTGATCC
The DNA here is from genome assembly GCF_900105655.1 of Halopseudomonas salegens. NCBI lineage: Bacteria > Pseudomonadati > Pseudomonadota > Gammaproteobacteria > Pseudomonadales > Pseudomonadaceae > Halopseudomonas > Halopseudomonas salegens. The sequence continues at coordinate 1,967,635 of NZ_LT629787.1, forward strand.
GTGAGCTGCTGAAAAAGGGCTGGCCGGCTGACTGTGCAATGAATATCAACTTCCCCGCGCGACCGCCGGAAAAAGTCACCGGTGTTGCTGTTTGCCGCGCCCGCGCCGGCAGCATCGGTGGCATCAATATCGAAAGCCGTCGCGATACCCGCGACGTGCCTTACTACTGGCTCGGCTTCCAGCGCCAAACCGAAAAGGTCACCGGCCTGGATACCGACGTGGGTGCCCTGCGTGCCGGACGTATCAGCATTTCACCGCTGCGTTTCGAGCGTGATATTGCCAGTTGGCAGATCGACAGTCAGACCCTGGCGAAAAACCTCGGCATTGCCGACCCCGAGTCAGATGATGGCCACACTGACGAAGTAAGCATTGATCACTGACACGCCTTTCAAGGAGCCTGTATGCAACGTTTCGAGAACAAGATTGCCCTGATTACCGGGGCAGGCAGCGGTATCGGCCGCGCCACGGCCAAACGCCTGGCCGCCGAAGGTGCCCGCCTGATGCTGGTCGACCTGAATGAAGAAGGTCTGGCGCAAACGGTCGCTGACCTGCCCGCCGGCAGTGAAGCCCTGACCCGCGCCATGAACGTTGCCGAAGAGGCGGCAGTGGAGCAATGTGTCGCCGATACCATCGCCCACTACGGTCAGTTGGATGTGCTGTGCAACAACGCCGGGGTAGCCGGTGGCGATTACAGTACCGCGCAGGAACAGAGTCTGGACATCTGGCAGAAGATTATCAGCGTCAACCTGTATGGCGTCATGCTGTTCACCAAATACGCTTCGCGGCAGATGGAAAAACAGGGCCAGGGCGCCATCGTCAATACCGCCTCGGTTGCCGGTATTCGTTCCGGTGCCGGCGGCAACGCCTACAGCGCCTCCAAGGCCGGGGTGATCAACTTCACCATGACCAGCGCCTGTGATCTTGGCGGCCTGGGGATTCGCGTCAATGCCGTGTGCCCGGGGCTGGTAGAGACCGGCATGACCAAGCCGGTGTTCGACTACGCCCGCTCCAACAACAAGGAACAGAAGCTCGGCGCCCGCTGCGAACTGCGTCGCTATGGACGCCCTGATGAAATTGCCGGGGCCATCGCCTTCCTTGCCAGTGATGATGCAAGCTATGTCACCGGTCAGGCCCTGGCGGTAGATGGGGGCAATACCGCTTCGCTGAATTTACCGGGCATGAAGGTATAACTGCAACCGACTCTGCCCGCCGGGGCCCTGGAGGCCCGGCGGGCAGCCGGCTTGTCACTCGCAGCACAAGCCAGCTGACTCAGATGGCGGCCGCCAGGCGCGCACCCTGATCAATCGCCCGCTTGGCATCCAGCTCGGCGGCAACATCCGCACCACCAATCAAGTGCACCGGCTTGCCCAGTGACTCGATACCGGCCTGCAATTCGCGCAGTGACTCCTGCCCGGCACAGACGATAATGGTATCCACCGGCAATACCTGAGGCTCGCCATCGGCAACGCGGACGTGCAGGCCCTGATCGTCAATTTTTTCATAGCTGACGCTGTTGAGCATTTTCACCTGCTTGTTTTTCAGGCCGGTACGGTGAATCCAGCCCGTGGTCTTGCCCAGGCCACTGCCGACCTTGGTGTCCTTGCGCTGCAGCAGGAAGACGTCGCGTGCCGGCGGATGCGGGTGCGCTTGCACGCCCTTGATACCACCACGGGCTTCGATGGCCGGATCAATCCCCCACTCTTTCCAGAACAGCTCATTGTTCTGGCTCGGGCTTTCACCGGCGTGGGTAATGAACTCGGACACGTCAAAACCAATACCGCCGGCACCGATCACGGCCACCTTGTCGCCCACCGGCTTGCGCTCGAGAATCGCATCCAGGTAGCTGATGACCTTGGCATGCTCGATACCCGGAATCTCCGGCGTGCGCGGCACAATACCGGTGGCCAGAATTACTTCGTCAAAGTCTTTCAGGTCTTCTGCGGTTACCCGCTTGCCCAGCGCCAGCTGCACGCCGTGCTTGCTGATCATCTTGCTGAAATAGCGCAGGGTTTCGTAGAACTCTTCCTTGCCCGGAATGCGCTTGGCGATATTGAACTGACCGCCAATCTCGTCGGCTGCATCGAACAGGGTCACGCTGTGCCCGCGCTCGGCGGCAATGGTTGCCGCAGCCAGACCGGCCGGCCCGGCACCTACGACAGCCAGCTTCTTCACCTGGGTGGTGGGGATATAGTTCAGCTCGGTCTCGTGACAGGCACGTGGATTGACCAGGCAGCTGGTCAGCTTGCCGCCAAAGGTATGATCCAGACAGGCCTGGTTGCAGCCAATACAGGTATTGATCTCATCGGCGCGGCCTTCCGCGGCCTTGAGCACAAATTCAGGATCCGCCAGGAAGGGACGCGCCATGGAGATCATGTCGGCATCCCCATCGGCCAGCACCTGATCCGCCACTTCCGGGGTATTGATGCGGTTGGTGGTGACCAGGGGAATCGATACTTCGCCCTTGAGCTTGGCCGTTACCTTGGTAAAGGCGCCACGCGGCACCTTGGTGGCAATGGTCGGGATACGCGCTTCGTGCCAGCCAATCCCGGTATTGATGATGGTCGCGCCGGCCTTTTCGATGGCCTTGGCCAGCATGACGACTTCATCCCAGGTGCTGCCATCTTCGATCAGGTCGAGCATCGACAGGCGATAGATAATGATGAAATTGGCACCCACGCCTTCGCGCACCCGGCGCACGATCTCGACCGGCAGGCGCATGCGGTTTTCATAGCTGCCGCCCCAGCGGTCGGTGCGCTTGTTGACGTGACTGACCAGGAACTGGTTGATGAAATAGCCTTCCGATCCCATGATCTCGACGCCATCGTAGCCAGCCTGCTGAGCCAGCTTGGCGCAATTGACGAAATCATTGATCTGCTTCTCGATACCCGCCTCATCCAGCTCTTTGGGGGTAAAGGGATTGATCGGCGCGCGCACTGCACTGGCAGAGACCAGATCCGGGGTATAGGCATAGCGCCCGGCGTGCAGAATCTGCATGCAGATCTTGCCGCCCGCCTCATGCACGGCCTTGGTGACCAGGGTGTGATGCTCGGCTTCTTCCGGTGTGGTCAGCTTGGCTGCGCCCTTGCCAACGCTACCCTCTTCATTCGGGCCGATGCCGCCGGTCACGATCAGGCCTACGCCGCCCTTGGCGCGTTCTGCAAAATAGGCGGCCATGCGCTCAAACCCGTGGGGGCGCTCTTCCAGGCCCGTGTGCATGGAGCCCATCAGGGAACGGTTGCGCAGGGTGGTAAAGCCCAGGTCAAGCGGGGCCAACAAGTGAGGATAACGGGCTTGCACGTTCATCGGTCTCTCCGGTGTCATCAGGCGTCAAATGCCGGCCTTGTTGTGGCCGATCGAGTCAGTGCTGAGACAATAGGCCGACTGCGGCACGTGAACAATCACCCTGAATAACATTTTTATAACTTCAGCTAACAATGCAGTAGACTTGCGTTACCAATAATGTCGAGGGGTGTGCCATGAAGCTGGGGGATCTGTCGGTAGGCTATCTGATCAGCCTGCGCCTGGCGCTGGAAGACAGCGGGCAGGACCCGTGGCCGCTGTTTCAGCGCTATCGCATTACCCCGGATATGCTTGCCGAGCCACAGGCCAGAATCAGTATTCCGCGCTTTATGCGCCTGGGCAATGCAGCCATTCGCCTGACCGGTAACCCGGCGCTGGGTTTGCGCATGGGGCAACTCAGCCAGCCCAGCCATCTGGGCCTGGCCGGTATGGCCGCGCAATGCGCGCCCACGCTGCGGCAGGCCCTGGAAACACTGACGCGGTTCGAGCGCCTGTCGAGCCAGAACTACCGCGGGCACTCTACCTTTGCGGCACCGGCGCACCGCTTCTATTCAATCAGCCCCTATAACGCCTTCAACTTTTTTGTGGTCGATTCGGCGCTGTCTTCACGCGCTCACCTGGCCTGGCAATTGACTGGGGCGCAGGCGCGTCTGCGGGAAGTCCACGTCGAGTTTGCTCCGCCGCCCTATGCTGACGACTACGAAGCCTTGTTCGGCTGCCCTGTGCATTTTGAGCAGGCAGAGAATCAACTGATCTGGGACAGCGCCAGCCTGGAGTTGCCGCTGGTGCAAAGTGCGGCCACCACTCATGCCCACCTGATTCAGCTCTGTGAACAGCAGCTGGCCGAGCAGATGCGTCATCGCCGCTTGCGGGAAAAGGTCGAAGAACTGATTTCTGCCCGCCTGCACCGCACGCTACCCACGCTTGAGCAAGTCGCGGCACAACTCGGCACGGCCCCCTGGACCTTGCGTCGGCGCTTGCTGCAGGAAGACCAGATCCGCTTTCAGGATATTATCGATCAGACCCGGCGGGATCTGGCAGTGAGTTACATACGTGATACCGAGCTGGCACTGGGTGAAATCGCCTTTCTGCTCGGCTTCTCATCCCCTGCCGCCTTTCAGCGTGCCTTCCGCCGCTGGACGGGGCAGCCACCGGGGCAGTTTCGGCGCAGTGAACTGCGGGCCGATCCATGAGCAATTGGCAGGCATAAAAAAACGCCGAAGGATTCACATCTCTTCGGCGTCATCAACATCATCCCCATCACGGGATCGCTGCTCGAGCAGCTCTTCTACATAGTCATTCATCGGTCATCTCCTGTCTGACTGGTGCACTGAACCTCCGTGGTTCACAGCCTGTTTAACATACTGCTGATGACAGTCAGATGACCGTAAGGCGCTATAGTTCCCCCATGTTAGCCATGCCACAGCTGAGAGTGCCAACCCCCTGCCATGCTGCGGCCCCCCGGCCAACCTGTCGCAGCAGCGGTCCCACGGGAAAAGTCCGCTGTGCCTTCCGACAGGGTTTTCTCTGGCGCCTCAGGCGGCGCTCTTCTCTACCTTGCGCTGTTTTTCATACAGGAAGCGCAAGACTGCCTGGCGATACCGGTTGTAGGTCGGGTCATCGGCCAGGGCAATGCGGTCACGCGGACGCGGCAGGTCGATATCCAGCACTTCGCCGATAGTGGCTGCCGGTCCGTTGGTCATCATCACGATGCGGTCTGACAGCAGCACGGCTTCGTCCACATCATGGGTGATCATCATCACGGTATTTTTCAGCTCGTTCTGGATACGCATGACCTCATCCTGCAGGTGAGCACGGGTCAAGGCATCCAGCGCGCCAAAGGGCTCATCCAGCAACAGCACCTTGGGCTGCATGGACAGCGCGCGGGCAATGCCGACACGCTGCTTCATGCCACCGGAAATTTCATCCGGACGCTGGTGCAGTGCATGGGTCATGTTGACCAGATTGAGGTTGTAACGCACCCACTCATCCCGCTCGGCCTTGCCCATGCTGCTGCCAAAGACCTTGTTGACGGCAATGGCGACATTCTCGTACACCGTGAGCCAGGGCAGCAGTGAATGGTTCTGGAACACCATGCTGCGCTCCGGGCCAGGGCCTTTGACTTCCTTGCCATCCAGAATCACTACGCCGTCACTGGCATCCAGCAGACCGGCGACGATGTTCAGTACGGTCGATTTGCCGCAACCGGAGTGGCCAATAATCGAGATGTATTCGCCGCGCTCGATCTTCAGATTGATGTCACGCAGTACATCATTGCTGGTTTTACCGGTGTTGAAACGCTTGTTGACCTGTTCAATGGTCAGATAGCTGTTACTCATGATAATTCTCCTCAGGCGCCAGAGGTGCCACGGGTAACCAGTCGACCGATCAGGGCGACCAGACGGTCAAGGGCGAAGCCGACGATGCCGACATAGATCAGGGCCAGTACGATGTCGCTGATCAGCGACGCGTTCCAGGCATCCCAGATAAAGAAGCCGATACCAACGCCACCTACCAGCATCTCGGCGGCAACAATCGCCAACCAGGACAGGCCGATACCAATGCGCAGGCCCGAGAAAATATAGGGCGCAGCCGCTGGCAGCATGATCTTGGCGAAGTACTCGGCACCGTTCAGGCGCAGTACCCGGGCAACATTGCGGTAGTCCTCAGGGATATTGCGCACCCCCACCGAGGTATTGATGATGACCGGCCAGATCGCGGTAATGAAAATCACGAATATGGCTGACGGGTTGCTGTCCTGAAAACCAGCCAGTGACAGCGGCAACCAGGCCAGCGGTGGCACGGTACGCAGGACCTGAAACAGCGGGTCCAGTCCGCGCATGGCCCAGGTCGATTGCCCGACCAGCACACCCAGGGCAACACCGACAATCGCCGCCAGGGTATAACCGTAGGCTACCCGCTCCAGGCTGGCGAGAATCTGCCAGGCCATGCCCACATCGTTACCGCCGTGGTTATAGAAGGGATTGACGATCAGTTCCCAGGTATCCGAGACCACCTGGCTGGGCGCCGGCAATGAACTGTCCGGAGCGGCGCAGAGCATCTCCCAGAGCAGCAAACAACCAGCAATCACCAGCACTGGCGGTAACGCCCGGTGCAACAGGAACTGACTGACATTGACCAGCCAGACCGGCATGCTGCGTTCCACAGCGGCCGTATCAGCAACCGGCTCGACGCTATTAATGGTTTCAATACTTGCTTTGGCATTCATCAGGCTATCCTCCTGCCAGGGCCTCAGGCCGTGGCTTTGATCTCAAGGCTGTCGAGGTAGGCTTTGGGGTTTTCCGGATCAAACACCTTGCCGTCGAAGAAGGTTTCCTTGCCGCGCGAGGTGCTTTCCGGAACAAGCTCGCTGCCCAGACCCAGATCGGCGGCGGCAGCGCGCCAGATATCCTCGCGATTGACCTGCTCGACCAGCCCCTGGGTATCGAAATTCATGGGCAGATAACCCCAGCGCTGGTTTTCGGTCAGAAACCAGAGGTCATGGCTCTTGAACGGGTAAGAGGCGTGGTCCTTCCAGTAACGCATCTTGTGCGGGCTGTTTTCGACCACCTTGCCGGTGCCGTAATCGAAGGTGCCGCGCATGCGCGCGATGATGTCGTCGAACGGGGCATTGATCCAGCGGCGACGCGAGCAGATGGTGGCAACCTCCTCAACATTGGCCGGATCCTCGCAGAACATTTGCGCTTCCATAACCGCCTTGAGCAAGGCGCGTGTTGCATTCGGATTCTGTTCAACCCAGTCAGCGCGCATGCCCAGGGCTTTTTCCGGGTGCTTGTCCCACAGCTCACCCGTGGTATTGGCGGTATAGCCAATGCCCTGACTGATCAATTGCTCGTTCCAGGGTTCACAGACACAGAAGGTGTCCATGCTGCCGACGCGCATATTGGCGACCATCTGTGCCGGCGGCACCACGATAGTGGCGATATCCCGGTTCGGGTCGATGCCACCCGCCGCCATCCAGTAGCGAATCCACAGATCATGGGTGCCGCCGGGAAAGGTCATTGCAGCGCGTACTTCATCACCCCCTGCTCGCTTGGCTGCCAGCGCAGCCTTGAAGGGGGTACTGTCGACCCCCAGCTTGAGATCGGCGTATTCACGGCCGACCGAAATGCACTGCCCCGCCAGGTTGAGCCGGGCCAGAATCACCATGGGTACCTTGACGTTGTTCGCAGTCATGGCCCCGGATGAAATCAGGTAGGGCATGGGGGTAAGGATATGCGCGCCATCAATGCCGTTGCGCTCGGAGCCGAGAACCAGGTTATCGCGTGTGGTGCCCCAGGAGGATTGCTTGAGCACTTCCACATCCGGCATGCCGTATTTGGCAAACATCCCCTTTTCCAGCGCGACAAACAGTGGCGCCGCATCGGTCAGAGCAATAAAGCCCAGCTTTGCCTTGGTGGTTTCCGGTGCATCCGAACCCGCCGCCCAAGCCGCGGTACGCAAGCCGGGAATCCCGCCACCCAAGAGCGCAGCACCCCCTGCTGCGGCAACTGAGTACTTCAGAAAATCACGACGTTTAATCGTATTTTCACTGATTTTTGCCGAATACTCTTTGCTCTTGTCCATCAGTGCACCCCTTGCAAATACGCAAAAAAAAACGGCGTGCACTCCGGTCTCGAGCAAATCGAGGTGGAGTGGACGCCGTTGTCCAAAATCAATGTGTAGCCTTACTGCTGGCCTGAGTATCGCAATGCAGAGCTTGTGCCAACTTGCCTGAACAGGACTGATTTCAGTCTGGGCATGCTCTCCATCCAGCCAATGGATGCACTCACATGCCTTTCCGAGAAGCAGGAATATTCCATTTGAATACAGCCACTTGCTCGAATAACCTGATAAACCTGAAGACCATGGGCATCAAGAGCTCGGGTATTCCGCTTGTGGTTCGATGTTATGACCCTTGAGCCGATAGCAGGAGAAGCAGACCCACGGATAAAGTGCACAGTTAAAGCGCAACTCAATAGGGACTTGCGCAGTGCCAGTGCATGCAATCACCTTCCCGGACGGCCTTTTTCCTGATTGATCAGAGTGCGTGCCACTTCCAGAAGTCGCACGCCCTGACTCATCGCCGCCTGCTGCAACAGCCGGTAAGCTTCAGGTTCATTGACCTTGTGCTGCTCCATCAGCAAGCCCTTGGCTCGCTCTACCCACTTGCGCTCGTCCAACGAAGTACGCACTACGGCCAGCTCATCGTGCAGTGCCAGCAAACGCTGATTCTGCTCATGCACCAAATCCAGCACCGAACGATTCAGTTGATGACCCATGGCATCGCCGGGCACTGATTCCAGCTCGGTTGCCTGCACGTTGTACAACCGGGTACCCGGACTGGCTGCCGTACTATCCATACTTCCCAGGCGCTTAAGCAGGGCACGATGATTGTCCAGTTCCGCGCTTGCCTCGGCAATGCTGCAATGGCATTGGTTACGCAACTCAAGCGTCAACTGATCTTCAATCGCCTTGAATGCATCAATTCGCGTCGTAGTCAGCTCAAACCACGGCAGATGCAAACTGGCAGGAATCGGTTGTTGCTCACTGCTGCGCATGGCTACCAGGCGCAACTGTTCAATCTCTGTCTGCCAGGGCTCAGCCGCCAGTGCCTTCCAGGCCAGCAAGGCTTCAGGGGTAGAAAAATCGACAAAGGTTTCAAAGCAGCGTTGCTGGCTCTCACCCAGAAAGTGCAACCGCTGGATCAGAACCGGACTGAACCAGCCATTGATGAAGCCAGCCACTCCGGTCGCCCGCTCCTGGCCAGCCAGTTCCTTGCCCTGCATCATGTTGAACAGTGCGACCAGGCATCGTGTGACCTTGGGATCACTGGCGGTATCTGCTGCCTCGAAAACCACCGCCAACAGGGCCGCAATCGGGCGACTGAAGGCAGCAGTGGACTCTTCGGCACTCAATGTTCGGCGCCGTACCGCAGCACGCAATCTGACCAGGCCTTCCAGCCCATGTAATACGGCTGCTATATGATTGAACAGCCGCACCTTCTCCGCAGCACAGGCGCGGTTCAGATCCGGCTGTTCAAACCCATCCAGCAAGACACTCTCTGCCAGCTTGCTTTGCGCAGTCAGCGCATCGAGGGCATCCTGACACTGGTCATCCGGGCTGCCCAGATGAATATTCGAATAACCCCGTTCACGCTGCAAGGTATGGACCAGTTGACTGACCTTGGCCACCAGTTCGCAGGTTGCATCGAGCTGTTGCAGCCCCTGAATTTCACTGCGACGGGCCGCCAGAATAAAGTCCAGTGCACGGGACATGGCAAAGCTCCAGAAAAAACACCATGTCTCATGTAAAGCAATACTTGTACCAACAACGGGCAGAACAGAAAGATCAGCTCTGGTTCGGGACGCCAACCGGCTTCAAGGTCAACCGGCAAAGCGCCGGAATAACCAATAAAGTGAGAAAGGTTGAGGCCAGCAAACCCGAGATGATCGCCCAGGCCATGGGTGGCCATAACGTCGAAGACGACAGCGCAAGCGGCAATAAACCCGCGACAGTCGTCGCCGTAGTGAGCAGAATGGGCCGTGTTCTTCGCTGCACCGCTTCTGCCACAGCATCCGCCACGCTGGCACCCGACGCCAGACGTTGATCAATCAGGTCGATCAGCACAATCGCGTTGTTGACCACAATACCGACCAGCGCAATCACCCCCAGCATGGACTGAAACCCGAAGGGCGACCCTGTCAGCACCAGCCCGGGTACCACCCCTACCGCAGCCAGAGGAACCGTCAGCAGGATAATGCCAACCCGCCGAAACGAATTGAACTGCCAGAGCAGAAAGAAAAGCAGTAACAGGATACCCACCGGGGCCGTTGTGGCCAGAGCGCTATTGGCATCCCCCGAGCCCTCACTGTCACCACCATATTCGAGCCGGGTTCCGGCTGGCAGCGGATTCTCGCCAAGGTGTTGTTGCAAAGCCTCCTGAACCTGGCTGAAAGCAAAGCCCGGCTGCAGATTGGCGCTGACCGTGGTGACCCGAACGCCATTGCGCTGCCTGATACTGGCCGTCTCCCACACGGGCTCAAGGCTGGCCAGAGCACTCAACGGCACAGCATTACCCTGCGGGCTGATGATCAGCCCGGAAGCCAATTGCCGGATGTCTTGCTGGGTGCCTTCCGGAGTTCGCAGCACCATTGGAATGGGTTCGCGTTCCTGCCGATAGAGTTCAACTCTGGCACCCAGGCTGCGCCCAAACAGATTCCGCGCAACGTCGGCCCGACTGAGGCCGAAGCGTTCTGCCTGGGCATCATCTACTCTGACCTTGATTGCAGGCACACCCAGATCAATGTCATGGCGAACATCTGCGGTACCTTCAACGCTGCGCAGGGCAGCAAAGACCTGCTCAGCCGCAGCATGCCGTTGCTGTTCATCGACGTGATACAAACGAACCTCCACCGGAGCCAGCCGTGGCGGCCCCTGGCCCAGGATACTGGTCACCAGCTCCAGTGACGGATGTTGCTGCAAGGAGTATTCACGCAGCTCATCCATAATAGTCCGGGTGGACGCCAGGTCACGGGTATGAATCACCAGGCGGGCACGGTGCGGCGATTCCGGCGCACGCATCAGATTGTAATAAAAACTGGGGCCTGCATAACCGGCGAAACGGTCTATACGCTGCACATCGTCACGCTGCAACAACCAACCCTCTACCTCTGATGCAACGGCCATGGTATGTGACTGGTCGCTGCCTACCGGCAAATACAATTCGGCAATCACCAGCGGTCGATCCGCGTTGGGGAAAAACTGTGTCTGCAACCAGGGCGACATTCCCACACTCAGTACCACCATGACAGCACCCATCAACACCAGGAGGCCAGGAGCGCGTCGACTGGCCTCGGCCAACAAGCCGGACAGCCATTGCATCCAGCGTCCCTGGGCACGCTGTCCAGGGTGCAGCAATTTGCTGGCCAACAAGGCACAGGCTGTCACCGCCATCAGGTAACTGATCGTCAATGTCAGCATGATCATGACGGGAATACCCCGGGTAAAATCGGCAGTGGCGCCTTTGGACAAAAGCAGTGGCGTAAACGCCGCCAGAGTGGTCGCTGTCGAAGCCCCGAGAGGGCCGGCCATCTCTTTGATTGCATCTTGCGCAGCCTCTGCACGGGGCTGACCACTGCTCAGGCGGTGCTGTATGTTCTCCACCATGACAATGGCATTATCAATCAGCACGCCCAATGAAATTACGATGCCGGTGACAGCGATCTGATGCAGGATGCCGCCGCCCAGGTTATAGATTCCCAGGCTGATCAGGACCACAAGCGGCAGCATGCTTGCTACCAGCAAGCCCATTCGCCACCCCATACCCAGGAGCACAACACCGACGATGATCAACACACTACCCAGCAGGCTGCGTTCAAGGCTGTCCAGCCGCTCTACCACCAGATCAGGCTGAAAATAGACTTCATCAATTTCCAGCGGTGCAAACTCACCACGCAGCTCCTGCAAACGCTGGCGGACAGCCTGACCAAATGCGACCGCATCCAGTTGACCGCGTCGTGGTATGAGGCTCAACATGACGGCCTGCTCCGAAGCAAACCAGGCACGCGGCTGATAGGGTTCAACCGGGCCGCGCCAGATATCGGCCAGTGCCGACAAAGAAACACTGCTGCCATCCGGCAGACCGATCTGGGTCAAGGCCAATTCGTCCAGGCTGACAAACTCGCTGTTCGGCAGCAGACTCAGCCGCTGTTCTGCCACGCTCACAAATCCGCCCGGCAGAACCTGGTTGCGTTCACTGAGTCGAGAAATCAATTGATTGCGTGATACGCCGAAACGCTGCAGATCGCTATCGCGCAACGCAATGGTGATCTGTTCGTCAGCCTGGCCGTCAACTTCAATACGCGACAAAGCCGGAATATCCATCATTGCCCGCTTGAGTCGCTCAGCCTCCTGACTCAATGTCACCAGCGAAGCATCACCACGAAGCGCGAGCACAACGGCAGGAATATCAATCAAGCGGTCATCCAGACTCATGCGCTGAATGCCGTCAGGCATTTCCAGCTCGGCTCTTTGCATGGCCTGACGAACCCGGTCCCAGGCCGAGTCGGTGTCGTAGATGACATCGCGCAACTGCAGGGTAATCAATGCCACCCCATTGCGGGCATTGGCGGTGAAATAATTCACTTCATCGACTTGCAGTAACTCGTCAGACAGCGGTCGCAAGACCAGACGTTCAATGGATTCCGCATCAGCGCCTGGATAAATGACTGTCAGCAAGGCAGCGCGGTAAGGAAAGCTCGGATCTTCCTGACGCGCCATATTGAAATAGCTGGACAGCCCGAGGAGGCACAACATGGTTACCACCAAACCGATCAGACGGGGACGACCAGCCAGCCAGCGGCTCATGGCAACACCTCCACCCGATCTCCGGGCAGTAGCCGACTCAATCCGGCATAGACAACCCGATCACCTGCCTGCAGCTCTCCTGGTGGCACCATGGCCCATTCCCCACGCAAAGCCACGACCCTCGCCACTACGCGCTCAACGTGCGAATCACGGACTCGAAATACTGCCGGCTCGCCAGCATGGCGCAGCACTGCAGCCAGTGGCACGCGCAAGCGCGAGTCAGCGTCACGGGGCAATTCAACCTGCAGGCTGTCGCCCGGACGCGCCTGACCGTCCGGCAAACGCAGCCTGACCGGATACAGTGCCTGCTGCCCGGACTGCCCCTGGGCCACTTCATGGACCTCAGCCTGCAAGGTCTTCCCTGTGCCTGCCGCCCATACCTCGACCACCTGGCCTGGATGCAAACCCTGAGCCCATTCGCCGGGTATACTCACGTGAAGTTCCAGCTTTTCTACACTGGTGAGGTGAACCACTGGCTGACCCACAGCAACAAACTCTCCCGACTCAACGGGCAAGCCTTGCACCTGACCGGAAAACGGTGCTCGCAGCTCTGCTTCCGCAGCGAGTTGCTGACGCTGGCGCAGCCCCGCTTCGGCACTGACCAGAGCGGCTTGCAGACGTTGTGCAGCAGACTCCAGCTGTTCGCGTTGCTGAGAGGACATGACCCCGCGCTCATGCAGTTGCCTGGCACGGCTGGCTTCGCGCTGCGCCTGCTCAAGCTGAGCACTCAGCTCATTCAGGCGCGCTTCGGCTGCCTGCAAGGCAGGCTGCAACTCGGGGTTATACAGGGTCGCGAGCAACTCACCGGCAACCACTGTCTGGCCTAGCTGCAAGCCTTTGCGACTGAGCACCCCGCCTACCTGAAAGGTCAGACTGGCTCGCTCCGATGGCATTGCCACGCCAGCGAAACGCAGGGTATCCGGATCGCTATCAAGATCCAGCACTGCAACCCTGACGGAAGCAAGCGCCGGAGACTCCTCTCCCTCGGCTGCTGCTAGCGAACCGGGATTGCTCTCGGTACAACCGAAAAGCAATAGAGTGCTGATTAAAATCGTGCTGACTGGGCGCATCTGATGCAACATGGCTGGCTCCATACTTTTGACACTTTGTCATTAACAGTTTGTCAAAGTTTGACAACTTGTCAACAGAAAAGCAGAATACGACCATCAATCACTATCAAGGCCCCCATGAACCACTCTCGTCGCACTGAAGAAAAGCTGAATCGCCGCGAAGCGATCCTTAACGCTGCCGAAACAGTCTTCTTTGATAAAGGATACGAGCGCAGCAGCATGCAGGAGATAGCGCAACAGGCCGAGCTGAGCCGGGCTTTGCTGTACGTCTACTTCAAGGACAAGCCAGCCATCATGCGCGGGATTATCTTGCGGGCCGGGCAGGCACTGAATGCGCGCTTCGAAAAGGTCATCGCGGAAGCCGACACCGGTATGCAGCAAGTAGGAAATATCGGTCGTGCGTATTTTGCATTCAGCCGCGAACAGCCCAATTACTTTGACGCATTAACCCAGGTCAGTGCTTTTGTGGAGCGCGAACAGCCTGACGATTTGACGCTTGAGCTTATCCATTGCGGCGAGCAGATAATGCAGAAAATGGTCGCCTGCCTTGAGCACGGCCTGCGTGATGGCAGTCTGAGCAAGGAGCGCGTCAGCAACCCGACAAAAACGGCGTTTTACCTGAGAGGCAGTTTACACGGAATCATTATGCAGGCCCGGCTGCACAGTGCCGAGGATAGCGACCACCCCGATATGGCCGAGATGGTCGAGTACACCCTGTCGATGCAGAAACACGCGCTGTCACCCTGATGTGGTAACAGCGCCGCTGAGGGAATCAGAGTAGCGCCAGACGCTTTTCCCAGGCTTTGATTTCCTTCTTCGAGCCAGGCCCCAGCAGTTCCAGCGCCTGACGCAGACGAAAACGTGTCAGATCCGGGCCCAGGTGGGCCATGGCGTCCAGTACCGAAACCGAGCTGGCCTGCCCGGTTATCGCCGGAAACAACAAGGGCATCAGGTCGCGCAGCTTCAATTCGAAAGCCCCGGCAATCTGGTTTATCGCTGCGGTGATGCCGTCCTTGTCCCAGTGACGCAACCCTTCCAGCTTCCAGAGCAGCAGTTGCAGGGCTTCACGAACCTGATCTGGCGTCAGTTTCTTGTGCGCAAACAGGGCCGGATCGGGATTCACCTTGCCACTGAGAAACACGGCGGCCAGCGGTAGCATGTCACTGAAGGTTTCCACCCGTGTCTGCAGCAGCGGCACCAGGGGTTTCAGGTACTCGGGATTGAGTGCCCAGGCCTGAGCGGCACGGACAAAAGCCTCGGTATCCAGTTCGCGCAACCACTGGCCGTTGAGCCAGGACAGCTTTTCCACATCGAAAATCGGCCCGCCGAGCGAGACGCGCTGTATATCAAAGTGTTCGACCATCTCGTCGAGGGAGAACTTTTCCCGTTCATCGGGCATCGACCAGCCCATGCGGCCAAGATAATTGACCACTGTTTGCGGCAGATAGCCCATGCGCTCGTAGAAGGTGATACTGGTCGGGTTCTTGCGCTTGGACAGTTTGCTCTTGTCCGGGTTGCGCAGCAGCGGCATGTGACACAGCTCGGGCATATCCCAGCCAAAATACTGATACAGCAACATGTGTTTGGGCGCCGAATTGATCCACTCTTCGCCACGCAATACATGGGTAATGCCCATCAAATGGTCATCCACCACATTGGCCAGGTGATAGGTCGGCAGGCCATCGGCCTTCATCAGCACCTGCATGTCGACCTGCTCCCAGGGAATTTCGATCTCACCGCGGAGCATATCCTGTACCTTGCAGACACCGTCACCAGGCACCTGCATGCGCACTACGTGCGATTCGCCAGCAGCCATTCGGCGCTCGACTTCAGCGGCATCCAGATGCAGGCAATGGCCGTCATAGCCCGGGGTCTGTTTATTGGCCATCTGCTCGGCCCGCAAGCTGTTCAGACGCTCCGCACTGCAGAAGCAACGGAAAGCATGGCCCTGCTCAATCAAGTGTTCGCTGTGTTGCTGGTAAATCGCACTGCGCTCGCTTTGCCGGTAGGGCCCATGCGGGCCACCGACGTCCGGACCTTCATCCCAGTCCAGCCCGAGCCAGCGCAGGGCGTCCAGAATCTGCTGTTCGGATTCTGGCGTCGAGCGCACCTGATCGGTGTCTTCAATGCGCAGGACGAACTGACCACCGTGCTGACGCGCGAAACACTGATTGAACAGGGCAATATAGGCGGTGCCAACGTGGGGGTCGCCGGTGGGCGACGGTGCGATACGGGTACGAACAGTCATGAAATCTCTCTACTGATGGGCCAGCGCCCGAAGGGGTCAATGCCGGCATTCTACCTGAGCGCAGGCCGCGCTTGAATCCTTGCGCTCAGGGAAACGGAGCACAATGCGACAGATGCACCCCGGCTGTCAGGCACCACGCGCAAGGACGCGCCCTCAGTTAATCAATGCCAGCAGCTCCTCGTCGAGACCGAGATTGACCCGCTGTTCCAGCCTGGCAATGACAAAATCGATAAACGCCTTGACCTTCATCGACTGAAAACGCCGAGAAGGATAGAGGGCATACAGCTCGCTGGAAGGCAATGTACAGTGCTCCAACACCCGGCACAATTTGCCCTCCTCCACCTGCGGCTCGGCAATGAAGGCTGGCACATTGATAATACCGGCGCCGGCAATGGCGGCTTCGCGGGCGAAGGTGATGTTGTTCACGGTCAGCACCGGGGTGATAGCGATGTTCGCATCCGGCTCGACAAAGCGCCATTTGCGGCTGCTGTCCATGACGGTATGGATACAGCGGTGCTGCACCAATTCCTGAGGAGACTGCGGGGTACCGTACTCTCGCAGATAGTCCGGACTGGCAAACAACTGTCTGGGGCTGGCCATCATCGGCCGGGCAACCAGGCTGGAATCCTGCGGGCGACCACGATGTATGACCACATCAACGCCCTCTTCCACCGGGTCAATAACCCGCGTCGTAAGATCCACCTCAACCTGAATGGCCGGATAACGGCACATGAACTCACCGACTACGCCACCGAGGAACAACTGGCCAAACTCGATGGGCGAGCTGACGCGCAATAAACCCGTCGGCTCGCTTTGCAGCTGCATGATAGCCTGCTCAGCTTCGGCAAATTCCTGCATGATCTGCCGGCAGCGCTCGTAATAGGCCTGACCGACTTCGGTCAAACGCAGCTTGCGTGTGGTTCGGTTGAGCAGGCGCACGCCGAGCCGTTCTTCCAATTGCACAATCCGTCGACTGACGGTGGACTTCTGCATGCCCAGTGTGGTCGCCGCACTGGTGAAGCTGTGGCACTCGACCACCCGAGTAAAAATCAACGCATCATCCAGACCCATAATACTGTTCCTTGAATGCAACAAAGTTTCCAGATTCCAAACTCTATATAGACATGCGCGACAGTGCTAGTGTTTAGCCAAAGGCACGGAACGCCCATATGCATTCTACATCAACAATAATCATTATCAGGTAAAACTGTGTCCACTCGCGTCCGTTTTCGTCTGTTGGCCTTTTTCTGTGTCGTCCTGCTTGCCTTGGCCGGCTATGGCACTTATTGGTGGCTGATCGGCCAGCACTACACCAGTACCAACAATGCTTATGTGCAGGCTGATATCACGCGCGTCAGCAGCCAACTCCACGGACAGGTCAGCGAGATACGGGTGACCGACAACCAACAGGTTCAACGCGGCGATATTCTGTTGCGACTGGATCCACGTGACCACGAACTGGCCTTGCGCCGCGCGCAGGCCCGGTATGCATCAACGGAAGCTGCCAGCGCCCAGGTCCGTGCCCGACTGGCACAGCAAGACAGCCTGCTGGCCGCAGCCCGTGCCAACGTAGCCGCGCGCGAAGCCGAGCAACAGCGTTACCAGCGCGATTTGCAGCGACTGACGCCACTTTTGCGCTCCGGTTACGCCGCCGTCGAGCAGGAAAGCACCCTGCAAGCCAATCTGGCCATTGCCCGCGCACAACAACAGCAGGCCGAAGCAGCACTGGCCACGCAGAGCCTGGCGGCTGCCAGTCTTGAAGCCGAGCTGTCGCAACTAGCCGCCGATCGGCAGGCCATAGCCAGTGATATCGAGCAAGCGCAATTGAATATTGAACGCAGTGATGTGCGCGCGGCGATTGATGGTGTCGTCGGTCAACGGAACGTGCGTCCTGGTCAGAGCGTGCAGCCCGGGCAACATTTGCTTGCCCTGGTACCACCGGACCAACAGTGGATCCAGGCCAACTTCAAGGAAACCCAGATCAGTCGCATGCGCCCAGGTCAGACAGCAAGCCTGACCCTGGATGCCTTCCCCGGCGAACAGATCGACGGACGCATTGACAGCCTGTTTCCGGCTGCCGGCTCGCAATTCAGCCTGCTACCGGCAGACAACGCCAGCGGCAACTTTACCAAGGTAGTGCAGCGGATTCCGGTGAAAATACTGCCGGATCCGACACACCCGTTGAGTGCCCGGATGCGCCCTGGCATGTCGGTCTCGGTTCGGGTCGACCTGCGTGACGACTGACCTGCGTCCGGAACTGATTTCACCCCCGACACGACGCGACTGGATCGCCATCCTGGCTGCGATTCTCGGGGCATTCATGGCGATTCTGGATATCCAGATCGTCAATGCCTCGCTGAAAGAAATCCAGGGGGCATTGTCAGCCACCCTGGAAGAAGGCTCCTGGATTTCCTCGTCCTACCTGGTCGCTGAAGTGGTGGTCATACCGCTGGCCGCCTGGCTGACCGTTGTGATGTCGCCGCGGCGCTTTGCGGTGAGTATATCCGGGCTTTTCGTGGTTGCTTCACTGCTCTGCTCGATGGCCTGGAGTCTGGAAAGCATGGTGGTCTTCCGGGTACTGCAGGGACTGGCCGGGGGTGCGCTGATCCCCTTTGCTTTCACTCTGGTGCTGACCAGGCTGCCACTGGAAACCCGTCCAAAAGGCATGGCGCTGTTTGCCATTACCGCTACCTTTGCGCCCTCGATCGGCCCCGCCATGGGTGGCTGGCTGACGGAGCATTTTGGTTGGGAGTATATTTTCTACATCAACCTCATTCCCGGCGCCCTGATGATCTCCGGGCTGCTCTATGGTCTGGATAAGCAACCGCCACGCTGGGAGTTACTGCGTCAGGGGGATTACGCCGGCATTCTGACCATGCTGATTGGTCTCGGTTGCCTGCTGGTACTCCTTGAGGAAGGGTATCGCGAGGACTGGTTTGAGTCCGTGACCATGCGGGTACTGGCGCTGATTGCCTTTGTCAGCCTGGTGACTTTCGTGATTCTTCAGCTGTCGCGGGACAACCATCTGGTTAATCTGCGCCTGCTGTCCGAACGCAACTTTCTGCTCGGCAGCCTGGCGAATATCGGTCTCGGGGTCGGGCTGTTCGGTACCATTTTTATCCTGCCGCTCTATCTTGCCCAGGTACAGGCCTATACCCCGCTACAGATTGGCCAGGTAATCATGTGGATGGGGTTGCCGCAACTGCTGGTAATACCGCTGGTACCCCTGCTGATGCGGCATCTTGATGCGCGCTGGATTTGTGCCTGTGGCTTTACTCTGTTTGCCACCGCCAGCTTTCTCAGCGGGCGGCTTAACCTGGACTTTGCCGGCGACCAGTTGCTGGCAATCCAGATCATTCGCGCTATGGGGCAGCCGATGATCCTCGTGCCCTTGTCAATTCTGGCAACCGCATTGATACCACCATCCCAAGCCGGTTCAGCGTCCACACTGTATAACATACTGCGCAATATTGGCGGCGCCCTGGGGATTGCCCTGCTGGCTACCCTGCTGGATAGCCGCAGCAGCGTGTATTACGAGCAATTGCGCGTACATATTCACCCCGGCAACCCGGAACTCGGCGAGCGGCTGGCAATACTTCAGTCCCAGCTGGGCAGTGAACAGGCCGCCTTGCAGGCGCTTCAAAACCAGGTACTGCAACAGGCGCAGATTCTTGCCTACAACGACGCTTTTCACTTTATTGGCGGCATGCTGGCTTTTTCCGTGGTTTGCATTCTGATAACCAAGGCATTGCCGCGTTCCTGAGCGTTCATCAGTAACCATTGAGAAGGCAAAACTGTGCAAGGAACACAACAACCTGGCCACTCATCAAACTGCCACAGGGATTAAGCGGCCCTTTAATATCAGAAAGCTCTTTCAAACTGTCCTTTAGTGCTATATTTGATCGCAACAAGCCATTATTCATCTCGCAATTGCGAGAAATAACTTTACCTAGACCCGGGAGTACTGGAATGACAATGCGGTTTTTTGGCGCCTCGACGACGGCTTTCATTGCCGCTGCCATTCTTTATTCGTCTCCCACCTGGGCGGTTTACTCTCTCAATGGCGATGGCACGCTGACAGATAGCACGTCTTCACTGGTGTGGGACACGTGCCATCTTGGCCAAACCGGCACCGCTTGTACGGGTACCGCCGGGATGTACAGCTGGGCTGGCGCACAAAGTGCCGCTACAACACTGAACCTGGCAGGCCAGCACGGTTTCAATGACTGGTGTGTTCCGACCTTTGCCATTAACAATGCACTCTGGACTAATCAGACCACCACCCTGCCAAACAATATTGCCGACTGGCATTGGACCTCCGACATCATCGGTGGCGGGCAATGGGTAACGAGCTTTGCGAATGGAGCCAATTCGGCAATTGTGACCAGCGCCGTAGCGCGCTTGGTGCGGCACCAGGGCAATGTGTACGGCGTCGACGCGCCCTGCGGGACGACGCTATCAAGCGCAGTGTCGGGTACAACGGCGACAACCACCACTCTGACGGCCACAGTGACCAATGGTGCAAGTGGTACCGGCTACTGGATCGCCATCATTGATGGTGGCACGCCCCCAACGGACGTGCAGGTCCAGGCTGGAGTCTCCTACCCCGGTGCCACAGTCGTCGCCGATGGTTCAGGAGCATTGATGCCGGGCCAGAGCAGCACAACTTTCAACGTTAACGGTTTGAGCGCCAACACAGCGTATTCGGTCTATTTCGTGGCCAGAGACGGTGCTGACAACTTCTCGTCCGTTGTTGGACCCAGAAATATCACGACTAGCGACGCACCTGTACCCGTGATGTTGACTCCGGTGCCGACTTTATCGGCATGGGCGTTGCTTTTGATGTCAAGCTTGCTCAGTGCTGTGGCACTGATGGTACTGCGGCAACGCCGAACCCAGGGCAGCTAGCCACGCTCAACTCAAGTTCTTGCTGCGTCAGGCAGGCGTTAGCCTGCCACGCGGCTAACGCCTGTCTTTCCTGATAAACTGCTTTGCTTTGGCGCTTTGTGCGTTTAAGCGCAGTAAAGCAGTGTTTCCATTCTTTCGTTTGCGCTGAATTATTGTGCCCGTATACCGGTGCTACATCGTCTGGTGGCGTTGCTACATTGTAGCAAGGGCACGCAAAAAACACGCGAAAACGCTAGCAAATGAGCATATAACAGGCACTACAGAATGCAGCAGAAACAGCCCTCCAGCCCAGCAACCACGCGCCCTGGCCCGTCGCGGCGCTTCTGCGTAGCGCCGATGATGGATTGGTCGGATCGTCACTATCGTTACTTTGCCCGCCTGATCAGCCAGCACGCCTTGCTGTACACCGAAATGGTCACCACCGGTGCGATCATTCATGGCGATCGCTCGCGCTTTCTCGGCTATAACGCCGAAGAACAGCCATTGGCTATCCAGCTGGGAGGCAGCAATCCTGAGGAATTGGCGCAGTGTGCCGCCCTTGCGGAACAAGCGGGCTTTGCCGAGGTGAACCTGAATGTCGGTTGCCCCAGCGACCGGGTTCAGAACAACCTGATTGGTGCCTGCCTGATGGGGCATCCCGCGTTGGTGGCGGATGGCGTCAGGGCCATGCGCGAGGCTTGCAAGCTGCCGGTGACAGTCAAACACCGTATCGGCATCAATGGCCGCGACAGCTATGCCGAGTTGTGCGACTTTGTCGGTCAGGTTAAGGAAGCCGGCTGCGAAACCTTTATCGTGCATGCACGCATAGCGATTCTGGAAGGTCTCTCACCCAAGGAAAATCGTGATATCCCGCCACTTCGCTATCCGGTGGTGTATCAGCTCAAGCAGGATTATCCCGGGCTGGAGATCATCATCAATGGCGGACTGGACTCACTGGCGCTGGCCGAGCAGCAATTGGCCCATGTCGATGGTGTCATGCTCGGCCGAGCGGCTTACCACAACCCCTGGCTTCTGGCCGACGTCGATCAGCGCTTTTACGCTGATCCGGCGCCACGCCCGGATCGCTTGCAGGTTCTGGCCGCCATGCGGCCCTACATTGCCCGACATATCGCCGGCGGCGGCAACATGAACCACGTCACCCGGCATATGCTCGGGCTTTTCCAGGGGCTGCCCGGCGCCCGACACTTCCGCCGCACCCTGAGCAGCGACATTCATCGCACCGATGATCCTCTGGCTCTGTATGACCGCCTGATGGCGGATATGCAGGCCCGCATGGCCAAACGGGATTGCTCCCTGTAACAGGCATAGGGTATGGTCAATTCAAACCCTCAGCTATCGAACAGACTATGACCAGCCAACTAGACAGCCTGAAACAACATACCCAGATCGTTGCCGATACCGGTGATATTGAAGCTATACGTCGCCTGCAACCGGTTGACGCCACTACCAATCCCTCGCTACTGCTGAAAGCTGCGCAACAGCCTGCATACAGTCATCTGCTTGACCAGGCGCTGCGCGACTCAGCCGGCAGTTATGAGCGCCTGGCTGATGCCTGTGACCTGTTTGCAATAGCCGTGGGCAAGGAAATCACCCAATTGGTGCCCGGTCGGGTTTCCACTGAAGTCGATGCCCGCCTTTCCTTTGATCGTCGCGCCACCCTGAACAAGGCGCGCAAACTGATTGAGGGCTACGAGCGTAACGGCATTAGCCGCGATCGGGTACTGATCAAGATTGCCGCCACCTGGGAAGGTATTCAGGCTGCCGCCGAGCTGGAAAAAGAAGACATCCAGTGCAACCTCACTTTGTTGTTTTCCTTCGCCCAGGCGCAAGCCTGCGCCGATGCGGGCGTTTACCTGATCTCGCCTTTCGTCGGTCGCATTTACGACTGGTACAAGGCCAGGGAAGGTCGCGATTTCAGTGGCCTGGAAGACCCGGGGGTGGAATCAGTCGCGCGCATCTACCGTTACTACAAGCATCATCTTTACAGCACTGTCGTTATGGGGGCCAGCTTTCGCAACAGCGGACAGATTGCCGCGCTGACTGGCTGTGACCGATTGACCATCAGTCCGGCACTGCTGGAAGAGCTGGCCGCAACGCCTGGCGAACTGACGCCCTCGCCCCTGCTGCAGGGCAGTGCCGAGCCCCGACAGAAACTGGAAGAGATTGATTTTCGCTGGGCCCACAACGAGGATGCCATGGCCACCGAGAAGCTGGCTGAGGGGATTCGAGCATTTGCTGCAGATCAGGTCAAACTGGAACAGCTGCTGGCCAACCGGGCAGCCTCAGCCGCTTGACTCCAGGGTGCTGACCAGATCGCGAAAAGCTTCGCGATTATGCTCATTGAGGTCCATCAGAATACGGTGGGCCTCGAGAACCTTGTCCTTGACCAGTTCCTCCGACAACATTTGCCCCGGCAGATCCTGCAACTCGGTATCAGTCGGTGCCGCCTGGGATACGATATTGAACACCTGATCGAACCCCATGCTTTGCAGCAGGCGGTTCATGTCATCGTGATTGGAAACCAGCGTCGGCAAAAAGCCAACCTTCTGTTGCGAAAGGATGGATAGCTTGGCCAACAAACCCAACGAAGTACTGTCAATCGCTTCGGTTTCACTCAGGTCAATGATAATGGCATCAAAGTTCAACGCACTGAAAATCTTCTCGATATAAGCATCCAGTGCCGCACACAGGGTCAATCTGACGTCACCGATAAACTTGAGCACAAAGGTGCCTTTGGCTTCGGCAAACTGAATTCGACCAGTGTTCATCATTCCTCATTCCTGCTCAGCAACATGACTGAGATATCATCCGGTTTGTTGCCCTGCCCCTGCTCCGGGAGCAGGCTGGAGAGCAATTGTGCAAGGTCGCCGCAAGACGCTTCGAGCAATTGTGGTAGCTGCGCTTCCTTGTCTCTCAGCTTGGCCCCGGGAATACAATCAAGCACGCCATCGGAGCACAGCAACAAGCTGAAGTTGTCAGGGAGGTCGATAGTGCAGTCTTCATAATCGGCATCCCCGAACAAGCCCACCGGCTTGCCTTTGCCGGGCAGATAACGGGCTTTACCGTCTTCCAGCAACAACGGAAGCGGCAGGTGGCCACCAATACTGTACGTCAGTTGGCCCCGCTTTTCATCAATCACGCCACCCAGCATGGTGACATGCTTGCCCAATTTGCAACTGATCAGGCTGCGATTGATATGCCCAAGCACTTCAGAAGGCTTGAAATCAACGCGACCTTCTCCCTCTCGCCGACGCTGCTCGTACAGCAGCCGCGTCGTCATGAACTTGAGCAGAACAGTGACAAAGGCCGACGAAGCGCCATGCCCGGATACATCGGCCAGGTAAAAGGCCAATTGCGTATCCGATACACGGAAATAATCGACAAAATCACCGGACAGGTACAAGGACGGAATGATTTTGTGCTCGAAGCAGAAGGTTCCGCTTCGCCAGGGACTGGGCGGCAGCATGTTGAGCTGAACCTGACGTCCGGCGGCCTGATCATCACGCAATTCTTTGAGGTGGTTTTCCAGCTCGCGATTGGCCAGTTCCAGACGATCACGAATACGCTGGTTCTCACTGCGCAAGCGCGCACGGTCGAGACTGCGGCGTACCGCATGCTCAACCACCAACAAGTCGGAAATCGGTTTGATCAGATAATCACTGGCACCCAACCGCAAGGCTTCAACGACCTCATTCATGTCGCCGGTATCAGATAGCACGACAATCGGCAGTAAAGGGGCTTGCTCGGCCAGCCTTTGCACCAGACTGAAACCGCTGTGATCCGCCATATTGAGGTCACAGATAATCAGTTCCGGGGGATGTTCGGCGAGCAGGGCCTGGCCTTCGGTCACGTCGGCGGCATGCAATACGACAAAGCCAGAGGATTCAAGATGGGACACGACAGCCTGCCGAGCGTGGGCATCGTCGTCAATCACCAACAGTGTCGTACCATTGAGTTGCATATCTTCCCTACATCAACGTCGCCCGATGCGAGACCGGAGTACAGGACGTCGGGGTACTAACTAGCCCAGTCAGACGGGCTGACCGTTTCAAGGTGCAAACACTACTCCCATCGCCGCCAACAGGCAACCACTTCACCGGGGTACAAGGGCAAGCAAAGAAAGCGCTCGCTCCGGCGATCAGCAAATGGAGAAATTTCCGCGATTTTAGTGTTAACTTAACCAGCAGCAAATAATGACAAACCACACCGGGGGATACAGCATGTCCTTTCATGACCAAAAGTACAGCGAAAAGCGCGACTTTATCCGCATGACAGTGGAAACGCCAGCCACGCTGGCCGCAACCGATTTTCCCGAAGGCCTTGCGGTGCAGTGTCAGGATCTGTCCAGCCAGGGCGTTCAGGTTGCCGCACCACGCGAAGTACCCGCCGGCACGCAAGTCGTTCTCAGCATTCCTTCGCCAACACCCAACCTTCCGGGACTTGAAGGCAAGGGTGAAGTGGTCCGCTGCACCCCGGATGATGCAGGCGGATTCACCCTGGGCGTGCGATTCGATCAACTGGGATGATTGTCAATGGCGGCTAAAAGTCGTCTTCGACATAGCCATCATTGATACGGAATTCGCGATTTTGCAGGTAGGCATTGCGAACAAAGATATAACGATCGCCGCGAATCATGCGCTCCTGCTCAAGGATACCGGCGCGGGAATTGACCATATCGGTAGCGTAAGCCAGGTTGCGTGTGCGCACATGAGTAATGTGGCCACCGTATTCATAATTGGCTGCAGTTTCCACCCGCGCTGCCGTATCACGAACCGTGCTTGGCCCCATGAGCGGCAAGACCAGATAAGGCCCGCTATCTACACCCCATATTCCCAGGGTAATACCAAAATCCTGACGATCATGTTCCAGCCCCATCCGCGATGCCACGTCGAACACGCCAACCACGCCCAGGGTACTGTTCAACAAAAAGCGTGACAGGTCGACACTGGCACCGTGCATTTCACCCTGCAATACGTGATTGAAAAAGTTTTTTGGCTCACCCAGGTTGCGGAATACATTGCTCACCCCGTCGTTGACCGGATCGGGCAACACACTATTGTACGCCTTGGAAATCGGCTTGAGCGTGTAAGTGTCGACCGTGTCATTGAAGCGAAAAATCGTCCGATTCATGGGTTCCCAGGGGTCAGGATTACGGGAATCAGCGGAATAATCATCGTCTTCCATGGCTGAAACCGGTGCTACCAGAGCCAACGACAATACGCTGCCAAGCAGTGCAGAGGTCAAGCTATTCAACGGGTTCATCAGGTCAATCTCCATTCGCCAGGCACGGCAATACCTGCATTGTAATCCATTATTCACTCTATCCCAGTGTGTTTTTCGCTGCCAGCTCGCCGTTGTTTTGCAATATTTTTCTGTTGTGCCACCTACAGAAAACAGCCAGGCAGAAGACGCAGGGATACAGCTCGGTTATAGTAAGTACAACCTATCTGCCTGGAGCATGCAATGTCTGCACAACGCCTCAAGTCGCAACTTGAATCGCTGCAAAACACCCTGGATGAAGTGGAAAGCCCCCTGACGGATGAAGAACGCAAAGCCTTGCAAGACGTGGCCGACAGCCTGCAGGCTCGCTTGCTGGCTGTCGAGGCGCAGGAAGAGCTGGAGGCCGACCCGACCCTGGTTGATGGGGTGCATTTGATGGTCGAGCGTTTTGAAGCCGAACACCCGCGTCTGACTGGCACCTTGCGCAACATTATGCAGACACTGTCAAACATGGGCATTTGAGCGACTGCGGGCCCGTTGCAGGGCCCGCGATGGATTCTGGTGTAACCGCTTACTGACGCGCCAGGCGCAGATTTTTCGGCATACCAGGCTGCGTCGATCGCCAAGGATTGATATCCAGCCCGCCACGGCGCAAATAGCGCGCATATACAGTCAATTCGGCGCCCTGCCCCAGTACCCGCAGCAGATCAACAAAAATCCGCTCGACACATTGCTCATGAAAATCTGCATGCTGCCGGAATGAGATCAGGTAGCACAGCAAAGCCTCCTGATCGAGTGCCGGGCCACGATAATCTATCTGGACACTGGCCCAGTCGGGCTGGCCGGTCACCGGGCAATTGGATTTGAGCAGGTGGCTGTACAGACTTTCCGCTACGTTCAGGCCACTGTCTGCCAGTCGAAGCAGCTCAGGGTTGTAGTGATATTCATTGATCGACACATCCAGATCATCCAGGCAGCGTCCTTGAAGCTTGCCGACCCCCTCCTGCAGCAAGACGTCCATGCCCGACAGGTGCACCATGACCGGGCCTTGAGCGGCAACGCTCAGATCCGATTCCAGCGTGCGCACCACATCCGCGCGATCACTGAATACCGTTTGATTGAAAGAGTTAAGGTACAGCTTGAACGATTTGGATTCGACGATCCGCGCCGCCTTTAGCGGAAACACGAACTCCACCGCAGCGACGGCCGGCTTGCCGGATGGCGTCAGCCAGGATAATTCGTAGCAATTCCAGATGTCGGCGCCATTAAAGGGCAACTGTTCAGGTTGCAAACCCAGCTCGGCCCACTTCGGCGCCCGCGCGATGGGAAACAGCAATGAAGGCGTGTAGACACTGACATAGTCACTGGACTTGCCCAGTGGCGATTGTTCGGCCGGATGTTGATCCATGCAAATACCCTCTATTGACGCATGCCGATGCCACGCACCAGCAGCCAGTAACTGATGCTGTAGAGCAAACCAGTAAAGATGAGCATCAGGGTCAATGCAACGCCGATACCGATATCCGACACGCCGAGAATGCCATAACGAAAGGCATTGACCATATGCAGAATGGGATTGATCAGGCTCACTTTCTGCCAGAACTCCGGCAGCATGCTGATCGAATAGAACACCCCGCCCAGGTAGGTCAACGGCGTCAGTACAAAGGTCGGGATAATCGCAATATCATCAAAGGTGCGAGCAAATACGGCATTGATAAAACCACCCAGGGCAAACACCAGCGACGTCAAGAACACCACCGTCACAGTCAACAGAATATTATCAACCTGCAAACGGGTAAACAGGAGCGACATCAGGGTAACAATCAGGCCGACCGCCAGGCCTCGGGCCACACCGCCAAACACATAACCCAGCAGGATGACATGCGGCGACACCGGGGCCACCATCAACTCCTCGATCGAGCGCTGGAATTTGGTACTGAAGAAGCTTGATACCACGTTGGAGTAGCTGTTGGTAATAACAGCCATCATGATCAGGCCCGGCACAATGAAATCGATATAGGGCAAACCGTCCATGTCGCCGATACGCCGGCCGATCAAATTGCCGAAAATCACGAAATACAGCGCCATGGTGATACCCGGAGGCAGCAGCGTTTGCGGCCAGATCCGGGTAAACCGGCGGATTTCCTTGTGCAGGATAGTGGTGAAGGCAATCCAGCTGGTACGCCAGTACATCATTACGCCTCCCCTTGTTTGATTTTGCGCGCATTTTCATCAACCAGCGAGAGAAACAACTCCTCGAGGCGATTGCTGCGATTGCGCAGACTCATGACCTGCACCCCCTGATTGTCCAGCTCGGTAAACAGCGCATTCATACCCTGGTTCTTGTCGACCTGTACCGCCAGAGTGTGCGCGTCAACCAGTTCGAAGGGATAATCGGCCAGACCGAAACCGGCAGGCAGGTCGTCACGGCAGTCGAGCAGGAAAGTCTCGACGTGCAGTTCTTTCAGAAGCGCCTTCATGCTGGTGTTATAGATGATATTGCCCTGGTCGATAATGGCGATGTTGCGACACAGCTGTTCGGCTTCTTCGAGGTAATGGGTGGTGAGAATGATGGTGATGCCCTGGGCATTGATCTCCTGCAGAAACTCCCACATCGAACGACGTATCTCGATATCCACACCCGCAGTCGGCTCATCCAGGATCAACAACCTGGGCTCGTGGATCAGCGCCCGGGCGATCATCAGGCGACGTTTCATGCCCCCGGAAAGCATGCGAGAAGGCACATCCCGCTTGTCCCACAAGCCAAGTCGTCTGAGGTAATGCTCGGCACGCTCGCGGGCACGGGCCAGGGGGATACCGTAGTAGCCCGCCTGATTGATCAGGATATCCATGCATTTTTCAAACTGACTGAAATTGAACTCCTGAGGCACGACGCCGATGCAGTGCTTGGCCGCCATCAACTCACGATCAAGATTGTGCCCGAATACCTCAACCTCACCACGGGTCTTGTTGACCAGCGAGCAGAGGATCCCGATGGTAGTCGACTTGCCAGCCCCGTTCGGGCCCAGCAAGGCGAAAAAGTCGCCCTGCTGCACCTCCAGGTCGATACCTTTCAGCGCCGAAAAACCATTGCCATAGACTTTTTCCAGCCCGCGAATACGAATTGCTGCCGTCATGCCGAATCCTTACCACGAAATAGGAGTTAACAATGGGGGCCCGACAGGTAAATTCAAGCCCGACGAAAAACCAGCTATGCTGTACGAGAGTGCCATCAACTACAACCAGGAGTGTTAAATGTTGACCCTACTCTGGCTGCTCGGCCTGATTCTCTGTGTTGCCGCCCTTGCCTACTATCGTAGCGGCCTGCTTAACGGCAGCCTGGCAACAGCTGTCTACCTTGTCGTGCTGACTCTGGTCAGTCCGGTGCATTGGGTTATTACCCTGCTGCTGTGGGTGGTTTTCCTCGGCATCGCCGTCCCCCTGAACCTGACTGAATGGCGGCGGCGCAGTATCAGTGCTCCCCTGTTCCAGTGGTTCAAGAAAGTGCTGCCCCCCTTGTCGGACACCGAACAGGAAGCGCTGGATGCCGGCACTGTATGGTGGGATGGCGACCTGTTCAGCGGCCGTCCTGACTGGAACAAGCTGCACAGCATACCCCAGCCGGTACTTACGGATGAAGAGAAGGCTTTTCTCGATGGCCCGGTGGAAGACCTTTGCCGGATGACTGACGAGTGGGAGATCACCACGGAACGTCAGGACCTGACTGAAGACATGTGGAATTTCATCAAGTCCAACGGATTCTTCGGTCTGATCATTCCCAAGGAATACGGTGGCAAAGGGTTTTCCGCCTATGCCCATTCACAGATTGCAATGAAACTGGCCAGCCGCAGCGGTGACCTTGGCTCGACCGTCATGGTACCCAACTCACTGGGGCCGGCGGAGTTGCTGATGCAATACGGTACCGATGCGCAGAAAGACCATTATCTGCCACGCTTGTCCAAGGGCCAGGATGTTCCCTGCTTTGCACTGACGTCTGCCGAAGCGGGCTCGGATGCCGGAGCGATGCCGGACAAAGGGGTTATCTGCAAGGGTCAATGGCAGGGTGAAGAGGTCATTGGTCTGAAAGTGACCTGGGAGAAGCGCTACATCACTCTGGGGCCAGTGGCTACGGTACTGGGTCTGGCCTTCAAGGCCTTTGATCCAGAGCATCTGCTGGGCGACGAAGAAGAGCTGGGAATTACGCTGGCACTGATTCCGACCGAAACACCCGGGGTCGAAATCGGCCGTCGTCATTTCCCGCTGAATGCCGCCTTTATGAATGGTCCCAACTCGGGCAAGGATGTGTTCATTCCGATGGACTACCTGATTGGCGGCCAGGACATGATCGGTCAGGGCTGGAAGATGCTGATGAATTGCCTCTCGGTCGGCCGGTCAATTTCCTTGCCGGCCGGGGGTACCGGTGCCGCCAAGATGACCAGTATGACAACTGGCGCCTATGCGCGCATCCGCCGTCAGTTCAATATGCCGATTGGTGAATTCGAGGGCATCCAGGAAGCCCTGGCGCGGATCGGCGGCAATACTTATGTGATGGATGCCACGCGTACCATGACCGCTGGCGCAGTCGATCTGGGTGAAAAGCCCTCGGTACTCTCGGCTGTGGTCAAGTACCACCTGACCGAACGCATGCGTGAATGCGTGAATGACGCCATGGACGTTCATGGCGGCAAAGGTATTTGCATGGGGCCGAAAAACTACCTGGGGCGGGGTTACCAGTCGGTACCGATCTCGATCACGGTGGAAGGGGCCAATATCCTCACCCGCAACATGATGATCTTTGGTCAAGGCGCCATACGCTGCCATCCCTTCGTGCTGCGCGAAATGCAGTTGACCCAGGAAAAAGACAGCGGCAAGGCCTTGCAGCAATTCGATCAACTACTGTTCGAGCACATTGGCTTTGCTGTTGGCAACGCTGCTGGCAGCCTGCTGCTGGGCCTGACCGGTGGTCGACTGGCGAAAGTTCCGGAACATGCCGACACCCGTCGCTATTATCGACAACTGAGTCGGCTGGCTGCCGCCTTTGCCACCCTGACTGATACCAGCATGTTGATCCTGGGTGGCGAGCTGAAGCGCCGTGAACGCATTTCTGCCCGCCTGGGTGATGTGCTCAGCAACCTGTATCTGGCCAGCGCCACGCTCAAGCATTACGAAGACCAGGGCCGCCCCGAGGAAGACCTGCCGTTCGTACGCTGGGGTGTCGAAGACCTGTTGGCAAAAACCGAGCAGGCAATGCATGAAACCTTGCTCAACTTTCCCGATCGCCGGATTGGCTGGCTGCTGCGCCCGATCATTTTCCCGCTGGGCCGTCGCCTGAGCCCACCGGCAGATCGTATTGGGGCCGAAGTCGCCCGTCGCCTGATGACTCCGGGTGCCGCTCGGGATCGCCTGCTGGAAGGCTGCTATGTCAGCAAGGACGCCGACGATGTCACTGGCCTGCTCAACCACACGCTGGAATTGATCATGACCACCGATCCCCTGGAAGTTCGCATCGCCAAAGCCATTCACAAAGGCGAATTGAACGTGGAACCGGGTCATGACGAGCTGGCAATGGCTGCCGAGAGCGGTGTCGTGACCGCCCAGGAAGCCGAAAAAGTGCGTCAGGCTCGTGCCGCTCGTGAAGCAGTCATCGCGGTTGATGACTTTTCTCCTGAGTCAATGCAGCCTGCGGCGAGCAAAAGTGCCGCGTCCAAACCCCGCGGCAAGAAGAAACCGGCCGTAACACCAGCCGAGTAAACCCACCCCGGTCGCGGATCGCCCCGGCGATCCGCGGTCTGTTAGAATGCGCGCTTACGGCAATCAACCGGAGCTGCGACACCATGCCCGTCACCCTCAGCTATCACGACTACCACCTCGCCCTGCTGAAAAGCCTGTTCGATACCCTGCGCGCGCAAGCCATGCTGATGGAGCAGGTGCCCGAGGAAAGCAATCAACTGTTTTTCGAACGCTTCGAGGAATTGATCGAACAACTTGAGCAAGGCGAGCAGGACAGCCTCTACAAGGGGCAGGACATCATCTGCCAGATCATCAGTCGCTACCCACAGATCGCCCAACTGATTCCACGTGACCTGCTGTGGTATTTCGGTGGCGACTGCCTGCATTTCATGCCGGACGAAGAGATTGTCAAATACCAGCAGCTCGATGAGCTGCAAGCAGAGGCACTGGATAGAGGCGAAGACTTTGACTGGGTATCAGCGCGGCAAGCAGCCTTCTGAGCCCGGCTCCGGGCTCAGAAGGCAACATAACATGAACTGTCACGCGCGAGGCAGGGTGACTCCGCGCTGCCCCTGATACTTGCCCCCACGGTCGCGGTAGGATATTTCACAGGGCTCATCAGATTCGAAGAACAGCATCTGCGCCACGCCTTCGTTGGCATAGATTTTTGCCGGCAAGGTCGTGGTGTTGGAAAATTCCAGCGTCACATGCCCTTCCCATTCCGGTTCCAGCGGCGTGACGTTGACTATAATACCGCACCGGGCATAGGTGCTTTTGCCCAGACAAATAGTCAGCACATTGCGCGGAATACGGAAATATTCGACGGTGCGTGCCAGGGCAAAAGAGTTCGGTGGAATGATGCAGACATCACTCTTGATATCGACGAAGCTGTTTTCATCGAAATGCTTGGGGTCTACGGTTGCCGAATGAATATTGGTAAACACCTTGAATTCATCGGCACAGCGCACGTCATAACCGTAGCTGGACACCCCATAGGAAATCACCCGATCGCCCTCGGCGCCGCGCACCTGACGCTCGACATAAGGTTCAATCATGCCCTGTTCCTGGGACATGCGACGTATCCAACGGTCTGATTTGATGCTCATGGGGCAGTCCTGCTCGAAGAAAAAAGTGCGTGCATGTTAACGGGTAATGTGCAGCGGCAAAAGCCCTGTTGCAGAATGCTGCCCTCCCCCTCAAGGAACCGGGTTCAGGCTTCAAGCGCTCACGAAGCCCACCAGCGGCGCAACAGCGAAACCCAGGCCTGATCAGTCATCACTGATACTGATCTGCGGCCCACCGGCATCATCATTCGCACGCTCAGCCAATCGCGCCCCGACATGCCGGGCAATATCCTGATAGAGCATGCTGATCTGGCACTCTGGCTCGGCAATCACCGTAGGTGTTCCGCCATCCGACTGTTCGCGAATCATCATCGACAACGGCATAGAGGCCAACAGGTCGACACCATATTGCTCGGCGAGCTTTTCGCCGCCACCGGCACCAAACAGATGTTCGGCATGGCCACAATTCGAGCAAATGTGCACAGCCATATTCTCGACCACACCCAGCACCGGAATATGCACCTTGTGGAACATTTCGATGCCTTTCTTCGCATCCAGCAAGGCCAGATCCTGGGGGGTGGTGACAATCACCGCACCGCTCACCGGTACTTTCTGTGCCAGGGTCAGTTGGATATCACCAGTGCCCGGCGGCATATCCACCACCAGGTAATCCAGCTCATCCCAATGCGTCTGGGTCAGCAACTGCAAGAGCGCGCCGGACACCATGGGGCCGCGCCAAACCGCTGGCGTGTTGTCATCCAGCAGAAAAGCCATGGACATCACCTGTATGCCGTGGGCTGTTGGTGGTACGAACCACTTCTCATCACGCACTTCAGGGCGGGTACCTTCAGGCAAACCCAGCATCAACCCCATGCTGGGGCCGTATATGTCCGCATCCAGGACACCAACCCGGGCGCCTTCCCGATGCAAAGCCAGGGCCAGATTGACGGCAGTAGTGGATTTGCCCACCCCACCTTTGCCCGAGGCCACCGCGATAATATTACGCACCTTGTCCATACCTGCCAGTGAGCCCTGCACTGGCGCCCGCGCTACCACGCATCGCACGTTGACAATGGCGGATGCGACGCCGGGGACAGCTTCAACGGCCACCTGCAACATCTGGCCAATACCGGGGCACAGGCTGTTGGCTGCGTAACCCAGCTCCAGCTCGACACGCACCTGATCCTGCTCAATCTGCAACTCGCGCAAGCAACCGGCACTGATCAGGTCGGTGTTCAGGTATGGGTCACGGTAATTTTTCAGCGCCGCTTCCACGGCTGAGTGCTCGATCATATTCATTTGCTAGCTCCGGCATCTGGCCTGGAAAAACATCAGACGGCTATCCTACTGCCTGCCTGCGGCAACGCAAGGCGATACCGGGTTTTCTTTGCTGCAAAACGACAACACACCGCAATTGCGGTGTGTTGTCATCTCATCCGGCACTTGATCACTGCATGCCGGTTACTGATTCAAAGGTTCACTCGGTCATGGTTTCCGCCGCATCGTCGGCAAGAGACTCAGCTTCGTCTGCTGCCGCCTCGGCAGCGTCTTCTGCTTCATCCATGGCATCTTCAGCTGCGGACTCAACGTTGTCAGACGTGGATTCCTGCGCCTCATCCACCATGTCCAGCAGCACCTGCATCAGACGAGTACCGCGCTCACCCACCATCTCGGCGAAAGTGTCACGCACCGGCAGACTCCGCTCGCGGAAGGCTTCACGCTCTTCAGCCGTCAGGTAAACCAGTTCAATGTCACTGTTCTCGGTGATGATATCCAGACGCTCGTTGTTCAGTTCGGTCTGAACGGCATGGATGTAGGGCACCAATGCTTCAACGGCTTCTTCGATAACAGTCTTGTGCTCGTCACTCAGACCATCATAAAAATCCTTGTTGGCCATGAAAGTGGCGATAAACTGCGCCTGATTGGCAAAAATCAGATAATCCTGTACCTGATAAAAGTCCATCTCCTGATGCGCGAATACCGGCTGGATGTTGCCGTCGATCTGACCCAGTTGCATACCGCTGAACAGCTCGCCGTATTCCATGGTGGTCGGGTCGGCACCGTAAGCCTGGTAAGTTTCGCGCAGCAGGCGGTTATCCATGGTACGAATAGCTACCCCGGCAAACTCCTCTGGAGTACGAATTTCCTGGTTGGCACTCCATACCTGCCAGCCTTCCGGCACGACAGCCAGCGGATGCAAATCACGCTCACGGAAAGAATCGAGCAGATCGGGATGTTTGCGAAACGCCGGATCATTGAGCACTTGCGCGTTGGTCCACTCGTCATCAGTCAACACGAAGTTGAGGCTGAACAGCTGCGACTCAGGCACCGTACCGCCGAGGAAACCGGAACCAAATGCAAAGTCTACGGCACCAGACTGCACCTGATCGTAGATGTCGGTCAGCCCACCCAGTTGACCATAGGTATAGATGCGCACATCCACTTCACCGTCGGTCTTCTGGTTGACCAGCTCGGCAAAGTGAGCTGCATATTCATACTGCACACTGCCTTCGATCTCTTCGATGGCAAAACCCCAGGTTACTGTTTCCATCGCCTCAGGTTCTGCCGGATCCGTCGTGGTAGTGACTTCGGGTTCATCCGAGCCACACGCTGCCAGCATTACTGCAGCTGCCAGACCGATACAGCCATTACGCCATTTCATGGAACGCTCCTTTTCAATTGTTCGTAATAACAAATTAACCTTAACACATGAAACCCAGCTGTCCATTCCGTGCAAAGGCTGGCGCTATGGGGTATGTTGAATCAGGGAGTCATTCAACAAGGAGTGGTCATGCCTGCAGCCATACTGCAGACAAAGCGCCTGCTGGTCGGGGCAGCAGCCTTGCTCGACCGTATTATCGAACAGATCGAGAAGTCGATTCTCGGTTGCAGCGTGTTGTTTCTTGCCGGCCTGCTGATCATCCATGTGATTGGCCGCCAGGTATTTGGCAACGGTGTTACCGGCCAGGTCGAACTCACCCAGATCAGCATGGTCATCATGACCTTTGCCGGCCTCAGTTATGCGGTACGCAGGGCGCGTCACATCTGCATGTCCGCCTTTTACGATCAGCTCAAGGGTCTGCCGCGCAAAATGCTGCTGGTAACGATTTCCCTGAGTACCGGTGCGCTGTTGTTCTATTTTTCCTGGCATGCCTGGGATTATGTCAGCACCCTGCAAGGTCGTGGGCGCACCTCATCGGCATTGTCGATTCCACTATGGATTCCCTACCTGATCGCTCCCATCGGCTTTGCCCTTGCAGGTATCCAGTACTGGCTGACGGCACTGCGAAATCTGACCTCCGATCAGCTCTACCGTTCTTTCTCGGAGCTGGAGGCTTATGACGAGGTGCCGAATGACGGCAACACAGGGCTATGAACACAAGGGAACTGAAATAGCATGCTGACCTGGATCATTGTCGTCATGGTGGTGCTACTGCTACTCGGTTTCCCGATGATGGTGCCGCTTCTGGTTGCCAGCCTGCTGGTCTTCTTTCTGATAATCGGCATGGACAATGTCGGCCTGTTGATGGGCCAGATGATCAGCGGCGTCCAGGCCTGGGCATTGGCTGCCGTACCACTGTTCATTTTTGCTGCTGACCTGATGACGCGCGGACATACGGCCAACCGTTTACTCGATTTGGTGCAGAGTTTTGTCGGTCACCTGCGCGGCGGCTTACCTATCACCACTGCCGCCAGTTGTACCCTGTTCGGGGCTGTTTCGGGCTCCACCCAGGCCACCGTCGTAGCCATGGGCGGGCCGATGCGCCCCAAATTACTGGAAAAGGGCTACAAGGATTCCTTCAGTCTGGCGCTGATCATCAACGCCAGTGACATTGCCCTGTTGATTCCGCCCAGTATCGGCATGATCATTTATGGTGTGGTGTCAGGGGCCTCGATCGGTGCCTTGTTTATTGCCGGCATACTGCCTGGCCTCCTGCTACTTGTCCTGTTCTCCGTTTATTGCTGGATTGCTTCTATTCGCATGGGCATAGAGCCCGAAGTCAGAGTGGGCTGGATGCTGCGTCTACGAGCACTCAAGCGCGCGTTATTGCCGCTGGGCTTCCCCCTGGTGGTCGTTGGCGGCATTTATCTCGGCGCATTCAGTCCGACCGAAGCAGCTGCGATCGCCGTACTCTATGCGCTGATACTGGAAGTGGTCATCCTGCGTGCGGTAAAAATCAGTGAACTGTGGGATGTCGCCATATCCACCGGGTTGATTACCGGCGTGGTATTCATTCTCGTCGCCGCTGGCAATGCCTTCACCTACACAATTTCCTTTGCCGGCATTCCGCAAGCACTGCTCGGCCCGGTGATTGAAACGATTGGTGACAGCCAGGTGCTGGTGCTGACCCTGATCGCCGTCGCCTTTTTTATTGGCTGCATGTTTGTCGATCCAATTGTCGTCATTCTGATCCTCACACCGCTGTTCAAACCTGCAGTAGAGGCGTCCGGACTTGATCCGATTCATGTCGGGGTAATCGTCACCCTGCAGGCTGCCATCGGCTCGGCTACGCCACCCTTTGGCTGCGACATCTTTACCGCCATGGCAGTATTCCGTCGACCCTATTTTGATGTCATCAAGGGTACGCCACCCTTTATTGCCATACTCTTGTTTGCCACGGTACTGCTTATCCTGTTCCCGCAGATTTCTCTCTGGTTACCATCATTGGCCAGCTGACAAAGTTTAATGCTAAATTGACATCCTAAATAAAGCGACGCTGCAGCCGACAACCAGTATGAGCCGGCTCTGCTTCGGCGCGTGACAATAATAATGCCCATATGGGCCACCCAGGGGGACCTTATGCCAGTCAGTCAAGTCGTCGACGTTGCGCATGCCTCACAGCCAAGGCGTTTCCGCGTGCGCCCGGCAACAATCAGCCTGTTTGCCTGCCAGCTAGCTCTGTTGGCTCTGGTGCTCTGGCAACTCAGTCATATCTGGCAACTGATCGGTCTGGTGCTCGGGGTCATCGTGCTTGGCCTTGCCTGGCACCTGCAACAAGGCAGCGGTGGTGACAGCACTCGCTTGCTGCAACGCCTGTTGAAGGCCAACGGCGAACAACTGGACCTGTCCGCAGATGATCAGCAAAGCGATGATGAACTGGTCAAGGCCTACGATCAGTTGAGCGAACGGCTGCGTGACATGTTTTCCGCGTTTCAGCGGCAAAGTCTGGCCATTGCCATCTCGTCGGGCAGCAGCCGCTTGCTGGCGGAGCAGGCTGCCCAGGAAGCCAAACAACAACATAGCCTGTCGGAGCTGATTTTTCAGGCCAGCGAACAAACCAACAATGCCTTGCAGGACATATCCAGCCGGGCTACCAACATTACCAGCTCAAACAGCCACAACCTCGAAATCGCCCGCTCATCCAGCCAGCAGCTGGGCGATGCACGCGAGCAAATGGCTCAGATCAACCAGGTAATGGGTAGTTTCAAGGAGAACATACAGGCGCTGGACAGCACCTCCAACCAGATCCGCGACATTCTCACCACGGTGCAGGATTTTTCTGCCCAGACCAACATGCTGGCGCTTAATGCTGCCATCGAAGCTGCCCGGGCTGGTGAACAGGGTCGTGGTTTTGCCGTGGTCGCCGATGAAGTCCGCAACCTGTCCATCAAAGTTGGTAGTGCCGCCGAAAAGATCAGCCAATTGATTGAACAAATGATCAAGGCCATGTCGGGTGCCGACCAGCAAACACACAACATACTGCAGCAGGCTGACCAGGCCAGCGCAGCAGTAAGCACTGCTGCCGATCAGTTTGAAGGAATGGTCAGCGACTTTCAGCAAACCAATGATGATCTGTTGATGGTCACCAGTGCACTGGAACAGCTAACCGTGACCAATCAGGAAACCCACCAGCATGGCAGCGCCATCCGTGACCTGAGCCTGACCATCGGTCAACACATGCAGGATACTTTTGCCCAGGCCGACCGCATGCGCGATGGTACCAATGAGGTTCTACAGGCCTTGTGCCGCTTCCGGCTCGGCGAAGGCCACCTCGAACACGTCAACGCGCTCTTGCTCGAGCGACGCCAGATCATGGAGCGTGAACTCGATGATCTGGCCGATCAAGGGGTCAATCTGTTTGACAATCACTTCACCCCGATACCCAACACCAAACCTCAAAAACACGAGGTCAGCTGGGCGGATGCAGCCATCGGCAAAATTCGGCCCTTGCTGGACTCCTGGGATCAAAATGGCAAGGACGGCATCATTTATATGTCGCCGGTCAACGATCATGGATATTTACCGACCAGTCGCTCGGCCTCCTCCAAGCCGCCAACTGGCGATCCACGCGTGGACGCCATGCAGAGCAACTACAAGATCTTCTCGATCAAGACTGATGCCGAACTGGAAAACCTGCGCAAGTGCAGCTTTATCAGCATGGGAACCTTTGTTCTTCCAGGCACCAATACTGTATTTTTTGTCATCTTTACCCCGCTCTTCGTCAAGGGTAAACGCTGGGGCGCATTGGCCGCCGGGGTGCATCCCAAGGTATTGGGCTTGCAATAACGCCCTTCATTGCCGCAGCAATCGGCGGGCAAAAAGGCCCGCCTCGACGGCTGCAGCTGCGATCAAGTCTTCCTGAGAGCGCCCGGACGCCTTGGTCGGGCGCAGATCATGCTCGCCATCATGCAACCAGCGCACCTCGACGCTATCCGCCAGACCATAGCCTGCCACCTCATGCTCGCGCCCAAACGGATCACGGGTCCCCTGCACGATCAGAATCGGTTTTCCCTGCTGTTGTAAATGCTCTGTGCGCAAGCGTTCCGGCTTGCCGGGGGGATGGAACGGATAGCCAAAGGCAATGGCGCCAAGCGCATCGGAATGTTCAAGAATATGGCTGGCAACCCGACCCCCCATGGATTTTCCGCCCAGTAATGCCGGCCCGGC
Organism: Halopseudomonas salegens; assembly: GCF_900105655.1. Classification (NCBI taxonomy): domain Bacteria; kingdom Pseudomonadati; phylum Pseudomonadota; class Gammaproteobacteria; order Pseudomonadales; family Pseudomonadaceae; genus Halopseudomonas; species Halopseudomonas salegens. The sequence continues at coordinate 2,007,433 of NZ_LT629787.1, forward strand.
CACCCCGTCCAGCTGCTGACGAAAAGCCTCCTCCAGCCGCGGCATCGGATTTGGTGGACGTTTGCGCCCACCGTTACGACGCTCGGCCATATAGGGGAACTCGAAACGCAGTACACTCAACCCCTCTGACAGCAAATGGGCGGCCAATAACTCCATATAGGGGCTATCCATCGGCGCCCCTGCACCATGCGCCAACACCAGCGTAGCCAGACGAGTGGAACCGGCAGGATGTTGCAGCATCGTCTAGACTCCAGCAATAAGGCTTGAGGGTGAAGGGGCACAGAATAGAAGCACTGCGACATCATGCCACAGCACTAGCACCCATGCTGCACTTCACTTTCAACACGCAGCTGTCTACCCTTTAACTAACCCCAGCCGCCAGAGCAGACCACAAGGGGTGAAATCCTTGACTGCGCCATGCCGTAAATCGTGTATACCGGTTGACAAAACGTGGCAGAAAGTGGCTTGCCAGAGCCTTGTAAAACCTTGGTTTTCATTGACATGTGTCATTGCAAACAAGGTCTCCATTGCTCATACTTGCCCCGCTTTGAATCCCCCTTAAACTCATAGCTATCCATGGAATCTCGCATGAGCACAGCTACTACAGAAACAGCCTATAACTACAAAGTAGTGCGCCAGTTTGCCATCATGACGGTGGTCTGGGGCATTGTAGGTATGGCCGTAGGCGTACTAATCGCGGCACAGCTTGTCTGGCCACAACTCAACCTTGACTTGCCGTGGACCAGTTTTGGTCGACTGCGGCCCTTGCATACGAACGCGGTCGTTTTCGCCTTTGGTGGCTGCGCCCTGTTTGCAACCTCGTACTACATTGTTCAGCGTACCTCACAGGCCCGGCTGATCTCGGACAAACTGGCTGCCTTCACCTTCTGGGGCTGGCAAGCGGTTATTGTTCTGGCCGCTGTAACCCTGCCGCTCGGGCTGACCAGCAGCAAAGAATATGCCGAGCTGGAATGGCCGATCGACATCCTGATCGCGCTGGTATGGGTAAGCTATGGACTGGTGTTCTTCGGCACCATCATGAAGCGCAAGATGAAGCACATCTATGTGGGCAACTGGTTCCTCGGTGCTTTCATCATCACCGTGGCTGTGTTGCATATTGTCAACAGCATGGCGATTCCGGTTACGCTGACCAAATCCTACTCAATGTACGCTGGCGCAACAGATGCCATGGTGCAGTGGTGGTATGGTCATAACGCGGTAGGCTTCTTCCTGACCGCCGGCTTCCTGGGGATGATGTACTACTTTGTACCCAAGCAGGCCGAGCGCCCGATCTACTCCTATCGCCTGTCGATCGTGCACTTCTGGGCACTGATCTCGATCTACATCTGGGCCGGCCCGCACCACCTGCACTATACCGCTCTGCCGGACTGGGCTCAGTCGCTGGGCATGATCATGTCCCTGATTCTGTTGGCACCCTCATGGGGCGGCATGATCAACGGCATGATGACGCTGTCAGGTGCCTGGCACAAACTGCGTACCGATCCCATCCTGCGCTTCCTGGTCGTGTCTCTGGCTTTCTATGGCATGTCCACCTTCGAAGGTCCGATGATGTCGATCAAAACGGTTAATGCGCTCTCGCATTACACTGACTGGACAATTGGTCACGTCCATGCCGGCGCACTCGGCTGGGTTGCCATGATCTCTATCGGCTCGCTGTACCACCTGATTCCACGCGTGTTCGGCCGCGTAGACATGTACAGCGTTGGCCTGATCAATGCGCACTTCTGGCTATCCACCATCGGCACCGTGCTCTACATCGTATCCATGTGGGTCAACGGCATCACCCAGGGCTTGATGTGGCGAGCAGTCAATGTTGACGGCACTCTGACCTACTCCTTCGTTGAAGCGGTTGTTGCCAGTGAACCCGGCTATTACGTGCGCGCACTCGGCGGCCTGCTGTTCCTCATCGGGATGTTCCTGATGGCTTACAACGTATGGCGCACCGTGCGTCTGTCCAAGCCGGCTGAAGTTCAAGCTGCTGGTCAGATGGCCTGAGGAGCAAGAAATGAAAAGTCATGAAATCGTAGAAAAAAACATGGGCCTGCTGGTGGTACTGATCGTCGTCGCCATCAGCTTTGGTGGCCTGACCCAGATCGTGCCTCTGTTCTTCCAGCCGGAAACCACGGAACCCGTAGAGGGGTTGCGTCCTTACACTGCCCTTGAGCTGGAAGGCCGTGACATCTATATCCGTGAAGGCTGCGTTGGCTGTCATTCACAGATGGTCCGGCCGTTCCGCGCCGAGACCGAACGCTATGGTCACTACTCGGTTGCCGGTGAATTCGTCTGGGAACACAACTTCCTTTGGGGCTCAAAGCGTACCGGTCCTGATCTGGCCCGTGTTGGCGGTCGTTATTCCGATGACTGGCATCGCGCCCACCTGATCAACCCGCGTGACGTCGTACCCGAGTCCATCATGCCAGCCTACCCCTGGCTGCAGAACAATGACCTGGATGGCCGCCACACCGCGCGCAAGATGGAAGTCCTGCGCACTCTGGGTGTCCCATACACGGATGAAGACATTGCCGGTGCACAGGAAGCAGTTGACGGAGTCAGCGAAATGGACGCCGTCATTGCCTACCTGCAGCACCTGGGCACAGTTCTCTCTGATCGTCGGTAACTATTATGGACATCAATACATTGCGCGGAATTTCGACCCTCTTTGTACTGCTGGCATTCATCGGCATCACATTGTGGGCCTACAGCTCCTACAAAAAGAAGGATTTTGACGAAGCGGCCAACTTGCCCTTCGCCGATGATCCGGAGGAAAAGCGCAAGGATGTGTCCCGTGAGCAGCAAGACACCAGGAGTAATAACGAATGACTAATTTCTGGAGCGGTTACATCATTTTCCTGACTGTAACCAACCTGGCGCTTATCGTGTGGCTGATTTTTGCCACGCGAAAGGGCCAACGGTCGAATACTACCGAAGAAACCGTAGGCCATAATTTCGACGGTATTGAAGAATACGATAACCCGCTGCCGCGCTGGTGGTTCATGCTGTTTATCGCCACCATTGTATTCGGGGTTATCTATCTGGCGCTGTATCCAGGTCTGGGCAAGTTCCCCGGCCTGCGCGGCTGGACCCAGATCACCCAGTACGAAGCGGAAGTTGAGCGCGCTGAAGAGCAGTTTGCCCCCATCTTTGCCCGTTTCGCCGACATGCCGGTAGAAGAGGTTGCCCAGGACGACGAAGCCCTGCGCATTGGTCAACGCCTGTTTGCGACCAACTGTTCAGTGTGCCACGGTTCAGATGCCCGAGGCTCCTTTGGCTTCCCCAGTCTGGCCGACAGCGACTGGATCTGGGGCGGTTCGCCGGACCAGATTCGTACTACGCTGGAGCGCGGTCGTCAGGCAGCCATGCCCGCCTGGCAACAGGTATTGGGAGACGATGGTATCCGCAATACAGCCGGCTACGTACGCCATCTGTCCGGGCTGGAAACCGAGAACGTTGATCTTGATGCTGGTCGCCAGCACTTCCAGAGCGTTTGTTCCGCTTGCCATGGTCCGGAAGGCAAAGGCAACCCGATGCTGGGTGCTCCCAACCTGACCAATGATACCTGGCTGTATGGCTCGACCATGACACAGGTTCAGCACACCCTGCGCTATGGCCGCAACGGTCACATGCCAGCCCAGGCTCACCTGGGTGACGATCGCATTCACATTCTGACTGCCTACGTACTCAGCCTTTCCGAAGACGCCGAGTAAGCCTGCTGCGACGGCAAGTCGCATGGCGCGACACTCTTGCACATACTATCCTGAGTATGTGCAAGAGCTAGCCCGCCTCCCGGCCGGGCTCCCCCCTTCCCTGAAGTCATGGCCTGATAATCATGAGCGATAAAATCCCACTCAAGGATGTTTCTGCAGACGCGGTCAAAACCTTTGACCTCTACGCCAAACGCGACCCCATTTATGTCCGCTCCTATCAGGGACTGTTCAAGAATGTTCGTCTACTGGGCGTCGGCTTTCTGTTTCTCATGTACTTCGGTACCGTCTGGCTGAAATGGGAAGGTCGCCAGGCAGTGTTGTTCGACCTGCCAGCACGCCAGTTCCACGTATTCGGCGCCACCTTTCAACCGCAGGATTTTTTCCTGCTGTCGTTCTTGCTGATCATTTGCGCTTTCGGACTTTTCTTCATTACCGTATTTGCCGGCCGCGTATGGTGTGGTTACACCTGTCCGCAAACCGTGTGGACCTGGATCTACATGTGGGCCGAGCGAGTTACCGAAGGTGAACGCAACAAGCGCATGAAGCTGGACAAACAGCCCTGGAGCCTGGACAAGCTGAAGCGAAAGTCAGCCAAGCATGCAATCTGGCTCACAGTAGCCCTGGCCACAGCGATCACCTTCGTTGGCTACTTCATGCCAATCCGGGAACTGGTCGTCGACATAGGGACTTTCCAGGTATCCGGCTGGGCCTTGTTCTGGGTATTTTTCTTTACTGCTGCAACCTATCTGAATGCCGGCTGGATGCGTGAGCAGGTGTGCATATACATGTGCCCTTACGCCCGTTTTCAGAGCGTGATGTTCGACAAGGACACCCTGATTGTGTCCTACGACGAAGCCCGTGGCGAACCACGTGGCTCGCGCAAGCGTGGCAGTGACCCTCGCGCCCAGGGCCTGGGCGACTGCATCGATTGCAATATCTGCGTGCAGGTCTGTCCAACCGGGATCGACATTCGCAAGGGCCTGCAATATGAATGCATCGGTTGCGCCGCCTGTGTCGATGCCTGCGACCAGGTAATGGACAAAATGAACTATCCGCGCGGCCTGATTCGCTATACCACAGAGCACAGCCTGGAAGGCCAGGAAACCAAACTGTTGCGCCCGCGCCTGCTGGGTTATGGCGCTGCACTGGCCATCATGATCGGGCTGTTTGTGGTCACACTCAGCAACCTCGCCCAGGTCAGCATGGACGTGCAACGTGACCGCAATGTGCTGTACCGCGAAACGCGCAGTGGCATGATTGAAAACGTGTACATTATCCGGATCAATAACCGCACCAATGCTGAAGCCAGCTATCAACTTGAAGTCGACGGCCATCCGCAACTGCACCTTGAGCTGCCTGCTGACCGCCTGACCGTCGAGCCGAGCAGTTCTTTGCAGATTCCGGTTAACGTACAATTGGATCCTGTTTACATGGAAGGAACCAATATTCCCATTCGCTTCCATGTCGAGGCCAATGACGACAGCGAGATCAACGCCACCGTCGACAGCCGCTTCATGGGCCCAACACTCAGGTAAAGCATGCATACGCAAGACAGTATCCCACCCTGGTACAAGCAATTCTGGCCCTGGTTCCTGATCGGTATCCTCGCCTTTGCCGTTGTGATCGGTCTCGGGTTGTTGTTTATCGCCATAGCCAACCAGGACTCCATGGTGCGCGACAACTACTACCGCGAGGGTCGAGCCATCAACATGCACCTGGGACGGGATCAAATGGCCCGCGAGTTGAGCTTGCGGGCCGACTTCAGCATTGATGATATAACAGGTGAAATAAGCCTGACCCTCGATGGCGGGCTGGAGCCTCTGCCGGAAACTCTGCAGCTGGATCTGATTGCTCCGACCCAGGCTCACAAGGACCGCAAATCGTTACTTACCCGTATCAGTGGCAATCAGTACCGGGGGCAACTGGATACCGGCGTTGAAGGTCGCATGTATATTGATCTGAGCGATCCCCAACGCGTGGGTAACGATGGCTGGCGTCTGACTGATGAGAAACACATTCAACTCGGCGAGCGTTACGAGCTCGTTGCCCGCTAAACCATGACCTTTCCGCTGCCCTGCTATCACTGCGGCGAGCCGGTTCCAGCCGGAGCGCCCTGGCAATCCCGGATCCTCGGTCAGGCGCGCCCCATGTGTTGCCCGGGCTGCGAAGCGGTGGCCGATGCCATCGTGGCCGGCGGTCTGGAATCCTTCTACCAGCACCGCACGGAAAACGCCGCCAACCCGGAAGCGCTGCCCAGGGTTCTGGAAGAAGAACTGGCCCTGCTGGATCGGGCCGAAGTGCAAGAACGCTTTATCAAGTCCGACGGTGACTTCCAGCAACTGCAACTTCTGGTCGAAGGCATCACCTGTGCTGCCTGTGGCTGGTTGATTGAACAACGTCTGGGTAAATTACCCGGGGTCAAGGAAGCACGCCTGAATCTGAGCAATCACCGGCTGACACTGGTCTGGGATCCTGCCCACATCCAGCCATCTGCCCTGCTCGGCGAGCTCAAGCGCATAGGATATACAGCGCATCCTTACCAAGACGACCGCGCCGCCTTGCATATGGCCGAAGAAAACCGCCGTTACCTGCGTCGCCTTGGCCTCGCCGGGCTGATGTTCATGCAAGTGATGATGGCCACCATGGCGCTGTCTCCCGAGTTCAATCAGGACATCACCCCGGCGATGGAAACACTGTTGCGCTGGGTCAGCCTGATCATGACTACCCCGGTGGTTTTCTACAGCTGCGTGCCCTTCTTTCAGGGCGCATTACGCGACCTGAAAACCCGCCGCCTGACCATGGATGTGTCGGTATCCCTGGCGATCGGCGGGACGTATCTTGCCGGTATCTGGGCTACGGTCAGCAACACCGGAGACATCTATTTTGACTCGGTCAGCATGTTTGCCCTGTTTCTGCTGGCCGGGCGATATCTGGAGCGTCGCGCACGTCAGCGCACCATGGAAAGCACCGCGCGACTGGTCAATCTGCTGCCCCCATCCGCCGTGCGCATCGACCGCAATGGTCAGCCCCGGCGGGTAATGCTCAGCGAAGTGCAAGCCGGTGATATTCTCGAGGTCAAACCGGGCGAATGCATTCCGGCTGATGGTGAGATCATTCAGGGCCGCAGCAGCGTTGATGAATCCGCTCTCTCCGGCGAGTATCTTCCGCTGACCAAATCAACGGGTGACCGGGTTACTGGTGGCACCCTGAATGTTGAAGGCCCCCTGCGTCTTCGGGTCGAGTTCATCGGTGAAGAAACCCGACTGTCAGCCATTGTACGCCTGCTTGAACGGGCCCAGAGTGACAAGCCACGCCTCGGCATGCTGGCCGATGCGGTCGCCCACTATTTCCTCATTGTGGTGCTCAGTGCCGCCGTCATCATCGGTGGACTCTGGTGGTGGCAGGCCAATCTGGATACCGCGTTCTGGATCGTCATCGCCATGCTGGTTGCCACCTGTCCCTGTGCCTTGTCGCTGGCAGCGCCCACAGCCCTGACAACGGCTACCGGCAGCCTGCACAAACTCGGTCTGTTGGTGACCCGTGGCCATGTGCTTGAGGGGCTTAACCAGATCGATACGGTGATCCTCGACAAGACCGGCACCCTGACCGAAGGTCGCATGACGCTTGAACGCATCGACACGCTGAATCAATGGCCGGAAGACCAGCTGCTGCGTTGGGCACGAATGCTCGAAGCCCGCTCTGAACACCCGATTGCCCGTGCTTTCGGTCGCAGCATGGAGGTGGCAAGCGATATTACCAATGTGCCGGGCCAGGGGCTGGAAGGCCAGTGTGAGGGACGCACCTTGCGCATTGGCAAGCCTGCCTTTGTTGCCAAGCTCGGTGACTACCCTGCCCCGGCCCTTCCGGATCAGCCGGGGCAATGGCTGTTACTCGGTGATACGCAGGGTCCGCTGGGCTGGTTTGTGCTCAACGACCGCCTGCGCCAGGATGCCGCTGATCTGGTACAGGGGCTAAAAGCACGCGGCTTGCAAGTCATACTGCTCTCAGGTGATCACCAACAGATTGTAGACCGCATGGCAGATACGCTGGGTATCGAGCAGGCCATCGGCAATGCCAGTCCGGATGACAAACTGGCTTTCGTGCAGCAATGTCAGGCTGCGGGCAAACAGGTGCTGATGCTCGGGGATGGCGTCAATGACGTCCCCGTACTGGCCAGTGCCAATATCTCGATTGCCATGGGAGAGGCATCCGATCTGGCTAAAACCAGTGCCGATGCGGTTTTGCTCAGCAGTCATTTGCACGTTTTGCTGCAAGCCCTCAACGCCGCCAGGCGTACCCGGCGAATCATGATTCAGAACCTGTTCTGGGCCAGCACCTACAATGCCTGTATTCTGCCGTTGGCAGCCTTGGGCATGGTTACCCCGGCGATTGCAGCATTGGGTATGTCTGCCAGCTCCTTGCTGGTGGTGTTGAATGCCCTGCGTCTGCTGCGCCTGGGCGATCACCAAAAACCGCGCGACAACCAGAGCCAAAGGCGCTGGCAGGAGCAAGTCACATGACCATTCTGTATATTCTGGTACCGATTGCCCTGTTGCTGGTCATCATTGCCGTAGTAGTGTTCAACTGGGCGGTGAATACCGGTCAATATGACGATCTGGAAGGGCCGGCACACAGCATTCTGTTTGATGATGACGACCCGGCCCACCTGGCGGCGCAGCCCGAAGAGCAAACGGCCAAAGAACAGCCTTCCAGCAGCCAGACGCCTGCACCTGATGCTCCGCCCGCAGGTGACAACAAAGAACACAAAGCCGGATGAGCACTGATCTGATCCCCTTGCTGTTGACCGCCCTGGCACTGGGTTTGCTGGGGGGCGGCCACTGTATCGGCATGTGCGGCGGGCTGATGGGGGCCATGACGCTGGCGATTCCAGCCGATCAGCGCAAGGGCTGGGTTCTCTGGCGCGTCCTGCTTGGCTACAACCTGGGCAGGATAGCCAGCTACACCCTTGCCGGCGCCTTGCTGGGTGGCCTGGGCTGGCTGGCGCAAGATATCGGGCTGGGCCGCAGCCTGCGCACGGTGGCCGGTTTGATGATGATCGCCATGGGCCTCTATCTCGCCAACTGGTGGGCCGGGCTGACCTATGTGGAACGCCTTGGCAAAGGCCTCTGGCGGCATATCCAGCCCCTCGCCAGCCGGATGCTGCCAATCACCAGCGCCCCGCGGGCATTGGTTGTTGGAGCGCTGTGGGGCTGGCTGCCTTGCGGCCTGGTCTACAGCACCCTGATATGGGCCAGCAGTCAGGGGCACGCTGGCCAATCCGCGCTGCTGATGCTGGCGTTCGGGGTTGGCACCCTGCCAACCTTGCTGGCGACAGGTGTGGCTGCGGAACGTCTACTCGCGTTGCTGCGATTGCGCAGAGTCCGCATTACTGCCGCACTGCTGGTCATTCTTTTTGGTATCTGGACCCTGCCCGGCCCGCACAAAGCCTGGTTGATGGGTCACAGTACCGGCCAGACTCACAACGACCAACCTGCACCCGCATTTGATCCACATCAAGGCCCGGAACAAAGCGACCGCCTACACTGAGCCCAGTATTCGTACTCAGTGAGGGAATACCCATGCAGGCTGTTCTTTACGCCCCGACTTCAACCAAGCCTGGCGGCAATGGTCAGTTACCTCTGCGCCAGTTGCTCCGGGAAACGGTGGATCACCTGGCCATCCGCCGGGCACTGCGAGCCAGCCGGCTTGCCGAACGTGATCTGGCCCTGAATATTCGGCTGCCTTTTTGCGCCAACGCCTGCTTTTTTTGCAACCGCTGCCGGATAATCGCCAAGGACCGTAGCAAAGCCAGCGACTATCTGCATTTACTGGGTACTGAAATCGCCACAATTGGCCGTCACCTGGACCAGCGCCAACAGGTCAGGCAACTGCATCTGGGGGGCGGCACCCCGACGTTTTTCGGCCATCAGGCACTGACCCAGTTGATGAACAAGCTGCACCGACATTTCAATCTGTCGGCCATGCCCGACATTGATGCCAGCGTGGCTATCGACCCGCGTGAGGTCGACTGGGCCACACTGGATTTACTGCGCGGCCTGGGCTTCAACCGTCTGAACATCATGCAGCCCAGTCTCGACCCTCGCGTACAAACTGCGGTCAACCGCTTGCAGGGTGACCAGCAATTTGCTGAATGCCTCGCCGCAGCACGCACCCTGCGCTTCCACAGCATCGGCATCGAGCTGATGGCTGGTCTGCCCGAACAAAGCCTGGACAGTTTCTGTCAGACACTCGACAGCATCGTTGGCTGGCGCCCGGAACGCATCCGTTTGACCTGCTACCGTCACCAACCAGAGCATTATCCGCCGCAGCGACGAATCAACCGGGCCAGTCTGCCCAGTCCCCAGGAGACTGCGGCGGCGAAGCAGCATTGCCAGCAGTACCTCCTGGCAACGGGTTATCAACGACTGCAACATGACCTGTTCGTTTTGCCCCAGGATCCACTGGCCATTGCCGCAGAGGACAGCACGCCATTGCGCCATACCGCGTGCGGCTTGAGCGGGCATCCTGATTGCGATGAAATCGGAGTCGGCCTGGGTGCAATCAGCGACGTCAACGGCCTCGCCTGGCAAAACAGCACGCAACTTGCCTGCTGGCAACAGCGAGCAGCGCGCGCCCAGTTTACCGCCCAGTATCAATGGCCTGCTCCAGCGGCCCCCTGACGCCGTCTTTGGCTCGCTTATCATGTTCGGCTATAGCGACAGTTAGCAATGGCGAAAGCAGGTTCCATGTTGTAGGCTTTCCAGATAATGCCCGGACGCTGGATGCCCCCATGAGTGACGCCATCAAACTACGTGCCCTGCCTGAAGCCCACTGCAAAGATTGCAGCCTGTCAGCCATGTGCCTGCCCCTCTCCTTGCAGGATCAGGAACTGGAGACTCTGGACAACATCGTCAAGCGCGGCCGGCCACTGAAAAAGGGTGAAAACCTGTTCCGTCAGGGCGATCCGTTCAATTCCATCTATGCGCTGCGCTCGGGCGCAATCAAGACTTTCAGTGTGTCTGACAGTGGTGAAGAACAGATCACCGGTTTTCACCTGGCCAGCGAAATGATCGGACTATCGGGCATGGATGACGAACGCTACCCCGTCTCGGCCGTAGCGCTGGAGACCACCTCGGTATGCGAGATTCCCTTTGAGCGCCTGGATGACCTGACCGCAGCCATGCCACAACTGCGCAAGCAGGTCATGCGCCTGATGAGCCGGGAAATTCGTGACGATCAGCAAATGATGCTGTTGCTGTCGAAAAAGACTGCCGACGAACGCATCGCAACCCTGCTGATCAACCTTTCCGCTCGGTTCCGGGCCCGTGGCTACTCGGCCACTGCCTTCCGGCTGGCCATGTCGCGCAATGAAATCGGCAATTATCTAGGCCTTGCGGTGGAAACGGTATCCCGGGTATTTACCCGCTTCCAGCAACAACAACTGATTGCCGCTGAAGGCAAGCAGATCGAAATTCTCGACCATGCGCAGCTGTGTGCTCTGGCCGGCGGTCAATTTGATTAAGCGTGACATAGGGTTTGCATGATTTTCGACGAATACAGTATCAAGTCTCAGGTGAGGCCGGTCCCGAACTTTCCCAAACCCGGGGTCACTTTCCGTGACATTACCCCTCTGTATCAATCGCCACGTGCCATGCGCATGATTGCCGACAGCCTGATTCAACGCTATGTGGACAGTCCGATTACGCATATCGGTGCTATTGATGCGCGCGGATTTCTTCTCGGCGCGGTGATAGCCTATGAATTGAACAAGCCCCTGGTATTGCTGCGCAAGCCGGGTAAATTGCCAGCGGACGCTCTGCGGCAGAGCTACCAGAGCGAGTATGGCGAATCTGCCCTGGAGATCCACCGCGATGCCTTGCAGGCCGGCGATCAGGTATTGTTGCTGGATGATCTGATCGCCACCGGTGGCACCTTCCTCGCCGCTGCCCGGCTGGTCAAACAACTGGGTGCCGACGTCTACGAAGCTGCCGCCATCATTGACCTGCCTGATCTGGGTGGCTCTCGCCTGATGCAGGATGCCGATATTCCCACCTTTACTCTGTGCGCCTTTGCCGCAGACGAGTAGAATTCCTCTCTGACCCGGGGTCACTGCACGTGGCCTCTGCCTTTCATCCCTGGCTATCTATCGAACTTATGACTGACTCTGTACAGAACCAGCAGCCCTGGCGACAGCGGCTGGCCAACTGGATCGAACGCCCGCGAGCCCAATTTACCATCATGATCCTGATCCTGATCAACGCGGTCGTGCTCGGGCTGGAAACCTCCTCAGAGATCATGCAGCAGTGGGGCACATTGCTGATGACGCTGGATACATTGATCCTGGGCGTGTTCGTGATCGAAATCAGCCTGCGGTTTATCGCCCATGGCTGGCGCTTGCTGAAAGATCCCTGGGGACTGTTTGACACTATCGTGATTGCCATTGCCCTGGTGCCTGCCAGCGGCCCTCTGGCCGTGTTGCGTGCGTTGCGGGTTCTCCGGGTATTGCGCTTGATTGCGTTGGTACCAAGCATGAAAATCGTCGTGCAGTCATTGCTTGCCTCGCTGCCCGGCATGGGCAGCATTGTCGCGCTACTCGGTCTGGTCTTCTATGTTGCGGCGGTGATTGCCACCCAGCTGTTTGGCCAGGCCTTCCCCGAGTGGTTCGGCACCCTGGGAGCCAGCCTGTTCAGCCTGTTCCAGATCATGACGCTGGAAAGCTGGTCTATGGGCATCGTCCGGCCGGTGATGGAGGTCTATCCGCTGGCATGGCTGTATTTCGTTCCCTTTATTCTGATTGCCACGTTCATGATGCTGAACCTGTTCATCGCCGTCATCGTCGATGCCATACAGAATCAAAGGGAACGTGTTGCTGCCAGCAAGGCCGGCACAGAGGGTCAGCATTCCCTGGAAGACGCAGCAAAATCCCACCCCCACACCAGTCTGTCCGGGGTCAATCAGGAATTATTGCTACTTGAAGTACGCGAATTGCGCAAGGAATTGGCCAGTTTGCGCAGTACCATGGCCAAGTAATTGGCCTGACCGGAAGAACGACAAGCGGCGCAAAAATGACCATGAATGGACCTTTTGCACAAGTTTGCTTATCATGCGCAGAATAACAACAACCGATGCCAACTATCACTCGGCATCACCTCACCGAGGAAACTGCTGCATGGCCCAAGCCACCTTGCCGCCAGATACACGCCTGCTGCTGATTGACGATCACCAGATCTATCTGGATGGACTGGGACTCACCCTCAGCAACCTGGGCGAAGGCGTTATCATTGATCATGCCGGTACCGCTCGTGATGCCGAACTGCAGGTAGCCCAGCACAGTTACGACCTGATCCTGCTGGATTTGCAGCTCCCCGACAGCAGTGGTCTCAGCCTCCTGCAACGTCTGCGTGATATTGACCCGGTTGCACCGATCGCCATTCTCACCGCCAGCAACAGCCCCAGCGACCAGGAAGCCGCCTTGCAATCCGGCGCTGCCGGGTTCATCAGCAAAACCGCCAATGGTCAGTTGCTACAGGATGCGGTAACCCGGTTACTGTTTGGTGAACAAGTCGTCATTGCCGGCGATAATCAGCCACTTGACCGGCAAAGCTGTGCGCGTGAACTGGGCGTTACCCCACGTCAACTGGAAATCCTCGACCTGTTGGCCGAGGGCCTCCCCAACAAGGTAATCTGCCAGCGCCTGTCGCTCTCCGAAGATACGGTCAAAACCCATCTAAAGGCACTGTTTTCCACCCTCAACTGCCATAACCGAACCGAGTGCGTAGCTCAGGCCCGCCGTCTCGGCCTGGTCAGCTTCTGACACTGTTGCGTAGCAAGGTTTGCAAATGACGGCGCAGGCGTGAGGGGAGAACCGGTTTATAAAGCACATGCACGTCGACCAGGCGAGCCTGTTCAGCAACTTCCTCACGGGTATCTGCAGTGACCAGTACCGCAGGCCCGGAGAAGCGTTTGCTGGTGCGCAACTGGCGCACCAGCTCCAGGCCATTGAGCTCCCCTTCCAGCCGATAATCGGATAGCAAGACATCCGCACCGGCAGATTCAAGGGCGATCATCACCTCCTCGGCCGACGCATAGCTGACCACCTCCAGCCCCCACTGGACCAGCAACCCCTGCATGGCCTCACGGTTGATTTCATCATTGTCAACTACCGCAACCTTGCCCTGCAGGCCCGGCTGCAACTGTCGGGCGGTGCTGGCCGGTTGGTCTCGCCACTCGGCTTGCGGCACCTCAAACCAGAACCGTGAACCCTGACCCGGGGCCGACACCACGCCCGAAGGATAGGTCAGCAAATGCAGCAATTGGCGGCAGATGGACAGGCCCAGGCCGACGCCTTTGTCCAGGCTTCGTGCCGGGTTCGCCAACTGGGTAAACTCCTCGAAAATACGCAGCTGATCGGCTTCAGTCATGCCACAGCCATCGTCCGCAATCGCCAGGCGCAGCCGGTCATCGGCACGACTGACTTCGACGCGCACTTCAGTCGCGCGGGCATGCACCAGAGCATTATTGAGAAAGTTGCGTACCAGCCGCTCCAGCAGTACCGGGTCACTCTGCACGGCCACCCGTGGCGGGCACAGCAGTTGCAACTCCACACCTTTAGCCCGGGCACTGGACTCCATGCTGGCCAACAAGCGACTCAGCCAGGGGTGCAGGTTGATACTCTGTAACTGAGGCTGGACCATACCCACACTCAGACGCGAAATATCCAGCAAGGCATTGAGCATATCCTGCAAGACATGGGCCGAATCCGCCAGACGCTTGAGCGTTTTGCGGGTTTCCATATCCGTGATGCGACCGTCAAGGTTTTCGATAAACAGCGTCATCGCGTGCAGCGGCTGGCGCAAATCATGACTGGAGGTAGCCAAAAAACGGGTTTTGCTCTGACTTTCGCGTTCCGCCCGACGCTGGGCTGCCTGCATCAGCCCTTCATTGAGAAAGCCGTAGCGCAGCATATATTCGTACAGGTAAGCACCAAAGGTCCCGATTACCGTAAAGCAGCTGAGATAGAGTCCATTGGCAAAAATTACGCTACGCGGTGCGCCAGCAGCGTACTCGGCCAGCAAATAGACGGCGACAATGATCCAGGAGCCCAGAACCGCATGCCGGGTCGGCAGGCCCAGCAAAAAAAAACCCGCCAGCAGCACCAGATACAGCCCTTCATGCGTGACTGCCACCGGCAAATCAACCTGCCGCGCAGCCACAATCACCAGCGCAACCATCAAGCCACTGAGGGTATAACCCAGAATAGACACAGCGAATGCCTGGTCTGGCGCCACCTTGGCAGGTCGGCCGGAATACCAGATCGCCCAACCAACCACCAGAAGTACTGCCATACGCGCAGGAATGGTGACCTGATACAGTTCTACCGTCAGATAAGCCCAGTCCAGCAGCATGAACAACAACATGAACGTGAACGCACAGACGGCAACCACAAAGGCTCTGTTGGCCAGGCGCACATGCATGTACCCGGCGAAGTCTTCTTCCAGTTCGGCATTGAAGCGCAAACGCCGAAGGCCACTGCGCTGAGCGAGCAAAGTCGGCTCATCCAGCATGCTCATGGCCTGACTGTCCAGGTTGGACATAGCAACTCCCGTGAGTTTCTTGTTATTTTCCGGTGACAGGCATCAACTGTCAGCTGGCGCGTTTTCCTGCATCCATTCAGCGACCCTGGCCTGCTCAACGGCATTCAGATGCAAGCCCAGCTTGCTGCGTCGCCATAATACATCGTCAACGCTCTGCGCCCATTCATCCCGACACAGATAACCCAACTCGGCTGCCGTCAATCCCGCCCCGAACATCTCGCCGAGATCCGCAGCACTGCGCGCCTCGGCCAGAAAACGCCAGCATAGCCGTCCATAACTGCGGACAAATCGCCGCCGCTGTGCCTGAGTCAACCAGGGAAAAGCCTCTTCCAGCTCTTGCTCAAGGGCCAGAGGACTTGCAAAATCACCACCGGGCAAGGGCTGCTTCGCCGTCCAGGCTGGCCCCATCTGGCCGAACCAGGGTTGCAGGTGCGCCAGGGCGGATTCAGCCAGGCGGCGATAGGTAGTCAACTTCCCCCCGAACACGCTGAGCAATGGCGGCTGGTCAGGCTGGCCCTGTACAGAGAGCGTGTAATCGCGCGTTACCGCGGCCGGGTTACTGTCATCGTCATCCAGCAAGGGGCGCACCCCCGCATAGCTATGCTGAATCTGTTGCCGGTCTACCGTCTGGCGAAAGTAATGTCCGATAACCGCCAACAGGTAATCTTCCTCGTCACGAGTCGGCTTGACCTCTGCCGGATCGCCGCGATAATCCCGGTCAGTCGTACCGACCAGAGTGAAATCATCCTCATAGGGCAACACAAAGACAATGCGTTGATCGACATTCTGCAGTATGTAGGCCTGGTCACCTGCATACAGACGCGGCAATACGATATGACTACCCTGAACCAGACGCAGCGCATGCGGGCTGGGCAAGTCGAGGGCATCTTCAATGACCTTGGCGGCCCAGGGCCCGGCAGCGTTTACCAGCCCCCGCGCTCGAACCTCTCTGAGCCCGGAGGCGGTTTGCAGGGTTACCTGCCACCAGGCCCCTTCACGCCGCGCAGCAATACACCGGGTCCGAGGCAAAATACTGGCGCCTACAGCATGCGCCTGCATGGCATTGAGCACGACCAGACGGGCATCATCGACCCAGCAGTCTGAATACTCGAAAGCGCGCAGCAGGTCTGGCCGTAACGGGTTGTCTTCAGCCAGTTTTACCGCCCGCGAGCCAGGCAAACGCACGCGCTGACCCAAGTGGTCATAGATAAACAGGCCTGCACGCAGCATCCACCATGGCCGCAAGTGCCGCTCATGGGGCAGCACAAAGCGCAACGGCCAGATAATATGCGGAGCCTTGGCCAGCAATATCTCGCGCTCCCCGAGCGCCTCGCGCACCAGACGGAAAGCGAAGTGCTCCAGATAACGCAACCCACCATGAATCAGCTTGCTGCTGGCCGAAGAGGTATGCGCCGCCAGGTCATCCTGCTCGCAGAGTAATACTGAAAGCCCTCGCCCAGCCGCATCATTGGCAATGCCCACCCCGTTGATGCCACCACCGATGACCAGCAGATCACAGGTATCCGGATCGCTATGCATCGATGCAGCCAAAAGCTGTGACTGTTGCATGTATTCCCCCACTTGACCCAGCCGGAAAAAGCCTCATGCCCCTTGGCCTGTTCGACTCGGGCGTTTAACCTGTTGCCTGGCACTCACTTGCGGCTTGAACTCCACAATAACAGCAAAACAACAGGATACCGACACCATGGCCACGCATCTTCTTGCTATAGACCAGGGCACCACCAGCAGCCGCGCCATTCTGTTTGATGCCGCTGGTACCCCCCTGGGCAGTGCGCAAGAGGAATTTAGTCAGTACTTTCCCTGCGATGGCTGGGTTGAACACGATGCCGAAGAAATCTGGCAAAGCACTCTGAGCGTTTGCCGGCAACTGCTTGCCGAACAGAACATGCACGCAAGCGACATCCGCGCCATCGGGATTACCAATCAACGTGAAACCACCTTGCTGTGGGACGCCGACAGCGGGGAGCTGCTGCACCGCGCCATCGTCTGGCAGGACCGACGCACGGCAGACTACTGCGCCGAGCTGAAACAGGCCGGGCATGAACCCATGGTCAGCAATAAAACCGGTCTGCTGATAGATCCCTATTTTTCCGCGACCAAGCTGCGCTGGTTGCTGGAACACATACCAGAGGCCAGAGCCAAAGCCGAACAGGGAAAGTTGCGATTTGGTACCGTCGACAGCTTTCTGCTCTGGCGGCTGACCGGTGGCAAGGTTCACCGTACCGATGCCACCAACGCCTCGCGCACCATGCTGTTCAATATCCACACCCAAAGCTGGGATCAGGACCTGCTTGAATTATTCGACATTCCCGCCAGCCTGCTCCCCGAGGTAATGGATACCGCTGCCGACTTTGGCCACACCGAGGCAGGTTTGTTTGGCGCAGAAATCCCCATCACCGCGATGGCCGGTGATCAGCAAGCCGCTCTGATTGGCCAGGCCTGTTTCCAGCCGGGCATGGTCAAGAGCACCTACGGCACCGGCTGTTTTATGATCATGAATACCGGTGACCAGCCGATTCGTTCGAACAATCGCTTGCTGACGACAGTCGGCTATCGCCTGCAAGGTCAGGTAACCTTTGCTCTTGAAGGGAGCATTTTCGTTGCCGGGGCGGCAATCCAGTGGCTGCGCGACGGCCTGAAGCTGATTCAGCACGCCGGTGAGACCGAAGCCATGGCCGAGCAGACCGGGCATGATTGCGGCGTCTATCTGGTACCTGCTTTCACTGGCCTGGGTGCACCCTACTGGGACCCCAAGGCGCGTGGAGCCATTTTTGGCCTGACCCGGGATACCGGCATTGCTGAAATCGTCACCGCCGGGCTGCAATCGGTCTGCTTCCAGTCCCGTGATTTGCTGGATGCCATGCAAGCTGACGGAGCTATCAGCACCTCGGCATTACGAGTGGATGGCGGCATGGTGGTCAATAACTGGGTCGTGCAGTCCCTGGCTAACATCCTTGGCGTACCGGTTGAACGCCCGCAAGTCACTGAGACAACGGCACTTGGCGTGGCTTATCTGGCCGGACTGCACAGTGGGCTGTTCGCCAGCCTGGAGGAGATAGCCGCGCATTGGCATTGCCAGCGCAACTTCAAACCGGATATGCCGGAAGACCAGCGCAATCAGCTCTATCAGGGCTGGCAGGATGCAGTGCGGCGTGTACGCGAGGGCTGACACAGCCCGTCAGAGATCGATTCGCCCGCGCAGCTGCTTCCTCTGGCCGTGACGAGTCTTGGCATCCAGCCGGCGCTTCTTCGCTGCCCGCCCCGGTTTGGTTGGTCGCCGCGGCTTGACCTCAACGAGCACACTGTTGATCAACTCGACCAGACGCCTTATGGCATCTTCGCGATTCTGCTCCTGGGTGCGGTATTGCTGCGCCTTGATCACCACCACTCCATCCTTGGTGATACGTTTGTCATTCAGCGCCAGCAGGCGTTCCCGGCAAATGTCCGGCAGGCTGCTTCGGTTGATGTCAAAGCGCAAATGGATAGCGCTGGATACCTTGTTGACGTTCTGCCCGCCAGCACCCTGGGCTCGAATCGGCAGGCACTCGAAGTCCGCTTCATCCAGTTGCAGATTTTTGTCCAGTTCGATCATTCGCTGCTCTTCAGACGACGACAGAGTATGCTGATACCTTAACATTGATCATGGCTCGGCATGGATATTCGACAACTGCAGTTTCTTATCGCGCTGGATGACACCCGCCACTTTGGCCAGGCGGCTGAACGCTGCCATGTGACTCAACCAACGTTGTCCATGCGCTTGCGCCAACTCGAAGAACAGCTTGGGCTGACCCTGGTACAGCGCGACCAACGCTTTCATGATTTCACCCCTGAAGGCAAGCGCATCCTCGCCTGGGCCCGCAGCCTGATGCGTGCACACGACGGTTTGCTGGCCGAAGCCGCAGCCTGTCGTGGTCAGTTGATCGGTACGCTGCGCCTCGGCATGGTACCCCTTGCGGGGTTCAATCCGGCCCGCCTTTTGGCTTTGTGGCGTCAGGAGTATCCGGAGCTGAGCCTGCAACTGACCACTCTGAGCAGTGAACAGATTCTTGAACAGCTGGCCAGCAACCAGCTCGACCTCGGCCTCGGCTATCTGAATAAAATCGATCCGGCCAGTTTTGCCAGCCTGACGCTGGCGATGCCAACCATGGGCCTGCTCTTCGCTCCGGCCCATGTCAGCCCACCCAGCGATTCACCCAACTGGCAGGAAGTAGCCAGATTGCCCCTTGGCTTGTTGTCCAGTGGCATGCATTTTCGTCAGGCGGTTGAACAAGCCCTGCGCAGCCGAGGTTTGCGCGCAAATCTGGTGATCGAAAGTGATGCCGTCCAGCAATTACTGCACAGCGTGCGTTACGGACTCTGCTGCAGCGTCATCCCTTACGATGCGGATCTGTTGGCAAGCAATCCCGACCTGAACTGGATCGCCATCGCCGAAAGCAGCAACCTGGCGCCCATCGGCTTGTTGATCAGGCGGCAGAAACCCACCAGCGTTATTGCCCAGACGTGTTTCAACGCCGCCAAACCACTGGAAATGGTGCAACCAGACGGGCCATAGACCACCTTGATCAGCCCATCAGCAGCAGCAATTGGACGACGCCCGAGGCAACCCCTAGGCTGATCGGAAGAATCTGCCTGCCAGCGAGTCAGTCATGCCCAGACCCGAACCTGTCCCACCTTTCAGCTACCAGACACTGCACACTCCGGCACAACTGCATGATGCCTGTCTTGCCGATGAAGTCGCCGTGGCGATCAACTACAACGACCTGAATCACGCTGTCATGATGGCCAGCCCTGATGATCTGCACGATTTTGCGATCGGTTTCAGCCTGGGGCAGGGCATTATCGAGCAGCCCTGCGAACTTCTGGATATTACCATCCAGCATGCGGGCGATCACTGCCAGCTCGATCTGGAGCTGAGCAGCCGGCGCCTGTGGCAGCTCAAGCGCCAGCGTCGCCAGCTTGCCGGTACCGCGGGCTGTGGCCTGTGTGGCAACAGCGCGCTGGAACAGGCCCTGCCACAGCTGCAACCCGGGCCAAGCCGCCCCCTGCCCCGACCCGAACATCTGGCCGGGCTGCGCCAGCGACTGGCCGCACGACAAGTCCGCGCTCGGCAATCCGGGGCCATGCATGCGGCCGGGTATATCGACGCCCAGGGCGAGTTGCGCGTGTGTCGGGAAGACATCGGCCGGCACAACGCCCTGGACAAACTCATTGGTGCACTGGCGTTGGCGCGCTTGCCTGCAACCGAGGGTTTCGCCATCGTCACCAGCCGCTGCAGCCTGGAACTGGTGCACAAGGCCGTTCGTGCCGGTTTGCCGACGCTGGTCTCCCTGGCTGCGCCCAGCCAACTCAGCGTACGCTGGGCCAGCGCTCTGGGCCTGAACCTGATTCATCTGTCGCAGCGCGCCGGCCCACGCGTGTATCGAATGGAGCCGGTCTTGTGAGTAAAACACCCCTGTACAAGCCCTACCCTGGCCCAGCCGCTGGCTGGGGCGCGCTGCGCAGCGTGACTCAAGCCTGGATGAACAGTCGCCAACCGTTGAAAAACCTGCGCGCCATGCTGCGCACCAACCAGCATGGCGGCTTTGATTGCCCCGGTTGCGCCTGGGGTGATGACCCCGCCGCCGGCAGAATAAACTTCTGTGAAAACGGCGCCAAGGCGGTCAACTGGGAAGCGACCCGAAGAGCAGTGGATGCCGACTTTTTTGCCCGTTACAGCGTAGAACAATTGCGCGCGCAGTCAGACTACTGGCTGGAATACCAGGGCCGACTGACCCGGCCGATGATTCTTCGCCCGGGTGACAGCCACTACCGACCCATCGAATGGAGTCAGGCCTTCGCGTTGATCGGCAATCAACTACGCCAATTGCCCGATCCACGACGGGCCGAGTTCTATACCTCTGGGCGTGCCAGCAACGAAGCGGCCTTTCTCTATCAACTCATGGTCCGTGCTCTGGGCAGCAACAATTTCCCCGATTGTTCAAATATGTGCCACGAAGCCAGCGGTGTGGCACTGAACCGTCACCTGGGCAACGGTAAAGGCAGCGTGACCCTGGATGATTTCGCTTATGCAGACGCCATTTTTCTGTTCGGTCAGAACCCCGGCAGCAATCATCCGCGCATGCTTGAACCTCTCAGTCAGGCCGTGCGCCGCGGTGCACAGGTGGTCTGCTTCAATCCATTGCGCGAGCGTGGGCTGGAACGTTTCCAGCACCCACAGAGTCCACGTCAGATGCTGGGAAATAACTCAGACCCCACACACAGCGCGTATTTTCGCCCCCACCTGGGTGGCGATCTGGCAGCACTGCGCGGCATGGCCAAGATGCTCTGGCAGTGGGAACAAGAGGCGCAGGCAAATGGCAAGCCAGCCGTATTCGATCATGCGTTCCTGCAAGCCAACAGCCTGGATCTGACACCCTACCTGGCACTTCTCGATGCAACACCCTGGGACACCATTTGCGAGCAATCCGGCCTGACTCTGGCAGAGCTGGAACGGGCAGCACGCATCTATGCCGCATCCGAGCGCGTTATTATTTGCTGGGCCATGGGTATTACCCAGCATCACCACTCGGTGGCCACCATCGGCGAAATCGTCAATTTGCAGCTGTTGCGCGGCAACCTTGGTCGCCCCGGGGCCGGTGTGTGTCCGGTGCGAGGTCACAGCAATGTGCAGGGCGACCGTACCATGGGCATCAATGAGCGCCCGGGCCAAGCCTTCCTTGACGCCCTGGAGCAACACCTTGATTTTCATCCACCGCAGGAACCGGGTCACAACACGGTAACCGCCCTGCAGGCCATGCTCGCGGGAGAAGTCGACGTATTCATCGGCCTCGGCGGTAATTTTGCCCAGGCAACACCGGACAGCCAGCAAGCCCATCAGGCCTTGCGCAACTGCCAACTCACCGTGCAGATCAGCACCAAACTGAATCGCAGTCACCTGACACCGGGGCAAACGGCTCTGATTCTGCCTTGCCTGGGCCGCACCGACATTGATCATCAGGCCAGCGGCGCGCAAGCGGTGACGGTAGAAGATTCATTCAGCATGATCCATGCCTCGTACGGACAACTGCCTCCGCTCTCAACGGAGATGCGCTCGGAGCCGGCCATTATCGCCGGTATCGCACAGGCAGCCCTGGGCAACTGGCCGGTCAACTGGTCTGAGCTGGTGGCCGATTATGACCGGATTCGCGACCTGATCGCTGCCTGCATTCCCGGCTTCACTGACTTCAATCAGCGCCTGCAACCCCCCGGCGGTTTTCATTTACCGAATCCAGTCAACCGGCATCAATGGCAAACCCCCTCCGGTCGTGCCGAATTCAGCCTCCATCCACTACCGGCCAGCCATCTTCCCGCGTCCGTACTCAACAGTGGTCAGCAACCCGAGTTGATTCTGCAAAGCCTGCGCTCGCACGACCAATACAACACCACCATCTATGGTCTGCATGATCGCTATCGCGGCGTCAGCGGGCACCGTCAGGTACTCTTCATCAATGCTCTGGATCGTGAACGTCTCGGCTGGCCACCCGGTGCCAGGGTTGATATCGAGTCACTCTGGGACGACGCAATCGAGCGTCGCGTTCCGGGCTTCAGCCTGATTGATTTCGACATACCGCTCGGGCAGGCGGCGGCATATTACCCGGAAATCAATCCGTTGCTCCCCCTGGCCAGCTACGGCGCTGAGAGCTTCACCCCAACGGCAAAATTTATCGCCATTCGGCTGCGCCCGAATACTGCCAGCAATCCTCCACTGTCTGTGTCAGGTGCTATTATCAATCTATAGCCGCCAGCCAGAGTGAACAGACTCATGACCAAGGTGATCATTGCTGCACTGAGCATTGTTTTTTTCGCCAGTCCGGTCATGGCCGAAGAGCAACAAGACGGTGATGACAGCGATCTTCCGGCCTGGGGTGAAGAACGGGTGGACCGGATGCATGACAGCGTCTCGCGCTGGGTCACCTCGACCTCGCGCAATCTCGATGGTTTTATTTCCCGCGAGTATCCCGACTACGACAACACCTCTTACCTGCGGTTGCGCTACACCTTCGACTGGGAAGAGGCTGAAACCAATGATCACGACCTGAGCGTGCGCTTTCGGCTTGACCTGCCAACCACGGAAGAACGCCTGCGCCTGATTCTTGAAAGTGAACCGGAAGAATCCCGGGGCACACTGGCCGAACAGGGCACCGGCCGTTTGACCGAGCAACAGACCTCGACCAGCAATACCATTCTTGGTCTCAGCCGACTGAGCGGCCGGGACAAGCGCGAACAGTGGAACTTCCGTACCGGTGCCGGGATTCGCTTGCGCCTGCCGCTGGATCCATACGTCCGCGTGAGCGCTGAAAGGCTGTGGGGTGTGGGTAACGGCCCCTGGCAACTCAGCTCGGACAACCGCGCATCCTGGTTCAATAAAGAGGGTTACTCAGCGCGATCACGCTGGGATCTTGGCCGACCGCTGGATGAACGAAGGCACTTCCGTTTCGTAACGACCTTTCAGTGGCAGGAGGATGAAGATACGCTGGAGTTTTCCGAAAGCATCGAGCTGCATCAGAAACTGAGCAATCGCAGCGCCATGCGTTATGCCGCAGTCATGATCGGCAACAGCCTGAGCAACCCACGAATCAATGACTATTACCTCCAGGCGTACTACCGCCGCGACATTCACCGTGATCGCGTGTTTCTCGACCTGATCCCCGAGCTGCAATTTCCCCGCCGAGCCAACTTCGACCCACGCTGGGCGTTCACTATGCGCTTCGAACTGTATTTCCGCGGTCTGATTCAGCGTACCCAGTACCCCTGAACCCGGGCCGGCATAGGCTCTCATGTCCCGCTGGCCCTGATTGCTGGTCAAGCATGCTCTGACATCCTGCATTGACAATAGTTCTCATTATCTATACGTTTAGCAAATGAGATTGATAGCGATAGACTATTCACAATAATTCGCATGCGTCCACAGCGAACGCGCGATCAGTCTCTTGGAGCGTCCCTTTTGCTGAAACCGCGCCCGGCAGAATCAAACAGCGGTTCAGAGCAAACCGGGTCAAGCAGTTACAACTACCCTCAGGAAAACCGAATGAAACACACGATGCATTTCAGTCGCCATAAGGTGGCCGTCGCTATCGCCGCAGCACTTCTCCCATCAGCCCTCATCGCCCAGACCAGTGAACCACTGCGCATGCCCGCCATGGAAGTTATCGGCAGCGATGAAGAGAGCATCCTGCGTCAGACCGGCGCCTTCGTCATCATCGATCGCGAGCAGATCGAACGTATTCAGCCGACTTCCACCGAGGATGTGCTGCGCCGAATTCCCGGCATCCACACCAAGACCGAAGAAGAGTCAGCGGTTGTCAGCAATATCGGCATTCGCGGCCTGTCAGCCAGTGAAGCCAAGTCGCTGGTACTGGAAGATGGCGTACCGGTCGCTCCCGGCCTGTTCATCGGCAATGACCGTTACTACAATCCCCGCATTCAGCGCATGCAAGGCATTGAGGTGCTCAAGGGCTCTTCGTCGCTGCGCTATGGCCCTTCAACCATTGGCGGTGTCGTCAACTACATAACCAAGACACCCGATGACGGGGTTGCCGTATCGGGCCGGGTAGGCTCTTTCAATACCCGCGAAACCACGCTGGAAGCCGGTGGGCGTACTGCATCCGGTGAAGCTTTCGGTGGCCTGGTTGCTACCCACGCGCGCAGCGATGGCTTCATGGACAAGGACTACGAGATGACCGACCTGATGTTCAAGGCCGGTGTTGCCCTGAACGCTGATCAGAGCCTGGGTTTCAAGTTTTCCTGGTACGAAAATGACGCCAACATCTCCTATCGCGGTCTGCTGCTGGACGATTATCGCAGTGGCAAAACCTACAACCCGGCGCCTGACGATTACTATCTCACCGATCGCAAGGCCTTTGACGTCAACCACGAATGGCACCTGAACGATCGTGCAACCCTGCGAACCCTGGCCTACTGGAGTGAAGTGACTCGTGACTATTGGCGCTACAGTGTCGATACCGCAGCATCCAACGCCGCCGGTCGCTGGGTCTATACCGATGACCTGACCGGCAACAACCGGAGTTTTGAGCGCTTTGGTGTCGAGACCCGCCTGACCCTTGATCACGACCTGTTCGGCTGGATCAACCAGGCCGAATTCGGCCTGCGCTTCATGCAGGAAGAGTCGGATGACAAGCGCATTCGTGCCACCCGGGACCAGGACCGTACCGGCATCAATGATCGGCACCGGGTCGACAGCGCCGACAGCATTGCGGCTTACGTCCACAACCGCATCATCGTCAGCGACCGCCTGACTGTGACTCCGGGCCTGCGCGTGGAATCCTATGAACAGAAACGCAAAATTCTGACCCAGAACAGTGCCTCGGAAACCACACGCAACACCGAATTTCTGCCGGGTATCGGTGCTACCTGGCAGCTTACACCCACTGCCCAGCTCTACGGTGGTGTATACCGGGCTTTCTCACCGGCATCCAACGGCGTAGCGCTGGACGGCCTTACCGATCAGAATCTTGATGGTGAGCGTTCAGAGAATTACGAACTGGGTATTCGGGGTGCCACCAGCGACCTGAACTATGAATTGACCGCCTTCTATATGGACTTCCGCAACCAGGTGGTAACCGGCAACAGTGATCCCAACCTGTCACAGTCCAACGCCGGCAAAACAAAACATTACGGCCTGGAAGCGGCCCTGGGCTATGACATCGGTGGTGGTTTCAGCGTTGATACCAACCTGACCTGGGTACCAAAATCCGAGTTCAGTTCAGGAGAATTCAGTGGCAACCGCCTGCCGTACGCGCCAAAGTACCTGGCCAATGCAGCGCTGAACTATACCCGGGGTAAACTGGCAACCGCCTTGACCGCCCATTACCAGAGCGAGCAATACGGTGATCCCAGCAACCGCAAGGATATTCCAGGCAACGCGGCTGGTGGTATCTGGGGTGGTGAAATGTCGTCTTACACCGTGTTCGACCTGACTGCGCAGTACCAGCTGAGCGAGCAATTGCGCCTGCAGGGTGCGGTCAAGAACCTGACTGACAAACGTTATATCACTGGCCTGCGCCAGGGTATTTATGTCGGTCCCGAACGTTCGATGGAAGTGGGCTTCAACTACCGCTTCTGAGCGTGAAACCGCAGTAAAAAAGCCCGCCCTGTGCGGGCTTTTTGCATGGCTGGATCGGGCAAAATTGAGGACAGCAAAGCCGGAAACAGAAAAGCCCGCTCAAGGCGGGCTTTTTTGCGTTTTCAGGGTAGTTTGCACCAACCGGAAAACCGGTGAAATTGGTCGGAGCGACTGGAATCGAACCAGCGACCTTCTCGTCCCGAACGAGACGCGCTACCAGGCTGCGCTACGCTCCGTAGTGGTCGGGCATTTTACCGAATCGACTGATTTACACAAGAGCACAGTGGAAAAATTTGTGTCACTGCGGGCAGTTAGCCTATTTCCAGTGCTCCGGCAGATTGGCATTGAACAGGCGTGGATCATCACCGGGCAGGTCCAGAAATACAGGTTGCTGACGGGACAACCAGCGCCGTGGACTGCGCTCACCCGTCACCCAGGCCGCTTGTAAAGCCGACAAACTCTCACGCGGCAAAACCGCCAGCAGGGGTTGCCATTGTTGGCCGCTACGCACCAGCACCGGATGCTGTGAACGTTGCGCGGCCAGATCCAGCAGGTCTTGCAGCAGCGCCGTGTCCAGATACGGCAAATCACATGGCAGCACCAACAGGTGGCTCCCCCGGCAAGCGTCCAGACCCGCAAGCATCCCGGCCAGGGGGCCCGGAAAATCAGTGTCGGCATCGGCCAGCAACCGATCTGCCCAGGCTTGATACATTGCCTGGTTGCGGTTGCAACTGATCAGCAGCTCGCCAACCAGCGGTCGCAGCAAGCTGCTCAAGTGGGCAGCTACCGGCTGCCCCCGCCAGATCATCAACCCCTTGTCCCGTCCTCCCAGACGCTGGCCGCGCCCTCCGGCGAGAATCAGCCCATCAGGTTGAAAGCTGTGATGCATAGCCATCAGGACCCTCCGTTAAGGCGCTTGCTGTGGTATAAATAGGCATCGTTTGCAACCCACAAGGATGCCTCGGCATGGCTCATTCTGCCAGTGAATTCACTCCGCTCCAGCTAGCGGTACTGACTGTCAGTGATACCCGCAACCTGGATAACGACACCTCCGGCCAGTTACTGGTTGATAATGCAACCGGCGCCGGCCACCAATTATGCGGACGGCAGCTGCTGCCCGATGACATCTATCAGATTCGTGCCTGTGTATCAGCCTGGATAGCCGACCCGGCCGTGCAGGTCGTTCTGATTACCGGTGGCACTGGCTTCACGGGTCGCGACAGCACTCCGGAGGCCATTACTCCGCTGCTGGATAAAACGGTAGATGGTTTTGGAGAGCTGTTTCGTCACCTGTCCTGGCAGGAAATCGGCACCTCAACCCTTCAGTCGAGGGCCCTCGCCGGACTGGCCAATCGTACCCTGATTGTTTGCATGCCGGGCTCAACCGGTGCCTGCCGTACCGCCTGGGAAGGTATTCTGGCCGAGCAGCTGGATAGTCGTACCAGGCCGTGCAATTTTGTTCAGCACCTGTCTGCAGTCGCTGCCTGTGAGACGCGGGGATGATTTTGACTCCAGTATCAGAAGCCCTTCATCAGGTGCTGAATCATGCCAGTCTGCAAGCGGCCAGACCCAGCCTGCAGGTACCGGTGCAGCAAGCATTGGGGCGGATACTGTCAGCTCCCGTGCGCACCCGGATTGATGTGCCTCCCTGGGACAACAGCGCCATGGATGGCTATGCCCTGTGCAGTGCCGACCTGGCGGAAACGGCAACGCTACCCATTGCCCAACGAATCACCGCCGGCTTGTCACCCGCGCCGCTACGCCCTGGTACCTGCGCGCGCATTTTTACCGGCGCACCGATACCCGCAGGTGCCGACGCGGTAGAAATGCAGGAGAACGTCGACATCGACGCTCTCGGCAATGCCCGCTTTCCGCATGCCGTCAGTGCCGGACAAAACATACGGCCACAAGGTCAGGATTTGCAGCAGGGTCAGACCCTGTTTGCTGCTGGCCGGCGCCTGCTGCCCCAAGACCTCGGTGTCATCGCCAGCTGTGGCATCACTACCGTGAGCGTGGCCCAACCCCTGCGTATTGCCGTGGTGTCTACCGGTGATGAATTGCTTGAGCCCGGTGCTCCACTGGCTCCCGGAAAAATATACAACAGCAATCGTTTCACGCTGTTCGGTTTGCTCGCGCATCTGGGTCAGGAAGTCATCGACGGAGGCATTCTCGCTGACAACCCGGAGCTGATACGCACACAACTGACACAGCTGGGCAAAACCTGCGACGTGATCATCAGTACTGGCGGCGTATCGGTTGGCGAAGCCGACTACCTGGGTCAGATTCTGCGTGAAAATGGACAGTTGACCCTGTGGAAGCTGGCTATCAAACCCGGCAAGCCCTTCACCCTTGGACAGATTGCCAACACGCCGGTGCTTGGCCTTCCCGGCAACCCGGCGGCCGTTCTGGTAACTTTTTTGCTGTTGGTCAAACCCTGGCTATTGTGCCGCCTGGGCGCCAGTGACTACCTGCCAACGGCGTTACCCATGCCCGCAGGTTTTGCCTGGAACAAACCGGGCAAGCGCGACGAATATGCCCGTGCGTATCTGCATCAGGGCCGCTTGCAGCTCAGCGGCAACCAGAGCTCAGGCATTCTCAGCAGCGCCAGCCAGGCCAGCGGGCTGGTGATCCTGCCGGCGGGCGATCAGATCAAACCGGGCGATCTGCTCGACTACCTGCCCTTCACCGGACTACTGGGTTAAGCACGCACTGAAGGCCCCGGCATCGTATTTGATCACAATCTTTGCTGGGGTCTGCCGCCCAACCCGTGTAGGGTAAATAGTAAAATTTGCCACTACTATCAAGATAGATCGAATTTTTGCTATCACGTTTTGAACCACAACGGAGGTTACCAGTGAACAACGCCGAACTTCAGGCCCTGAAAGAACGCTACGTTGCCGCCGGGGCTGCCAGCCCCAATAAAAACTTTGCCGCGCAGGCCGAGAACGCCATCATCCATGATGCCGACGGCAATCGTTTTATCGATTTTGCCGGTGGCATTGGCGTGCTGAATATCGGTCACCGCCATCCCAAAGTGGTTGCTGCCGTCAAGGCGCAGCTCGACAAGCTGATGCATACCTGCCAGACCGTCATGCCCTACGAGGGCTACGTCCGGGTCGCTGAAGCCTTGAGCAAGGTCACGCCGGTGCGTGGCCACGCCAAGGTCATGCTGGCCAATTCCGGCGCTGAAGCCCTGGAAAATGCAGTCAAGATCGCCCGTGCTGCAACCGGGCGGACCAACGTCATCTGCTTTGATGGTGGTTACCACGGGCGCACTTTCATGACCATGGCGATGAACGGCAAGGTCAAACCCTACCAGGGTGATTTCGGCCCCATGCCCGGCACCGTATTCCGTGCGCCCTACCCGGTTCCTTACCACGGCGTCGACGAAGAAGAAGCGCTGCGTGGGCTGCGCATGACGCTGCGCACCGATTCCGCACCGGAAAGCACGGCTGCCATCTTCATCGAACCGGTATTGGGTGAAGGCGGCTTCTATGCCGCTTCCCCGAGCTTTCTCAAGGCCGTGCGCGATATTTGCGACGAACACGGGATCCTGATGGTGGTTGATGAAGTCCAAAGCGGCTTTGGCCGTACCGGCAAGATGTTTGCCATCGAGCACAGTGGCGTTGAGCCGGATATGATGACCATGGCCAAGAGCATGGCTGACGGGATGCCGATCTCCGCCATTGTTGGTACCGACAAGCTGATGGATAGCTCCGGACCAAACTCCCTGGGCGGCACCTATACCGGTAGCCCGGTGTCCTGTGCGGCAGTTCTGGCGGTCATGGACGTGTTTGCAACCGAGGACATCCTTGGCAAGTCCCTACGCCTGGGTGACAAACTGGCCAAACGCTTTGCTGACTGGCAGGAACGCTTTCCCTTCGTCGACAACAGTCGCAACCTCGGTGCCATGGCAGCCTTTGAACTGGTCGAAGACAAGCAAAGCCGCAAACCCCGTGCCGATCTGGCTGCAGCAGTCACTGCCAAAGCCAAGGAAAACGGTCTGATTCTGCTCAGCTGTGGCATGCATGGCAACACAATCCGCTTCCTGATGCCGGTCACTATTGAAGAGGACATCCTGGAAGAAGGCCTGGCGATTGTCGAAGCAGCGCTGCAAGGACTGAGCTGAGCTACTGCCCCCACGGCATTGGGTGGCCGCCGACAGCTATCGGCGGCCACTGAATGCTCTGGGCCGCATGCCGGCTCACTCTGAACCAAAAAAGGGCCACCGGATGAAACGCCGGCGGCCCGAATACAACAGAGCGTGGCTGTTGTAGGGGAGCGTTACTCAAGCACTGATGGCAGTCATGCTCTTGTGTTCATTGATCAGGTGCTCAACCACACCAGGATCGGCCAGGGTGGAAATGTCACCCAATCCATCGTATTCGGCGACGGCAATCTTGCGCAGGATGCGACGCATTATCTTGCCTGAGCGGGTTTTAGGCAGTCCCGGAGCCCACTGGATAACATCAGGCGTGGCAATCGGGCCGATTTCGTGACGCACCCACTGGCGCAGTGCCTGACGCAGGGATTCACTGGCCTCTATACCATCATTCAGGGTCACGTAGACGTAGATACCCTGACCTTTCAAGTCATGCGGCATGCCAACAACAGCGGCCTCTGCGACATCCTTGTGTGACACCAGCGCACTCTCCACTTCGGCGGTACCCATACGGTGGCCGGAAACATTGAGCACGTCATCCACGCGTCCTGTAATCCAGTAGTAACCGTCCTCATCCCGCCGCGCCCCATCACCGGTGAAATAAGTGCCCTTGAAGGTGCGGAAGTAGGTATCCACAAAACGCTCGTGATCCCTGAAAATCGAGCGCGCCTGTCCCGGCCAGGAATCCAGCAGCACCAGGTTGCCCTCCGCTGCACCTTGCAGAATATTGCCCTCATTATCGACCAGCGCGGGCTGTACGCCGAAGAACGGGCAAGCGGCTGAACCTGGCTTGAGCGGCGTGGCACCGGGCAATGGTGTCATCAGGGTGGCGCCGGTTTCGGTTTGCCACCAGGTATCGACAATCGGGCAACGTCCCTTGCCGACGGTGTGGTAATACCAATTCCAGGCTTCCGGATTGATCGGTTCGCCCACTGACCCCAGCAGACGCAGGCTGCTGCCATCCGCTCCCGCCATTGCCGCATCACCCATGGCCATCATGGCGCGAATAGCCGTTGGCGCCGTGTAGAGAATATTGATCTTATGGGTATCAATTACCCTGGCCATGCGGGTGACATCCGGATAATTCGGCACCCCCTCGAACATTACCGTGGTACCGCCATTGGCCAGCGGGCCGTAGATGGTATAGGTATGGCCAGTAATCCAACCGATATCAGCGGTACACCAGAAGACTTCGCTATCCTTGTAATCAAATACATACTGGTGGGTCAGCGCAGCATACGTCAGGTAACCGCCGGTGGTGTGCAGGATTCCCTTGGGCTTGCCGGTCGAGCCGGAGGTATAGAGGATGAAGAGTGGGTCTTCACTGTCCATCGGCTCAGGCGGACAGAAATCATCAGCCTCGGCCATCAACTCGGCATAATCACGGTCGCGATGATCGTGCCACGGAATCTCGGCACCGGTATGGCGAACCACAATGACCTTGTCCACAGTCTTGATGTCGGCATGCGTCAGAGCCTCGTCAACGTTTGCCTTGAGTGGCGTTGAACGCCCGCCACGCAGCCCCTCGTCAGCGGTGATAACCACATTGGAACGGCCATCAAGAATGCGTCCGGCCAACGCCTCCGGCGAGAAGCCCGCAAAAACCACTGAGTGAATCGCTCCGATACGCGAGCACGCCAGCATGGCGATAGCCGCTTCCGGTATCATCGGCATGTACAGGGTTACCACATCACCCTGGGCGACACCCTGATGCTTGAGTGCATTGGCAAAACGGCAGACATCGCGGTGCAACTCGCGGTAGGTAATGTGCCTGGCCTGCCCGGGCTCGTCAGCTTCCCAGATAATCGCGGTTTGCTCGCTGCGCTGTTCCAGGTGTCGGTCCAGGCAATTGGCGGAAACGTTCAAATGACCACCGAGGTACCATTTGATCGATACGTTATGGTCATCAAAACTGGTCTGCTTGACCTTTTTGAACGGCCGCATCCAGTCAATCCGCTTGGCCTGCTCGGCCCAGAACTGCTCGGGATCGTCTATCGATGCCTGATACAGGCGCTGGTAGGTATCCTGATCAATCAGGGCATTGCGGGCAAACTCTTCGGGAACCGGATACAGGGTCGCGTTGCTCATGGGGTCACACCTCGGGCTGTCTTTTGTTATGGCCCACAGTCTTGCCGGAGAGACCGATGGGAACCATACGACCAAGGTAGAAAGCCGTTTAGACCTTAGGCTAAGGCGTCACTGCAAACGTGTGGCAATGTTTCAAAATGCTCACCGGCAACACATAGCAAGGCACAACTGCTAGGCTGACATCATTAAAAGCAACCGGGAGAAAAACCATGCAGCAGCCCTTGGCCGAACAGACGCTTGCCAGTCAGGCTGACAAAAGTGGTATGCCAGCAGAAAGTGATCTGGCAATACTGTTGAAGGAAATGCCTGGCTGGAGCCTGCGCCTGATTGATGGCGTTGCCCATCTGGAAAAAGTCTACGCCTTTGCCGACTTCGCCGCCGCGCTGGCCTTTACCAACCGGATCGGGCAGCTCGCCGAAGACGTCGATCACCACCCGGCCATCCTGACCGAGTATGGCAAGGTAACCCTGAGCTGGTGGAGTCATGGACTCGGTGGCGTACACCACAACGACCTGATCATGGCCGCGCGGAGTGACCAGCTTTTAAACGCGGACTGACAGGAAGCGCTGCTGTAACGGCATACTCAGCCTCGATTACCTGAAAACTGCCTGGATAACCCCCGACATCGGCGCCCAAAACATCCAAGTTCGGACATCCGAAACGATCATGGCGAGCGGTGTATATCCGCCCGCCACTTTCCTCATCACTCGCAGCGACGACGTCGCCCGACAACAGCTGTTAATGCGAGCGAAATCGACAGCAAGATCACCATCCACTGCGACAGCGACGGAATCGACGCGATATTATCGCTCAGGAGCTGAATCCCTGGACCACCCGGATCAGTGATGGTCGTGCTGTCAGCGTCGAAGTCGAAGGGTCCACCCTCGGTCAGCGGGAATACGATGCGCGTCTTGTTGCCAACCTGGCTAATGCTCGTAGCAATATTAGCCCAATTCCCTGACGTGTTCTGCTTCCAGTACCCGTTGATCTCGGCATTGAAGGGTACGAACAGCACCACTTCCTCCGTGGCTCCGGGCGTTACGTTGCTGATGGTGAAACTGAACATGCCGTAAGGAAACTGCACTCCTGCTGGTCCATTGACCGGTGCCGGCTCGGCGGAGACATTCACCAGTGGCTTGCTCGCGTCGCTGGTTTCGAGTGTTGCCATCGCAGCGCCAACGGAGGTGTTGAACGACGTCACATGGGCCTGTTGACTGTCCTGAACGCTGTCAGCGTTGCCATCGCCAAAGCCTGTGCCGTCCGGGTCAGGGACGTTGTTCTCTTCACTTGCATCCACGCCGTCGCCATCATTGGCGTACTCGTAGGCGCCGACATCAACCTGCGTGCCGATAACGCGCGAAAAGCCGATACCACGCTGATCGGTCGTCAAGGACACAGCCAAGGCATCATTGCCCGTGTCGATCGCAGCACTGCCAGGGAGCAGCGCATGCGTACGCGTCGGCCCGCCGTTGTTGGCGAGCGCTGCGAGCAGTGGCGTTGCGGCTGATCCGCCGCAAGTATCATCATCGGCGACGGTGTTGTTGTGGGTCATGCTGCCGCCGCAGTTCTCGAAACCGTTGGCCTGCATCGCGAACAAGGTGTTGTTCAGCGTCACTGTGCCAAAGCTTCTCCAGAGGCCTCCACCCGGCCCCGCCAAGGCTGTTGGTTCCGCCACATTCGACGCGTTGTCGGCGATCGTGACATTGGTGCTGGCGAAGCTGCCTCCCATGACAGCACCACCACCGCCTGCACCGCGTGACTGATTGCCACTGAGCGTGACATTGAATGCTGTCGCAGATCCCACGCCTGTTTCCATGCCACCGCCAGCCCCGACGCTGTAGTTACCTTCGATCAGTGAGCGCTCCAGGACCAGGGTGCCGCGATTGACCAGGCCACCACCAGCCGCATTCGAGTGCAAGTCGCGGAGGGTGCTCTCGCGTATCGTCAGACTGCCGTTATTATGGATGCCGCCGCCCGACAAGGTGGACTGACTATTTTCGATCAGGACGCGCTCGAGCAGCAACGTACCGTGGTTAAGGATGGCCCCTCCCCCCTTGAACTGGTCACAGCC
The DNA here is from genome assembly GCF_900105655.1 of Halopseudomonas salegens. Taxonomy (NCBI): domain Bacteria; kingdom Pseudomonadati; phylum Pseudomonadota; class Gammaproteobacteria; order Pseudomonadales; family Pseudomonadaceae; genus Halopseudomonas; species Halopseudomonas salegens. The sequence goes on from NZ_LT629787.1 coordinate 2,042,216, forward strand.
GTTACGCACGCCAAGGTCACGCAACACGAGATTGCCGTCTCCCGCTACCCACAGCGGACTGAATCTCGCACCACTTCCTGAACAAGGCTGCCCACCAACGTTGAACAACGCGGCATCACGTTCGATGATTGCGCCATTGCCGTTGATCGTCAGTTGCGAACGGATGCGCGGCAAGCCTCTGAAGTCATCCACGGCCGACGTAAGAACGTAGGTGCTGTCTGTGGCGAGTTCGATGACGTCGGCACCGATTGTTCCGGCCACGCAGTCGCCAACGGATTGATCCGAGCCACTTTCCGCATTCCTGATTGCCTCGATCAGGGAGCATTGACCGTTGGCGGCCACTTCAACTTCTCCGGGTGCAACGGTGATCACCGCCGCATGCGCCGGTAACGCGAACAGGGCCACGCCGAGCGTGGCGAGTGCAAGACCGGTTTTCATGTAAAACCTCTCTCTGGTTCAAGGGGGGGATATGGGTTATGGGGCATGTCGCAGGTACAACCGGCACACCCTTGATCAGATGTGCCTCGGATAGGAACGGGAGGGGATACTGCTTTCTCGTGGCGCCGGTAGGCGACAAGCACATATGCAGTAGTGGCCGCAGACACCAACAAGACCAACTGGACCACATCGACCCAGCCTGTGCCAGCACCAGTCAAGAGTGGCCATGCGCTGACAAGCACCAAGAGTTCGAAACCCAGCAGCACACCACAGATGCTCCGGTACGAAAGACGCCTGCGCACACCCTGATCCGCACGCCCCTTGGCTGTGACCTCGAAGGGGGTATTCGGCGCGACCAGCGCCTTGAACAGTGACATGCAGTACAGCGGGCCAAGGAAGTTGCTCATCACTGCATTCTGGACAATATAGGTCTTGTGCTCAGGCTGAATGAAGAAGGTGCGCTCCCACAGGTGGTTGCCGATCACTCCAATCAGTAGCAAACAGAGCATCCCGACCAGCATCAATGGCCCGACCTCCAACGCCACTCCTGTAATCAGCAGGCCCAGCAACACGGCTTTGCCGAGTACGAAGAAGCCGCCCCACACATAGTAGTTGAGCAGCATGAAACCGAACAATCGGTCCTTCCACGAGTAGTGCCGCCACACCTTTGGGAAATAACGGAACAACAGATCAAGCCCGCCGGAAGCCCATCGACGCTGCTGACCAAGAAAGGCGTCCCAGGTCGCGGGCAACTCACCAACCGCGATCACCTCGTCGACGTAGATACCACGCAAGCCGAGGGCTCGCAGTCGCATCATCATCAGGTAATCCTCGGTCAGATGCACCGGATAGAAACCGCCCAGCGCATCAAAAGCGCTGCGACGGAAAGTAGTATGAGCGCCAACGATGACGGTCATACCCAGACCGAAGTAGCTGCGATGGACCAAGCCGAAGAAGGTATCACGCTCCAGACTGGCCGCGCGGGTGATGAAATTGTCATCGCGGTTGCGGAATACCTCAGGCCCCTGCACATAGGCCACATCCGGGTCACCGAAAAACGGAAGAACGGAACGGTAGAAATCCGGCTCGGGGATGTGATCCAGATCCATGAAAGTGATCAGGTCATAGCTTTCCGCCCGCGTTGCATCCAGCCAGGCGTTGATGTTCCCGCCCTTCTGCCGGGCCTGGAAAGTGCGGAAGCTGCGCCCGGACGGCACGTCGTTGTAGCGTTCGACCCCGTTGCGCGTGAAATGGAAGAAGCGAACGTCGCGATCGTGGTAACGGCGATTGAACTCCGCGACCAGCTTGCGCACTCGCGGGTCGTCCTCTTCGTCCAGCACCCAGTGGTCAAGGGCATTGTCGCCAGCCGACACCGCGGCCATGCCGGCCAGTTTCTGTTCGAGCAAGCCGAACTCCCGGCTTGGCACGATAGTGGTCGCCATCGCGATGCGCAGGCCCGTGGGCAGCTCTGTCCGGGTCGCTATCGCACGCCGCATCGCGAGCACGCGATAGACGTAGAGCGCCTGCCACAGCACCGCCAAAGTGCAGGTCATCACGATGATCGCAAACACCACGCTCGGGCTGAAAAAGCGCGGCAAGAGCATGCCCATCAAGGTCACTGCAAGCCACAGCATCCCTGCGAGCAACCCGACCTGCAGAATAATGAACAACACACGACGACTGGCGCCAACGACCGGGACCAAACGATAGGATGGAGGTGCGGCAGCCCCACAAGAATGAGTATCCGAGCCACTCGATTGAGAGCCGGAAGGGCTGGCATCACTCACATTCAATGTCATCAACTCCCTGTACAGTGACCACAGTCTGGTATTCATTCCAGGCAATTCGCAGCCCCAGGATTACCTCTGGTTCAGGCATTTAAAGACTAAACCACATAAACCGCGAGCCGTCCAGACTGATGACCTATGCGGGCGCCGGCTATAAGCAGCAAGTCGGAACCCTCCAGTTTCAGGTTTTACTTGCCGTTTGCCGCTAAGGATAGCGCTTCACGCGCCCCTTACTTCACCTCCACCGCCAGGCTCTCGGCAATTTTCTTCTGCCAGATCGCCGGACCCGTGATGTGCGCGGATTCACCCGTGCTGTCAACCGCGACAGTCACCGGCATATCTTCCACCTCAAACTCGTAGATAGCTTCCATACCCAGCTCCGGGAAAGCCACTACATCGGCTTTCTTGATTGCCTGGGCGACCAGGTAAGCAGCACCGCCCACTGCCATCAAATAGACAGCCTTGTGATCCTTGATCGCCTCAATGGCGATCGGACCACGTTCGGCCTTGCCGATCATTCCAAGCAGACCGGTCTGCTCCAGAATCGGACGGGTAAACTTGTCCATGCGCGTGGCAGTGGTCGGGCCGGCCGGTCCGACCACCTCTTCACGTACCGGATCTACCGGGCCTACGTAGTAGATAAAGCGGCCCTTCAGATCTACCGGAAGCTCTTCACCCTTGTTTAGCATGTCGACCATACGCTTGTGCGCAGCATCGCGGCCAGTCAGCATCTTGCCGGACAGCAGCACAGTTTCACCACTCTTCCAGGTCTGTACTTCTTCCGGGGTCAGGGTATCCATATTGGCGCGGCGAACACCGGTGCCGACTTCCCAGGTGATATCCGGGTAGGCATCCATCGGCGGTGCCTGCAGTTCCGCAGGACCACTGCCGTCGAGCACAAAATGCGCATGGCGGGTTGCCGCGCAATTCGGGATCATGCACACCGGCAGACTGGCCGCATGCGTCGGATAATCCTTGATCTTGATATCCAGCACCGTGGTCAGGCCACCCAGACCTTGCGCACCGATACCCAGGGCATTGACCTTGTCCATGATTTCCAGGCGCAGCTCCTCGACCCGGTTCTGCGGACCGCGTGCACGCAACTCATGGATATCGATGGAATCCATCAAGGATTCCTTGGCCAGCACGGCGGCTTTCTCGGCGGTACCACCGATACCGATGCCCAGCATACCCGGCGGACACCAGCCAGCACCCATGGTCGGCACGGTTTTGAGCACCCAGTCAACAATCGAGTCGGACGGATTGAGCATGACCATTTTCGATTTGTTCTCGGAGCCGCCACCCTTGGCCGCCACATCAAACTCGATGCCGTCGCCCGGCACTACCTGGTAGTGAATCACCGCCGGGGTGTTGTCCTTGGTGTTGGTCCGCTTGCCCGCCGGATCAGCCAGAATGGAGGCACGCAACACATTATCCGGATGGTTGTAGGCCTGACGGACGCCTTCATTGATCATGTCGTCCAGGCTCATGGTCGCGCCATCCCACTGCACGTTCATGCCGACACGGGCGAACACGGTCACAATACCGGTATCCTGGCAGATCGGCCGGTGCCCGGTGGCACACATGCGTGAGTTGATCAGAATCTGTGCCATGGCATCGCGTGCCGCCTGTGATTCTTCACGTTCGTAGGCTTCATGCACAGCCTGAATGAAATCCACCGGATGATAGTAGGAAATGTACTGCAGCGCCTCGGCTACACTCTGGATCACATCATCTTGTTTGATAACAGCCATGCTGAAACAGACTCCTCTGGTTAGTGGCAAGCAACCAATACAACCGCTGCGGCCAGGGCAATATCGGTGACGCCGCGCGTAACCGATTTTTCAGTACTTTAATGTGGCAAAGTGTGCACTGGTTCACAGACACAACCCACCAAATCACGGATAATGGGCGGCTGAATAACGCCCGGAAAATCAGGCCCGCATTATACCCAAGCTGGCCCACCTTCAAACCCGCATTTATGCGCGCTCGACCAAAGGCTAGGCAACAGAGTCAATTCGAGTTAAATTGACGTCAAAATGCCATCATCGGGAAGAGGGCATCACGTGACAGACACGGATACCGCTACACAAGCCAAATTTCAGCGCCTGCGCCTGCAGCGCTTTCTTATGGCCCAGCTTAATTACCTTATTACCTATGTGGTTATCATTACCACCTGGTTGTTCGGTGAGTATCACGGCACTGAATTGCAGGCCCTGAGTCACATATTGATCGGTTTCGGCACCCAGGCGGTTTTTCTCTGGCTGTTGATCAGCAACCTTAATCTGAAATTCCGCGACCCCAGCATGACGGTGGCACAAATCGTCGTCGCCACGCTGTTGCTGACCTATATGCTGGTCTACGTGGGTGAGTTGCGTGGCAGCATGACCACTGTATACGCCATCATCCTGCTGTTTGGCGTGTTCCAGCTCAGCCGCCGGGCCTTTGTTGTCTGCTCCGGCTTTGCCCTCGCCTGCTTTGGCAGTCTGATTATTCTGGAACCTATGCTGCTGCCGGAGCCGGCACCCGTCAACCGCATGCTGCTGCAATGGTTCCTGCTCGCATGCTTTCTCGCCTGGGTGTCAATGTTCTGCAGCTACATCCGCGATTTGCGTGAACGCCTGCAAATGCGCCACAACACCCTTCAGGTGCATCAGGAAACCCTGAAAGGCATGATGGGACAACTGGAAAGCCTGGCGACCACTGACGGCCTGACCGGACTACTGAACCGCCGCACGTTTTACCAGGAAGCCGACCGTCGACTGACCCTGCTGACTCCGGGAAAAACTGCCGGGCTGGCAGTCATCGACCTTGATCACTTCAAGCAGGTCAACGACACCTACGGGCATGACGTCGGTGACAAGGTGCTGAAAAGTTTTGCCCAGATAGCCCGTGAAAGCCTGCGCGAAGATGACCTGCTGGCCCGGTTCGGTGGCGAAGAATTCATCCTGCTGATTCACCATGCCGACGTCGACCTGCTCAATCAATGCGTTGAACGCATTCGTCAGCGCTTTGCGCAGACACGATTTGCCGGTTTACCAGAAGACTATCGCTGCACTCTGTCAGCCGGCTTGAGTCTGCTCGGCCCAGGTGACAGGCTGGATGAACGCATTCGTCAGGCAGACCAGGCTCTCTACGCGGCCAAGGCAGCCGGACGCAATTGCAGCCAGATCAGCGACGCGGCCTATGCCTGAGATCAAGCTCGCAGACCGACAGATCAGTCTGCCGCCTGGCAGCAACCTGCTCGATGGTTTGCTGGCTGCCGGCGCTCAGGTTCCTTATTCATGCCGCTCCGGGCACTGCCAGACCTGCCTGCTGCAAAATCACCAGGCGCTGGCAGATGATGACCCGGCCTGCTGCAACTTGAGCCCTGAACAACGCGCAGCTGGCTGGCTACTGGCTTGTCAGTGCCAGGTTACCCAGGACCTCGATTTGCACCCCTTCGACCCGCGCCACAGTGCCGTACCCGCACTGATCACCGGTCAAACCCGTTTGGCGGATGATGTGCTGGAACTGCGTCTGCGCCCCCGCGGGCTGTTACGCTACTTCGCTGGCCAGCACGCCACCCTGTGGCTGGATGAACATCTGGGGCGCAGCTACTCGATTGCCAGTCTGCCCGATCAGGGCGAACTGCATTTTCATGTACGTCTTTATCCACATGGGGCTTTTTCGCAACGTATTCAGCGCATGGATAATGGCCAGACAATCTATCTCTCGAATGTGGCAGGGAATTGCCACTATGACCCCGATTGGCATGATCGCCCACTGTTGCTCCTGGCCCGGGGCACAGCGGTCGGCATGCTCCAGGCAATCGCCCGGGATGCCCTGAAACAGGGGCACTCGGCCGGCATCACACTGATTGTCTGGCAACGTAGCGAAGACTCCGGCTACTGGCAGCAGAGCTTGCAGAGCTGGGCAAACCAGCACCCCACTGTCACCTATCTGACCACCACGGATGCTGAAGGCGATCGGCTGTTACGACGAAGAGGGCTTGTCGCCCGCAACACGATGGCGCTAGTCTGCGGCAGTCCGGCTTTCGTCGAGCGTCAGCGCAAACCCTTGTTCATGAACGGGCTGGCGCGCCGACAGATACTCGACGAAGCTTTTCTCGGCAGCCAGACAGCTGCCGTTGACCCGAACCATGGATAACCTCGCATGACCGAACACCTGCTGACCGAGCGTCAGGATGGCGTACTGACCCTGACCCTGAACCGTCCCGACAAGAAGAACGCCCTGACCCGTGATATGTACAGCGGCCTGGCCGATGCCATTGCCAGCGCCCAGGACGACAAGGCCATTCGCGCCGTGATCATTCGTGGCAGCGACAGCTGCTTTACCAGCGGCAACGACGTCAGTGACTTTATCAATACACCATCCAGCGGGCCCGACAGCCCGGTTTACCGCTTCCTCAAAGCCATCTGTCACGCCGAAAAGCCCTTGATTGCTGCCGTCAATGGCCCAGCTGTCGGGGTGGGCACTACCTTGCTGCTGCATTGTGACCTGGTCTATGTGGCTGACAATGCACGCCTGAAAATGCCCTTCGTAAACCTTGGTCTGTGTCCGGAGGCAGGCTCCAGCTTCCTGCTGCCACGCTTGCTCGGCCACCTGCGTGCTGCTGAACTGCTTTTGCTCGGTGAAGAAGTCAGCGGCCAGCGCGCTACCGAGATCGGTCTGGCCAATCAGGCCCTTCCCGCGGGCGACGCTGTGTACCAGGCCGCACTGGCCAGTGCCCAGCGCATTGCCAGCCTGCCGCCGGGCTCGATCAAATTGAGCAAGCAACTGATCAAGGCGGGCGTCAGTCGCCAGGCCGATGAGGTCATGAGCATTGAAGGGGAGCATTTCGCCCGCCTGCTGCAAGGTGCGGAAGCGCGCGAGGCATTAACGGCCTTTATGGAAAAACGCCAACCGGTGTTTGCCGATCACTAACCCCGGGGCCACGCTCAGCCACGAATATTGAACCACAGCATCGCCAATCGATTGAGCCTGCCCCAGAGGCCGATTTTTGCCCGGTGCCAGAGTGGCAAGCGCCGCCACTCGGCATAAGTCCACTCTTTGCACTGGGCAAAATCCTGACTGAAGCTGGCCACCACTGCAGTGGTCAGCGACCGATCCAGCGCCTGTTGGTTGGCTTCCAGATTCCAGTGCATGTTCCAGTGATCGAAATTGCACGAGCCAATACTGACCCAGTCATCAGCCAGCACCATTTTCAGGTGCAGAAAGCGCGGCTGATATTCAAAAATACGTACGCCTGTTTTGAGCAATCCCCGATAAAAACGCTGTCCGGCATACCTTACTGCGGGGTTGTCGGTAATACTGCCACACAGCAGCAATCGCACATCCACCCCACGGCGCGCCGCACGCTTCAACGCCCGACGCACCTGCCAACTGGGCAAGAAATACGGTGTAGCCAACCACAGACGCTGTTCTGTGCGGCTGATGGCTGCCAATAAGGCCTGCATGATTTCGCGATGCTCACTGGCATCGGTGTAGGATACCCGACCATAACCAGTCGGCTCGCCGGACACAGGTGGCGGCGGCACCCGGACCTTTTTCAGGCGCGGCGGCTGCCAGCGCAGGCGCCGTCCACACAAGCGCCACTGTCGCTCGAACAGATCCAGCCAATCAGCGACCACCGGTCCCTGAACGTCCAGCATGATTTCATGCCAATACGTGTTCAATTGCTCCGGCTGATAAAAATCGTCTGTCAGTCCCGCACCACCCACAAAGGCTTCCTGCGCATCCACCAGCACCAGTTTGCGGTGATCCCGGTGCAGGTTACCGCGCCCACCCAGCCATCGCAGTGGATTGTAGAAACGCAACTGAATCCCCGCCGCCTGCAGCTGATCGCGCTCAGCCTGATCCAATTGGGCACTGCCAAAGCCGTCGAGCAGACAACGCACCTGCACTCCCCGCCCGGCAGCCGCCACCAGCACCTGGATCACCGCCGCACTGGTTGCACCCGAGCTGACCAGATAAAACTCCAGATCAATGCTGTGCCTGGCCCCAGCCATGCATTGCAGTATTCGCGGCATAAAGGCGCCACCATCGATCAGCAAGCTGAAGCGATTGGCGCCATGCCAGGGATATATCGGGCCAGCCATCCAAAGCCTTTTGCCAGGGGCACAGCCAGTGCTATGCGGGCAAGTGCCTCGCTGGCCGTACCGATTACGGGATCCGGTAGTTCTCCTGACTGAGCAGATCCATGCCGCACTCCAGCTGGCTGATCCAGTCAAGGAACTGATTGATCATATCAGGCCCGACAAACGGACGGCCATGCTGGGGCACAATCATTGCCGGCTTCAGCTGGCGAATCATGTTGGCCCACAGGCGGCATACCTTGTTGCCGGCCATATAACGGCGGTGAAAGCCTTCCATACTGGACACATGCTTAGCAAAGTCAGTCACCGGCTCGGCGTCATCAAGCATTGAGGCGCCCATGTCACCAGAGAACAGAATGCCACTGATCGGATCAAAGAATTGCAGATTACCCACCGAATGCAAAAAATGCGCAGGCAAAGCCTTGATCACGGTTTCCCCGAGCGGAATATCCTGCCCCCGATCCGGTACGGCAATCATCCGCTCTGTCGTACTTATTCCGCCAGAACGCTGGGTCATGAAACTGGCTGACAGATGTGGCAAAAAACGCGCCCACAATTTGGAACAGACAACCTTGCAGCGGGTATGCAAAAACCATTTATCCAGCGATGCAATGATGTCCGGATCCTGGTGTGAAGCAAACACGTAGGTCAACTCCTGAACCGGAATGTGCCGGCTCACCGCCATCGACAGCGGCATATAGGTCAGGTCGCCACCTGGATCAAGCAAGGCATGCTGGTTGTGGTCAATGATCAGAAACTGATTCGACTGCACACCGTCACCGGTCACCAGTTGGTCGAAACACAGCACTTTGTGGGTACCGTTATCAAAAAGAATGCGCGGGGGACTGGACATAGTCTTGCTCCTTGTTGGCCAAGGCGCCCTTTATAGGTCAGGCAAGGCACGGACATACTGACCTGCATCAAGCGAGCGGCCTATTGTCACGGCTTGGTCACGCCGTCTTCACAGAATTGACATGGCAATAGCTGAGGATGATGGATAACCATTGTCCTCAGGGAGTTCGCAATGCAGCATAACGCCTATCCACTGGAGCAAACCGAGCGTCGCTTTGTCGTTGAGTTGGCGCACAGCAAGCAACTGCTGGAAGCCGCGCAAAAACTGCGCTATCAGGTCTTTCGCGATACCTATGGGGCCGAATTGAGCACGCAGACCGATGAGCGTGATCAGGATCACTTCGACCTGTTCTGCGAACACCTGATTGTTCGTGATTTACACACAGACCAGATCATTGCCACAACCCGCCTGCTCGACAGCCGGGCTGCCCGCCTGGCTGGCGGCTTCTACAGCGAAAGCGAGTTCCAGCTGGTCGGGCTGAACGAGCTGCGCGGAAATATTGTTGAAATCGGCCGGACCTGCGTCCACCCCGCCTATCGAAGCGGCGCCTGTATCGCTACCCTGTGGTCCGGTATTGCCCAGATGATGAACAGCCGGGGTTACAGTTATCTTATCGGCTGTGCCAGCATCGGTGTGCGTGATGGAGGCCTGCAGGCGCATGCGGTCATGCAGCGTTTGCGCGAACGCTACCTGAGCCGTGAATGGCTGAATGCAATACCGCGCCTGCCTTTGCCGGAAATGGAATTGCCCGCCAACGTGACCGCCCAGCTGCCACCCTTGCTGAAAGCCTATATGCGCCTGGGCGCGCAGATTTGTGGTGAGCCCTGCTGGGACCCGGCATTCAATGTAGCCGATATATTTATCCTGTTACGCCGGGAAAGTCTCAGCCCGCGTTACGCCCGTCACTTCAAGGCCGGCTGAGATGGACTGGAGGGCGGCCTGGCGCCGCTGCTGGCGCATTCCGGCGATCACTGGCTGGATAGCCTGGGGGTTGTTGCTGGCGTTGCTGCACGGCGCCTGGCGCCAGTGGCGCCCGCAACACAGCGAAGCGCAGCGGGCCCGCCTCATGCAGCACTGGATGCGTGGACTGCTCGACCTGTTGCCACTGGATGTTCGCTATCTGGGGGCAGCCACCCGACAACCCGCCCTGTGGCTGTGCAACCATATTTCCTGGCTGGATATCGTGGTACTCGCCGCTCTTTACCCGCAACGCTTTGTGTCCAAGTCCGAAGTCGCGGATTGGCCGCTGATCGGTCAGCTGGCCCGTGCGGCCGGTACCCTGTTTATTCGTCGCGGCAGCGCTTCCGGGTTGCAGCCAGCCCTGCTTGAGCAGCTGCAACAGGGGCATTCAGTCATTCTGTTCGCCGAAGGCACAACCACCAGCGGTGACCGTGTTGCGCCGCTGCATGGGCGCTTGTTATCCGCCGCACAGTTGAATGGCAGCCCGCTGCAACCGGTAGCCCTGGGGTATTATCGACGCGGTCGACGTGACACTCTGGCGCCTTTCATTGGCGATGATCACTTCCACCATCACCTGTGGCGACTACTTGGCAGCGCGCCGATTCAGGCACGGGTACAGTTTCTTCCCGCACTGGCTACCGACCAGGGCAGCCGCCAGCAATTGGCCGACAGTGCCCGGCAGGATATTGCTCAGGCCTTGGCCGTACCCTTGCTTGCAGCCTCGGGCAGGCGCAGGAACTCCCCGGCAACAAAAGCCTGCACGTCAGGCATAAAAGCCAGAAAGTCCGCTTCGAATCCGGCGTAATCCGCTTCCAGTTCGGCAACACCCCCCGGCAAAGCATTCTCTCTGCTCAGGCGCCGCGCCAGGTTATCTACCGCCCCGTGCAGATTGTCCAACTGCGCGTAACTGCTCAGCCAGTCATGCTCGGCCATGAGCTCGATCACCCGCCGCGCCCGTTCCGGCATCAGCTCGCGCTGACCGAGCAAGTGTCGATACATTCCTGCGGCATAGCCGTCCAGCGGCTCGGGATGAAAGCGTGACCAGTGTCGGGCCAACAGATGATCGTAATACATGTCGACCAGAATCCCCGCATAGCGTCGCCGCAGCGGACTGATGCGCTGCTTGCTGCGCAGCACCAGAGGGTGCTGATCGGTATAGCCGTCAATCCGCCGATGCAGCCAGATGCCTTCGCGCACACCGACCGGCAGGGCCAGAGTCGGGACCGGCCCCTTGACGAAATCACCCAGCACACTGCCCAGAGCCGGCTCGGCAGCCTGCGGCCCCAGATAGAGATGAGCGAGAAAGTTCATCAGCGCCCATCCAGTTTCTGCTGCAGCGTAGATATCTGGGTTTGCAGGGTATTGAGGTTGCGCGTGACCTGAACCCGGAAACTGTCGATCGCCCGCAACGCCTCACCCGTTTCTTCCTGCTCACGGTCCAGCCGGGCTGACAAGGCCAGAATGGCCTCTTCGGCAGCCTCCACATCGGGCTTGTCACGATTGACAAGGCGCTCGATTTCGGCCGCCTGGGCAGTTTGCTCGTTGCGCAAGCGAGCCAATTGATCCGACCAGCCGGACATCGCAGACACGTGCTGCTCCAGCCCGGCCAGTTCGGCCTGCAAGGCTGTCAGACCGGCATCACTTGCCTGCTGCAGGGTGCGCAAGGTGGCCGCCAGCTCAGTTTGCGCCGCCATGGCCTCCTCTCGGGCCACCACCGCTTCACTCGATGCCTGATCCAGCGCCGCCTGCAGAGCTGCCAGTTGCTGGTCTTGTTGCTGCTCGGCCACTTCCAGCTCCTCCAGCTGCCGGCCCTGCTCAGCCAATTGTTGCTGCAACGCAAGCAGCTGATCGTGCCGAGCTTGCTCGGCCGCTGTCAGCTGGGATTCAGTTGCCGACACCTGCCCGGTAATGTGTTCAATCTGTCCGGCCGCATCCTCGCTGATCCGCGCAAAACTGTCCTGGGTAGCAATCAACTGCAGGCGCAAGGCACTCTGTTGCTGATACCCCCAATACCCCAATCCAAGCAAACCCAGCGTCAAGGCTGCTGTCAACGCCCATAAAGCCCCCGTATTGGCCGGCACGCGCTGCTCGCGCACTACCGCACGCATACCGGCGGAAGCATCGCCAGACGCATCCAGCGTGCGTTCATCACGGCTGGCGTGAATACTGGGTAGCGCCTCATCGGTCTCATCAGCGGCCATAATCTCTCCTCAACAACGCCCCCTGGCGGGGCAAAAAAACACTGAAACGCACCAGCAGTAAGCGAAAAAAGCCCGATGCAGAGCGGTTGCTTCCCCATTATCGGGGCTTTGCAGAGCATTGTGAACTGGTATGCTTTCTGCATATGTCTGTTGTCAGTTGCCTGCACCGGATCGGACCTGCCAGCCTGGCTGTGGTTCCCGCATCCCCCCAGGCCTTGCCATCGGGAGGCATATCATGATTGCAGAAAGTCAATTCAACCGCTCTACCCTGGATTGCATGACCTTGCTGCGCCGCCGTTTAAAGCAAACACTGGGCGTCAGCATCCGTCTCAGCCAGCCAGACGCACCTGAGCAACTGGTCAAACATGCCAATGATTGTGATCAGGCTGATATCCGTGAGCTCGGCCAGCGCCTGAATGCGCTGTTGACGCCGGAAGCACACGAGGAAGTGCACGAGCCTGTGACTCCGGTCGTCACATTGGCCCAGGGGGCTATCGAGTCGCGTACCTACAAACCTGACCGCCAGACCGAAGCAGAGCAGGAACCCAGTGGCCGCAAACCCGGCGGCAGCGTGCGCGTGTATCGTGGTCAAGTCATCCACGTTTGACTCTCCTGTCGTAAACCCACACAAGTGCTCCGTGGATAGAATCCCCGCCAAATGCTATGCTTGACGCTTCCTGTCAGTGACCGACAGGCAGCGCCCGGGCATCATTGCCTTTACCAGAGGCGTAACGGGCGGCCCGGTTGACCGTGGCCGGTTGCCGACCCGGCAAGCATGTTTTGCACCAGTGAGCGGGGGAACCCGTTAACTGAACCTGATAATGGAGAGATAACATGGCTTTTGAATTACCCGCATTGCCCTACGAGAAAAATGCCCTCGAGCCGCAGATTTCCAATGAAACACTGGAATACCACTATGGCAAGCACCACAAGACCTATGTGGACAACCTGAACAAGATGGTTCCCGGCACCGAATTCGAAGGCAAGGGCCTTGAAGACATCATCAAGACCTCCAGCGGCGGCGTATTCAACAATGCTGCCCAGGTCTGGAATCACACCTTCTACTGGAACTGCATGAGCCCGAACGGCGGTGGTGCACCCACCGGCGAGCTGGCCAAAGCGATTGACGCCACCTTCGGTTCATTCGACACGTTCAAGGAAGAGTTCACCAAAACCGCTATCGGTACCTTTGGTTCCGGCTGGGCCTGGCTGGTGAAAAAGTCTGACGGCTCCCTGGCGCTGGCCAGCACCATTGGTGCCGGCAACCCGTTGACCAACGGTGATACCCCGCTGCTCACCTGCGATGTGTGGGAACACGCCTATTACATCGACTACCGCAATGCCCGACCCAAGTATGTCGAAGCATTCTGGGAACTGGTCAACTGGGATTTTGTGGCGAAGAACTTCAGCGCCTGAATCTGCTGACCTGCTCAGCCCGCAAACACCCCGCCCAGGCGGGGTGTTTGCATTTTTGCGCTTGCATCCCGCGGCCTGCTGACGGCATGATGGAGGAAAAGCCAACTCTGACTCTGGACAAAACAAAACCTTGAAACTAGAGCATCGGCATAGCCTTTCCGTCAAACTGCTTCGTCTCGTACTTATGTGGGCGATACTGGTTGGCATCATCCTGAGCTGCGGTCAGATCCTGTATGACCTGCGCCAGGAGCGCAAACTGATTGACGACAGCGCCACTCAGATTCTCGCCATGGCCCGCGACCCAGCTACCCAGGCGGTATACAGCCTGGATCGGGAAATGGCTACCCAGGTAGTCGAGGGACTGTTCGAATACCAGGCTGTGCGTTTTGCTTCCATCGGCCATCCGGATGAAACCCCGCTATCCCAGCGCGAACGCCCGCTGTCCGATCCCCCCTTTCGCACTCTGACCGATCACCTGTTCGGCGTTGATCAGCACTACGCCATCGAGCTTTATGGGCGCCCTCCATTCAACGAGTATTACGGCGACCTGCGCCTGACGCTGGATACCGCTCCCTTCGGCCAGGATTTTTTGCGCCGCTCAATGGTCATCCTGCTGGCCGGCATCCTGCGCGCGATGGCCATGGCCTTCGTGCTTTACCTCCTCTATCACCTGTTGCTGACCAAACCCCTGGCACGCATCATTCATCATATTGCCGAAATCAATCCGGACAAGCCCGGGTCCGCGCCCATTCCAATGATTCCCGGCCATGAAAAGAACGAGCTGGGCCTGTGGATCGGCAAGGCCAACGAGCTGCTTGACTCGATCCAGCGCAACAGCATGAAACGCCGCGAGGCCGAAGCCAGCATGTTGCGCATGGCGCAACATGACAACCTGACCGGTCTGCCCAACCGCAGCATGTTGCAGGACCAGTTGAATCGGATTCTGGCCGATGCTGGCCGCCGCCAACGTGGCGTTGCCATCCTCTGCTGCGGTATTGATGACTTCAAGGAAGTCAACGAACAGTTCGGCTACCAATCCGGTGACCGCTTGCTGATTTCCGTCGCCGACCGCCTGCGCGCCAACAGCGGCCGCCTGGGCAGCCTGGCACGCTTGGGCGGCGACCAGTTTGCTCTGGTGCAGACCGGCATCAATGAACCCTATGAGGCAGCTGAACTGGCGCAAACCATTCTGGATGACCTCGGCCAGCCATTTGATCTTGATGAACAGCGCGTCAGTCTGGGCGCAACCATCGGCATTACGCTGTTCCCGGATGATGGCGACAACGCGGAAAAACTGCTGCAAAAAGCCGAGCAGACCATGATGCTGGCCAAGGGGCGCTCACGGAACCGCTACCAGTTCTATATTGCCAGCCTGGATAGCGAAATGCGTGTGCGACGCGAGCTGGAAAAAGATCTGCGGGGGGCCCTCGACCGCAATGAGTTCTATCTCGTCTATCAACCGCAAATCTGCTACGACGAACACCGGGTCACCGGCGCGGAAGCACTGATCCGCTGGGTACACCCGGAGCGCGGTCTGGTACCGCCGGACCTGTTCATTCCGCTGGCCGAACAGAACGGCAGCATTATTCAGATTGGTGAATGGGTTATGGATCAGGCCTGCGCCGAATTGCGCACCTGGCATGATCTGGGCTATGACAATTTGCGCATGGCGATCAATCTGTCCACCGTACAGCTGCATCACAGTGAGTTGTCGCGCTCGGTTACCAACCTGATGCAGCGCTATGCCCTGCCCCCACTCAGCCTGGAAATGGAAGTCACTGAAACCGGTCTGATGGAAGATATCAGTGCGGCCGCAGCGCACCTCAACAGCCTGAAAAAAGCCGGCGTGCACATTGCCATTGATGATTTCGGCACCGGATATTCATCACTCAGTTATTTGCGCGGGCTGCCCCTGGACAAGATCAAGATTGACAAGAGTTTCGTGCAGGACGTACTGGTCGACGAGGATGATGCCACCATCGTGCGCGCCATTATCCAGCTGGCCCGCAGCCTGAACATGCACGTAATTGCTGAAGGCGTTGAAACCATTGAGCAGGAAGCCTACATCATCGCTCAGGGTTGCAGCGAAGGTCAGGGCTACCTGTACAGCAAGCCACTTGAAAGCAAGGCCTTCATTGACTGGCTACAGGCCTTTGACCAGCAGAGCCAGGCCGACAGAACAGTCCGGCACCAGACGACCCGCGACTGATCCTGCTAGCTGGTCACCAGCGCAAGAGCCAACCACACAGCCCCTGCACCGGCCAGCACAAAGCCGGCACAGCTCCATTGCGCATGCCGACGCATACGCCCGCTGAGGGCATCTTCATGGTGATCAGAAAGCAGAAAGGGCAATCCACGCCGGGGAGGCCTGGATAAGGTATGGACCACCTCGGCCGCATTCTGCTCACGCGCCTGACTGCTGGCCTCACTGGCAGCCGCCTGCTGGACCTGCTGCCACTCCTGCATATCGAGCTGACCGTCTCGATTATGATCAAAGCGCGCCAGCAAATCAGTGTAGTCAGCCTTCCAGTTGCTGATGATACGTCTTGCCATGGCCCTTTCGTCCACCGCCTCACGCCCACCTCCACGACTCTTGAACCAGCCGAGCGCGTAAAGCACTTCATCTGCCAGCAACAGCTCTTCACTATAGCGGTAACGCTTGCTGACCAGCAGATTCAACACCCCGCTACCACCGCCGGGATTCAGCGGCCAGCGCTGACGGCCTTCCCAGCGACGGCGCCGGGCCGGATGCACCTCCGCGCCTCGCGGATCGATCCAGCACTGACCGGTTTCATCACAGAGCAAAAAGGGTCGCTCGGATTCACCGCTTTCAATCACACGCCAGCGGCTGTTACGTCCAGAGCTACGATATTCTTCGACCTTGAAGCGGTACCACAGGCAATTGGCCCCGCCCAGGGGAGAAACCAGCGGCGCATGCCCGCCACTCTCCAGTCGCCCGGCAAGCTCAACCAGACCCTGGGCAGCCGAGCGAATACGCGAGCGCGGGGTGTCCTCGATCCAGCGAGCCCGACGGTAGCGGCTGAACATCAGCCAAGCACAGGCCAGTGTGGCAACGCAAACGAACAGGAGAAGCATCCAGAACTGCCCCGGGGGCAGCCAGAACAGGCCGTGCACGTCGATCATGAGAACAGGGCGCGGATATTCACATCCGCCTTTTCCTCATCAGTGAACTGCAACAATTCCGCAGACACAAAGTTGAAGGCACGCGCAATGATCACATCTGGAAACTGCTCGATACGCACATTATTGATGTTGACCGCCGCATTATACAGTTCACGCCGATCGGCAATGCCGTTTTCCAGTCCGGAAATACGGCTTTGCAAATGCTGGAAGGATTCATTGGCTTTCAGGTCAGGGTAGTTCTCGACCACGGCGAAGAGCTGCCCAAGGCCAGCTCTGAGCATGGTTTCGGCCTGGCCCAGGCCTTTCACGTCACCCTGTTGCCGGGCCTGAGACACTGCACCGCGTGCCTGGACCACCTTTTCCAGGGTTTCCTGCTCATGCTGCATGTAGCGCTGGCAGGTATCGACCAGCTTCGGTAGTTCTTCATGGCGCTGACGCAACAACACATCGATATTGGCCCAGGCCTGGCTGACCGCGTGCTTGATGGAAACCAGTTGGTTGTAAAGGATAATGGCGTAGATCAGCACCACCGCTACCAGCAACCCCAGACCGATATAAACTGGATTGAATTCCATCTTCACTCCTTGAAATGATCAGCGCTGGCCAGGCCTCTGCGCCATTACTGAAACAACGACTCACCGGTCAGGCCGTGCTGCTCGAGAATCTCGCGCAAACGTTTGAGCGCTTCAACCTGAATCTGCCGCACCCGCTCACGCGTCAGGCCGATTTCGCGCCCGACCTCTTCCAGCGTGCTGCTTTCATGCCCGCGCAAACCAAAACGTCGAGCGACAACTTCACGTTGTTTTTCGCTGAGTTCGGACAGCCACAGATCAATGCTGTTATTCAGGTCATCATCCTGCAACCGGTCAAACGGATCCGTCGATTGCTCATCCGTCAGCGTGTCGAGCAAGGTCTTGTCCGAATCCGGCCCGAGCGACATATCAACCGAAGCCACTCGCTCATTGAGACCCAGCATGCGTTTGACATCTGCCACCGGACGGTCGAGCAGATCGGCAATTTCTTCCGGGGAAGGTTCGTGATCCAGTTTTTGCGTCAACTCACGGGCGGCGCGCAAATACACATTGAGCTCTTTGACAACATGAATCGGCAAACGGATGGTACGCGTCTGGTTCATGATCGCCCGCTCGATAGTCTGTCGTATCCACCAGGTCGCATAGGTGGAAAAACGAAAACCACGTTCTGGGTCGAACTTTTCTACCGCACGAATAAGACCCAGATTACCTTCTTCGATCAGGTCAAGCAGCGTCAGCCCGCGATTGACATAACGCCGGGCTATCTTCACCACCAGGCGCAGGTTGCTCTCAATCATGCGCTTGCGCCCGGCGGGATCACCTTTCTGCGCCAGACGGGCAAAATGCACCTCTTCTTCCGGCGTCAACAAAGGGGAAAAACCGATTTCATTCAGGTACAGCTGGGTTGCATCCAGCTGCTTGGTAAACTCGAAACTGTTTTCACGCTTGTGATTGCGTGGTGTTGCCGGCGACTTGCGCTTGTTGGGCGAGTCCATGTCTGCCTCCTCGTCATCCATCGCAGCGCGATCAGCAACCGGAACATCCTCGTCCAAACCCAGGTCCGGCTCGTTATTCTTATTTGTTGCCATTGTGCATGCCCCATATTCAAGCCAACGCAGTCCGCTGTTGCCAGCGGGCCAGCAGCAATCGGCCATAGCCCCCACAGCTTCCACCGATGCTCACATCCATGTTGCAACAGCGCCATGACGGCACTGTTACCATTAATACTTTTACGGCATTTTCAACGCTTGGGCAAATATCGCAGTGGGTCAACCGGCTGCCCTCGCTGGCGGATCTCGAAATGCAGTTTGACCCGGTCAGTCCCCGTGCTGCCCATTTCTGCAATCTTTTGCCCCGCCTTCACCTGATCACCCTCTGCAACCAGCAATCGATTATTGTGTGCATAGGCGCTCAAATAAGCATCACTGTGCTTGATGATGACCATCTCACCGTATCCGATCAATCCACGTCCGGCATACACCACAGACCCCGCCGAAGCCGCTTTTACAGGCTGTCCCAATTGACCCGCAATATCAATCCCTTTATTCAAACTGTCGTTTGACTGAAAGCGCGCTATCAAGGGCCCCTCAGCCGGCCAGGACCAGCCATCGACCACCGTCGCCGGCGGGCTGGCAGCAGGGGGGGCTGCACGTGGACGCGAAGGCTCTGCGGATGGACTCGGATCAGGTGTGGAGGAGCGGACTGGCGGCCGGCTGGACGGAGCACTGCTGGTAGCAGCGGGCTGACGCCGGGTGGCCTGACTGGCTGGCCGCGCAGCGGCAGCCACGGGCCGCAAACTGAGCCTTTGCCCGGGGTAAATGGTGTAAGGAGCGGGAATGTTGTTGTTGGCTGCCAACTGGCGCCAGTCCCATCCATAGCGGAAAGCAATCGAGTACAGGGTGTCACCCTGCTGCACCGTGTGGGATCCACTGGTTACCGGTTGCCGCGACTGGCCACCACGGCCCCGGTCATCGATATGGATATTGCCCGAGGGGCTGGCGCAGCCTGCCAACAACACAATCAGGGAAGCAAATACCAGCAAGCGCACTCTGGCATCACCTCTTTGCCACCCGCGCTTCAACCCCATAGCAGCGTAAGCCCCATTATCTGTGCAACCCTCTTGTCGACAGGTCAAGGCCCTCGGCAACCTGTCAATCAGCTTGCTCACCACCCTGGTGCCGTCCCCAAT
This sequence comes from Halopseudomonas salegens, assembly GCF_900105655.1. Classification (NCBI taxonomy): domain Bacteria; kingdom Pseudomonadati; phylum Pseudomonadota; class Gammaproteobacteria; order Pseudomonadales; family Pseudomonadaceae; genus Halopseudomonas; species Halopseudomonas salegens. Next base: position 2,061,834 of record NZ_LT629787.1, read on the forward strand.
AATCCAGAAGATACACTAATACCACGGCAGCCAACATCAATGCCAATCCAGCCGCCCACTGAGCGGGTTCGCCTGTCAGCCGGGCAAACTCGGCTGGCCAGATATTACTTTGCAGCAGAGGCACCTGCTCGCCAGCACTGTTCTCCCGCCAGCTCAAGGTCTGTTTCCACGGCCAGACCTTGCCCAGTGAGCCAATCAACAGCCCGGTGAGAAATGCCAGGGTAACGTTGCGCGCATGAAGCAGTAAGTAATTGATCAAACGTGAAAAACTCAATAGCCCGGCCACACAGCCGAGCAGAAAGACCACCAGCAGGCTGATATTGAAATCCCGCACTGCGCCCAACACGCTGGCGTACAGGCCGAGCAAAAGCAGGATGAAGCTGCCGGAAACACCCGGCAGAATCATCGCGCAAATCGCCAGTGCCGCGCCAAAGAAAACCACGACCGGGGTGGCTTGCAGTTGCAAGGGGGAACTGACGCCCAGCAACCAGGCCAGCCCAGCCCCCAAAACCAGCAGCAGAGCAACCCAGCTGTTCCAGCGTTCAATATTGCGCGCCACCAGAGGGATGGAAATGAGGATCAGACCGAAAAAAAATGACCAGATCAGAATGGATTGTTCAGCCAGCAGATAACTGATCACTCGGGCCAAGGTGGCAATACTGGTAAAAATACCGGCCAGCAAAACCAGCAGAAAAGTACCATCAATTGCCAACCAACTTTCCCGTACCTGACCGCGCATAAAGGCCAGAAGGCGGCCAGGTGTGCAGGCGGCAATGGCCGCCAACAGGCGCTCGTAAATACCGGTGATAAAGGCCACGGTGCCACCTGACACGCCGGGAACCAGATCAGCCGCGCCCATCGCCATGCCTTTGAAAAACAGCAACACAAAAGCCATTCTGCGCCGGTTCGACGGCTTCATGACGAAATTGCTCCCGCCAACAGAGGAACGAAACGGACCGGCTCGACCGCTTGATGAATGAAGTCATCACCCTCACGCGTCACCAGTGTCAACACCTGATCGCGCGCACCTACCGGAATGACAAGGCGACCGCCATCAGCCAGCTGCCTGAGCAACTCTGCCGGCACTTCCGGGGGGGCGGCCGTGACCAAAATGGCATCGTATGGCCCATAGGCCGGCCACCCCCAATTGCCATCGGCATGACGGAAGACGACGTTGCGAATATCGATCTCCTTGAGCACGGCCTTGGCCCTTTCCTGTAACGGATAAATGCGCTCAACACTGAAAATCCGCTCGACTACCTGAGCCAGAATTGCCGTTTGATAGCCCGAACCGGTGCCGACTTCCAGCACCTTGTCCAGCGGACCACCGCCCAGCAACAACTCGGTCATCCGGGCAACAATATAGGGTTGCGACAACGTCTGATTATGGCCAATCGGCAGCGCGGTATCTTCATAGGCGCGATGTGACAGCGCTTCATCAACAAACAGGTGGCGCGGCGTCCTGCGTATCGCTTCCAGCACGTGCAGGTTGCGAATGCCTTCTTCGAACAGCCGCTCCATGAGGCGTTCACGGGTGCGTTGCGAGGTCATGCCGATGCCGGTCTTGTAATGGAGGTCTCGCACGATGTCAGTCCAGGTGGTTCAGCCAGTCGTTGAGGTGATCAAACACCTCATAATGGGTTTTGTCGATGCGCAGCGGAGTCACCGCGACATAGCCTTGCATCACAGCATGGAAGTCGGTGCCCTGACCACCATCTTCGGCATCACCCGCCACCGAAATCCAATAGCCTTCCTTGCCGCGCGGATCAACCCAGCGCACCGGCTCTGCTGCTCGCGAGCGATGGCCGAGCCGGCATAGCCGGATACCCTTGATCTGCTCCAGGGGCAGGTTGGGAATATTCACATTGAGCACAGTGCGGGGTGGCAGATCAAGGCCTTCATGGGCCTCTACCATGCGCCGGGCAATAGTCGCTGCAGCCGGCAGGTTCTCGGTCTGTCGACTGGTCAGGGAAAAGGCCATCGCCGGGCGGGAGAGAAAACGCCCCTCCAGTGCAGCGGCAACCGTTCCCGAGTAAAGCACGTCATCACCCAGGTTGGCACCCAGATTGATACCGGACACCACCATATCGATGCTGTCGACAAAGAGCGCGTTCAGCCCCAGATGCACGCAGTCGGTTGGGGTACCATTCAGGCTGATATAGCCATTATCCAGAGTAAAGGGGCGCAATGGTTTATCCAGAGTCAGCGAGCTGCCGGCACCACTGCGGTCTTCCGCCGGTGCAATGACCTTGCAATCGGCATAATCGGTCAATGCGCTGTGCAGGGCTTGCAGCCCGGGTGCCAGCACGCCATCGTCGTTGGCTATCAGTATTCGCATCAGTGTTCGCTATCCAGTTCGCCTGCCGGGCTGCTGATCAAGCTGACCAACTCGCGCACCACAACGGTGGCGAAACAGCCGGTAGGCAGCGTAAATTCAAGTTGCAGGCAATCAGCCGTGGGATAATGCCACGTCAGCGCGCCTATGGGGAGGCGCAATATGCGTCGTTCCTGTTTCAGTCCTGCCGCTGCCAGCCAGGTACATACTACCGGCTCAGCGGCAGCAATGCCTTGCTCCAGAGCCAGAATCGGCCCGTCGACCGGTGGTTCACCCTGCCCCCACAAGGGTCCCGTTGGATGCACATCCAGCGCCTTCACCCGCGGATCATCGGCTGCCAACCGACTGGCAGCGAAGTGGCTGCGGCTATCGCTGAAGGCAACACAATCGTCATCCAGAATCTGCTGCCAGCTGCCATCCGCCACCCGTGCCGCCAGAACCCGGTTAAACAGGTAGCTGCGGGCGCTGGACAATAGCCGCGAACGCTTTCCCCGTGCTGGTGGCAAGGCACCACGCGCTGCCCAGTCCCGAGCCTCAAACAGGTTTTGCCCGGCATGGCCGAAGCGCTGCGGACCAAAATAATTGGGGACGCCACAGCGGCTCAGCGTTTGCAGACGCTGATCCAGCTGCAACCGCTCAGCCTGCAAATCGGTAAGCCGGATGGCAAAGCGATTGGCCTGATGGGCACCTCGTTGCAATTTACGTTGATGCCGCTGCTGCTCGATCAGTCGCAGATCAGCCGACCACAGGCTGGACAAATCCGGATCTTCGCGGCCGGGCAAATGCAAACTGAACCATTGTCGGGTCACGGCCTGACGGTCTTTGAGCCCCGCATAGCCAACATCACGCAAACGAATGCCCGCTGCCCTGGCCAGCAACCTGGCAACTGCTTCGGTATTCTGCTCACGCTTCTCAAGCAGTAACCACACATGCTCTCCACTACCGCTCAGCTCCAGATTGAGCACTTCCGTCACGCAAAAATCGTCAGCACTGGCTTTCAATCGCGCCTGTCCACACGGGCCACCCCAGGCACGGGGCCCCAGCAAAGCGTCAACCTCACTCACGATGCAGCCAGCAGAATCACCGCATGCACGGCAATACCCTCTTCCCGTCCGGTAAAACCCAGCTTTTCCGTCGTCGTCGCCTTGGCATTGACCTGATCCAGCGTCACCCGCAGATCCGCTGCCAGGTTGGCGCGCATGGCCGCAATATGGGGAGCCATCTTCGGCGCCTGGGCAATAATGGTGGCGTCGACATTACCTACTTTCCAGCCCTGGGCCGCCACCAGACCCAGCGCATCACGTAGCAGCACACGGCTGTCGGCACCCGCATAGCGTGGATCGGTATCCGGAAAATGCTGACCAATATCCCCCAGCGCCGCGGCGCCCAGCAGGGCATCCGTCACTGCATGCAAGAGCACATCACCATCGGAATGCGCGACCAACCCCTGATGGTGGGCAATGCGCACCCCACCCAGCACCAGGCTATCGCCAGGGCCGAAGCGATGCACATCATAACCGTGACCAATCCGCAGGTTCATTGCGTATCCGCCTTGCTGCCACCAAGACATTGCGGCGAATCCGGTGCTGCGGTTCGCGCCTGCCACTCCTCCGGGGTATAGGTATGCAGGGCCAGTGCGTGAATGCGCTGCATCAGCTCACCCAGCGCGGCATACACCGCCTGGTGGCGGCGCACTCGTGTGAGATCGCCAAAGGCATCGCTGACCACCACCGCCTTGAAATGGGATTCCGAGCCGGGCGGTACATTATGCATATGGCTCTCGTTGGTCAGTTCCAGGTGCGCTGGCGACAGCGCCTGCAAGGCGTCAGCCAGCATCGTCTGGGTGGTTGTCATGGGGTTATCTCCTGCTTGTACATGATGCGTAAGGGCTGCTGAGCAACCAGGCCACGCGCTGGCAACACCGCTATCAGCCACTGCAACTGTGTTCGGAAAGTCCAGTTTACCTCAGGTGCCATCCGCTTCGGAGGTTTCCCGCGGGCCAGGTTGGCGCTCTTTCAGTGCACTGTCCATCTCGTCCAGCACCTGCTGGACCTCTTCAGCCAGGCGCTCATCCCAGCGCTGCTGGGCAAGCGCCATGGATTCACTGCTCAAGCGGGGTAAATTCTCCATCAGTTTCTGGCCCACCTCCGACTGATAGAAATCCGCCAATTGTTCGAACTCCTCGGCAGTAAACACCGGCAAGTAAATGTCGATCAGATCGTCCTTGATCACTTCCCAGGCCAGCTGCTGATCCAGACGCGCACGCGCCAGCTCCTGATGTTCACGCAAAATCGATTCATACTGAAACGACCCACCGGCCTCGGTAAAGTGTCGGGTCAGTAATTGACTGACCTGCTGGTACAGGGGTGCGGCCATGCTTTCCGCCTTGGCCAGTTTGAGAAAACGCTCAGCACTGGCCCGGTGCCCGGCATCTGCAAACGCCGACGACGATAACCACAACCCCGCCAACAACAGGCTGACACTGAATAATCTGGCCATTCCGGCTCTCCCTATGCTCTGACTCACAGGCAGCTATACTGACAGGCCACAGCGCAATTGAGGAGTCCTTATGAGCACTCGCAGCGAAACCGACAGCATGGGCAGTATCGAGGTCGCCAAAGACGCTTATTGGGGCGCCCAGACCCAGCGCTCCCTGCAGTTTTTTGCCATCGGCGAAGAACGCATTCCGCTCGCGGTCATTTATGCCCTGGCCCAGATCAAGAAAGCTGCCGCGCGATGCAATAGCCAAGCCGGGAACCTGCAACCCGAGCTGGCCATTCTGATCGAACAGGCTTGCGACGAAATCATCGCTGGAGAGCATGATCGGCAATTTCCACTCTCGGTCTGGCAAACCGGTAGTGGCACTCAAAGCAATATGAACGCAAATGAAGTTATTGCCAACCGGGCCAATGAGCTGGCCGGACATGCCCTGGGCGGCAAGCAACCGGTACACCCGAATGACCACGTCAACCGCGGGCAGAGCTCCAACGACACCTTTCCCAGCGCCATGCACCTGGCGGCGCTGACTGAAACCGATCAGCACCTTTTGCCGGCGCTGCATGGGCTGCGTGATTGCCTGGCGGATATCGCCGATCACTATCAGAAGCAGATCAAGATTGGCCGCACCCACATGATGGATGCCACTCCGCTGACCTTTGGCCAGGAAATGTCGGCCTTTGTCAGTCAGCTGGATCTGGGCATTGAAGCCATTGAACAGGCGCTGCCGTCAGTCTGTGCCATTGCCCAGGGCGGAACTGCCGTAGGCACCGGCCTGAACGCCCCCAGGGGCTTCGCCCAGGCCATCGCCGACTGCCTGGCAGAGCAAACCGGATTGCCTATTACCAGTGCCGACAACAAGTTTGCCGCCCTTGCCGGCCATGAACCTCTGGTACGTTTGCACGCAGCTTGCAAACAGATCGCCGTGACTCTGATGAAGCTGGCCAATGATTTGCGCCTGCTGGGTAGCGGGCCTCGAGCAGGGCTGGGCGAAGTGCGTCTTCCGGCCAATGAGCCGGGCAGCTCAATCATGCCGGGCAAGGTCAATCCGACCCAGTGCGAGGCGCTGTCCATGTTGGCTTGCCAGATTATGGGCAATGACAGCAGTCTGAGCATGGCCGCCGCCCAGGGTCACCTGCAATTGAATGTATTCAAGCCGTTGGTGATCTACAACCTGTTGCAATCCATTCGTCTGCTGACGGATGGCAGCAACAGCTTCCGTCAGAACTGCTTGCTGGGGCTGGAAGTGGATGCCGACAAGATGCGCGAACACCTCGACAACAGTCTGATGCTGGTCACTGCACTCAATCCACTGATCGGCTACGACAAGGCCGCGGAGATTGCCAAGAAAGCATGGCAGGAAGGCAGCAGCCTCAAGCAGGCAGCCATGGCACTGGGGTACTTGAACGAAGCGGAGTTCGACCAGCATGTACAGGCGAGGAACATGCTGGGCGATTGAAGCACCCGGCCAAAGTAACACCGGCTACGGCAAAAGCCCCGGAGGATTACTCCAGGGCTTGATCGATACGCAGAGTGACTGCGTCTTCGGCACCGACCGTCACTGTCGCCAAGCGGCCTTCATGACTGCCCTGCATCACATTGCCATCCGGTGACAAGCGGGCAATCAACTCGACCTGCTGGCCCGGTTCCAGACGCACTCCCGGCAACATGGCATCGGCATTGCCCAGTACAACATCAGCCGGCAACTCGTCCGGGTTGAAGCGGCGAGCCACCAACGGCATTGGTTGCCCCTGGGGATCACGTGCAAAAAGGAACACCACAGCTTCCTCGCTGACGTTCTCCAACAGATTGGCTGCCAGCTCCAGGCGCACACGAATCACCGCCTGCGGATCATCCTGTGGTCGTTCGCCCTCATCACCCCCCAGGCGTCGCTCAGCCCGCTCAATACCACCACGAATGGTCGCAGCACCCTCACTGTCTTCAGGCATACCGGCCAGCAAACGTGTCCAATATCCAATAGCCCCCGTGTAATCCCTTCCTTCAAACGCTGCGATGCCCATCAGCCCCAACGCCGTCGGCTCCTGTGCATCCAGCTCCAGAGCGCGATCCAGGGCCTCTACCGCCGCGGCATCAAGTTGATTGCCTGCGGCGAAGTAGCGTGCCTGAGCCAACTGTGCCAGTACTTCGGGACGTTCACCCACTCGCTCCAGACTGTTGCCGAAGGCAGCTGCAGCCATCTCCGGCTGCTGAGCGCTCATGTAGGCGCGTCCAAGCATGTACCAGGCTTCACCATTTTGCGGCTGCACGCGCACGATGCGCTCCATGCGCTCAATATATTCCGGCAAGCTCTGGGTCGCGGACGTCTGCTGCAACTCGCGCTGCAAGGCCAGCCCCTCCGGATTTCCCCACAGGGTATAGAGCCAGACTACCGCTACCGGAAGCAGCAAGGCAGGCACCAGCAGTTGCCACCACCCGCCTCGCTTGCGAGGACGCACACCAGTATCGGCATTCGCCGTATCTTCCAGCAGCAGCCGACTGGCTTCCTGTTGCGCCTGTTCCTGCTGTTCGGCAGTGATGTCGCCTTGTTCCCGCTGAGCTGTCAACTCGGCGACCCGCTCTTCATACAAGGCCACATTCAGTGCAGTGCGGTCCACCGTCTTCTGCTGCCGGGTACGCCACAACGGCCAGATCAGCGTGAGCATGCCGACAAGGATCAACAGAGCACTCAATAACCAGAAATCAATCATCAGACGCTCGCTTCTTCAACAGGGATTGCAATCGTTGCTGGTCATCGTCGCTCAAGTCATGTACTTCCCCGGCCAACGCCTTGCGCCGGCGACGGACCATGACGCCGAGGATGGCAAAACCAGCCAGCAAGAGCACCCCAGGACCAATCCACAGCACCAGTGTCTGGGCATTGAGCGGCGGGCGGTAGCGGACAAAATCACCATAGCGCTGGACCATGTAGTCAGTGATCTCGCTATCGCTTTTATCCTCTTGCAGCAGACGGTAAACCTCACGGCGCAGATCAGCGGCAATCGGTGCATCCGAGTCAGCAATATTCTGGTTCTGACACATCGGGCAGCGCAGCTCCTGACCCAGCTGATAGTAGCGCTGCCGCTGCTCTTCGCTGTCAAACTCGAAGGTATCGACCGCCGCCTGAGCGAACCAGGCCAGGAGCGTGAATACGGCAACCAGAAGAAAACGCATCATTGCTCCTCCAGCAGCGCGTAGTAACGCGGTCCCAGCTCGTTTTCCCAGACACGGTCATCAACTACGCCAATGAACTTGTAACGAATCACCCCTTCAGCATCAATCAGAAAGGTTTCGGGGGCGCCGTAAACGCCCAGCTCAATCCCCAGACGACCGTCCTTGTCGGCTACATTTTGCTGGTAGGGGTCGTGAAAATCCTGCAACCATTTGCGCGCTGCAGCATTGTCATCCTTGTAGTTGATGCCGTGAATCACCACGCCGTCGCGGGCCAGCCGGTTGAGGTAGGGGTGCTCCACCCGGCAGGCCACACACCACGTACCCCAGACATTGACCAGAGCGGGGCCTTCAAGGTCCGCCGCTGTCAGCAAGCGCTCATCGTCTTCGACCGCTGGCAGACTGAATGCAGGGAGCGGCTTGCCGATAAGTGCCGAGGGCAAGGCATCGTCATCGACAAACAACCCCTTGAACAGGAAAACCGACATCAACAGAAAGACCGCCAATGGCAGCAACATCAATCCTCTATGCATCAGCTTGCTCCAGTTTTGCACTTTGGCTACGGGCCCGGCGTGCTTTCAAACGATAGCGCTTGTCGGTCGCGGCCAACAGGCCACCAAAGACCATGAGCAGACCACCCAGCCAGATCCAGCGCACAAAGGGTTTGATGTGTACCCGCATGGCCCAGGCATCGTTACCCAGTGGCTCACCCATGGCAACAAACAGATCGCGAGTAAAGCCGGCATGGATCGCTGCCTCGGTCATCATCTGGTTCTGCACGGTAAACAGGCGTTTTTCCGGACGCATCTGGGTAATTCGACGCTCGCCCTTGTAGACATTGATAATCGCCACATCCGACTGCCAGTTGGAACTGACCCTCGGCTGGATGCCTTCGTATTCAAAGCGATAACCACCCAGCTCCACCGACTCGCCCGGCGCCATGCGTAAATCGCGCTGACTGTCGAACAAACTGGCGCCAACCACGCCGACCGCGCACACCGCCATACCGATATGCGCCAGGGTCATCCCCCAATAACTGCGCGGCAAGCCGCGCAAGCCAGGCCACCACCCCTTGTGGCGGGTCTTGTTGTGTATATCCTTGAGACTCAATCCGACTACCCAGATCACCAGCAACATCAGACTGCCGATAGCAAAGTAGTGATCGCCTACCCACAGCGCCATGGCAATCGCGCCAATGGCGGACAACACAAGCACCCATTTGATCTGCCCCCACAGCCAGCGTAGTGGAGTCTCTTTCCAGCGACTGAGCATACCAATGCCCATGGCGGCCATCAGCAGTGCCATCAAAGGCACGAAAAGCGCATTGTAATAGGGCGGCCCGACAGAAACGATCGCCCCGGTCATGGCATCCAGCACCAGTGGGTACAGAGTGCCGAGCAGCACCATGAGCGTTGCCACTACCAGGATCACGTTGTTGACCAGCAGAAAGGTTTCCCGTGACCACAAATCAAAACCGATCCGGCTCTTCACCACTGGCGCGCGCAGGGCATACAACAGCAGGGAGCCTCCGACCACCACCAGCAGGAAACCAAGGATGAAGACCCCGCGTTCCGGGTCTGTGGCAAAGGCGTGTACTGACGTCAGCACCCCCGAGCGCACCAGAAAGGTCCCCAGCAGGCTGAGTGAGAAGGCCGCAATGGCCAACAGTACGGTCCAGCTCTTGAATACCCCGCGCTTCTCGGTAACCGCCAGTGAATGCAGCAGTGCCGTACCGACCAGCCAGGGCATGAAGGATGCATTTTCCACCGGATCCCAGAACCACCACCCTCCCCAGCCAAGCTCGTAATAGGCCCACCAGGAACCGAGAATAATGCCCAGCGAGAGAAAGGCCCAGGCTGCCAGCGTCCACGGTCGCGACCAGCGCGCCCAGGCCGCATCCAGGCGGCCACCCAGGAGCGCAGCAATCGCAAAGGCAAAGGCCACCGAGAAACCGACATAGCCCATGTACAGCGTCGGCGGATGCACGATCAGGCCAAAGTCCTGCAACAAGGGATTGAGATCGTTGCCATCGGCCGGGTGGAAAGGCAGTTGACGATCGAAAGGATTGGAGGTCATCAGCGTGAACAGCAGAAAGCCACAACCAATCATACCCATCACCGCGAGTACCCGGCTGAGCATCTCATCGGGCAAATCACGCGAGAATACCGCAACGGCAAACCCCCACCCGGTCAGCATCAAGGCCCACAGCACAAGTGAACCTTCATGCCCGGCCCAGACGGCGCTGAGCTGGTAATACCAGGGCAAGGCCGAATTGGAGTTGAGGGCGACATAGGTCACGCTGAAGTCATCGGTCAGAAAGGCATAGGTCAGGCACACATAGGCAAGCAGCACAAACAGCAGCTGCCCTGCCGCCGCCGGTCGGGCAAAATTCATCGCCAGACTGTCACCGCGCCAGGCTCCGTACAAGGGAATAATCGATTGCAATACGGCAATCACCAGAGCAATGATCAGCGCGACCTGACCCAGTTCAGGAATCATGCAGCCTCCAACATCAGTATGAATAGCCGGACGAGGATTCTTGCTCGCCAGCCTTGGACTCGTTCACTCGTTCCATGGCACGCTCCATCGCCTGGGCGACTTCCGGCGGCATGTACTCTTCGTCGTGCTTGGCCAGGACCTCATCAGCAATCAGGACCCGGTCCGCATTCAATCGACCCAGTGCAACGATACCCTGCCCCTCGCGGAACAGGTCCGGCAGAATACCATCGAAGCTCACCGTCACCGACCGCTCGCCATCAGTCAGATCGAAGGCTACATTCAAATCCGTTTGTGATCGCACCACACTGCCGTCCACCACCATGCCACCGGCGCGAATGCGCGTATCCAGCGGTGCCCCACCTTCGGCAATCTCGGTCGGGGTGTAGAACAGGTTGATATTCTGGCTCAATGCGGCCAGCGCCAGGGCTACGGCGATACCCACGCCGGCCAGAATCAACAAAACAATCGACAGTCGTTTCTTGCGAACCGGATGCATTACATCTCCTCCCGGCGGCGACGCCGTGCTGTTTCTTTGATCAGGCGCTTGCGCGCCAGCCAGGGCTGCACCACATTCAAGGCCAGTATCGCCAGGGTGATGACATAGGATGCCCAGACATAAGGCCCATGCCCATCCATGGCAAAAAATTCGCTCAGACCACTCATGACAAACGCTCCAGCTCGGCTTGTGCCCAGCGGGTTTTCGATTCACGACGCAGCACTTCATTGCGCATGCGCATCAACAAACACACCGTAAACAGGGTGTAGAACCCCAGCACCGCCAGCAATAATGGCAACCACATCTCGGCCGGCATGGCCGGTTTTTCAGTCAGTTTGAAGGTCGCCGGCTGATGCAGGGTGTTCCACCAGTTGACCGAGTATTTGATGATCGGAATATTGATCACCCCGACGATAGCCAGCACGGCAGTGGCCTTGGCCGCAGTGTCGCGATTGCTGATCGCTTGCGATAGCGCAATTACGCCAAAGTACAGGAACAGCAGAATCAACATTGACGTCAGCCGCGCATCCCAGACCCAGTAAGTCCCCCAGGTCGGTTTCCCCCAGATGGCACCGGTCAACAGCGCGACAAAGGTCATCCAGGCTCCGAAGGGCGCAGCACAACGCAGCGCCACGTCAGCCAGTTTCATCCGCCACACCAGGGTTACAATGCCGCAGGCAGCCAGCATGATATAGACCGATTGCGCAACAAAAGCTGCGGGGACGTGGATATAGATAATCCGGAAACTGTTGCCCTGCTGATAATCTTCAGGCGCATACAACAAGCCCCAGACGAGCCCGATAGTCAGCAGCAAGGCACTGGCTACGGCAAACCAGGGCAACCAGCGGCCGCTGATGTCGTAAAACCATCTGGGCGAACCCAGCTTGTGAAAAAACGTCCAGTTCATGCGTCAGACACTCGTTTCAGGAGTTGAAAACTCTAGGATCATTCGGCTACCCCGATCCGCAACCCGGCAGCAATCGCAAAGGGCGCCAGGGTCAACGCCAATACTGCCAGGCAACCCAGCCAGAGCAGATAACCGGCAACCGGCAAACCCTGCATGGCAGCTTCCACCGCGCCAGTACCCAGAATCAGCACCGGAATGTACAGGGGCAGAATCAACAGTGCCAGCAAAACTCCGCCACCGCCTTTGAGGCCGACCGTCAGAGCGGCTCCAACCGCACCGAGCAGACTCAGGACCGGCGTACCCAGCAGCAGCGTCAGACACAATACCGGCACCACGGCCAGCGGTAACGACAGCATCAGGGCAAAGACCGGCGCCAGCAGGACCAGGGCCAGACCCGATATCAGCCAGTGATGAACCACCTTGATCAACACCATCAGTGCCAGCGGATATGGCGACAATACCCACTGTTCCAGTGAGCCATCCTCGTAGTCACTACGAAACAGGCCATCCAGAGACAGCAAGGTCGCCAACAAGGCGGCCACCCAGACCACTCCCGGGGCCATTATCTGCAAGGTACCCGGCTCCGGCCCGACCGCCAGCGGAAACAGGCTGATCACAATGGCGAAAAATATCAGCGGATTGAGCATCTCACCCGGACGACGCCAGGCCAGACGCCACTCGCGGCAGAACAGTAACCAGAGCACACGTCCCATCAGGTCACCCGCTGCAAGTCAAGCTGGCGCACCTGTGGCAGGTGCTCCAGGCTGTGATGGGTCGTCAGGATGACGCAGCCACCCGCCTCCGCATGTGCCAGGACATGACGCTCGAGGCTGGCTACACCATCACGGTCAATGGCCGTAAAGGGTTCGTCCAGTATCCATACCGGATGCGCCTGCAAATACAGGCGGGCCAGGGCTACTCGACGTTTCTGGCCGGCCGATAGCTGGTGGCATGGTACATCTTCGAATCCACGCAGGCCCAGATTTTCCAGTGCCTGCCAGATAGCTTCGCGGCTGACCGGCGTGTTCAGCGCACATAGCCAGGCCAGATTCTCTTCCGGTGTCAGGCTCGCCTTGACCGCTGGTTCATGACCGATAAACAAGCGCTCACGCTGCCAGCGCTCACGACCAGTCGGGGTATACACCGAAGCATCGCCATAACGCACATCCCCTTCCAGTGCCGGCATCAAGCCGGCCAGAATGCGCAACAGGCTGGTTTTACCAGTACCATTGGGTCCGATCACCTGCAGGATGTCGCCGGATTGCAGCGCAAAATCCATACCGCTGAACAGCAGGCGCTCATCCCGCTCGCAGGTCAGATTGTGGACTGTGATCGACTGTGCTTGCACCTTGACCCCGTTAATGATCCCATCGAACTGATGAGCAAAGCGCCAGCGACCGCTATACTTCCAGGCAACTTTACTGGTCGGCGCGTGAAATTGCGCTAACCCCTTAATTTATGGGACTCATTATACATACAGCCCCTTTTACAGTGGCCATGATTTACATCAACTTGTGACAATATGAGCTCAGATTTCAGCTTGCCGCCACTGCCGCCACAAACCCCGGGGCCCATACCTGCGGGCACTTCCGCGCGTCCGAGCGACAGCCTCGCGGTCGCCCTGCAACTCATGCGTCCGATTGCCGCAGGATTGCTTGGTGCTCAAGCCGCCCAGGCTGAAGTCGTCAAAAGCCAACCAACCAGCAACGGTCAATTCGAGTTGATGCTGCGTGTCGTGGTGCAAGACAATCGCGGGGAACGCAACCTGCAGCTGCCTGTGCTGAGCCCTCGTCCCCTGCCGGAAGGCAGCCAGCTGAATCTGCAGCAAGTGAATCCGAACCGGCTCATGGCAATTCTCACTCCGGCGCTACCCGCTGCCGGCACAGAAACCATCACCCGACTGGATCCACAACGTTTTCCACCCAACAGCCAGGTACAGGCGCGGGTAATCCAGCAGCAACCTGTGGTTACCAACAACCAGACAACCTATGCGGTACAGGCACGCATCACCAGCGAACAGGCCAGTGGTCAATTACTCAACCTGAACAGCACCCGTCCAGTTGCCGTCGGGAGTCTGATCACGGCGTCAGTCGGTCAGCAAGGTGAGTTGCGTGTGGCTGCGCTACCTGATCAGCAACGTCAGCTGCTGGTCTTGCAAGGGCTGCGTGACACCCTGCAACGTCAGGCCACGGCGGAACCGCTGCTCCAGCGAGCAGACCAGCTGGCCCAGCCCGCAGCGCCGAACAGCCAGACGCTGACACCCCCGCTGCATACCGCCATCCGCCAGGTATTGCAGTACATCAGCACGACGCAGCAGCTAAGTACCGAAAGCGGCGTTGCCCGCGCATTGCGTGACAGCGGCGTATTTATGGAAGCCGGGTTGCAGCGCCTGACCCAGGCCTTGCAACAGAGCACTGCAACCGTCTCTACCGACAGCCGTACCCCGCAAAACAATGCAGAAACGGTGCGCTTGCCCGAACTCAAGGCATTGCTGCCCCTGCTTGGAAAACTGGCCAGCAGCAGCGAACCACCACCGGGCAGCGACCTGAAAAGCGGCTTGCTTCAGCTACTGGTCACCCTGCAGCAACATTTGCCGCCGGGTGGCATGCGCAACCTGTTGCAAGCCGGCAGCCCCTGGCAGGCACCACCAATGGTCAAACCCGGCCTGTTTCCGCTGCCTACCCGAGTCCTCCAGCAACTGGGCAATACGTCGGACCTCGGCAGCCTCCTGCGCCTGACCGCAGCCTTGCTGTCACGCATTCAGCACCATCAATTGCAGAGTGTGGGGCAAACCCAGAGTTTTGCCGATGGCAGCAGCCAGACGGTATGGCAACTGGAACTCCCCGTTCGGGACGGCCAGCAATTCAGCCATGTACAGATGCGTATTCAACGCGATGAAGAAGCGGCAAAGAAAAAAAACCAGGACGCCGCCTCCCCCCAATGGGAAGTGCGCCTGGCCTTCAGCCTGGAGCAGTTGGGCCCGCTGCAGGTTATTACCCGTCTGCACAAGGAAACGGTCAGCAGCCAGTTCTGGGCCGAGCAACCCGATACCCTGCAACTGGTCAGGCAGGAGCTGGACTACTTGCGCCAGCGTCTGGAAAGCCAGGGACTGGCGGTCGGCAAGCTGAGCTCGCACCGCGGCAGCCCACCGGAACCTGAACAACTGGTGCAACAACGCTGGATTGACGAGGTAACCTGATGGCTGAATCCACCACCCGGGAAGCCGTTGCCCTGGTTTATGACGGCGAAACCACCCCAACTCTCAGCGCCAAAGGCGAAGCCGAGATAGCTGAACAGATCATCGCCCTGGCGATGGAATATGAAGTACCCATCTATCAGAATGCTGACCTGGTTCAGGTACTGGCGCGCATGGAACTGGGCGACCAGATTCCAGCGGAACTGTACCGGACGATTGCCGAAATCATTGCCTTTGCCTGGTATCTCAAAGGCAAGGCGCCAGAGGGTTTCGTGCCGCCGGAAGCAGACCAGACGGATGTTGACGACGCAGAATAAGCGGGTCTTTGTTGATCAGGCAGAGGGCTTGCGGACGGCGTGCAACTTGAGCACCAATTCGGCTTCTGCACGGGACAACCCGCATGCCTGCGTCAGATCTTCCATGCTGGCCCCCATACCCACCAGACGGGCAGCCTGATTGTAGGGCAGGGTTTGCGGGTCCTGCTGCTCGACCTGCTGCTGCCGGTCATGCAGACGCTTGAGTTGCTCGCGTAGCACATTGAGCTCTTCCCCCATACCGACCGTACCCTGGCGGAAACCACTCAGATCACGAGTCAGCTGCTCGACGCGCTGCTCCAACCGGGCATGCCGGGTATCAATCTTAAGCAGACGACGGCGCAGGACAATGGCCAGCAGCACCAGAGCAGCTACCAGCACGCCCAGTCCAAGTCCTACCAGCAGCATTGCCCAGGGCGCCATCATGGCATCAGAATCCTTGCAGCTCGGCCCACTCTTCTTCACTCATCATCTTTTCCAGGTCCACCAGAATCAGCAACTCATTGTTCTTGTTGCAGACACCCTGGATGAACTTGGCCGACTCATCGGTACCCACATTGGGCGCAGTTTCGATTTCGGACTGGCGCAGATAAACCACTTCCGCCACGCTGTCGACCAGAATGCCGACCACCTGCTTGTCGGCCTCGATAATCACAATACGGGTATTATCGGTTACCGGCGCCGAAGACAGCCCGAAGCGCAAGCGGGTATCAATCACCGTCACCACGTTGCCACGCAGGTTGATGATTCCCATGACATAAGAAGGCGCGCCAGGGACCGGAGCAATTTCGGTATGCCGCAATACTTCCTGCACCTGCATCACATTGATGCCATAGGTTTCGTTGTCGAGGCGGAAAGTCACCCACTGCAGGATCGGATCTTCCGCACTCTGATTGTTGTCATTTTTCATCGTTATACTTCCCGCTCCAGGTTATGCGTTCATCCTAATGCGCCGGCGCAGGCTTGTCACCGCCTGTCTGCTGGCCATGCTGGCTAATCAGGCGGGCCAATGCCGAAACATCCAGCAAAGCGCACATATGTTCAATCACGGTACCTGCCAGCCAGGGACGTTTACCTTGCTGGGAACGCCACTTGACCTGTTCCGCCGTCAGCCTGATGGACTGACTGACGTCATGTACCGCCATACCCCAGTCGTATCCCTCAACAGAGATCACGAACTGCAGACGGTCCTGCAACTCCTCACGATAGCGCTCGGGCATCACCCAGCGCGCTGTATCCAGCACCTTCAGGTTGCCAGCCGGGGTCGGCAGGATGCCAAGAAACCAGTCCGGCTGCCCAAAGAGTGGCGTAATCTCGCTGTCCAGTGGGTAGATACTGCCCAGGGACACCAGCGGGACTGCCAGCGTCAGACCACCGACGTCAAACAGCAAGGCCTCGAACTCACCTTCACGCCAGGCTTCGTGCACAGCAGCTGCTGGTACCGGAGCCTCCTCCGGTGCAACCGTCTCGACGACGGCCTGACTCTCGATCGCCTTGTGCACGACCAGGGGAGCCGGCGGAGGGGCAACCGGTAGCGTTGGCTCAGCACTTTCCTGCAGCGCGACAGCTGCTTCTTGCAACAAATCATCCAGATAATGCTGCAGAGTCTGTTCCGGTATGTACTCCTGTACCGGGAGACGTTTACTCATGTGTAATGTGCCTTGTTGATCATGTCTGCTTCCTGTATCGGCCGTGAACGCATGGACATTAGCCTGACTCATGCTACCGCCACCTTGCCGGACAGCGACTGGGCGAGCAAATAGCGCAACAGAGCAC
Organism: Halopseudomonas salegens; assembly: GCF_900105655.1. Lineage (NCBI taxonomy): Bacteria > Pseudomonadati > Pseudomonadota > Gammaproteobacteria > Pseudomonadales > Pseudomonadaceae > Halopseudomonas > Halopseudomonas salegens. The sequence goes on from NZ_LT629787.1 coordinate 2,079,021, forward strand.
GATAAGCCAGAACGCCACGGGCAGAGGCGTCCAGTTGCGAAGGCACGACGCCAGCCAGGCTGGCATCCCTCAGCTTGGTATCAATCGGGATAAACGCTTGCCAGAGATGATTGCCATAATCCAGACGCAAGGTTCGCAAGGTGCTCACCGAAGCCTGGGTACGACGGTCAAACAGGGTGGGCACGATAGTGAAAGGCAAGGCCTGCTTGCGCGATCGATTGACCATATTCAGTGTATGAACCATGCGCTCCAGGCCCTTCAGGGCAAGAAACTCGGTTTGTACCGGAATCACCAGTTGCTCGCAGGCAGCAAGCGCGTTGATCATCGATACCCCCAGGAGAGGGGGACTGTCGATCAGCACAAAGTCAAAACGGTCCCACAATTGCGCCAACGCACGCGACAGCACCAGACCAAAACCACCCTGGCTCGCTGACTGGCGCTCCAGCGTAGCCAATGAGGTACTCGACGGCATCAGGCTGATGCGTTCATGCGAGGTGGCCAGCAACAAGGCTTCCGCCAGCCCGTCAGGTACCTGGCCCTGATGCTGAAACAGATTGAATACGCTGCTGGTCAGGCTGTCAGGATCATGCCCGAAATAGCTGGTCATCGAGCCATGCGGGTCCAGATCAACCACCAGCACACGCTGCCCCTGATCAGCCAGCAAGCCGGCCAGGGCGACAGCTGTCGTGGTTTTGCCCACCCCACCCTTCTGATTGGCTACTGCCCAGACTCTCATTACACCCCTCCGCGAGTCATGTGCCTTGCCTGCAGTGCAGGCACACAACGAAATTTTGACGCCTGACAGGATCAGACGCAGCTATACAGAATTAATTAGCAGAAGTCGTGCCAGTTTGCGACCTGGCTTCGCGCATTGAGTCGATAGGGTCCGCTTCGTTATCGAACGGGGTATGCCGCTGATCGGTAAAGCGTGACACCAGTAGCACCACCCGACGATTCGCGCGCCGACCGGCGGCGGTGGTGTTGTCTGCCACTGGCTTGTGCTCACCGTAGCCGACTGCAGCCAGCCGCTGGGGATCGACGCCACCATTGGTCAGCATACGCACGACACTGGCTGCCCTGGCCGCAGACAACTCCCAATTGGTCGGATACTGACGCGAATTGATGGGCAGATTATCGGTAAAGCCTTCCACATGAATCGGGTTCTGATACGGTGCCAGAATGTCGGCTATACGATCGATCAGAGTGAATGCAGCATCCAGCGGCAAAGCGTCCGCACTGGGGAAAAGCAGGCTTGAGTTGAGTTCAATTTCGATCCACAACTCATTGCCGCGCACCTCCAGATCGCCGGCGCTGATCAGATCACCGAAAGCCGAACGCAGCGACTGGGAGATATCTTCCAGTGCGTCCTGGCCCTCGCCATCACCACGACCACTGGCCGCAAATTCGCTGGAACTACTGATACCACGCGGCACTTCTTCTCCGATCTGGATCGGCTGGATGGATCGCTGCGGGGTATTGAACGCTCCCACCAGCGTATCCGACAAAACCTTGTACTTGCCTTCATTGACCGAAGAGATGGAATACATGACAACGAAAAAGGCAAACAGCAAGGTAATGAAGTCAGCATAGGAAACCAGCCAGCGTTCATGGTTCTCATGCTCGGGCTGCATTCGACGACGCATGGCCTACTCCAGGAAGCCCTCGAGCTTCATTTCGATGGCGCGTGGATTTTCGCCTTCGGCAATTGAGAGCAGCCCTTCCAGCAGCATTTCACGGTAGCGTGATTGCTGCATGACGACCGCCTTGAGCTTGTTGGCTACCGGCAGCAGAAACAGGTTGGCCAGAGCCACACCATAAATGGTCGCCACGAAAGCGACTGCAATCCCGCTACCCAGCGCTGACGGGTCAGCCAGATTGCCCATCACGTGAATCAGCCCCATCACCGCCCCGATAATACCGATGGTCGGCGAATATCCACCCATACTTTCGTAAACCTTGGCCGCCATCAGATCACGGCTTTCCTGGGTGATAATGTCCACTTCCAGGATGCTGCGCAAGGCCTCCGGTTCGTTACCATCCACCAACAGATGCAGCCCCTTGCGGACAAAGGGGTCCGGTTCCAGATCGGCCAGACTTTCCAGCCCGAGCAAGCCCTCCTTACGGGCCGTAGTACTCCATTCGATGATGCGCGCGATACCTTCCTGCAAACGCTGCTGGGGTGGCACAAAAATCCAGCGTGCGATGGTCAGCGCGCGTTTGAAGATGGGCAAAGGCGTCTGAATAAAGGAAGCACCCAGAGTCCCGCCGATAACAATAATCGCCGCCGGGCCATTGAGCAGAGCGCCGAGATGCCCACCCTCAAGATAATTGCCCCCAATAATGGCCACAAAAGCCAGAATGACGCCAATTATGCTGAGGATATCCATCAGCCCAGCTCCGCCAGATAACGGCCGATATCATCCAGACTGTAAATACCATCGGCCAGGTTGGCCTTGGCAATAGCCATCGGCATCCCGTAAATCACGCAACTGGCCTCATCCTGCGCCCAGATCTGACTGCCCGCCTGTTTGAGCATGCGCGCACCTTCACGACCATCAGCGCCCATACCGGTAAGGACGACCGCCAGCACCTTGTCCTGAAAGGCCTTGGCAGCCGAACCAAAAGTGACATCGACACACGGCTTGTAATTCAACCGTTCGTCACCCGGCAGTATGCGTACCGTACCACGACCATCCACCATCATCTGTTTGCCACCGGGTGCCAACAAGGCTGTTCCGACACGCAATATATCGCCGTCCTCGGCTTCCTTGACGCGAATCCTGCAAAGCTTGTCGAGACGCTCGGCAAAGGCCTTGGTAAAGGCTGCCGGCATATGCTGCACCAATAGCAGCGGGGCCGGAAAACTGGCCGGCAATTGCGTCAGTACTTTCTGCAGGGCCACCGGGCCACCGGTCGAGGTGCCAATGGCAACCAGCTTGTATTGGCGTTTGCGTGGTGGTGGGCTGCTGGCCTGCCGAGGCGCTGCCGGGGCGTCTCGGCGGGGGGCAGCGGGCTCATTCAGCGGCCTGCGCAAGCCTGCTGCTGGCGCCGGGGTGGCTGCTGTGCTGCGGCTGGGGCCACTCAGACCCAGCGAATGCCGGTTGGTCCGTGCCAGGGTATGTACCCGCTCACAAAGCAGCTGCCGTACCTTGTCCGGGTTGCGCGAAATGTCTTCAAAATTCTTTGGCAGGTAATCGGCTGCACCGGCTTCCAGCGCATCCAGGCTGACGCGGGCACCTTCGTAAGTCAATGAAGAGAACATCAGCACTGGCGTAGGGAAGCGCTGCATGATTTCCTTGACCGCAGTAATGCCGTCCATCACCGGCATTTCATAATCCATGGTGATAACGTCAGGCCGCAGTGACTGGACCTTTTCGATTGCTTCCTTGCCATTGGTGGCCGTGCCGACAACCTCAATCTGCACGTCACCGGCGAGAATTTCCGTTACCCGGCGGCGGAAGAATCCAGAGTCATCCACCACCAGCACCTTAACCGCCATACTGTCTCCCAATCACTATGCTGGGCTTGTGTAGCCCGCGCCCTGACAATCCCGATTTATTCCGGAGCAAACCTACCGGCGGGCACAGCAACGTCAGCCACGACGTGCATAGCGCTTGAGCAGGCCCGGAATATCCAGAATCAGGGCAATTCGTCCATCCCCGGTAATAGTTGCTCCAGCCATACCAGCCGTGCCATGGAGCATTCGACCCAGGGGTTTGATCACCACTTCTTCCTGACCTACCAGTTGATCAACCACAAAGCCGACCTTCTGTGTTCCCACGGACACTATTACCACACTGGCTGCCGAATTGTCCGAGGTATCTTCCACCCCTGGCAGCAACCAGCGCTTGAGGTAGAACAGCGGCAGTGTCTTGTCACGTACGATAATGACTTCCTGACCATCGACGACATTGGTGCGTGACAGATCCAGGCTGTATATCTCGTTGACATTGACCAACGGCAAGGCAAACGCCTGGTCAGCCAGCATGATCATCAGGGTCGGCATGATTGCCAGTGTCAAGGGTACCTTGATGGCAATCCGCGAGCCTTTGCCCTTGGTCGACTCGATATTGATGGTACCGTTGAGCTGGGAAATCTTGGTTTTGACCACATCCATACCGACGCCCCGGCCGGACACATCGGATATTTCCGTCTTGGTCGAGAAGCCCGGAGCCAGAATCAGATTGAAGCATTCATTCTCGCTCAGGCGCTCGGCGGCATCCTTGTCCATCATGCCCTTCTCAACCGCCTTGGCACGCAGCACATCCGCATCCATACCGCGACCATCGTCAGTGATGGTCAACAGAATCTGATCGCCTTCCTGTTCAGCGGCCAGCACCACTTTACCGGTGCGCGGCTTACCCGCCTGCTCACGCTCATCAGGCATTTCAATACCATGATCGACCGAGTTGCGCACAAGGTGGACCAAGGGATCAGCCAACGCCTCAACCAGGTTCTTGTCCAGATCGGTTTCTTCACCAATCAGTTCCAGGTTGATTTCCTTTTTCAGGTTGCGCGCCAGGTCCCGCACCACACGCGGGAAGCGGCCGAATACTTTCTTGATCGGCTGCATGCGCGTTTTCATCACCGAACTTTGCAAGTCGGCAGTGACCACATCCAGATTGCTGACCGCTTTGCTCAATTCTTCGTCATTATTGCTGTCACCCAGGCGCACCAGTCGATTACGCACCAGCACCAGCTCACCGACCATATTCATGATCTCATCCAGCCGCGCGGTATCCACGCGCACGGTGGCGTCAACCGGAGCCGGCTCATTTCCACCGTTACCCCCCGCCGACTTGGCGGCAGGCTTGGCAGCCGGTTTTTTCTCGGCAGCAGGTGACGCTGCTTTGGCTGCGGCTTTGGGGGCCGCCTTGGCAGGTGGCTCAGTTTTTTCCGCAGGCTTGGCGGCTGCAGGCGGCGGAGCTGCACCCGCTGGCGCACCTTCGACACCGGGGCCCTTGCCTTTGCCGTGCAATTGATCGAGCAAGGCTTCGAACTCATCATCACTGATGTCGTCTCCGGCCTTCTCACCTGCCGGGCTGCCCGCCGCCTCGGCGTCAGCTGCGACGCCCGGGGCCTTGCCGCTGCCGTGCAATTCATCCAGCAGCGCTTCGAATTCATCTTCGGAAATATCATCTCCGCTGCTCGCTGGAGCAGCTTCGGCAGCTTTCAGTGCCGGGGCCTTGCCTGGCCCGTGCAACTGATCCAGCAGCGCTTCGAATTCATCATCAGTGATTTCATCACTGTCAGCCGACCCCTCTGCCGCAGGCGCTTCCGGGGCATCAGTGGCAGTACTTCCACCGGGTTCATGCAAGGCATCCAGCAACTGCTCGAACTCGTCGTCAGTTATATCGCCTTCAGGCGTTGCGTCCGGGCTTGTGGGTGCCGTTTCCGGCTCGGCACTGGCGGGCGGTTCCGGCGCCGCATCCGCCGACTCAGGCTGAGCCAGTACTGCCAGTGCGGCCAGGAGTTCAGGATCAGCCGGGGTCGGCTCAGTACGTTCACGCACTTCATCGAACATGCTGTTGACGCTATCCAGCGCTTGCAACACCACATCCATGAGTTCCGAGGTGACCTGACGCTCGCCTTTTCGCAAAATATCAAAGACGTTCTCGGCAATATGGCAACAACCGACCAGAGCATCGAGCTGCAGGAATCCAGCACCACCTTTTACGGTATGGAAGCCGCGAAAGATAGCATTGAGCAAATCCGTATCGTCCGGACGATTTTCCAGTTCAACCAGTTGCTCGGACAACTGTTCGAGGATTTCACCCGCCTCGACCAGAAAGTCCTGGAGGATTTCCTCGTCCGCATCGAAACTCATGCACCTACTCCCCTAGAATCCAAGACTGGACAGAAGATCATCAACTTCATCCTGCCCTGACACAACGTCTTCTCTTTTATCGGCATGAATCTGCGGACCTTCACCCCCAGAGGAGGATTTTTTCTGTTCTTGTTGTTTTTCATCGTGCTGAATACCGGCCATACGGTCGACGTGACCGGCCATTCGTACCAGACTGACCAGGCTTTCTTCGACATCGTGAACAAGGGTCGTTACCCGCTTGATCACCTGACCGGTCAGGTCCTGGAAGTCCTGCGCCAGCATGATATCGTTGAGGTTGCTGCTGATCTGACTACTCGACTGTTCGGTTTGCTCGAGGAATTCACCCATGCGCCGGTACAAGTCCCGGAACTCATCAGCGGCCATCTCGCGCCGCTGCAGGCGCTGCCAGTCATTGCGTAAGGCAGCGGCCTGCTGCCCGAGATCGGTCGCCACCGGAAGGGTGTCATCAACCAGATCCATGGTTTTATTGGCCGCGCCCTCAGTCAGCTTGACGACATAATCGAGCCGGTCAGAGGCATCGCTGATCTTGGACACTTCACCGTCTGGCTCCTGCTCTCCCAGAGCATGACTGGTATCCAGCTGAAAATTCACGATGGCATTGTGCAGTGCGCGGGTCAGCTGACCAACCTCATGGTAGAGGCCGCGATCACGCGCCTGGTTGATGGCATGAACCACCATGATGGCTTCACCGAACTTGCCCTGTTCCAGGTACTCGACCAATTGGCGCGCGTTGTCCTTGAGTGAGTTTTCGAACTCCTGAGCGGTCGCCTGGCCGGGATCCTTACTTAACGCCATAACCTGTACCCCGGTGCTTGATTATTGTGCCTGTACGCGCTCAAAAATCTTTTCGATCTTCTCTTTCAGAGCCTGGGCGGTAAAGGGTTTGACCACATAGCCATTGACGCCAGCCTGAGCCGCTTCAATGATCTGGTCACGCTTGGCTTCGGCAGTCACCATCAACACGGGCAAGTGTTTGAGGCGCTCGTCGGCGCGAACTGCTCGCAACAGGTCGATACCGCTCATGCCGGGCATGTTCCAGTCGGTCACCAGAAAGTCGAAGTTGCCGCTTTGCAGCATGGGCAGCGCAGACGTACCGTCATCGGCTTCAGCGGTATTGGTAAACCCGAGGTCGCGCAACAGGTTCTTGATAATCCGCCTCATTGTCGAAAAATCATCAACAATGAGAATTTTCATGTTCTTGTCCAAGTCGACCTCCGTACAAACCAGGAATCCAGCGGCTCGGTGCCCCGCCTACCTAATGTTATTGGCCAAACAAGCCGGTTAATAATCCAGCCGTCAGTCTACCGGACTTGCTGCAGCAGCGCTGCCGATAGCGACGAAAATAATCCCTGCGCATTGGGCGCCAACAGAACCGGGTCAGTCTCCCTGCCAACCCGACAATCGCGCTCGCAAGCGAGCAGCCGATTGCGAGTGGAGCTGACTTACCCGGGATTCGCTGACCCCGAGCACGGCGCCAATCTCTTTCAGGTTGAGCTCTTCGTCGTAATACAGCGACAACAGCAGCCGTTCACGCTCTGGCAGACTATCGATAGCCTCGACCAGGGCGGCGCGAAAGCGATCGTCACGCAAGCCATCAAACGGACCTTCTTCACCAACCGACTCGGCCGGCATCCCCGCAGCCAGCAAATCATCAAAACTGAACAGGCGGCTGCCGGCAGTATCGTTGAGCATGGCGTAATAATCGTCAACGCTTACGTCTAATTCGGCCGCAACCTCATGATCTTTAGCGTCACGCCCCAATCGGGACTCGACCGCACGTATCGCTTCACTGACCATCCGCGAATTACGGTGCACCGAACGTGGCGCCCAATCCCCCTTGCGCACCTCATCCAGCATGGCGCCACGAATGCGAATGCCGGCGTAGGTTTCAAAACTGGCGCCCTTGCCATGGTCGAACTTGCGCGACGCTTCAAGCAAACCGATCATGCCGGCCTGGAGCAAATCATCGACCTGAACACTGGCCGGCAAACGGCCCAGCAAATGATAAGCGATACGCTTGACCAACGGAGCAAACTGCTCCACCAACTGATCCTGATAATTATTATTTTGCGCTCGCGTATACATGCTCACCCCGCCAGCCGATGCCATCATAAGCCTGATCCTGTCCGCTGCACCAAGCGCTCGACAAAAAACTCGAGATGCCCGCGCGGGTTAGCCGGCAGCGGCCAGCCATCCACTTTTTGCGCTATGCCACGAATGGCAATAGAGGCCTTGCTGCGCGGAAAGGCTTCGTAAACTGCCTTTTGCTTCTGTACCGCCTTGCGTACCGACTCGTCGTAAGGAACTGCGCCAACATACTGAAGTGCGACATCCAGAAAACGATCCGTTACCTTGGTCAGCTTAGCAAAAACTGAACGGCCTTCCTGCGGCGTATGCACCATATTTGCCAGAACACGGAAACGGGTCATGCCGTGATCCCGGTTGAGCAGCTTGATCAAGGCGTAGGCATCGGTAATCGAAGTCGGTTCGTCACAGACGACCACCAGCACTTCCTGGGCAGCGCGCACAAAGCTGACCACCGAATCGCTGATCCCGGCAGCGGTATCCACAATCAGCACGTCAATATTCTGGCCGATATCACTGAAGGCCTGGATCAGACCGGCATGCTCCTGCGGTTGCAGATTGACCATCCGCGCAGCGCCAGAAGCCGCCGGCACGATGCGTATACCGCCCGGACCATCTATCAGCACGTCACGCAGCTCACAGGTACCGTCAAGCACGTCCACCAGAGTGGCTTTGGGTTTCAGGCCAAGCAGTACATCCACGTTGGCAAGACCAAGGTCAGCGTCAAGCAAGACGACGCGTCGCCCCAGATCAGCCAACGCCAGACTCAGGTTGACCGACACGTTAGTCTTGCCGATGCCGCCCTTGCCACCAGTGACTGCGATAACCTGAACCGGATGATTGCTCGCCATCTCGCTGCTTACCTTAATCTGTATTGTTTTCAACCAGCACGCTGGCTATTTAGTATACCGGCAAAAACGTCGGCCATGGTGGCATCTGCCGGTGTTTCCTCACTGGCCAGGCTGACTGCACGACTGACCAGCTTATGGCCAACGGCCTTACTGATGTCATCCGGAATACGCTGGCCATCTGCCAGATAGGCTAACGGCAAACCGACCTCCATAGCCAGCCCGAGTCCCTCACCCAGTGTCGCTGCCTCATCGACCTTGGTCAGCACACAGCCAACCAGGTTGCAGCGTTTATAGCTGTGCCAGGCAGCCTTGAGCACACGATACTGGCTGGTGGCCGGCAGTACCAGCAGAGGTTGCACTCGGCGACCCTGTTGCGCCAGCTCATTCAGCTGGCTGCGCAGCTCCGGATCATCCCCATGCATACCCGCAGTATCCACCAGCACCAGACGCTTGTCGGCAAAATCCGCCAACACCTCGCTCAGGTTGTTCTGTTCATCCACCACCCGTACCGGCACATTGAGAATACGGCCCAGGGTACGCAGCTGTTCATGGGCACCAATACGATAGGTATCCATGGTAACCAGAGCCACGTGTTGACTGCCGTGTTTGAGCACATAGCGCGCGGCCAGTTTGCCCAGGGTGGTAGTCTTGCCGGCGCCGGTCGGCCCAACCAGAGCGATAACACCGCCCTTGTCCACCAGGTCGGCTTCTGCAACCGGCAGGCTGTGCGCCAGATGAGCCAGGAGCAAGCGCCAGGCCTGGCGCTGATCGGAGATATCGGCCACCTTGGTCATCAATTGCTGCGACAGCTCTGCCGGCAAACCCAACTGGGTCAGCTTGCGCCACAACCCCGCCTGCTTGGGCTGCTGCTGATTGATCTGCCCCCAGGCCATGCTGCCCAGCTGTACTTCAAGCAAGTCCCGCAGGCCGGCAAGTTCGGCTTTCATCGCTTGCATACCGGCGCTGTCGCTGGCACTGGAGCTCGCCTGTTCGCTGTAGGCCTCAGGTGCTTTTGCGGGTTTGGCCAGCGGCGCCACATAAGGTTCGGTCGCTTCCTGCTGCAAGCGGGCGAGGAAATCACGGGCTTCAGTCGAGCCACTTTCAGCGGCCTCGCGCATGCTGTCGCCAAACATTTGGCGGTTGACTACCGGGCTGTCGCTTGAGCGCTCGCCGGCATCCAGTCGTGCCCGGGCGGTAACCATCTGCTCGCGGGTTTTCTTCAACTCACGATCCAGGCCCGGTGTGGGTGGCGTTACTCGTGCTGGCTCGTAATCCAGCGCAGCGGTCAGCTCAATTCCGCCAACTACCCGACGGTTGCCAATGATGGAAGCTTCCGGCCCCAGCTCGTCGCGGACCTGCTTCATCGCCTGACTCATGTTGGCGGCAAAGAAACGTTTGACTTTCATGGCTGACCTCACCCTTTATGCTCAATTCTGCCCGACGGTGGCCACGATAGTGACCTGCTTGTTGTCGGGAATCTCCTGGTAGGACAGTACGTGGGTACCTGGCGCGGCGTAGCGAACAAACTTCGCCATCATGTTGCGTACCGGACCGGCAACCAGCAATATTGCCGGCTTGCCTTGCATCTCCTGACGCTGAACCGCTTCTGCCAGGGAACGTTGCAGTTTTTCCGCCATTCCCGGCTCGAGCATGATGCCGTCTTCACCACCCTGTCCTGCCTTCTGAATACTCTGTAGCAACATCTGTTCCAACTTTGGATCCAGAGTGATCACAGGCAGCTCAACGTCAAGCCCGACAATGCTTTGCACGATTGAGCGAGACAAGGCGATGCGCACCGCAGCGATCAACGCGCCGGGATCTTGACTCTTGCTGGTCTGATTGGCGATGGCTTCGGCGATGGTACGAATGTCACGCACTGGCACCTGCTCTTGCAGCAGCCCCTGCAACACCTTGAGCAACCCGGACAGTGAAACAAGCCCCGGCACCAGCTCCTCCGCCAGCTTGGGTGAGGCCTTGGCCAACACCTGCATCAGCTGCTGCACCTCTTCGTGACCCAGCAACTCGTGGGCATGCTTGTGCATGATCTGGTTCAGGTGCGTAGCAACAACGGTACTCGCATCCACCACGGTATAGCCCAGCGACTGCGCCTGGTCTTTCTGCCCGGCTTCAATCCATACTGCTTCAAGACCAAAAGCCGGATCCTTGCCGGGAATACCCTTGATCTCGCCAAACACCTGTCCCGGATTGATCGCCAATTCACGGTCGGCATAGATCTCGGCTTCTGCCACACCAACGCCCATCAAGGTGATGCGGTAGACATTGGGCGCCAGATCCAGGTTGTCGCGAATATGTACCGAAGGCATCAAAAAGCCCAGATCCTGCGACAGTTTCTTGCGTACCCCCTTGATCCGCGCCAGCAACTGGCCACCCTGGTTGCGATCAACCAGGGGGATCAGACGGTAGCCGACTTCCAGGCCCAACATATCCACCGGGGTCACATCATCCCAACCCAGCTCTCGGGTTTCCGGCTTCTGCAATGCCGGTACCTCCGCTTCCTTGCGCTCCTCTTCCGCCGCGGCTTCTTCCTTGTTTTTCTGTTTCTGGGCTATCCAGTACGCGGCACCAGCAGCCAGCGCGCCGAGCGAGAGGAATGAAAAATGCGGCATGCCGGGAATCAGACCCATGACAATCAGAATACCGGCAGCAATAGCCATGGCTTTGGGTGAGGTAAACATTTGCCGCTGTACCTGGTCACCCATATCTTCCGAGGTAGAAACGCGGGTAACCATGACCGCCGCAGAGGTCGACAACAGCAACGAAGGAATTTGTGCCACCAAACCGTCACCGATGGTCAGTAGCACATAGATGCGCCCGGCTTCAGCAAAGGGCAAACCGTGCTGCGCCATGCCGATGGCCAGGCCACCAATGATATTGATCGCCAGAATCAGCAAGCCAGCCACGGCATCACCGCGAACAAATTTGCTGGCGCCGTCCATGGAACCATAGAAATCGGCTTCCTGAGCCACTTCCTGGCGTCTCAGCTTGGCTTCTTCCTGATTGATAATGCCGGCATTCAGGTCGGCATCAATCGCCATTTGCTTGCCCGGCATGGCGTCCAGGGTAAAACGGGCGCTGACCTCGGAAATACGTCCGGCACCTTTGGTCACAACCACGAAGTTGATAATCATCAGAATGGCAAACACCACCAGACCCACGACGTAATTACCACCGATGACCACTTCGCCAAAGGCCTGAATCACCTTGCCAGCGGCATCGCCACCCTCATGACCATATAACAGGACTACCCGTGTCGACGCTACGTTCAGTGCCAGGCGCAACAGGGTCGCTACCAGCAAAATGGTCGGGAAGACAGCAAAATCCAGTGGCCGCAAAGCATAGGCACAGACCAGCAACACCACCAGTGCCAGCGCAATATTGAACGTAAAAAAGGTGTCCAGCAGAAAAGGCGGCATCGGCAACATCATCATGCCGAGAATCACCAGCAGCAGAATCGGCACGCCCAGGCTGCCGTGACGCAAGCTGAGTAAACTGCTCCGCATATTCCCCAGCACTTGTGTGCGATCGACTGCCATGCCTGTCCTTTCCCCATCAAAAAGTTGACGCATAAAACCGCTTGCACAAGTACTCAGCAAGAAGCGTTCCATTTTACCGAGAATTTAGCCATGCATTCTCAACCACGGGCTGCCTCGAAGCCTGCGGCAATGATATGCTCTTGTGCTTACGGCCACCGCACCTGTTTGAGATGAGGCTCCATGAATCAGTTTTCTGCGCCGCTGTTAATCAGCCTGTTTGTACTGCTTGTTGGCTGTAGCGGCCTGCCTGAGCGGCAAACCGACAGTGGTGAAACAGACAAGGAAAGCACGTCCGACAGTCAAAGCGAACGCGAGACTGAGCTGGCTGAATTGTTTGCTCAACCCTACATCGATCCGCTGACTCGCTATCTGGAAGAGCATGAAGACAACCGCCGGTATAGCGCCTACATCGCGAAGGTCACCACCGAGAGAGACCAGCGCTGCCAGGCTATTGCCGAACAGTACCGCGGGCGGGCTGCCAGCCAGGAAAACCTGAACCGCTACCGTCGCGGTTACCTCTATTCCTGCCCGGATGATGTCAGTGCCTTTGCCGAGCGCGTCGAGAAAGCCATGGCAGTTGAGCGCCAGGCCAATCAGCGGAGTTCGGACACCCGTTCCTCTGTGCAGGAAACGACTCAGCGACAGATCAATAACTGCTACCTGTATTTCACCATTCGCAATCTGCGGCGGGCACGCAATAACTGTGAGCAACCGGCAGCAGCCGGTGACCCCAAGGCCCAGCACCACCTTGCCAGCCTGGAAAGAACGGATGGAGACCTGGCCAGCGCCCTGGAGTGGGCGCGGCTATCCGCAGAGCAGAATCATGCTCCCGGCCAACTGCTGTATGCTGAACTCTTGCAAACCGGCCAGGGTGACAACCTCAATAACCGCACGGCACTACAATGGCTGGAAGCAGCAGCGACACAGGGCCTGGCCGCAGCGCAATACGCTGCAGGGGTGGCCTATGCTGAGGGCCGTGGCACCAGTGTGGATACATCACGCAGCCGCAGCTACTGGTTTCAGGCCGCCGAGAAGAATCATCCTGATGCGCAGCTGGCGTTGGCAGAAAGCCTGCTGGCAGATAACACCGCCCAGACCGGCGCCGCTCGCGAGTGGTTGAGTCGCGCTGCTCGACTGGGGTCGACCCGGGCACAAATGCGTCTTGCCGAGAGTTTTGCCAAAGGCCTGGATGGCGCACCCGATGCCCAGCAAGCCTATATCTGGTATAGCCTGGCCCTGCTCGGCGGTGAGAGCGACGCCAGAGCCCACGTCGAAGAACAAGCCAGCCGGTTGTCCGATGAGCAACTGAATGCCGCTCAGCGTCGTATTCGCGACGACCACCGACAGATGCCCAGATGAAAGCTCCCCCGCGAGCAGTCAATCTCCGTCACAGCATACTTCTGGTGCTCGGACTGCTGGTACTGCTGTTCATTCTGGGCATGTGGCTGATGTCCACCCTGAACCTCAATTTTGCCCAGCAGGCAATGACCCAGCTTCGCGAACAACAGGTGGCCGACACCTTTTATGCCAACCTTGATCGCATAAACAGTCACCACAGCCTGATGGAGAAAAACACCCGTGACCTTGCCCGCATGACCCAACAATGGCATGCACTGGGCGGCAGCCTGACTGAGCTGGACACCATGCTGGAAACCACACTCGCAGAATTCCCTGACGTCTACGCTGCGAGCCTGCTGTTTGATGATGCCCCGCAGGGAAACAGTAGCCCACTGAACCTGTTCGCCTATCGCGATGGCGCGCATATTCAGCTGGATACCGAGAGTCCTCGCTGGCAACAAGGGAGTGGCTACCCTGAGTTGCACGAGATACTCAAGACTCACCCGGAACCCGCTGCACTGCATTGGACACCCGCCTACTACAGCATCCGCAGCGATGCGGTCGTCATCAGCCTGAGCACCCCCTTGCGGAATAGCGCGGGCGACTGGCTGGGGGTTGCCAGTACCGACTGGCGCGCCGACGACATCATCCGTCTGGTCAGTCGGGTTGAAGTTACCCCGAGCACCTTCGCCTTTCTGCTCGACCGCGAGAATCGCAACCTGAGCAGCCTGGCTCTGGCCGACACGCCAAAAGCCCAGCAACTGATGGATGCTATCGCAGACCGTGAACTGCACCAGCGACAGGTCGAAACCAATAGCGCTACCTCACTGACTGCTCGCGAATTGCTGGCACCCATGCAAAAAGACCGGATACGCATAGCAGGTGGCGATTATGCGCTGTTCTTTTCCACTACACGTGCGGGCATGACCTTTGGTATTGGTGTACCTCAGGCTGAAATCGATGCCGTATTAACGCCCATGCGTCAGAGCAATCTGCGCATTGCGCTGGGCATCGGCAGTGTGCTGTTACTGTTATCGGGAATCATCCTGTTCATGGTAGCCAGTACGCTCAGGCAGCTGCATAACCTGTATACCGACAGCCTGACCGGCCTGCCCAACCGGGCCCGGTTGCTGCTGGATTTGCGCAAGCGCAGCAAGCAGGGTTCGCTGGTGCTGCTCAACCTGGATGCCTTCAAGGAAATCAATGATGTGTATGGCCACCCCTGTGGTGATCACATCATCCTGCACCTGGCCAACAGCCTGACCGACTTCATGCGCACCAACCAGTCGTGGGCCAGCGCTCGGCTGTACCGAATGCCGGCGGACGAATTTGCCATCTGGCTGCCTGGGCGCCTTCAAACGCATGTGTTGCAAGATCGCCTCGCCAATCTGCACCACTTTCTCAATAGCCTGAACAGCCGCTGGGAAGACCAGCAGATCCCCCTGAGTGCCAGTCTTGGCCTGGCCAGCAGCTGGCAACTGGATAGCCAGCAACACCAGGCGCATGAGCTGCTTTCCTGTGCCAACATCGCCCTCAAGCAAGCGCGCCTGAGCCAGAACAGCTTGCGTATCTATGACCCGGCACAAGGCATAAAACGCGACTACGAGCATAATCTGCAGTGGGCCAACCGGTTGAAAACCGCACTGGAAAACGGCCGCATCCGCCCATACTTCCAGCCCATAATGGATGTGCGAACGGGGAAAATCGGCAAATACGAATGCCTGGTCAGGCTCATTGATGAACAGGAAGTAGCGGTCAGCCCGGGAGAGTTTCTCGCCGTAGCCAAAAAAATCCGTCTATACCGTTCGCTCACACGGACCATGGTTGAACAGGCCGTTGAGCGCTTTCGCGGTACTGACCAGCAATTTTCCCTCAACCTGTCCGGTGAGGATTTGCTCGACAGCGATCTGACCGACTTTATTCTGCAGCAGTTGGCCGACAACCAGGTTGCCGGTCAGGTCATCTTCGAGATTCTGGAGTCCGAAGGCATTGAAAATTACGCGGCAGTTCGCCAATTTATTGATCAGGCCAAGGCTATGGGCTGCCAGATTGCGATTGACGATTTTGGTACTGGCTACTCCAACTTCGAACACTTGCTGCGGCTGAATGTTGACCTGATCAAGATTGACGGCAGCCTGATCCGTCAGCTCGACCATGACAGTACCGCACTGACCCTGACCCGGGGCATTGTCCAGTTTGCCCGTGAGCTTGGCATGCAGACCGTAGCCGAATTCGTGCACAACCAGGCGGTATTTGACCAGGTGCAGCACCTGGGTATCGATTTCGCTCAGGGTGCTTATATCGGTATGCCGGGCGCCGAGCTGCTACCCAGCGAGGCTGCGGACGGGGCTAACGATAAATAATATCGCTGCGCATGGGTGCCAGCCGTGCCAGCAGACGATTTTGTGCAGCGACCGGCACGCCCTGCTCTTGCATGGCCGCAATCAGATCCTCAACCAGCGCATTGAAGTCCGACTCGGTCAGGTCCATACCGGTATGACTCTCGGCCATGCTGTCACCGGTGTATTCACACGGCCCACCCGCCTCGAAGCAGAACTGCTCGATCAACATGTCATGCAGCCGGTCAATGTCAGTGTCCTGGAAATGATGGACGATGCGCGGGTTCTCGGAAATATTGATCAGCAGGCCTTCGACGATACGGGCAATTCCGGCCTGACCACCCAGGGCCTGATACAGATCATCATCAGCTGGCGGCTTCTCGGGCGCAGCACAGGCACCGAGCCCCAGACACAAGACAGCAATGGGCAACAAACGCATGGTGACTCCTAATAACTCAGCTGCAATGACAGGTACATGCCGGTCTGATCGTCCAGCGTAGCGATCGACCCCAGGTCGGCCCAGGCCGCAACCACGGCAAGGTGTTTGTTCGGGAAATAACCCACGAAAATATCTTTCCAGTCACTTTCACGGGCAAACGACAGATTGTCTGGCTTCTGCCGATACTCGACTCCGACAACCCAATGGGGACTTGGCATTACCGCGACACTGGCCTCACCCAACCAGTCATGCTGATCGTTCCGGTCGCCACCAAAGCCCAGCAACCCGGTCTGGTTGGCACGGCTGTAGCGCAGCGTGCCATTCAGCAACAGGTTATAGCCAAAAGCCCCACCCAACACCAGCCGACTGGCTGATATGTAAGCATCTTCATCACTGCTGCGCCGCGCCCCGACCGTTTGCGGAATAGTAAAATTTCGCTGACGCTTGTGCTGCAAACCGGCCGACACCTGGGGTAAGCGGTCATACACCAGATCACCGAACAGGCGTACCTTGAGGCCGAAGACGTCCTGATGCAGGCTGCTGTCCGGCAAGCTCAATTGCCGGCTCAGGCGACCGATATCCAGGCGCTGGCGGGCGACTGACAACTCCACCCGATTGGCATAGCTGAAGCTGGCGCCAAAACTGTCAAAACGATAGTCCCGGGTATCCACATGGGTCGCGAATACATCGCCACCCCACTGCTCACGGGTCGCGTAACCGGACATCACGGCCCAGGGCACAATGCCGCCGCCAGCCGCGCCTTCAATACTGGTGGCACCGCCGGTCGCCAACAAACGATCACCCGCAAATGCCGGACTCAGAGCTGTCGCAGCCAACAGGAGACTGCTCAGTCCCAGCAATTGCAGCAATCTGCGTGATGTGGATCCAATCTGCATAGGTTCAGTTTCCTTGAATAACCGGTTTTTCGCGTGCTTGCAGCCACTTTTCCAGGTCAGCCACCGGCAGTGGGCGGCTGATGAAATAGCCCTGACCTATCTCGCAGCCGTGTTCACGCAACCAATTCAGGCTGGCCTCATCCTCAATACCTTCGGCAACGACCTGCAAGTTCATATTGTGAGCCAACTCAATGGTTGAGCGCACAATCACCGCATCATCTGCGTTCTGAGCCAGGTTGAGAACAAAGGACTTATCGATCTTGAGTATCTGTACCGGCAGGCTTTTCAATGTCGCCAGGGATGAGTAACCGGTTCCGTAATCATCCACAGCGAGGCTTATACCCAGCTCGCGCAATCGGCGCAGATTGACAATGCTGGCTTCCGGATCACGCATCAAGGCACTTTCCGTCACTTCCAGCGACAACGATTGTGGCGCTATCTGATAGCGCTCCAGCGCATTGCGCACCTGGGCCGGAAAGCCGGCATTCTCCAGATCCCGGGTCGAGACGTTCATTGCCACTTCGATATACCAACCTGCAGCCTGCCAGCGTTGCAACTGTGTCATGACCGCTTCCAGCATCCACTCGGTCAACAAGCCAATACTGCCGGTTTCTTCTGCCAGGACAATAAATTCATCCGGGCCGACAGGACCCAGTCGGCCATGGTGCCATCGTATCAATGCCTCTACGGCATGAACCTTACCCGTTGCCATGCATAGCTTTGGCTGAAAGACGACGGACAACTCATTGAGGCGAACAGCATGGGGCAGGTCACGAATCAATTGCATACGGCGCTGATAGGCCTGATCACGCTCGCTCTGGTACACCGCAAGACGATCAGCGCCCGGCTGGGCGGACGACACCGCCATGCGCACGCGGCGCAGCAACTCATCGCCATGATTACCCTGCTCTGGCCATAACACCAGCCCAGCCAGCCAGGTCAGGCTCTGTTTGCCGCCGGGCATACGCACGTCAGTGGAGAGCAGAGTCAGAGCCCGATCGGCATGGACCGCTGCCTGCGCCAGGGACTCCTGCTCCAGAAGTAAAAAGAATCCTTCACCGGGCTGATAGGCAATCAACTCGCTGTGTTCATCCCCTTGCTGCAAGGCGTCAGCCAGTTCAATGATGGCCTGCTCGAACGCCGCCTGACCATGCACCCGAATGATCGCATCCACCTCGGCCAACGCCAGTAACACCAGAACCCCGTGCTGCCGCGCCTGCAAGGACTCATCCAGTCGGCCATGCAAACGCGTCAGATTGGCCAGACCGGTCAAAGGATCATGCAGGGCATTGTGCTGGATTTGCTGCTCACGTTCGGCGATTTCGCCGCGCATCCGGTCGATACTCTGCGCCAGCAAGCCCAGTTCATCGCTGCGCTGCAGGCTCGCCTGCGCCCGGTAGTCACCACTACCGATCCGCCGCGCCATGATCGCCAACTCGCTGACCGGTCGCGACAGGCTGCCGGCCAGCAGCATGGCAGCAATAAAGGAGATCACCAGCGCCAGCAAGGCAATCAACCATAGCTCCCGCTTGAGCACATCAAAAATGGCCAGAGCTTCTCGCAAGGGGCTGAGCATTTCGGCGTAAACCGCCCACGGCGCTTCATCCAGCAAGTCAAGCCGCGTGGTCAGGTAATATTCCCCCGCCAGCACTCGCATCGCTGCAGCATCCTCCGCACGCGCCGGTGCAAAGTCACGCAGGGTGGCAACCTGATCGACGACCTGGTCTTGCTCACGGGTGACAAAACTGACCTCCAGGCCGGTCAGGGCACGCATATCAGTGGCCAACTCGGCATCCAGTGCAAACGCCAGCACTACTTGTCCGAGCAGCCTGGGGGCATGCACCAGCGCTTCGACCAGCAAATACGGCCGCCCTCCCAGCACCGCCAACATGCCGCCCTGAGGCAAGGGTTGCATGGCTTGCAGATCCAGATCATCACGACCGTCAACCGCACCCTGACTGGTCGCCCGAACACGGCCATCGGTATCCAGAAACAGGGCCTGATCAGCGCCAATGCGTGCCGCCTGATTGCGCAACGCCGAGGCCAGTGTCGGCATGTCACCACTGGCCACAGCGTCGCGGAAACCAAAATCCGCTACCAGCACTTCGGCGGCGTTGGCCAGCTCCCGCGCACGCAGCGCAAGCAGACGATCCAGAACATTGGCGCCAACAACAAGCTGCCGGTGCGCCTGTCGCTCAGCAGAGTTACTGGTGGTATTCAGGACGGCCGCAAAAACTGCCAGCAGAACCCCGGCCAGCAGTGCAATCAGCACCAGCATCAGCCGGGTTCGCAGTCGCTTAATCTT
Source organism: Halopseudomonas salegens (assembly GCF_900105655.1). Lineage (NCBI taxonomy): Bacteria > Pseudomonadati > Pseudomonadota > Gammaproteobacteria > Pseudomonadales > Pseudomonadaceae > Halopseudomonas > Halopseudomonas salegens. The sequence continues at coordinate 2,098,676 of NZ_LT629787.1, forward strand.
TGGCATGACCGGCAGCCCGGCGGAAACGTTGCTGTAAAGGCGACAGTTCAGGCTCAGCGCTGGTTACCTCTGCAGGGATAGCAATCTGAAGCCCATGCTGGCCCGCAGCAAACACACCCAGATCCACTGGAGCCGCATCCTGCAAGCGTGGATGCCAGACGGCTACCAGCCATTCTCCGGCAGGCAGGTCGACCAGCTCAACGTCGCCTGCCGCGTCGGTGACAGCATGGCGGGCCTGTTCGGCTACCAGAATATAGCCACGCATCCGGTCATGGATATTACAGCCCAGCACGACTGCGCCGGGCTTGTCGAACAGTACCGGAGGCGCTTCCGAGCCCTTGAACAGACGCAATTCGAAACGTTTGGCTGGCGAAAAAGAGTAAACGTGGTGGCGCACATCATCGCTATTGGGGAACTCCACCTCGGTGGCTGGCGGAACCACCAGCACCTGTGGCGTAAACTGCATATCAACCTGATCCATGACTGCAGCAGACAGGGGGGCAGCGGCGCTACCGGTATCCACCAGCACAACGGCTCCGGATAACGGGTTGCCAGCCGAGTCGCTGAGCTGCAGACTCAAGGTTTGCGCGGAGATTCCAACACTGGCCAGCAAAACCAACGTGGCGGTCAGCCCTACAGCAAACAATCGCCACCTCAGCACAGGTAATACCATTTGAATGCGCCCGTGAATGCACTTGAAGTTTGATATTACGACAGTAGCATAATTTTTCTGATACCAACCGAGCAATACAACCATGCCGATCCCCCTGTCCGTACTTGATCTTTGCCCGGTACCTGCCGGCAAGACACCGCGAGATGCCTTGCACAACAGCCTGGCACTTGCTCGTCACTGTGAAACGGCGGGTTACCAGCGCTATTGGGTCGCCGAACACCACAATATGACCGGCATTGCCAGCGCCGCCACCTCGGTGGTAATGGGCTTTCTTGCCGCCGGCACCGATACAATCCGCATCGGCTCAGGCGGCATCATGCTGCCCAACCACGCTCCCCTGCAGATCGCCGAACAGTTCGGCACCCTGGAATCCTTGTATCCCGGGCGAATTGACCTTGGCCTCGGCCGCGCTCCCGGCACGGACCCCGCCACAGCCGCTGCATTGCGCCGGGGCCGCAGCGATGGCGAGGACTTTCCGCAGATGCTGGATGAGTTACGTCGGCTATTTGCGCCCGCACAGCCCGGGCAACGGCTGCGGGCAACGCCCGGTGCGGGCCTGGCGGTCCCCCTCTGGCTGTTGGGCTCCAGCACTTTCAGTGCGCAGCTGGCAGGCCAGCTCGGACTGCCATTTGCTTTTGCCGGGCAGTTTTCCCCGGATTACCTGCACGCTGCACTGGCAACCTATCGGGACCATTTCCAACCATCCGAACAATTGGCAGAGCCCTACGCCATGCTCGGTATCAATGCCTATGTAGCCGAGAGTCGTGAACAGGCACACTTTTTCGCCAGCTCCCATCAACAGGCATTCCTTAACCTGGTGCGCGGCACGCCGGGACAACTGCCCCCGCCGGTCGAGGACATGGAAGCTCTCTGGCAACCCCATGAACGCCAGCACGTCATGTCTACCCTGGCTGGCACCCTGATCGGCGACGAAACGGCCGTGAGTGAACAGCTGGCGAGTCTGCAGGAACGCACACACGTCAATGAACTGATCGTCAACAGCAGCATTTATGATCAGGCGGCACGGCGCGATAGCTTCAGTCGCCTGATGCGGGTCAACCGTCAGCTATGAGTTTCCGGGGAACCCCTGAAACACAGGTAGTTTTTCAAAGGCTTGCTGGAGCAATTGGCCGGGCCAAATGCGAGAAAGCAGGCACTTAACACGTCAACCATAGTCTATTCATGGGGTGACAATGAATGCATGGGGGTAGTTATGGCCAGATTCACATCAAGCGATGGCGTTGATATCTACTACCAGCAGTGGGGCGCACGCCAGCCCGGTCCGCCGGTCATTCTGCAACACGGCTATGTAGCCAACGCCAGGCTGAACTGGGTCATGCCCGGCATAGTTCGCGCGCTGACGCGTGCCGGGCGCCGGGTCATTGCACTTGACGCCCGCGGGCACGGGCGGTCCGGCAAGCCCCATGAAAGCAGCTTCTATGGTGAATCCAGAATGGCGCTGGACATCATTGCGCTGATGGATGAACTGGGACTGGATGAAGTTGATCTGGTGGGTTACTCCATGGGCGCAACCGTTGCCCTGCTGACCGCCGTCGGCGAGAAGCGCATACGGCGCTTGGTGATAGGCGGCATTGGTGGCTCCACGCTTGACCTCGGCAGTAACCGTGCGCGGGGCAGCAAAGCGCTGGCCTCAGCCATGCTGGCGCGTCGACGTTCTTCGATTCGGCATCCGATATTGGCAGGTTTCCGACTATTTGCCGACCTCATCTGGGCTGACCGCAAGGCGCTTGCCGCGCAAGCATTGGCGTTTCACCGCCAGCGCATTCCACTGGAACGCATCACGGCCAGTACGCTGGTTCTCGCGGGGCGTGATGACTCCTTTGCCACCAGCCCGCAGCGGCTGCACGCCGCCATTCCGGGCTCAGAGCTGGTGATTACCCGGGGCAATCACAGCACAGCCTTGTGGAAACCGGCATTCCATTCCGCCATTGTCGACTTTCTGGCATGAAAGGCAAAGCGGAAACCCTATGACACAGTAGTTTTTACCCTGCTTCTCAGGTATAAAGAGCGGCGTGCGGGTGTAGCTCAATGGTAGAGCAGAAGCTTCCCAAGCTTACGACGAGGGTTCGATTCCCTTCACCCGCTCCATGTCTATGTATCATCCGCCATCACCACTCCCACAAAAAATCGCAAAGCACTGATTTAGCTTGATTTTTCTGCCCCATACAGATTCAAGCGCTATCATTTGCTAGCAGGCCAGCGCGTCACGCCTTGTATGGTGCTAATGGCCATTGACATGCATCAAGCCCCCCTTGCCTCAAGGCCAGGTGCTCTACCCTCAAATAGGTCCACGATGTCTGCGTGGCCTTTCTCTCGTGCTAATTCCAGGCTTGTTTTCCCGGTTTGATCCCTGATGGTTGGGTCACCACCATGCTCCAAGAGAATCTGCACCACATCAGTCTTTCCATACGCAACGGCAGCTTGAAGGGCCGTGTAGTTTCGTTTTCCTTGGTTCTGCTCCGTCCTGTGGGCGAAATGCGCGTTGACCTTTCCGCCTTTGGCTAGTGCGAGTTGAACCAGGTCAGTCCTGCCGAGAGCGCAGAATCCGATGAACGGTGAAACGCCGAATGCATTCGGTTGGTTCACGTCCGCGCCCTGCTCAATAAGATAGGTAGCCACATCCCAGTTGTCGTGTTCCACAGCTTTGATTAGGGCAGTGTCACCGTAGGCGACTTGACCATTTATATCGGCCCCGCCTTCAAGTATCAGCTTGACGACCTCGAGATTACCGTAGGCTGCAGCGAACGCGAGCGGTTTGTTGACCTGATTGGGTTGTTGCGGCGGGTCAAGGTTTACATTGCCCTTCGCGATGATGCGTTCAACGTGTGCGGTATCTTTCGCTCGAATTGCCTCGAACAGTACCTCGTCAGGCGCGCTACAGGCGCTCAGGATCGTGGCGGCCAGTAGAGCCAGTAGTGTCTTTTTCATTGTTCTTCTCGGAATGTGGACTTCCCCCAATAAAGTGGACACGCCCACATCAGTTAATTATCTCGAACTCTAGCGGAGTCCGGTAACCAAGGAGCCTCTCACTAACTCCCTGCTGAAGCGTGCAGATGCTGTGCTTGGTTGGGACGTGAAGGCTGGTTGCCTTTACCAGCAACAAAATGCCGCAGGTCTGCGCTTCAGGCCCAGCCCTTCGGGGTTTTCAGGCTGAGCATGCAATGAGTTATTCAGAGTTCCCTGGCGCAAAACCAGAACAGCCGCCCGCTTGCCGAATCATAGCGGTTCAAGAGCCGATGTCGCTCACACCTGGTTGAGTCGAGAGACGTTTCCAGGAAAAACACTCACTGTTTCTGGATATCAACTAACCGGTAAATCGGTTCACCGACCGTGCGAATCTCGCTTTGCGGCTCCAGGGTGGCGGTTACCTGTCCGACGAAAGCAGGCTTATCCCAATCGATCCAGATGCCGGCCGGGACAAAATCTTCACGGTAGACCACTACCTCGTATTGCTTGCCAGCCAGGGTAAAGTCACCATTGGCGATATCTTCATGCCCGAGCAGTTCCATATCCAGCATCCCGCTGCCCTGCAATACAGTGTCTCCAGCGGGCGCGTCCGGCGCATCACTTCCACACCCCGTCAGCAGAGCGGCCAGCAAGGCCGACACCATCAATTTGTACACAGAAACCTCCTTGTTGTGTTGGCACTGATAGCAAAACCCCCGCCGCAGCGGGGGCTGAACAGTCACTCAGGCAGACTGGACTGCGCTTTTGATCAGCGTTTGCAGCTCACCGGATTCCTGCATTTCGATGATGATATCACCACCACCAACCAGCTCACCATTGACCCACAGTTGCGGAAAGGTCGGCCAGTTGGCGTATTTCGGCAGCTCGGTCCGGATGTCCGGGTGCTGCAGAATGTCGACATAGGCAAACTTCTCGCCGCAACTCATCAGGGCCTGCACCGCGCGTGCGGAGAAACCACACTGGGGAGCATTGGGTGCGCCTTTCATGTAGATGAGTACCGGGTTGCTGGTAGTCTGCTCTTTAATGGTTTCGATGGTATCCATGATGCTCCTCACGAGGCTGATTCAGGTCCGGCATTGGCCGGGCAATGAAGCATTATACGTCATTGCCCGGCTGGCTTCACCTGCACAGCCCGTGTGGGCTTTGCTTACGCAGCCACCACCTCTACCGGCACGCCATTGACGGCAGCATTCCCCGTCACCGCATCAACCCGTAGCTCATCGGTCAGGTCATTGGCGCTGACACCCGCATGGGCACGGGCAACGTCCTGCTGCACACCCTCGCGGTCATGGCCCCAACCATGCGGCAGACTGACAACACCGGGCATCATCTCCTCGCTGGCCGTCACCATGACCTCCAGCTCACCGACCCGCGAGCGCACACTGACCTGCTGGCCATCGGCAAGCTGACGCTGCTGCATATCATCCGGATGCATCAACAGCTGATGCCGGGGCTTCCCCTTCACCAGCCGCTGGTAATTGTGCATCCAGGAATTGTTGCTGCGTACATGGCGGCGACCAATCAGCAGCAACTGCTCGCCATCGACGGGCTCAGTCAGGCTGGCAGCGAAGCGTTCAAGATCAGCCAGCATGGCTGTCGGGGCTGCTTCGATCTGCCCACTGCCGGTTTGCAGACGGGTCAGCAGGCTGGGTTGCAAGGGACCCAGATCAATGCCGTGGGGGTGCTGCCTGAGCACGTCAAGGCTGATGCGCTCGGCATAGGGACCGGCTTGCAGACCGGCGTCGATCATCTCGGCCGGCGGCTTGGTCTCCCGGGGCTGCTCGCCCTTCCTGTCGGCAAAAGCCTTGCCCAGGCCCACAAAGATCTCCCAGTCATGCAGAGCGCCTTCTGGCTGGGCGAATACCGGCTGGTTATAGCGGGTTACATTGCGCACAGCAAAACTGTTGAAGGTAATGTCGTAATGATCGTGCTCCAACGGTGAGGTCGGCGGCAGGATAAAGTCGGCATGCTGCGTGGTTTCATTCACATAGAGGTCGACGCTGACCATGAAATCCAGCCCGGCCAGGGCTTGATCCAATTGTCGACCGTTCGGCGTCGACAACACCGGATTACCTGCAGAGGTAATCAGCGCACGAACCTGGCCGTCACCCGGGGTCAGCATTTCTTCGGCCAGCGCCACCGAGGGCAGCTCACCATTGAACTCCGGCAAACCTGATACCCGGCTACGCCACTGGTCGAAATGTCCGGGCTTGCTCATCCGCGTAACATCAAAGGCCGCTTCGGTGAGCATGGCGCCGCCCACGGCGTCCAGCCGCCCGGTCACCAGATTGATCAACTGGATAACCCACTGGCACAAAGTACCGTAAGCTTGTACCGACACACCCATGCGACCATAGCAAACCGCACGTTCAGCGGCTGCGAACTCGCGGGCAATCCGCTGGATATCCTCAGCGGCAATGCCGCATACCGGCGCCATACGCGCAGCATCAAACTCGGCGATTGCTTCACGCACGTGTTGCAGGCCGCTGGTCTGCTCCATCACCGGCGTGTTCCGGGTCAGTCCTTCGGCAAACAGGGTATGCAGGATGGCCAGCAGAAACGCCGCATCCGTGCCTGGGCGGATGAACTGGTGTTCATCCGCGATATCGGCGGTTTCACTGCGCCGTGGATCGACCACCAACAACTTGCCGCCACGCTGCTGAACCGACTTCAGGCGTTTTTTTACATCCGGCACGGTCATGATGCTGCCATTGGAAGCCAGGGGATTGGCACCGAGCATCAGGAAATAATCCGTATGGTCGATATCCGGAATCGGAATCATCAACATATGGCCGTACATCCACAGAGAAACCAGATGATGCGGTAACTGATCGACCGAGGTTGCCGAAAAGCGCTGACGGGTGCGCAACTGGCCCAGAAAGTAGTTGCTGTGAGTCATCGAACCGAAATTGTGCACATTGGGATTACCCATATAGACGGCGACGGAATGCCTGCCATGCTCGGCCTGGATCGCCTGCAAGCGCTCGGCTATCTCGGCAAATGCCTCTTCCCAGCTCACCGACTGCCATTTTCCGGCAACTTTCTTCTGTGGCTGGCGCAAACGTTGCGGATCGGTATGCAAATCCTGCAAGGCGGTAGCCTTGGGGCAAATATGCCCGCGGCTGAACGGATCTTGCGGGTCACCCTTGATCGAGAGTATTTGCTGGTCCTCTACTTCAATGGCCAGGCCACATATGGCTTCGCACAGATGACAGGCTCGGTAATGGGTAGTTTTCATGTTGATTATCGTTGTCTACAGTGGCTCACGGATAGCTGACAATAGGCCGGAATGCTGCCGCCCACCAAGGCTGATGGCACACTTATTCATTAATTGAATCCCGCGACATTTGCCATGGGGCGGATTTTCCCGATAAGATCGCTGCTTCTCTTTTTTGGGTCTGCCTGATACTGGGCTTTGCAGCCACGGTAGTAGAGCTGTTTCCGTAATCAGGCCAACCCGCAATCAGGTAGTCCCGTGATGACTGTACGGCATTTTCTTTCATTGATGGATCTGAGCCAGACCGAACTCAACACCCTGCTCAAGCGGGCTGTGGAGCTGAAGGCTTTGCAACGTCAGGGCGTAATCTACGAGCCACTGAAAAATCGCGTGCTCGGTATGATCTTCGAAAAAGCCTCGACCCGTACCCGGGTATCCTTCGAAGCCGGCATGATCCAGCTCGGCGGCCAGGCTATCTTCCTGTCACCACGCGATACCCAGCTGGGCCGCGGCGAGCCGATTGAAGACAGCGCGCGGGTGCTCTCGCGTATGTGTGATGCAATCATGATCCGCACCTTCGCACATGAAACGCTGGACACCTTCGCCAGCCATTCGCAGGTTCCGGTTATCAATGGCCTGAGTGATGATCTGCACCCCTGTCAGCTGCTGGCCGACATGCAGACATTTATGGAACACCGCGGCAACATCCAGGGCAAAACAGTCGCCTGGGTCGGCGATGGCAACAACATGTGCAACACCTTTATCCAGGCCGCGGTGCAGTTCGACTTTCAACTGCGCATCGCTTGCCCCAAAGGCTACGAGCCTGATGCCCGGTTTGTCGCCCAGGCCGGCGATCGGGTGCTGATCACTCAGGATCCGGCAGAAGCGGTTGCCGGCGCGCATCTGGTCAATACCGATGTCTGGGCCTCGATGGGCCAGGAAGATGAAGCCGATGCCCGGGTCAAGCGCTTCACGCCTTACCAGGTTACTCCGGCCATGCTGGATCAGGCCGATGACAGCGTGATTTTCATGCACTGCCTGCCGGCGCATCGCGGTGAGGAAGTCAGCGCCGAATTGATGGATGACCCGCGTAGCGTAGTCTGGGATCAAGCGGAAAACCGTTTGCATGCGCAGAAAGCACTGGTGGAATTCCTTCTGATAGACTGAGCGCCGTGCACAGCCCGGGAGATTCGGCATGAGCAGTAATGGCATCGTCCTTGAATTGAACCAGTTGAGTTGCGGCTATGGCGATACCACTGTGGTCAGCCAACTGGACATTCACCTGCGCGCCGGAGATATCGGCTGTCTGCTGGGTCCATCCGGCTGCGGCAAAACCACGACCCTGCGGGCGATTGCCGGCTTCGAGCCGGTTACCGGTGGTCACATTCAACTGGATGGTCGCGAAATCTCGCGTCCCGGCCAGCAGGTACCCCCGGAGCAACGCCAGATTGGCATGGTGTTTCAGGATTACGCGCTGTTTCCCCATCTGACCGTGGAAGACAATGTCGGTTTTGGCATCAATCGTGATCCGCAACGGCGCAAGGTCGTCAAGGAACTGCTTGATCTGGTCAAGCTGGGAGCCTACGGCAAGCGCTATCCGCATGAGCTGTCTGGCGGCCAGCAGCAACGGGTGGCATTGGCGCGGGCTCTGGCCCCCGACCCCAAACTGCTACTGCTGGATGAACCGTTCTCCAACCTGGATGGCGAATTGCGCCGGCGCCTGTCTGCTGAAGTGCGCGAGATTCTGAAATCCCGAGGTATCAGTGCGATGCTGGTCACCCACGACCAGAACGAAGCCTTTTCGGTAAGCGATCATGTCGGGGTACTGAAAGACGGCAAGTTGCAGCAGTGGGATACCCCTTACAACCTCTATCACGAACCAGCGACGCCTTTCGTTGCCAGCTTTATCGGGCAGGGCTACTTCATTCGCGGCCAACTGTTATCACCCGATACGGTGCAAACCGAACTCGGCGTCATACGTGGCAACCGTGCCTATCAGCTACCTGCAGGCAGCGCCGTTGACGTATTGCTGCGGCCGGATGACATCGTCGGTCAGGAGCCCAGCAGCCTGAAAGCCGTGATTACCGGCAAAACCTTTCTTGGGGCAACCACCTTGTATCGGCTGCAACTGCCTACCGGCAGCACGGTCGAATCGATTTTCCCCAGCCATGATGATCATGCTGTCGGTGAGAGCGTTGGCATCCGTATCGCCGCCGATCACCTGGTGGTGTTCGCCGCGCGCGGCAGTGTCAACGTGCATGCCCAGCTGCCATTGGAGCAGGTTCTGGACAACGAAAATGCGGCCGAGTCTGCCTGAACCGGCAACTGATCCTGTCAGACGGCAGTCAGGCCTGATTGCCGCCACACGTCCATCCATGCCAACCCTTCAGCGGTCAATCCGGCCGGCTGGTATTCTGCGGCCAGCCAGCCCTCATAGTCCACGGCCTGCAACAGCCCGGCCAATGCAGAATAATCCATCGCCCCCGTTCCGGGCTCATGTCGGCCCGGATAATCGGCGAACTGGATATGACCGATAAAACCCTGCAGGCGATTGAGCGCCAGGCCAATATCTTCCTGCATACGTGCCAGATGATAGAGATCAATCTGGGCTCGGACATTGGTATGGCCAACACGTTGCAACATGAGCAGCAATGCGTCCGAGCCATCGAGCAGGAAGCCGGGCATGTCATGGCTATTGATGGCTTCGCACACAACCCCGATGCCCAGATCAGCAAAGGCATTGCCTGCCGCACGCAAGTGTTTGCCCAGAAGTTCCAGAGCCTGTTCACGGTCAACGCCATCGGCCAACCGTCCCGGCAGTACGTTGACCTGTAATGGGCGGGCAACTTCGGCATATCGCAGAGCCTGCTCCAGTGCCCGCGCGAAATCCGCTTCACGTCCGGGCACTGCTGCCAGTCCGGGGCCACCCTGAAGCAGGTCGGCGGCAGGCAGATTGATCAGTACCAACGGCAAGCGATTGTGTTGCAACACCTGCTGCAAATCGGTTGCAGGAAGGCTGTAGGGAAACTGGATCTCTACGCCGGCAAAGCCGGCATGACGCGCCAGACCGGCACGCTCGACCAGCTCGGCCTCAGTAAACAACATCGACAGATTGGCAGCCAGGGGCCAGGCCATGCTTTTCTCCGCAAAGATTCAGGCAACAAATGTCAGGCTGAACGCTCCTGGACCAGTACCCAAGGGCGAATAACCACAGCCCACAAGGTCTCGGGGTTTCGTTCATGCCACTCGAGAGCCTGGGCATCGCTGACCTGATGCAGCTGCTCATCCGCCATCCACTGTTTGACCCGGGCACTATCGTCATTCGTGAGTGCTTCGGCTACCTGGACCAGATCAAGCTCTGGAGTTACCTGCCATAGCTGGCCTCGGGCAAAATGTGGGGCCAATGTCGACCACTCAATGGGTGCCGTCGCGCCAAGGATGGCTGCATAGGCTTCACTGACAGACTCACTCACAACACACTCCTGCAATTTTGCTCCGAAAACGTCATTGTACCCCCGTAACATGGGCTCCGACGAGCGGCAGATGATGGCACAGTGCGGCCGTAGTCGGCTTGCAACTTGAGTGCTATGCTCATTCGACAGGTTGTCAGCCGGTAACAGTATGCGGTACCACGCTGAAGTATTGCGGTGCACAACAATACGAACTTCAAACCAAGACTGCCATAACATGACCAAATTAGCCGCTATTGGATCGACTCTGTCCCTTGCCTTCTTGATCGGCTGTGCTACCCCACCGCCACCGCCGCCAGAGCCAACCTACTCCTGGGCTGACAGCCGGGAACCGCAGTTAAGCCAACTGGCCGCGGAAGAAGGGTTCGAGCTGGAACGTGAAGGTGAAATGCTGCGCCTGATTATCCCCGTGGACGGCAATTTCCATCCCAAACGCACCCTGTTGCAGCCCTCCGGACTGGTTCCATTGAGCAAGGTTGCAAAAGCACTGCGGCACGACAATGAAAGTCAGTTTGCGGTGATCGGGCACAGCGATACCCGAGGTGACAGCGCGATTAATCGTCAGCAAAGCCTGGAACGCGCCCAGGCCGTGGCCAGCGTGCTGATGCTCGGCGGCGTCAGTAGTCAGCGCATGCAACTGCGCAGCATGGGAGAATTCCAGCCGAGGGCCGATAACAGTACCGATAGTGGGCGAGCCCTGAATCGCCGAATCGAAATTCTGTTGCAGCCCTACCCGACCAACGTGGCCTTCGCCAACTGAGGTTATTGCTGCCAGGGTTGCCCGCGCGTGCGACGCGAGCGACGCAAGCGTTGCTGCATGGCAGCCTTGGCCAACATATGTGCACTGACCGGCGCGGTAATGAACAGAAACAGGGTAATCAGCAGTTCGTGCAGGCTGATGCCATCTCCCCGGGTACTGAAGAACACCATCGAGCCGACTACCAGAGCGCCTACACCCAGCGTCGTGGCCTTCGTCGGCCCATGCAGACGCATGTAGAAATCAGGCAACTTGAACAGGCCGATAGCACCGATCAGAGCAAACAGACTGCCTAACAGCAACAACGCCGCCACCACCAGCTCCACCCAGTCAAACGTCATCTGCCGATCTCCTATTCAATGATGTCGCCACGCAACAGGTGTTTGGCCACGGCAACGGTACCAACAAAACCCATCACCGCAATCAACAGTGCCGCCTCGAAAAACAGGTCAGACGCCAGAAACATTCCCAACAACATGATCAACGCGATGGCGTTGATATACAGGGTATCCAGCGCAAGGATGCGATCAGGCAAATCGGGGCCGCGCAACAGGCGCAATACAGTCAGAAAAACAGCAACCGACATAATCCCCATGCACAGCAGAATCACGTAGTCGAGCATTCGAATACCTCCTGCAGTGGCCGCTCATAGCGGGTTTTTATGGTATCGATCAACGCTTGCTCGTCAGCCACATTAAAGGCATGAATCAGCAATAGATGGCGTTTCTGGTCGATATCTGCCGATACCGTGCCCGGCGTCAGCGAGATAGTGCTGGCCAGCAGGCTGATCGTGAAATCCTGCCTCAACTCCAGCGGATACTCGATAAAAGCAGGCTGCAAATTACCGCTGCGACCGAGGATCAATCGCGCCACCTCGAAGTTGGCCTGAACAATATCACCCAGCACCCGGAGAACAAACCGCAGCAACACATAGGGGTGGCGCAAATGCGGCGGATCAGGCCAGAAACGATGGGTAGCCAGTGGAATCAACCAACCAAGCAAAGCAGCCGACAACAGACTGGCAAAGGACAATTCATTGACCAGCAACAGCCAGATCAGCAGCATGAACAGGCTCAACCACGGATGCGGCAGCCAGGTTAATCGCCGACTCATGGCGCACCTCCTTGTGGCACAGAGGACAGCACCGCATCGATATAACCGATCGGATTGGCCAACTGCTCGACTGCAGCCATGAGGTAATCCAGCACCGGAGCAGCCAGAATCACCAGTAGCGCGCTGCTCGCCAACAACAAAAGACAGGCGAACAGACGACAATGATCCAACGGCTCTCCGCTGGCTTCAGCTTCCTCGCCCGCCTGGCGCCAGAACAAGGTACTGCCAGCCCGGCTCAGAGCGACGATAACCAGCAGGCTGCTACCCAACAAGGTGGCATATAGCCAGGCCGCCATGCTCCCGGTGCCTGCAGCCTGCAACAACAGTACTTTACCGATAAAACCGGACAAGGGAGGCAACCCGGCTACTGCAATGGCGCCGAGAAAAAATACCGAACCCAACAGCATTCGCTGAGCCAGTGGAGGCCCCGCTACCAGGCGGGCGGCGAAGCGAGGCCCGCGAGCGCGGTCCAGCAAACCGGCAAACAGAAACAGTCCGGCCGCGACCCAGGTTGATTGCAGCAGGTAATACAGCGTTGCCTGCAAGGCGGCTTCCGACCCCAGTGCCACACCGGACAGCAGAACACCAACCGACAACACCACCAGATAGGCTACGACGCCGGGTAAGCTACTTGCCGCCAGCGCGCCCAGCGCGCCCAGCACCAGGGTAAGCAGGGCCAGCGGCCAGAGCACGACCTGGGCCATGCCGGCCAGAGCCCCGGATGTATCGGCAAACAGCATGGTGAATACGCGGATGATGGCGTAAATCCCCACCTTGGTCATGATCGCAAACAAGGCCGCAACCGGCGCAGCCGCACTGGCATAGGCGCGGGGCAACCAGAAGTAGAGTGGAAACACTGCGGCCTTGAGGGCAAAGACCACCAGCAGCAACATACCCGCTGCCCCGGCCAGATACAACTCATTGTCATCCAGTATGGCAATGCGCAAGGCCATATCGGCCATATTCAATGTTCCGGTCACGCCGTACAGGGTGCCCAGTGCCAGCAGGAAAAGAGCCGATCCGAGCAGATTCAACAGCACATAGTGCAACCCGGCACGGACCCGCGCACCACTTGGACCGTGAACCAACAGGGCATAGGAGGCGATCAACAGAATTTCAAAGAATACAAACAGGTTGAACAGATCACCGGTCAAAAAGGCACCATTGATGCCCATCAACTGAAACTGGAACAAGGCATGAAAGTTCGGCCCTAGGGCATCATCGCCACGACTGGCATAGAGCACTACCGGTAGCGCCAGCACAGCACTGAGCAACAGCATCAGCGCGGTTAGCCGGTCAACCACCAACACAATACCGAAAGGCGGCATCCAGTTACCCAGTGCGTAGACATTGATGCCCTGCTCCGCTGCCACCAAAAGCCCCACAGCCAGCGGCAATTGCAACAAGCTGGCCAACAGCGACAACGTGCGCTTGTGCGTCATCGACAAGCGGGCCAGCAGCAATAGCACGGCACCGGCGAACATGGGCATTAGAATGGGCAACACCGGCAAATGACTCATCCGCGATCCCTCCGGCCATCAACATGGTCGGAACCCAGTTCACCGAGGGCACGCAGGGCCAATACCAGGGCAAAAGCCGTCATCGCAAAACCGATCACAATCGCGGTCAATACCAGGGCCTGGGGAAGAGGATCAGCAACCTCGGAACCCTGACCGAGGACCGCCGGCATACCGGTGTACAGCCGGCCACTGGCAAACAGAAAGAGGTTGACCGCATATCCCAGCAACGTCAGACCCATTACCACAGGAAAAGTACGTGCACGCAAAATCAGGTAGACCCCGCAGGTGGTCAGAACACCCAGCGTCAGAGCAAACAACAAGGCCATCAGGCACCCTCCCCGTCATCACGCACTTTACTCAATTTGCCGAGATTGGCCAGAATCAGCAAGGTGGCCCCGACGACGGTCAGGTATACCCCCAGATCAAACAGCATTGCACTGGCCAGCTCCAGATCGCCAACCAGTGGCACATGTACATGAGTAAATGTTGAGGTCAGGAAGGGGTAGCCCAGCAGCCAACTGGCCACCCCGGTAATACCGGCAATCAATACTCCGGATGCCGCCAGCGCATGGTAGTTGACTCGCCAGCGGGCACGAGTCCACTCTTCACCACTGGATACATACTGCAGAATCAATGCGATGGCAGTAATCAGCCCGGCGATAAAACCACCACCGGGCAGATTGTGCCCGCGCAGAAAAATATAGGCTGAAATCATCAACGCCAGCGGCAACATCACCCGCGACAGGTTGACCAGCATCAGCGGGTGGGCCTGGTGCGCCCAGGGTCGGCCAAGCGCATCCGTGGTCGGTACGTGCAGACGCAAGCCATCAATCATTGCGTAAATACCTACACCGGCAATCGCCAGCACGCTGATCTCACCCAGGGTATCGAACCCCCGGAAATCAACCAGAATGACATTGACCACATTGGTCCCGCCCCCACCGGTCAAGCTGTTGGCAATATAAAAACCGGCAATACTGTCCTCGGGGCGAGTCAGCAGGGCAAAGGCCAGCACACTGACCAGAAGACCCGCCAGCCCGGCCAAAACCAGATCTCTCCAGCGCCGCAGATTGCTTGACTCCTGAGGCGTGTAGCGCGGCAGGAAAAACAATGCCAGCATCAGCAGTAACACGGTAACCATTTCCACTGACAGTTGTGTCAGGGCCAGATCGGGTGCGGAAAAGCGTGCGAAGGCCAGAGCAACCAGCAGACCAACCACACTGAGCATGATCAGTGCTACCAGCCGCTGATGGTGCCAACGCACCGTAGCCAGACTGGCCACACAGAGTATCAGCGCACCCAGCAGAGTCGCTCCGTCCACCGCTCCCAGTGCCAACGGGCCTCGCCATTGCGGCATGGCAAGCAACCAGTATCCGGCACCCAGAATCGCGACCAATAGCAGCCAGGCCATATAGCGCTGCAGAGATCCGCTTTCCAGACGCAACAGCAAGCGAGCAGCCAACCATACGCTCCGCTGCACCAGAGCTTCGAACACCTGCTTGGCATCCCAGTTGGGAATTCGACCCAAAGCGCGGAATTGTGGCTTGCGCAGCAGATAGATCAGCCCACCCCCAACTACTGCAAGCACACTGAACAGCAAGGGTTGATTGAAGCCGTGCCAGATCGCCAGCGTGGGTAACTCGATGGCATGTCCCAGAGTTGCCGTCACCGCCGAATGTAACAACGCGGTGATCAGAAAGGCAGGAAACACACCGACCAGCACACAAAGCAAAACCAGTAACTGGACGGGCAAGTGCATGCCTGCCGGGGGCTCATGTGGCGGAAAACGCGGTACATTGACCGCTTGACCATCAAAAAATACTGCATGCACCAGGCGAATTGAATAGGCCACGGAAAATGCCGCCCCCAGCAATACCAGAACAGGCAACAAGGCGCTAAAACTGCCCCACTGTTGCTGCGCCAGCACTTCAACAAACAGCATTTCCTTGCTCAAAAAACCATTCAACAATGGCAAACCAGCCATGGCAGCGGCGGCCAGCATGGTCAGTACCGCCGTATGGGGCATAAAGTGCCAGAGGCCATTCAAACGACGGATATCCCGTGTGCCGGTTTCATGGCTGATAATGCCGGCAAGCATGAACAGTGACGCCTTGAAAATAGCGTGATTGATGAGATGAAATAAAGCAGCAGCCACCGCCAGCCGGGTATCCAGGCCAAAAAGCAACGTAATCAGGCCAAGATGGCTGATCGTCGAATAGGCCAGCAAACCTTTGAGGTCATGTTTGTAAAGCGCCGTAATGGCCCCAATCAGCAGCGTCAACAAACCCACGGTACTGACCAGTACAAACCACCATTGGGTATCGGCCAATGCCGGATAAAAGCGTGCGAGCAAAAACACTCCGGCCTTGACCATGGTTGCTGAATGCAGGTAAGCCGAAATCGGGGACGGCGCTGCCATGGCGTGCGGCAACCAGAAATGCAGCGGAAATTGCGCCGACTTGCTGAAAACGCCCAGCAACACCAGCACCAGCGTCAGCGGATACAACGCATGGGCACGAATCTGCTCACCGGCGGCCAACACATCCGTCAACTGATAGCTGCCGACTATATGCCCTAGCAGCAGGACCCCCGCAAGCAAGGCCAGACCGCCGCCACCGGTCACCGTCAGCGCCATGCGCGCACCCTTACGTGCTTCGCTGCTGTGCGACCAGTAGCCGATCAACAGGAAGGATGACAGGCTGGTCAGCTCCCAGAAAAAGATCAGCAGCAACAGATTCTCGGCCAACACCACTCCGAGCATGGCGGCCATGAACAACAGCAGATAAGCGAAAAAGCGCCCCATAGGGTCACGCGGGGACAGGTAAAAGCGGGCGTAGAGAATGACCAGCAGGCCAATACCGAGAATCAGCAGGGCAAACAGAAACCCCAGACCATCAAGACGAAAGCTGATGTGCAGGCCCAGAAGCTCAAGCCAGGCCCAATGTGCCAACAGTACCTCACCAGACAGGACTGCCGACGCCTGGCTCAGCAACAGTACCAGAGCCAGAGCCGGTGCCAGTGCCGTTGCCCAGGCACAACTATTACGTCCCCATGCTTCCGCCATTACCGGCAAGAAAACCGCCAATAACGGTAGCAGTACAATAAGGAGCACTAACATCAGGCAGGTCTCCGCGAGAGGGAACAATAAGGGCTGAGTACTCAGGGAACGAGCAGAGCAAGGCCATTATCCACACCCACTTGCACCTTGTCATTTGGACAACGAAAAATCACTCGATATCAAGCCCATCTGAGCGCTCGCTTGATACCGATTTTTCAACGCGTTGGGCCAGCTCACAAGCCATGCCGCTGGTCATACTCTTCATGCTCAAGCGCATCACCCAAAGGACCGACTTCCGGCTTGAAACCTGCTCTGTGTCCTGCCCGGGAAATCGCATGCGCCGCCATGGGTGCTGTCATCAGCACGACCAACACCGCCAGCAAAACAGCAAACCAGCGGGCGCCGTCAGTAGCCGCCAGCGCGCCCAACAACACCAGAATTGCACCCAGAGCACCCGCCTTGCTGGCTGAATGCATGCGCGTGTAAGCATCCGGCAGGCGCAACACGCCAACAGCACCCAACAGGCTGAAAATACCGCCCAACAGGATCAGCGTGGCTGCCACCCAGGGAAGAATGGTCATGCGTCACCTCCGGGCTTACCCGGGTGCCGGGGTTGACCGTGGGGGTCGTCACTATGGTGCGTCCCCTTGAACAACAGCGCAAAGGCGACACTGCCAAGAAAACTCACCAGCGCCAGAACAATCGGCACATCCAGCAGCACGGCTTGTTCGCGTACAACCGCCAGCAGGGCAACCCCGGCCACGCCAATCATGGTCATCGCATCCACCGCGACGGCGCGGTCCGGTCGACTGGGTCCAACCAGCAGGCGCCACATGATGATCAAGGCACTGCTCACCAGCATGGCGCCAGCCGCCGGCAGTACCCAGACCGCTCCGGCAATTTCGACATTCATGCTTCACCTCCCGGATAGACCCAGGCCATCAACCGTTGCTCGATCTCGGCAACAGCAGAAAAAACCGGATCCGCCGAGGCCGTATCGAGAATATGTACATACAAGTCGCCATCGTACTCGTTGTAATCCAGCGCCAGGGTGCCTGGCGTAAGCGTCAGCAAACAGCCGATAATGGTGACCAGACGACGATCACGCGTCTTGATCGGCACTTTCACCACCGCAGAGGACACCTGGCGCCGGGGGTTGAGCACAATCAGCGCGACATCCAGCGTGGCAGCGACAACCTTCCAGGTATACCAGAGCACGAATACGGTACCGACTTCGATGCGCCGCGCATACAGCCGGCAAACAGGCAGCAACACCCCCAACACCCGAAACAGCGGATAACCCGCCGCCAGCGCCAGAAACCAGCTGGTCGCACTTAAATCATCCAGCCACCATGCAAGCACGGTAGCGCCCAGCAAATGCAACACCAGCATCAGTTCACCTCCGGAGACACGAGCTGCAGGTAGGCCGGCGCGGCGACCAACTGATCAGCCGCCGCCATGGCATAGTCCATTACCGGTCCGGCACCAAAACCAATGACGACGGTAATTGCACCCAACACCGCCACGGTTACCCAGGCACCTCGGGGGCCATCGCCATTATTGGTCACCAACTCAGGCTGCGGATGCGCTTTGAGGAAGCTTTCATTCCAGATCTTGCTCATCGACAGCAAGGTAAAGATACCGGTCAACAAGGCAAAGAATGTGGCCCACCAGACACCGGCATCCAGACTGGCCTTGACCAGTACGAACTTGGCCCAGAAGCCGGACAAGGGTGGAATCCCCGCCAGTGACAACGCCGGGATGGCAAACAGCACGGCCAACAAAGGCTTGCTGTGATAGAGGCCACCCATGGCAGCCAGTCGCTCCGAGCCGGACAAACGCGCGGCAATCCCGGCGACAAAGAACAGATTGGCTTTGACCACAATATGGTGAATCAGGTAGAACACCGCGCCGGCCAAAGCCAGCGGGGTGGCCAGGGCCAGACCGAGCACCATATAGCCCACCTGGCTAACGATGTGAAAAGACAGGATCCGGCGTACTTCAGTCTGCGCCGCTGCACCCAGCACGCCAATCAGCATGGTGGCGCACGCCACCCAGAGCAACACCGTATGCACAATGCCGGGCTCGGGCCACAACAGGGTAACGATGCGTATCAGTGCATAGACCCCAACCTTGGTCAGCAAACCGGCAAACAGCGCCGAGACGGGGGTCCAGGCAACGTGATAACTCGCCGGCAGCCAGCCGAACAATGGAAACAGGGCCGCCTTGATCGAGAACGACAGCAACATCACGATCACGCCGAGCCAGGCCGCGTCACTCGCCTCCCCGGCCCGGAATAACCACGCCAGTTCACCCATGTTCAGGGTTCCGGTAGCCCCATAGACCAGCCCGGCAGCCATCAGAAACATCAGCGTCGCCAGCATATTGAGGACCAGGTAGGTCATTGCCCCGGATAACCGCCGCTCACCACCACCCAGGGCAATCAGGGCGAAGGAGCCAATCAGCAGCACCTCGAACCAGACGTAAAGATTGAAAATATCTGCCGTGATGAAAGCACCGCAAATGCCTGCCAACAAACCCTGCACGAACAGATTGATATCACGCAGAAAATCTGCGGGCATCGGCTGGCGTTGAGCATAGACCAGAGTAGCCAGGCCAATTACACCGGTAATCGCCACCATCACGGCTGACAGGCGATCAATAACCAGGCTGATGCCGTAGGGTGCCTGCCAACCGGCCATTTGCCCGCTGAGCATCACTCCCTGATGAGCCAGAATGACCAGATAGACACCGGTAGCCAACAAAGCCACGGTGCCCAGCAGGCTGATGGCACTGACCAGTTGATGCTGTCGCTTGAACAACAGCGCCAATAGCAGAGTGGTCAGCGGAATGATGACCGGCAAAACCAGCAGCACATTCATCGGCGATCCTCCGCCGGTGATGAGTCTTCGCAGTCATCCGGAGCCGGTTGCTCGGTCACTGAGCTGACATTGTCGGTATCCTTGTCACCATGCAGCTCGTGGGTCCGCTTGAGCACTGCCAAAGCAAACACGAACAGAGCAAAACCAATGACGATAGCCGTCAGTACCAGCGCCTGAGGCAAAGGATTGGCGGCATCAACCTGCTCGCCCAGCAAGAAAGTAAATGCCGCTCCCTCGCCACTGAAACGCCCGCTGGTCAGCACACCCATATTGATGGCATTGCCCAGCACGGCAATCCCCAGTACCACGCGCATCAGATGCTGATCCAGCATCATCCAGATTCCCAGACCGGCCATGACGCCGGCGGTAATCGCCGCAATCCATTCCATCAGGCCGCCCTCCCGATCAGATTTCGCAACATGTGCATTACCGAGCCAAAGACGGTCAAAAAGACGCCGACATCAAACAGCAAGGGAGTACCCAGTTTGACTCCAAACACCTCCGTCCAGTAACTCTGCATGTAGTCCTGGCCGTGATACAGACCAAAAAACCCGGCCCCTATCGCACAGGCCAAACCCACGGCGATCACCGTTGGTGGAGTAATCCGGTTCAGACCGCGCTGAATGCCGCGACCGTAGGTAACAATCATCAGGGTGAAACCGGTGGCCGCCACCAGGCCACCAATAAAGCCTCCACCGGGTAAATTATGCCCGCGCCACAACACCACCAGCGACACCAGCAGCAGTACCGCAGCCAATGGGCGCATACCCTGTCGAATCAACACCGAACCGAACTCCGGCATCCCTTTGGGTTTGTCATCCGGCTCCTGCCCGGCACCCAGCAGCGTAGCTGCAGCCAGCGCAGCAATAGCCACCACGACAATTTCACCCAGCGTATCCACGGCACGGAAATCAACCAGAATCACGTTGACGACATTGCTGCCATAGCCGCCCGGCAAACTGTTGGCCAGGAACCATTCAGCGAGGTCACCCGGAAGCGGCTGTGAGGTGGCAAGCATCAACATCAAGGTCACAGCGAGGCCAAAGCTGACGGCCACTGCTGCATGCCAGGCATTCACCTGCAAACGCTTGGAGCCGCTGGCCGGCACCATCGGCATGCGGCGCAACACCATAGCGAGGAAGACCACTGTCAGGGTTTCCACCATCAACTGAGTCAGGGCCACATCCGGCGCATTGACTGAGACGTAAAACAACGCCAGACCCAGACCACTGGCACCCAGCGAAGCCACCAATGCCAGGCGCCCGGCCATAAAGGCTGCCCCGGCTGCACCACCCAGCGCCAGCAGGCAACCCAGCACTCCTGACAGTCGAATATCAGTCAACTCGGTGGTCACAAAAGGATTACCACCCAGCATGATCATGCCAGCCAATACACTGCCAGTGATGACCATGGTCATCAGGCCCATGTGCAGACGCAAGGAACCATGCTGGAACTGCCGGGCAACCCCGCCAGCAACCTGGAATACCCGCCCGAGCAAAAGATCCCAGAGCAGATCACCACTGATCCGCGAGGCACGACCAAGGCGTTCGGCAAACGCGCGAACGGCATTGGCTTTGAAGTAGAAAAAGGCTCCCAGGCTCAAGGTCAGGATGCTGGCGAGTACCGCCGGCGTCAGACCACCCCACAGATACAGATCAACACTGATTTCCGTACTGGAAATATTCTGCACAGCGGTATTCACCAGCCAGGTTTCCGGCCAGTGGTTCCAGGCGCCGAGCATAAAGCCACCCACAGCCAGCAACAGCGGGCCTAACCAGAGAAACGGCGACACCTCATGCGGATGATGATCACCAAAATCACGTTTGCGACCGGCAAAGGTCTTGAAAAAAATCAGCCCGGCGGCTGCCACCAGAAGAGCATTGGTCAGAATCATGACCCCGGTGACCGTCAGCCCCAACGAGCCCATCTGCAGCAAACCGGCGTATTTGAACTCCTTGGCGATAAAACCGAAAAAAGGTGGCAAGCCTGCATTGGAAAAAGCTGCCAGCCCAACGGCAAAGGCCGTCACCGGCATAACCATCAGCAAGCCTCCCAGCTTGCGCAGATCCCGTGTACCGGTAGAGTGATCAATGGCGCCCACCGCCATAAACAACGCACCCTTGTAAAACGAATGCGCCACCAGATAGAGCACGAAGGCCTGCAAACCATAGGTCGTATTGGTGCCGATCAACATGGTCAACTGACCCAGCACAGCCACTGTGGTGTATGCCAGCATGCGTTTGAGATCGTATTGACGGATGGCCAGAATCGCCCCCAGCAGCGCCGTAGTGGCCCCCAATACCACCAGAATGGTACTCCAGGTCATACCGCCACCGAGCGTCGGATTCAGCCGGGCTAACAGATAGACACCCGCCTTGACCATGGTTGCCGAGTGCAGATAGGCCGACACCGGGGTTGGCGCATTCATTGCGTTGGGCAACCACAAGTGGAAGGGAAACTGTGCCGACTTGGTAAAACAGCCGATCAATACCAACGCCATGATGGCCGGGAACAGCACACTGTCCTGCACCACGGCAGCGTCCAGCTGGGATATTTGCCAGGCATCGCCGGCGATTCCGAGCAATACCAGCCCGGCCAGCAATGCCAAGCCACCACCGGCCGTAATCAACAAGGCCTGCAATGCCGCGCGTCTTGATTCCGGATTTTCGTGGTTGTAGCTGATCAACAGAAAGGAGGCAACACTGGTCAACTCCCAGAATACGAACAGGGCAATCAGATCATCGGCCAGCACCAGCCCCAGCATGGCCATCATGAATATCAGCAGGTAGGCATAAAAGCGCCCCAAATGATGATGATCATCCAGATAGCCAGCGGCATAGAGCACAATCAGCGCCCCGATACCGGTGATCAGCAGGGCAAAGATCAGCGCCAGACCATCCAGTCGCAAAGTCAGGCTGACATCCAGTGCCGGCACCCAGGCCAGCGTTGCGGTTACTACATCACCGGCAGCCACCAGCGGAATCAGGGTCGCGAACCAGATAAAGCAGGCCGCGGGCACAATTGCCAGCAACCAGCCCGCCTGTTTGGGGACCATACGCCAGATCAGTGGCGCGCACAACGCATTAATTGTGATAGCCAGCAAGGCAACAAGCATGAGCGATGTTCCATCCTAATCAATCAGTTTTGACAGCCAGAGTCGGCAGGCCGATGATTTTTAACACAGAACCTGCCAGTGGCAACATCTTGACAGCGTGATTTCTGTGACAGATGAAAGCAATCGTCTCGACGCTATAAATAAGAAGGGAAGGGGATTGGCAAGAAATACTTTGTTACGAGCATGCAATGTGAGCATGGTCATCCCTTATCTGCATTATTGTTGTGGGCAACGGACCCGCT
Source organism: Halopseudomonas salegens (assembly GCF_900105655.1). NCBI lineage: Bacteria > Pseudomonadati > Pseudomonadota > Gammaproteobacteria > Pseudomonadales > Pseudomonadaceae > Halopseudomonas > Halopseudomonas salegens. The sequence continues at coordinate 2,121,711 of NZ_LT629787.1, forward strand.
GGATTGGCGAGCATTGAATCAGACTACGCGAAATAAACTTGTTTGGTCACCCGTGCTCTATCATTCAGGGTAAAAATACCCAATCGATCACCCCGAGGGTGACCATGAGCTATGCACCCGTCATCATCCTCCAGTGGCACTGCTCTGGCCGCAAAAAAAGTGGCCACGTCTGCAGCTTATCACCCGACTGCCACTAATCCGAATATTGAGGAAGTCGCTCGAAGATCAAAGACAAACCGGTTATCATGCCCGGGCTTTTTAATCGGTAGCGGTATATCCCCTACCCGTCAATCATTGCGCTTCGTAGTAACCCGTCAAAACAACAACAAGATCGTGCAGGTTGCCGAGCATGTCCGGAGTTTACGCATGCCCGCATTGCAGTCCGCCTGGATCTTCTACCTGAACCATCCGGCTTTCGTCATCAATGCCCTGGCCCTGTTCTATGGGCTGTGTGGTGCCTGGTTGGTATTTGCCACCCAGTATCGCAGCCGCCGCGCCATTGCCAATCTCACCGTCAGTCCCGCCAATAGTGCAGGCTCCCCGCCCTTGATGGAACTTGACCCGGCGAGCCAGCGCACCAACCGGTTGTTCTACACGGTTGCTGCTGTCTGCCTGGGTCTGGCAATGTTGCTCACTCTGATCAGCACTCTGATTTAAGGCACAAGCGATCTCACAGCCGCCTCAACGGCTGTTGATCAAACCACGGCTGATCACCGGGTTGGCATATTGCAGCAACCAGTAAGGCCGCTCAGCTTCGGGGCATGCCGCCAGCCGCTGCTCGAAACGCTCCAGCTCAGTGGCCAGCTGGTCGGGAGTAAACTGCTCGCGCCAGTCAGTGACCGCCACTCCCGGTGTAGTCAACACGCGTTCGAAGGCCAGGTAATTACTCGGATACAAGCGATAGGATGACAGTATCTGTCGATCCACTTCACGTGCAGCCTGCTTGGCATCGACAATCCCCTTGCCCAGCGGCCGGCCGAAGGCAACATGCACCCGCCCCTTGTAGCCGGTCAGACCCATGGCAATGGAGCGGTCATCTTCACCCGGTGCCTTGGTATAGCTGCCCTTGAGCCCCTTTTCCGCCAACTCATGCGCCTTCATCTGGTCGCAAGGGTCCCATTCATAGGCAATGGATACCGGCACCACGCTCAGTGAATGAATCACCTCGTCAAAGGGTTCTTCTTTGCGGCTCATGCAGAACATCTTGATGATTGCCGAGTCAGTCTGGTCCTTGCCGTCTTTGGCGCGACCTTCTGCCTGGGCGATCCATACCGAGTGCCCTTCAGCGATCGAATGGTTGATGTACGCGGACAGCGTTTGATAGGCCGTCAGCTTCTCGCGACGCCCGGTCAAGGACCGGTGCACGATAAAGCTCTTGTTCAGACGCATCAGGTCTGCCACAAAGGGTCGCTGCAACAGATTGTCGCCAATCGCAATGCGTGGCGTCGGGTGCCCCGCATGGTAGAGCGCATAATTGACGAAGGCCGGATCCATGACGATATCTCGATGGTTGGCCAGAAACAGATAGGGCTGATCCTTGTCGAGTTGTTCCAGCCCGCTGTAGGTTACCTCCAACGTACTGTGCTCGATCAATTTGTCCAGATAGGGCTCGACCCGGTGCTGCAGTTCATCCACGCTGTGAATCTGTCTCGCTTCACGGCGTAATCCAAGGCTGACCAGTTTTTTCGCCAGACCAGGGCTCAAACGCGCCAGACGCGGCAAGCGCTGGGCGGCCAGTAGTTGCAACAACTCCGGATCACGAACCAGACGCGCCATGACGTCGGCAACTTCGTCATCCCGATAAGGGCGGATGGCTTCAAACTCGCGCATGCAATCCTCTCAATGATCAGTAGGCGCGCATTATGCGTTTCCTGGCGCGCTTTCACCAGTTCAACGATGCAGCTACACTGACAGTCACATTCACTGCCGGTCCGGGTAACCTATGCGTGCACTGGAAGAAGCCCTGCTGCAGTGCCCACACTGCGGCGAATCCATTACCCTGCTGCTTGACCTCAGTGGCGGTCCTCAGGCCTATACCGAAGACTGCCAGGTCTGCTGCCAACCGATTCATGTCAACCTGTGGATCGATACCGACGGCGACGATTATCACGTCGACCTGCGCCGCGAACAGGACTGAATGTCAGGATAGCCCATGCTGTGTGCCTACCATCCGAGCGATATGATTGAAGGTGAACTGCTGCGGCAGATGCTTACTGAACAACATGTGCCCTGCTATCTCAGTGGACAGTATCTGCAAGGGGCAATTGGTGAGCTGCCCGTGCATGATTTGCTTGGCCTTTGGGTCAATGCCGAGGATCTCGGTCTGGCCCGCGAGCTGATCCGGGATTATCAGCAAGCTACCCCGATCTTTCCCGAAGAACAGGAAGACGGCGCGTGAGTGGACGCCTGGCCCAGTTCAACCCGCCCTTGGCAGACCCACCAACTGACTGGCAACCCAGCTGGAACCTGTCGCCCGGACAACCCATCCTCATCCTGCGTCGTACCGAGCGACAACTCGAATGCGCCCGCGTGTTGTGGAAGCTGACACCAGGCTGGATGCGCGAGCTGGACAAGGCACCCTTTAACGTGCGCGCTGAATGGCTGCTCGACAAAGCCCAGTTCAGCCAGCCACTGGCGCAGCGACGTTGCCTGCTGCCGATAGATGGCTATTACCTGTGGCATCAGCGTGGCAGCCGGAAACAGCCCTGGTATCTGCGCCGGCAAAGCGGCGGTCTGGCCGTAGCCGGGTTGTGGGAACGCTATCAACTGGACGATGGTCAGTTCTGGGATAGCTGCGCCTTGATCAGTGTGCCGGCCAAAGGCCTGGCACGACAGCTGGGTGAACGCATGCCAGCAACCCTGAACCGCGGCGAGCAGGCTATCTGGTTGGCCGACGCCACCGCCTTCAGCGCTCTGCAGCCCTTGTTACTGAATGCCGCCAGCCAGGTTGAACTGATTCACCCGGTAAACCCGGCAATGAGCAATCCCGGGCTGCAGGGGCCAACCTGCTGCGCCCCCAGCGGGCGCAGCCAGAGTCTCTGATCAGACCTTGAACTGATTGATCAGGCGGCGCTGATGCTCGGCCAGCTTGGTCAGCCCGGCACTGGCCTGTGAGGCTTCTTCCGCCCCCTTGGCTACCGATTTGGCCACTTCATCGATAGTTGTAACGTTGCGGTGCACATCTTCCGCGACCGCGCTTTGCTGTTCGGCAGCACTGGCTATCTGGGTATTCATTTCACTGATTACCGAGACCGCCTGGGTGATGGCATTCAGTGCAGCGTCCGCCTCTTCCGCCTGCTCGACACTCTGCTCGGTTCGCGAACGGCTTTGCTCCATCACTTTGACGGTGTCACGAGCGCCCTGCTGCAGGTGCTCAATCATGCCCTGAATTTCCTCGGTCGAGGCCTGGGTCTTCTGCGCCAGGTTGCGGACTTCATCCGCGACCACAGCAAACCCACGCCCCTGTTCTCCGGCCCGTGCCGCCTCGATCGCAGCATTCAAGGCCAGCAAATTGGTTTGTTCGGCAATACCGCGAATGGCAACCAGAATGCTGCTGATATTTTCGCTATCCTGCGCCAGCGACTGCACACTGGCTACCGCGCGCTGGATGTCCCGCGACAGCTCAACAATCGTCTGCGAGGTCGCCTGAACCACCTGGCGACCCTGATTGGCCGATCCATCAGCATTGCTCGCCGCTTCAGCAGCCAACGAGGCATTACGGGCGACATCCTGCGCGGTGGCAGTCATTTCATTCACCGCCGTGGCCACCATGTCGATCTCACCCAATTGACGTTGCACGCCCTGGTTGGTCCGAATGGCAATGTCGGCGGTATCTTCCGAGGCATCGGTAACCTGCTGCACCGAACCGACCACCTCTCGCATCATCGCCTGCAAACGGTCGAGGAAGGCATTGAACCCTCTGGCCATAGCACCCAGTTCATCGCGACGGTCAATCTGCAGCCGCCGGGTCAGGTCACCTTCCCCGCTGGCAATATCATCCAGCATGGCCACCATGCGCCGAGCCGGTTTGGCCAGGCTGTAGCCCACCATTACCATGACGAGGCTCCCAAGCACCGCAACCAACAGACCGATCAACGCCAGATTGCGCGAATCGGCTTGCTGCTGGTCTTGCAGATCACCGGCAAAGGCCTGCAGATCCTGCATCACCGCCTGGACAGGCAGCGTAATCAAAAAAGTCCACTGAGTGCCGGTGTCAGCAATAGGCACTGGCAGCAAGAGGTTTATCTGACCGGCTGCCTGATCGATTCGATAACTCGGTTCACTGCCTGACTGGGCAAGCATCTGCATCTGTTCACGATCGAGGGTACTGCTGGCCAGATCACCCGGACTGGCGTCGGACCCCGTATAAGCCACCAACCGCTGATTGGTACTGATCAATGCCTGTCGCCCTTGACCACCATACAAATTCGCGTTGCTGCGCTCGAGCATGCCCTGAACAAAATTCACTGACAAATCGGCGCCGGCCATTCCGCGGAATTCGCCCTCTTCCATAATCGGCACAGTGAACGAGGTCAGCATGACCATTTCATCGCCAAGCTCGTAGGGTGCCGGGTCAGCCACACACGGACGCATTGTTTCACGCGGGCACAAGTAATATTCGCCTTCACGCACACCGGTATCCAGCATCGTCTGGCTTTCCAGATCACCAAGGGCATCAAGCTGCAGAGCGCCATCAGCATCCCGGAACCACCAGGGTATGAAACGGCCGCTGCCGTCGTAGCCACCTCCCTCCGTGCCCTGGTAAAACTCGTCCAGATCATCAAAGGCATTAGGCTCCCACCCGACGTAGACGCCCAGCAACTCCGGATTCTCGGCCAGCGTTTTGCGCAGCACCCGGGTCATTTCCTCACGACTCATCATCAGACTGGGCAGTGCGTCCGGGCCCATTTCACCCAGCAGCTGATTCAACTGTGCGATCTGCCTGGCAACCACAAAGGGGTATTCCAAACGCCGCTGAATGGTCTGAGCTTCGGTACTGGCCACCGCCCGCAAGCGCTGCTCCACCAGATCCTGCAGCAATACTTCGGTGCGCTCCTCGACAAAGTCGTGACTGCGCTCATTGGCGAACAGGGCATACAGGCTCATCATAATCACGGCAACCAACAGACAGGCACCGGACAGGACGGCAATCGAGAACTGAATGGATCGGAAATGCATGTGCTACCTCGGGCAAGAAAGCAAACGGACTCTGACTATATCGACAGCCACCGAAAAAGCTGCAGCATTGATTGCATGATTTTTTTCGCTACCCGCAACACTGCTTCACAGATTATAGGCGGACTGCACCGCCGCACAGGGAATTTAGCCAATTCTGCATGGTCGTAAAAGGACTTACCGTCCATTTGCAACAGCCTGACATTGTCAGCATTGCAAGGGTCTTTTATTCTGCCCCAAACCATTATGCTGAGGCTCTCATGCGGCTCCATCTGCTTATTGCTGTTCCTTTACTGATGACCCTGACTGCTTGTGAGACGGTACAAACCACACAAGGTGGAACCGTCGGTGTAGAGCGTCAGCAAATGATGTTTGGTGGCCTGTCCAGCGCCCAGGTGAACCAGATGGCCGCTGAATCCTACTTCGGCATGCTTACCGAGGCACGCAGCCAGAATGTACTGAATACCGATGCGGCCCTGGTCGGCAGGCTGCGACGCATCGCCGACGACCTGATTCCCCAGGTAGAGTATTTCCGTCCGGATGCACGCAACTGGGAGTGGGAAGTGAATGTGATCGAGAATGAGCAACTGAATGCCAGTTGCATGCCCGGAGGCAAGATCCTGTTTTTCAGTGGCATCGTCAATCGACTGGAACTGACCGATGCCGAAATAGCGCAGATTATGGGGCATGAAATGGCACATGCCCTGCGCGAACACGGCCGCGAAGCGGTTTCCCGCGCGTACGCGGCACAAGCCGGCACACAGGTTGTGGGGGCTTTGCTGGGGCTGGGAGAGAGCACCCGTCAGGCTGCGGATGCCGCGGTGCAATATGGACTGATGCTGCCGCACAGTCGTGGCAATGAAACAGAAGCTGACCTGATCGGGCTGGAGCTGGCAGCTCGCGCCGGCTATAGCCCGGAAGCCTCGATCAGCCTGTGGCAAAAAATGGCAGCAGCCTCCGGCGGCTCGCCGCCAGCCTTTCTCAGTACCCACCCCTCACCACAGGGGCGCATACAGACCCTGCGAGAAACCATCCCACGGGTCCAACCACTCTATCAACAGGCGCGCTGAAGAGCGCGCCACAACACCAGCATGCCGTCAGAGGCAGCTCTGCCAATTGAGCATTGCGTCAACAGGCAAATAAAGCAGCGGCATCCTTGATAGCTGCTCCATGCCTTCAGCGTCCTGCACAAAACCGGGTCATTTGACTAGGCACGCCCCACGTAATCTCCGCTACGGGTATCGACCTTGAGCACCTCTCCGGTATTGATAAACAACGGCACCTTGACCACCGCACCGGTGGACAGTGTGGCCGGCTTGGTACCACCACCCGACGTATCACCGCGCACGCCCGGATCAGTCTCGACCACTTCCAGCTCGACAAAATTTGGTGGGGCTACCGCAATCGGCGCGCCGTTGAACAGGGTGACACTGTAAACCACCTGCTCTTTCATCCAGTTCTTGCACTCACCTATCGCCCGCTCATCAGCACCGACCTGCTCGAAAGAACCATCAGTCGCCATGAAATGCCAGAATTCACCATCGGCGTACAGGTACTCCATCTCGCGCTCCATTACATCAGCGCCTTCCAGACTGTCACCCGATTTGAAGGTACGTTCGTTGACCCGGCCGCTCATCAGATTCCGGACCTTGACCCGATTGAACGCCTGCCCCTTGCCCGGCTTGACGTACTCATTCTCCAGAATGGAGCATGGATCGCCGTCGAGCATCACCTTGAGCCCCGGTTTGAATTCATTGGTAGAATAATTGGCCATAATGCTTCCCAGTCACTTTTGTGTGTGGATAGATGCGGTAGCGCGTCGAACCGGCCGACCGATGTCCAGCCACCCTTGCGCGGAAAAACGAACATGATACATGGATATTCAGCCGCTGTTGAGCCTGCCCGCTGGCAAAACATCCTCGCCGACAGCGTTACCGATCCGCGCGAGTTGCTTACCCGGCTCCAGCTCGGACTCGACTTGCTGCCCGCCGCTGTTGCTGCCGACAAGAGTTTCCGCTTGCGCGTGCCCACACCCTTTATTGACTTGATGCAACCCGGCAACCCGCATGATCCCTTGCTACGCCAGATCCTGCCGCTGGGCGACGAACTTCTGGAACACCCCGGTTTCGTCAGCGACCCCCTTGGTGAGCAACACAGCAACCCGCAACCCGGCATCGTACACAAGTACCATGGACGCTTGCTCTTGATTGTCAGCGGCGGCTGCGCAGTCAATTGCCGCTATTGTTTCCGCCGGCATTTCCCCTATGCCGACAACAACCTGAGTACCACGGAATGGCACCAGGCTCTGGATTACATCCGCCAGGACGACAGCATCAAGGAAGTGATCCTCAGTGGCGGCGACCCGCTGATCGCCACCGACAAAAGGCTGGCCTGGTTGACCACGGAAATTGCCGGAATCCCCCATGTACGTCGCTTGCGTGTACACACCAGACTGCCGCTAGTGTTGCCTCAGCGCATCACTGAATCCCTTATCACGGCATTGACCGCCACCCGACTGCCGCTTACCGTGGTACTTCACTGTAACCACGCCAATGAGCTCGGTACAGCCCAACGCAACGCCATCCAGCAACTACGTCAGGCCGGGGTGATGTTGTTGAATCAGGCAGTATTGCTCCGGGGAGTCAACGATAATTTGACAGATTTATGCGACCTGAGCGAAAACCTAGGCGATACTGGCGTTTTACCCTATTATCTGCATATGCTTGACCACGTAAGAGGGGCACAACACTTTCTGGTGGATGAGGCGACCGCAACCCGGCTGATGGCGCAACTGCTGATCAAACTGCCGGGTTTCATGGTCCCCAGGCTGGTGAGGGAAGTCGCAGGACAACCCGCCAAAGTGCCCATTCCAGTGGATCTGGTCTATGCTTGAGGCTATGTTGCTGTCTCTCAACTCAACAGACCCAGTGGGCCTCACCAGGCTTCAGGCACATCGGACATTTAGTTGCTAAAGTGATAAAGAGATTCTGGAAGTCTTCACCATCAAACAGTGATCGCAATCAGGCCAAGGCCCCCAGCTTGGATACGGATGTTATGGATAGCACACAGCAGAAAATCAATCTGCGTATTCCGCAGCAAACGCTCAAGACCCTGAGCTTTGCAGAAAGCAGCGAAAAAGGCATTACCCGCTGGCTGGAAAACCTGCCGAAAGCCAATATCGGGGAGACCGCGCGCCAACTCTACCAGGGGCTGATCGAACTGAATCAGCTCGATATTGCGCCGGAAACCCGTTTGCAGATGCTGGAGAAGATCCGCCAGGAAGTACACTACGTTTGCAATGCCCTGGCCAAATACTACCTCGGCCAGTCGATCGTGCTATCGGACAAGCCACGCAAGGTTGCCAATCTCTCGCAGGCGTTGCAAAACCATCTGGCGAATGGCTACAAGATCGTAGTGGCCCAGGAAAAATCTCTCAAGTCGCGCGATTACAACAACCTCATGGCGCTGGCCCTTCAGCGCGCCATGCGCGGACTCTGCGGCCCACTGCTGCGCGCCTATCAACTGTATTGCCCCGTCGCCGATGGTGTCTGGCTGGAACTGCACCAACTGTATCAATTGGCGCGCAAGCGCAAACTGCACCAACAGAAAGTCGATGACAAGGAAGCCATCGATGGCAAGACCATGACCATCGAGCAGGCCTACCTTACAGCCCTGCTGATGGGGTCTGCACGGCCCAATCAGATGCGCCAGAGCGCCATGGCCCGCTTGTTCACCATCCTCGAAGACTGGAGCCGGCATGCACAGCTGCTGCCTGCCAGCGATGGCCGGGGCTTGTTCATTATCAATCCCGATATGGATTGCCCGCCCCGTTACCGCTCGCTGATCAGCGAAGAAGACCTCAGTCAGAGCCTGGCCATGGATACCAGCGCGCTGGTGGATGGCCTCAAAGACTATATGCTCAACGGCGGCGAGAGTCGTGGCCCGCTCAAGGTACCGGACAATCTGGGCATCGAGCTGCTGCAACACCTGAGCCAGTCCTGGGGAGATCTTGCCGAGCGCACCTTCAACCGGGTGCCTGGCCGGGGCAAGCTGCGTGTCAGTATCGGTATAAGTGCCACCCATTTCCGTATTGCGCAAACCAGCTTTGCCAATTTCGTTGATGCCGACGATCTTGAACTCAATCCTTTCTCGGATGCCGCTCGCAGACACAAACAGGAAGGATGGGCTGGACCAAACACCCTGGATGGTGACCAGACAGTTGACTGGACACCATCCAGTGGAGGGGTCGAGGAAATCAATTATGACGACTCCCCCAGCGGCGCCGAAGAAGAAGACAACGACTACCCGGTGCACAGCCTGCCCATCGTCAACCACAGCCCTGGAGGTTTCTGCCTGACCTGGCCCAAGGATGTTCCAAAGGAACTGCAAGCCGGGGAATTGCTCAGCATTCAGGAAGATACCGACAACACCTGGAGTCTGGCCGTCGTCCGCTGGATTCGCCAGGTTCGTGGTGGTGGTACGCAAATGGGTATCGAGCTGGTTGCACCGCACTGCACGCCCTGCGCCGTCAAGCTGCTACCCAAGTCCGGCGAGCCCAGTCAATACCTGCGCGGCCTGATGCTGCCTGAGGTCGTTGCCATTGACCGCCCGGCAACCTTGATCACGCCGCGAATGCCGTTTCAGGTACACAACAAAGTCATGCTGTTGTCGGGTGGGCGGGAAAGTCGTGCACACCTGGTGGATCGCGTCACCGCCACCGGCAGCTTCAGTCAGTTCGAATACCAGCTACTGGAAAACGAAGCAGCCAAAGCCGCTGCCCGGAAAGAGGCCAACGCGCCTGCCAGTGGTTCCGGCCTTTCGCTGGTCAGCGAGGATGATTTTGACTCTTTGTGGAAGTCTCTGTAAATTCAACGACCCGACTTTTAGCACGGCGCAGATGCGCCACCATACTGGATACGCATGGGCACAGAACAACAGGCAATCCGGCTACTGATCCTTGATGACTCGCAAAACAATGCCGAGCACCTGGTCAGCGTATTGCGTAATGCGGGGCATGCCACTCGTGCCCACCGAGTATCCTCTGTAGAGGATTTGCAGGAAAGTCTGCAGCAGTCCTGGGACCTGTGCCTGGCCCTGCCAAAAACATCATTCATGCAAGCCAGCGACGCCTGCAACCTGATCCGTCAGACCCGTGACATTCCAATTATTCTGCTGCTTGAGCAAGCCGATACCGATGCCTCTACCCAGGCATTGCGCCAGGGCATGCAGGATGCCGTACCCCTGAGTGCGGAGAAGCTCCTGACCCTGGTCGTACAGCGCGAGTTATCCAGCCTGCAGGCGCGGCGTCAGGCTCGAATTGCCGAGCAGACCCTGAAAGAAGTGGAAAAGCGCTGTCAGTTGCTGCTTGACAGCTCGGTGGATGCTATCGCCTACGTACATGACGGCATGCATATTTACGCCAATCGCGCCTATGTCCGCCTGTTCGGTTATGACGACCCGGATGACCTTGCCGCCGAACCCATGGTAGGTCTGATTGCAACCAAGGATCAGAGTGGCTTCAAAAGCTTCTTGCGGCATTATCAGGAACGTGCGGACCAGAATGAATTGCGTTGCAATGCCAAGGACATTGACGGCAAGGAATTCCCCGTCATGCTTACCCTGTCGCCGGCCAATTATGACGGTGAGCCGTGCACCCAGGTTGTAATCCGGGTCGAAACAGCCAGCGCAGACTTTGAGGAAAAACTCAAAGCCATGGCCAGCCAGGATCTGGTGACCGGTCTGTTCAATCGCAGTCATTTCCAGGAAGAACTGGAACGTATCAGCGAACAGGTGGTTCGCGAAGGAAATCCCAGCACGCTGGTTTATCTGACCATCGATGCCTTCAATGGCCTGCAAACCGAACTCGGTATTGGTGGTGCCGATCTGGTACTCGCCGACCTCGCACAAATACTGCGTCAGAGCTTTGCCGAGGGCACCCTGATGGCGCGCTTTGGCGACGATGCCCTGAGTGTGCTGGTGCAGAACCAGGAGCCCGAGGGGCTGCAGGATACCCTGCAAGCGTTGCTTCGCCAGGTCGAGGCAAATCTGTTCGAAGCAGCAGGACGTAGCGTGCAAGTTACCCTGAGCGTCGGCGTTGCATCACTCAATGAGAATGATCACGATCCCTCCCTGATCATTAACCGTGTCTTGCGCCTGGCTGAACAGGTCAGTCGCGGTGGCGGCAACAACATCAAGATTTTCAACCCACTCGAAGAACTGGCTCACGAAGCCAATCGGGGCAATCTTATTGCCCTGGTTCAACATTCGCTGGAAACCAACGGCTTTCAGCTGCAATTTCAGCCCGTGGTCAGTTTGCAAGGTGACAACGGTGAGCTCTATGAAGCCTACCTGCGCCTGCTCAACGCTCAGGGTGAGGAAGTTCCGGCTGCCGAGTTTCTGCCTACCGCACAAGAGGCAGGCATGGCTGACGACATTGATCGCTGGGTAGTCACAGAGGCCATCAACCAGCTTTGCCAGAAACGAACCACTGGGGGGCAAACTCGGCTACTGATCAACCTGAGTGCCGCAAGCCTGCAAAACATGGAAATGCCACAGTGGATTGCCGAACAACTGAAAAGCAAACGCCTGCCATCCGATGCCGTTATCTTTCAGTTCAATGATGCTGACGCCAACACCTACATGAAACAGGCCAAGGCACTGACAGAAGCGCTGAAAAGCATTCACTGCCAGGTCTCCCTGAGTCACTTTGGCTGCGCACTCAACCCCTTTGCTGCACTCAAGCATTTGCAGGTCGACATGGTCAAAGTTGACAATTCTTTCAGCCAGAACCTGTCAACGCCCGAAGCGGTCAACAAGCTCAAAGAGCTGATCATGACGCTGCACAATCAAGGGAAGCTGACCGTAGTCCCCTGCGTTGACAGTGCAACCATGCTGCCTTCGCTCTGGCAAACAGGGGTTAATTACATTCAGGGGAACTACCTGCAAGCGCCCAGCGACAGCATGAACTACGACTTTACTGCGGAATAGACGGGCTGCAGGCACGACAAAAAAAGGTGGCAAATGCCACCTTTTTTATTTCTCATTCAACTTCAATGATCGCTCGACTGAGCACCTCTTGCGCCCGGATATCCAGATACCGGAACTCGTAAACACCTGACTCCGCAGGCAAAACGAAGCTTAACTCACCTTCTTCGTTTGTTGCCTGCGCCTCGATCCAGGTGAAATCCTGCTGCTCCGCACCGGCCAGGGCAATTCGCTGATCAGCGCCATCGGAGCCGCCAGTCCATGTCACCACCACCGTGTCACCGGGCTGGCCACTCGCCGGCGCTTTCAGTTCCGCACCGCTATCGATTTGCGCTGTTGCATCAACGATTTCGACAACAGTACTGGCAGCAGTTTTACCGCCTTCATTGAGCACATAGCGCACCTCGTACAGCCCTTCCTGTTGCGGGGCAGCAAAATCATGCTGATTGGTGCTGGCTACCCGACGCCAGTAATCGCTTGGACGAGTCCCTTCATCAGCACCGAGTGGAACGATTACAACGTAGTCACGGCGATGAATGATTGTCGACCAGCTCACCCGCATAGGCTCACCCTGGCGGACTACGTCCGGAGCAACCAGAGAGACTTCAGCAGCAACCACCTCAACAGGCGCACTCGCCACTGTGCTGCGGCCCTTATCCAGAATGTAGCGCAACTCGTACATGCCTGGTTCAGCTGGCGCAACCAGGTTGGTGGCGGTCGCAGAGCCAACCCGTGTCCAGGTACCGCGTTCACCCTCGTCAGCCCCCGCCGGCACAATCGCCACCATATCCCGACGATTGATGCTCTCACTCCATTCCAGATCAAAGCTCGCCCCTGCAACGGCGCTTTCCGGACCTGAAATGTCGACCACGGGTGCGGTCACCTCGATCGCAGCCCGGGCCTGAGTGCTGCGCCCTTCATCCAGGATATAACGCAACTCATACATGCCCGTCTCGGCAGGCGCGACCAGACTGGTGGACGTGGCGGAGCCAACCCGGGTCCAGGTGCCGCGCTCACCCTCGTCCGCCCCCGCCGGCACAATCGCCACCATATCCCGACGATTGATGCTCTCACTCCACTCCAGGTCAAAGCTTGACCCTGCAACGGCGCTTTGCGGACCCGAAATGTCGACCACGGGTGCGGTCACCTCGATCGCAGCCCGGGCCTGAGTGCTGCGCCCTTCATCCAGGATATAACGCAACTCATACATGCCCGTCTCGGCAGGCGCGACCAGGCTGGTGGACATGGCGGAGCCAACCCGGGTCCAGGTGCCGCGCTCACCTTCGTCCGCCCCCGCCGGCACAATCGCCACCATATCCCGACGATTGATGCTCTCACTCCACTCCAGATCAAAGCTTGACCCTGCAACGGCGCTTTCCGGACCGCTGATTGTCAGGCTGCTGGCAACCGCCTCAAAAGTGTGACTGGCCAACGTTCGACGACCCTCGTCAGTCACGTAACGCACCTCATACTGGCCTGGCTCACCCGGTGCTCGCAGCGTATCCGAGCTGTTATTGCGGATACGTTGCCACTGGTTGCGCTCGCCTTCATCGGCACCGAGCGGCACTACAGTAATAAAGTCGCGTTCGTGATGATTGGGTGACCAGGTAACGGTAAATTCCTCACCCACCACAACACTGTCGGGCGCGCCGAGATCAACTTCAGGCAGGTCTTCACGCAGTTCTACCCGTAGCTGCTGAACACCATCCTGCTCAACCGAGAAACCAGCTTCACCCCTGAATAATCCCGACCGAGCCTGAACACTGTACTCCCCTGGCTCGAGTGTCAGGCTGGTACTCAAACCGCTTGCCTGGTGTTCCGAACTGCTCGCATCGCCCAATGCCGTCACCTGCCAGATAACGCCTGCCATCCGATTTCCGGTGTTGGCATCAACACCTTCAAGCACTATATTGGCAACCGGTTCAGACACTGCGCTCAACGCCGCAGCCAGCTCATCTCCGGAATTGGTCTGAAACAGCTGACCACCGGTTTCTTCCGCCACACAGGACAGACTGCCGATTTCTTCTTCGGTCATTCCGAAACCCACCACGTGGGCCCGCAAATTGATGCCCGAGGCCGACATCTCACGCGCCAGTTCGCAAGGGTCGCCTGAGCAGTTTTCCAACCCGTCGGTGACCAGAATGATATCGGCGGCTTCCGCAGTACGCGGAATCTGTTCAAAGGCCATGCGCATACTGGCGGTAAGCGGTGTCATGCCCTGTGGATTAAGGGTACGAATGTGACGGGAGAGTTCCTGCGGATCATGCCGGCCCAGCGCCGCCACAGTCTCGATATCCTCGCAATCTCCGCGTTTGCGGTGACCGTAGGCAATCACTCCGATGGGCTCTGCGGCATCACGCTTGCTGAAGTATTCGTCCATTACCTCGCGGGCAATTTCAATGCGTGTGGTCTCTCCTTCCATCTGATTCCACATTGACCCTGAGGCATCAAATACCATGATCGCAGCCGTTTCTGCCTGTGCTTCGGCCACATTGCCCAAGCCTAGCAGCATGGCCAGCATGCCCCCTGTGAGCTGCTTGATTCCCTGCATGCATCCTCCTGCGGTCGGATTAAAGCGCTTATGTTGGACTCTACTGTTCTCGAACCAGTCTGGTTGATGTGGCAGGCTTTTTCCAGCACAGGTCAAGCAATTCGCTTTTCATTCTCGAACGAGGGTTCTCACCGAGAGCCATCCGCCAGACAGCACAAGGCCCGGCTTACGATGGTTAACGACCGTGCATGCTGAAAGGTCAGGGATTATTCGGCGCTTTGCGCCTCACCCCTACGGGGCCAGCGTCGCTGCGCTCCGCTGTTCCTTCGCCTGCTGTGCAGGCTCCGGTCGAACGAGGGTTCTCACCGAGAGCCATCCGCCAGACAGCACAAGGCCCGGCTTACGACGATTAGCGACCTTGCATGCTGAAAGGTCAGGGATTATTCGGCGCTTTGCGCCTCACCCCTACGGGGTCGTCGTCGCTGCGCTCCGACGCTCCTCCGCTTGCTGTGCAAGCTCCGGTCGAACGAGGGTTCTCACCGAGAGCCATCCGCCAGACAGCACAAGGCCCGGCGTTGCCGGGCCTTGTGCTGTCTGGCGGAGAGTCAGGGATTCGAACCCTGGGTACGGTTGCCCGTACAACGGATTTCGAATCCGTCCCGTTCGACCACTCCGGCAACTCTCCAGTGGCGCGCATTCTAGCAGCAACGCCTGCGGTGCAAAAGAGTTTGAGTACGGGTTAGTCGAGTGGGACGCCGAGGCGGTGGGCGACTTCTTCGTAGGCTTCGATCACGCCGCCCAGCCCCTGGCGGAAGCGGTCCTTGTCCATTTTCTTGCGGGTTGCCTTATCCCACAGTCGGCAGCCATCAGGGCTGAACTCGTCGCCGAGTACGATCTCGCCATGGAACAGACCAAACTCGAGCTTGAAGTCGACCAGCATCAATCCGGCCTGATCGAACAGTTGGGTCAATACCTGGTTAACCTGCAGGGTAAGCTCCTGCATGCGCGTCAGCTGTTCGGCGGTAGCCCAACCGAAGGTCACCACGTGCGAGGTATTGATGAAAGGGTCGCCCTTGGCGTCATCCTTGAGGAACAATTCAAAGGTGGGCGGTACCAGGGCCATGCCCTCTTCCACGCCCAGGCGCTTGACCAGGCTGCCGGCGGCGTAATTGCGTACCACGCATTCCACCGGAATCATATCGAGCTTCTTCACCAGGCACTCGGTGTCAGACAACAGCCGATCAAACTGGGTGGGGATACCCGCTGCCTCCAGCTGTTGCATGATAAAGCCATTGAAGCGGTTATTGACCATACCCTTGCGCTCCAACTGCTCGATTTTTTTGCCATCAAAGGCAGAAGTGTCGTTGCGGAACAAAAGAATCAGTCGGTCAGCATCATCAGTGGTGTACACCGATTTGGCTTTGCCTCGGTAGAGTTCGTTACGTTTTTCCATGATCGGCGGCTCCTGGGGTCCGCAGTAGGTGCTCTAAGTGCTGAATAGTCAGGCGGCCTGATGGATCGGCTGCCAGGGCAAACCCTGGTTCTGGCAGGCCACCAGAAGTTGTCCTGACCAGTCCGCCAGGACGCCGCTCAGGGCATCACGGGCAAGGTCGGGATGGTTGTTCTTTTCACTGATATGCGCCACTGCCAGATGCTTCAGCCGCTGGCGATCCAGCTCAGCCAGCAACCCGGCGGCCTGTTGATTGCTCAGATGACCATGCTGGCCACCGACCCGGGCTTTCAGTCGCGGCGGATAGGGGCCGGAAGCGAGCATATCCGGATCATAATTGGCTTCCAGCAGCAGACCGTCCAGTTGCTGATAGCGCTCGATAATCCACGGTGTAATCATGCCGGTATCGGTCAGCAGACCAAACCGGGTGGTGTCATTCTCGACAATGAACTGGCATGGCTCACGGGCATCATGCGGCACCGCTACGGACTCGACCCGCAAATCACCAATCTCGATACTGCGATCCAGTGCCAGCGTCTCGATGCCCTCGGTACCCAGCCCCAGAGCGTGCCGGGTGCCTGCGGTCATGAATACCGGAAGATTGTAACGGCGAGCCAGTTTTTCCACGCCATGCACATGATCGCTGTGTTCATGGGTAACCAGAATGGCGGTCAACTGACTGGCATGCAAACCGGCCACAGCCAGACGTTGCTCGGTACTCCTCAGGCTGAAACCACAATCTACCAGCAGCCGGGTACCCCCATGCTCTATCACGGTTGCATTGCCCTTGCTGCCACTACCCAATGAACAATAACGCACCAGTGCCTGCTGCCTTCAGTTCAGGTTGTCGCGAATCCGCGTCAACAACTCGCGAGCCTGGCCCGGATCAGCCGCGGTATCAATACTGCGATCAACACTGACCAGTACCTGCTGACCGACCTGAGTCAAGCGGACCTGCAGACGATCATTGTCATCCGAGGGCGGGGGTGGGCTACGACGGAAAAGGCGCGAGAAAAAGCCAGCTTCCGACTGCTCTGCACGAGCCACCGCATCCGCATCTATATAGTAAACCCCGGCACTGCGATTGATATCTGCTACCGGTAATTCTGCCCGCGACAGAGCACTGCCAACCAGTGACCAGCCACGGTTAAACTCGGTCTGCAGACTGAGAACCGGGTTACCGGCGCCATCCTCATCCAGGGACACAGGTATATCAGCCGGCTCACGCTCCAGGGCAGCCAGTGAATTTGCGCCACCTTCCTGCAGTTGATTGAGGTAGCTTTCCAGTTCAGCCAACAGGGTGCGCTCGAGATTGGCGTTCTCTGAACGCTCCGGCCAGTCACTGTAGTCACCACCGGCAGAACGGGTCATGTGCAGGGCATGGATTTCACTGGAGCCAGGCTGAACGCCTGGTTCGATTCGCAGCAGAAAACGGTGGTCACGCCCTCGTGTGCTCCGACCTTCACCCACGGCCGGCACCAGGCGCCGTACCAGTGTATTGTCGGCACGGCTGGCAAAATTCAGCCATTCGGTTTCGGCTACGGCCAGGTCAGCA
The DNA here is from genome assembly GCF_900105655.1 of Halopseudomonas salegens. Taxonomy (NCBI): domain Bacteria; kingdom Pseudomonadati; phylum Pseudomonadota; class Gammaproteobacteria; order Pseudomonadales; family Pseudomonadaceae; genus Halopseudomonas; species Halopseudomonas salegens. Next base: position 2,139,366 of record NZ_LT629787.1, read on the forward strand.
TCTGTCCGCGCCGGACCAACGCGGTAATCGCTCAGGAATTGACGCGCCAGCGGCCAGGATGCGGCCTGTGAATCCTGGCTCTGCAGCCAGATCCGCCCGCCATCCTGCTGCAATGAGTAGTTGGAGCCACCCGCAGTTACCTGCATCGGTTCGGGGCGCGGCACCTCAAAGCTCTCCGCTGCCCCATCAACCACATTCCCCGGGACCGGCAACATGTCACCCAGGGGTTTACTGTCCAGACTGTCAGGAATGGTGATACGCGGCTCAACCTGAGAAATCTGATAATCCGCTCCGCGGTCGCGGAAAAAGCCATCGTCACCCATGAGGTAACCACAGCCCGTCAGGCTGCCGGCAATAACGAGAGACAGTGCACCGAGCACAGGTTTCATGATGTATTCCTTGATAGACATGGTTACCGATAGGTCAAAGCAGGCCACAGTCGCGCAGTGCGTCTCTGACAGGCGCATGGCAGCGTTCACTCAATGGAGTCAGCGGCAAACGAATACCGTCGCCGATCAAGCCCATTTCCTGTAACGCCCATTTGACCGGTATCGGATTGGATTCGATAAACAGCAAGCGATGCAACGGCATCAGTGCTTCATTCAGGCGTCGGGCAGTATCGGCATCGCCGGCCAAAGCTGCGACGCAGAGGTCATGCATGGCCTTGGGAGCAACATTGGCAGTGACCGACACATTACCCTTGCCGCCCAACAGAATCAGTTCAACGGCGGTGGCATCATCGCCGGAGTAGATCGCCAGACGATCACCCACGCGCTCGACCAGTTCGGCAGCACGCTGCATATCACCCGTGGCTTCCTTGATACCGACAATATTGGGTATGTCAGCCAGACGCTCAACCGTGTCGGGCAACATATCCACGGCGGTACGCCCCGGAACGTTGTAGAGGATCTGGGGAATCGCTACAGCTTCGGCAATGAACTTGTGGTGCTGGTACAGACCTTCCTGGGTCGGCTTGTTGTAATACGGCGTCACCAGCAGACAGGCATCGGCGCCCACGCTGCGAGCCGCTTCCGTCAACTCGACGGCTTCACGGGTCGAGTTGGCCCCGGTCCCGGCAATCACCGGAATACGCCCGGCGACCTGATCGACAACCCGTCGAATGGCCTCTTTATGCTCATCCATATCGAGCGTAGCCGATTCCCCCGTAGTGCCCACGGCAACGATACCATCGGTGCCCTGCTCCAGGTGAAAATCGATCAACCGAGCAAGCGCCTGCCAATCCAGGTTGCCACGGGAATCCATGGGGGTAGCCAATGCCACCAGGCTGCCTGCAATCATTCCAACACTCCAGCATGAACAGTAAACGCCAATGGTACTTTCGCCGTGCTGCCAGCACAAGGGACGCGGCACTTCAGCGGACAGCCCCTGCTTGAATCAATGGCCGGCGAGGTGGACAATAGCACCTCGACCGATGGCGCTCCGAAACGCCACACCACGCGATTCATTAAAGGATTTTCATGACAACACCGCCCAGCCAACGGGAGCAGTTTCTGGTCATCAATGCCATGGGCAGCGAACCGACTGCCATGGCCCAGCAACTGGCCCGGCTCTGTGTCGAGCAGCGCTGCCTGATAGTCAGTAGCCGTATGAGCCGACATGGCAGCTGTTCGGTTTTGTTATTACAGGTTAGCGGCCCCTGGGATGCGCTTGCTCGCCTGGAGAGCCTGCTACCCGGCATTGCCAAGCGAGAAAAACTGAGCCTGTCAATTGGCCGCAGCCAGCCGATTGAGGATCGGCCGCAAACCTTGCCCTACAATGTTTTTGTTACCGCCGCCCAGCGCCCCGAGCTGCTGGCAGAGCTGAGTCAGTTTTTCCAGCTACTCGGCATCAGCATTGAAGAACTGAACAGCTTTACCTATCTGGCGCAACATACCGGCACAGCAATGATCAATCTGTCATTGACCATAGCAATACCGGCCGAAACCCAGCTGAGCTGGCTGCGTGAGCAATTTCTTGATTTCTGCGATGAACTCAACCTGGACGCCGTGATTGAACCCTGGCGTCCGTTGCATTAAGGAGACTCAGCATGAGCATTGCTGTCAACCAGCCTGTACCGGACTTTACCGCCCAGGCCACCAGCGATCAGCAAGTACGCCTCAGCGACCTGGCGGGCAAGAACGTAGTGATCTACTTCTATCCCAAGGACAATACACCGGGGTGCACAACTGAAGGCCAGGAATTCCGGGATCGCGAGGCTGACTTTGCAGCAGCCAATACGGTCATCTTCGGTGTTTCCAAAGACAGCCTGCGAGTACACGAGAATTTCAGGGCCAAGCAGGGCTTCCCCTTCGATCTGATCAGCGATCCCGATGAAACCCTGTGCAAGCACTTCGACGTGATCAAACTGAAAAAGCTCTATGGCAAGGAGTATATGGGAATTGAGCGCAGCACTTTTTTGCTCGATACCCAAGGCGTATTGCGACAGGAATGGCGCAAGGTCAAAGTCAAAGGCCATGCCCAGGAGGTACTGGAGGCAGCACAGGCACTGTGATCACCACGGAGCAGGTATCAGGCCTGCTCCACGCTCTCTTCTTCACTGCCCGCGGCCTCCACGCCACGTGGCCAGGCATAGAGCACGGCCTTGAACAAGGTGGCCAGCGGTATGGCGAAGAAAATCCCCCAGAACCCCCACAGGCCTCCAAAAATCAACACTGCCGCGATAATCGCCACCGGGTGCAGATTGACCGCCTCGGAAAACAGCACCGGTACCAGCACATTGCCGTCCAGCGCCTGAATCACTCCGTACACCACAATCAGGGAAAGGAACTCGCTGCTCCAACCCCATTGGAACAATCCGATCATGGCGATCGGAATAGTGGCCACGGCAGCACCAATGTAGGGCACCAACACAGAAAGACCGACCAGCACCGCCAACAAGGCCGCGTAATTAACCCCGAGCACAACAAAGCAGATGTAGGAAACGGCTCCGACAATGATGATCTCGACGACCTTGCCACGTATGTAGTTGGCAATCTGCTGATTCATTTCAGTCCAGACTTCCACCATTAGCCGGCGCTCTTCCGGCAGCCGACTGACCAGCCAGTCACCCAGCTTTTTACTGTCCATCAGAAAGAAAAATACCAGAATCGGCACCAATACCAGATAAATGATGATATTCAACAGCATCGGCAAGCTGGCCAGAGACTGGGATAGCAGCCATTGGCCGAACTGCCCGAACTCGGCATTGGCGGTCAGAATCAACCGCTCGATCTGCCCCTCCGACACAAAGGCAGGATAGCGTTCGGGCAAGTGCATGAGCTGCGACTGCCATTCCGCCAGCATACGCGGCAACTCATTGAACAGCGCCGCCATCTGCTTCCAGACCAAAGGTATGACCACTCCGAACACCGTGCCCAGACCACCCAGAAAGAGCAAGAACACCAGCCATACCGACAGCCAGTGAGGCAATCCCCAGCGCTTGAACAGAGTAACGATGCCTTGCAACAGATAGGCCAGAACCAGGCCGGTGAGCAGGGGCGCCAGTTTGCTGCCAAAAGTGATGATGATGGCAAACCCGAGCGCCAGCACTACTGCCAGCACCACCGCCTCTTCATCCGAGAAATATTTGTGAACCCAATTCCTGAAAACTTTCATCATGCCAGTTGATCTCACGATTTACGCAACCAATAATGAAATTCATCGTCCAAGCTTTCAGCATGCAGCAATGCATGACCGGACAACTCGGCAAAGCGCTGAAAATCGCGCCAGGAACCCGCATCAGTGGCCAACACATGCAGTATTTGCCCGCTGGCCAGTGTGTTCAGCTCCAACTTGGCCTTGAGCAAGGGCAATGGGCAATTCAGGCCGCGGGCGTCCAGTCGGGTGTCTGCATGCAGTTCAATCGGGGCTGACGACATCAATCAAAAGCTCCTTGTTTTCGTGGCGCCAGTATAGCGCTGCACAACCCGCTCCGGACAACCCGGGAAATAAAAGGTCACCATGTCTGTCAAATCCTGTCTCCCACGCCTGCTGGTCGGCAAAACACTGCTCACGCTGTGTCTGTTGGGTATGACACCCGGCGCGCAGGCACAAGCCGATTTCGATTTGCCATCGCTGGGCGATACCAGTGCCGGCATCATGTCCCGTGAACAGGAATACCAACTTGGTCGTGCCTGGCTGGGCATGTTGCGTGGTGCCGTCGCGACCAAGGATGACCCTTTACTGAAAGATTACGTTGAAAGCCACGTCTATCAGCTGGCGGAGACCAGCCAGCTGGTTGATCGCAGGCTTACCTTCGTAGTGGTGGACAGCCCGCAACTGAATGCCTTTGCAGCGCCGGGCGGCATTATCGGCATCAACGGCGGCCTGTTCCTGCACGCTCATACCGAAGGCGAGTTTGCTTCAGTCATGGCCCACGAACTGGCGCACCTCTCTCAGCGCCACTTCTCCCGCAACCTGGAGCAGCAACAACGCATGAGCGTCCCGCTGATGGCTGCCATGCTGGCCAGTATCGTGATCGCTGCTGCCGGTGGAGGTGATGCCGGCTTTGCCGCACTGGCCTCAACGCAGGCAGCGGCCATTCAGGAACAGCGCCGCTTCTCACGGCAAAACGAGCAGGAAGCCGACCGCATCGGCATTCTGAACCTGGAGCAGGCCGGTTATGATCCCCGCGCCATGCCCGACATGTTCGAGCGCCTGGTTCGCAACAGCCGTTTTGACCGTACGCCGCCAGAGTTTTTGCTTACCCATCCAGTCACCCAGTCTCGCATTGCTGATTCACGCAACCGGGCCGAGCAACTTGCGCAAGACAACGGACGGCGTGACAGCCTGGAATACCAGATGTTGCGCGCCCGCGTGCAACTCAGCTATGAAACCAGCCCAGGCGTTGCCGTACGTCGCTTTCAGGCCCAACTGGACGAACACGAGGGCAAACATGCCCCTGCACGCTATGGCCTGGTACTGGCGTTGACCCTCGGCGGGCAGTTCGAGGAAGCCGGGCAGGCACTGCAGCCCTTGCTGGAACAACAACCTGACAACCTCATCGTCCGCCTGGCTGAAGTTGAGCTGCTACGACTGCAGGGGCAAAGCAATGCCGCTCTGACGATTGTCGACCAGTTGCTGAAAATCCGTCCGGACAATTACCCGCTGATGCAAAGCAAGATTGACCTGTTACTGCACCAGCAACGCTATCAGGACGCCGAACGCTTGAGCGACCGGCTGACCAACCAGCGCAGTGATGACCCGGATGTCTGGTACATGGCTGCAGAAATTCGCGGGCTGGCAGACAATATCACCGGTCTGCATATGGCCCGCGCCGAATATTTCATGCTTGCTGGCGATCTCGACAAAGCGGATGAACAATTGGCATTGGCGGCACGCCGGGTACGCGACAATTTCGTCATGCGTTCCCGGGTCGAAGCGCGTCAGCAGCAACTGGCGCGCCAGAGAGAGATTCTGGACAGCTTCTGATCAGGCGTTGCCGACCGCACCGAGATTGGCCTGTCGGGTAAAGTCGAGCATGCGTTCCAGTGGGCGTACTGCCTGCGGGATCAGGCCGCTGTCGACCTCGATTTCATCTGTACCCTGCTCCAGACTGCTCAACACCCGCGGCAAGGTATTCATCGCCATCCACGGGCAGTGCGCACAACTGCGGCAGGTAGCACCATTGCCGGCCGTCGGTGCTTCAATCAACTGGCGATCAGGTGCCGCCTGCTGCATCTTGTAGAAAATTCCACGATCAGTCGCCACGATAAAGGTCGGGTTGGGAAGTGTCTCGGTTGCCTTGATCAGCTGACTGGTCGAGCCCACCACGTCGGCAAGCTCAATCACGGCCGCTGGCGACTCCGGATGAACCAGCACGGCAGCTTCGGGATACACGGCTTTAAGATCGATCAGTGACTGCGCCTTGAATTCCTCATGCACAATACAGCTACCCTGCCACATCAACATATCCGCGCCCGTCTGGGTTTGAATATAGTTGCCCAGATGCTGGTCAGGTGCCCAGAGAATCTTTTCACCACGATCCATCAGGTGTTCGACAATCTGCAAGGCACAACTCGAGGTAACTACCCAGTCGGCACGTGCTTTGACTGCCGCCGAGGTATTGGCATAGACCACTACCGTGCGCTCCGGATGCTGATCGCAGAACGACGAGAACTCATCGATCGGACAACCAATATCCAGCGAACAGGTGGCTTCCAGCGTCGGCATCAACACGCGCTTTTCCGGGCTGAGAATTTTCGAGGTTTCACCCATAAAACGTACCCCGGCCACCACCAGCGTGGTCGCCGGATGATCGCGACCAAAGCGCGCCATTTCCAGTGAATCAGATACACAACCACCGGTTTCTTCCGCCAGCGCCTGTACCACCGGATCAGTGTAATAATGGGCTACCAGTACGGCATTGCGCGCCTTGAGCGCAGCGGCAATACGCCGCTTGTAGTCTTCGGTTTCTTCGGCACTGAGCGGAACAGGCTCACGTGCAGCCAGATGAGCCTGCACCAGCACACGCTCGGGAATCTGTGACATAGCTTCACCCAATCAGATATATGGGTCGATTATACCATGCTGACCCGGAGCAGATCACAGGAGCTTGACCGGTCGCAAAAGAGGGAGAGGTACGGGGAAAGTGGTGGGTCGTGTAGGATTCGAACCTACGACCAATTGGTTAAAAGCCAACTGCTCTACCAACTGAGCTAACGACCCGGAACGCGCGCTATAGTACTGATTTTTCTGATGAACTCAAGCTTTTTGGGATTTTTTTAGTGCTGATAACGGGTCGGGTCCGCCACCCCGGCCTGAGCAAAGCCCTGACTGCGCAGGCGGCAGCTGTCACAGCGACCACAGGCACGCCCGGCGGCATCGGCCTGATAGCAGGAAACCGTCAGGCTGTAATCCACTCCGTGGTTGATACCCGCTATGATAATGTCCGCCTTGCTGAGCATCTGCAGCGGTGTCTGAATACGAAAGGGAGTGCCCTCTACGCCTGCTCGTGTCGCCAGGTTGGCTACCTGCTCGAAGGCCTGAATAAAGTCAGGACGGCAGTCCGGGTAGCCGGAATAGTCCACGGCGTTGACGCCGATAAAGATATCCTGCGCACCCAGCACCTCGGCCCAGCCCAAAGCCAGGGAGAGAAAGACGGTATTGCGCGCAGGGACATAGGTAACGGGTATACCTTCCTGTGGCGTTTCCGGAACGGCAATAGACGAGTCGGTCAACGCCGAGCCCCCCATGCCATTGAGGTCCAGCCCGATGACCTTGTGCTCGACGACCCCGGCATGCCGGGCAATCTGCTCGGCTGCGACCAGTTCTGCCCGATGTCGCTGACCATAGTCAAAACTCATGCTGTAACAGATATAGCCCTGAGCCTGAGCCATCGCCAGCACTGTGGCTGAATCAAGCCCACCGGAAAGAAGTACCACTGCTTTTTTCTGGTCTGTCATTTCAATGCCCCGGCTGGTCATTCCACAGATACTTGTGCAGCTGCAACTGAAAGCGCACCGGCAGGTTGTCGGCCACTATCCAGTCGGCCAGTTCGCGCGCATCGAGCTCAGCATGGCTGGGCGAGAACAACACCTCGCCAACCTGTTCCGCCAGACCATACTCATCCAGCTTGAAGCGGGCCCAGTCATAGTCTGCCCGATTGCAGAGCACAAACTTGACCTGATCCTGTGGCCCCAGCAAGGCGATATTGCTGTACAAATTTCGACCAACCTCAGCCGATCCCGGCGTTTTCAGATCGACCACCCGGCTTACCCGCGGATCAACCGCACTGACATCCATGGCTCCGCTGGTTTCCAGGGAAACCTGATAGCCGGCATCACACAACTGCCTGAGCAGCCGCAGGCAACCCGGCTGCGCCAGGGGTTCGCCACCCGTTACGCAAACATAACGCGGCCGATAAGCGCCAACCTGCTGGAGAATGTGTTCAAGCGGCATACTCTCGCCACCATTGAATGCATAGGCGCTATCACAATACTGGCAGCGCAACGGGCACCCGGTAAGGCGCACGAATACCGTAGGCAGGCCGATGGTGCGGCTTTCACCCTGCAATGAATGGAAAATCTCCGTAATCCGGAGCGTCGAAGACAGTTCAGTGGTCATTGGTCAATACCGGGCAGCACTGCGTAACAGGCAGAGGCCTATCATCAGGCCAGGTAAATCCCGACCCTGAATCGTGGAAAGGGTTATTTTAACCGAGACAGCAGGAAAAGACAGGCAGGATCAGTTCAGATTGGCCATATCCCGACGAGCCAGTTGCGCCGCGGAACTATTGGGATACTCGGCAAGTACCCGCTGAAACCATTCACGCGCCTGGGCATTGTTCTCCCGCCGACGCTCGACATCGCCCAGTTTGTAGAGCGTATCAGCTTCCTTGCGGTGACCGGGGTAGCGACTGAGAACCCGCTGGAAAGCCTGTTCTGAAGCGGTGTAATCCGATTCAGCCAGGTAGAGTTCGCCCAGCCAGTATTGCGCATTACCGGCATAATCACTCTCCGGATAACGGCGCAGGAAAGCGTTGTAAGCCGCAATGGCCTGGGTAAAATTACGCTGCCTGACCTGGTCATAAGCAGCTTCGTAGAGCAATTTCTCCCGCTCCGGATCCGGCTCGGCGACTGCCTCGTTCGTATCCAGCGGTAGCTGATCCGTCACTTGGGGTGACACAGGCTGCTCTGCAACAGGTGCGTTGTTGTCAGGCTCGGGACCAGAAGAACCTGAAACAGCTTGCAAGCGACGATCAATATCCTCGTAACGGGTTTGCTGATCATCTTCCATGCGGCTAATACGGTGCTCCTGCTCTTCGAGCATGCCACGCAGCATGGAAACCTCCTGCTGCAACTGATACAGCTGTTGCAGCAGTTGGCCCTGAGGTGACACATCCGAGCGTACCTGGGGTACATTGACTGCCGTTGAACTGCGGGAACCGTTACCGCCTCCCCGCTCATCCACCGGCACCTGGGCCAGCGCAAGCGCCGGCACCAGCATGGTCAGAACAGCAACCCCGCTGAGTACTCTCATGTCACTCCCTTATTTGCGCAGCTCAACGCGACGATTCTGAGCCCAGGCTTCTTCGCTGGAGCCCGTGGCTGCCTGACGCTCTTCACCGTAGGAAACCAGTTCCAGCTGGCTGGCTGAAACGCCTTGCAGTACCAGGTAACGCTGAACGGCAGCCGCACGGCGCTCGCCCAGGGCCATGTTGTATTCACGCGTACCGCGCTCATCAGTGTGGCCTTCCAGCACAACGCGCTGGCCGGACGCCTTCAGGTCACGGGCGTGAACATCGAGGGCGCGCATGGCTTCGGCTTTCAGCTCAGCGCTGTCAAACTCGAAGTAGAAGGTAGTGATGGCACGCAGAGCTGCTTCTTCGCTGCTGACGCCTGACGAGGTATCAGCACCGGAAGTAGAACTGCTGTTGTACCCCTCATTGGGATCGACCGCGCCGGTACCCGTTGACTGGGAACCCTTCGACGAACAGCCAACTACCAGACCAAAAGCAACCAGCAGAGCAGCAAACTTGCCGACAGTAGTAATTTGCATCATAGACTCCTGAAAAACCCCATAAGTGTGTGTTGGTGCGCCCTATGGCAGGTATGGGGACCATGATGGCACGCGCAAGTCATCGAATGGCGTCGGAATAACCGATCGCACACGACCATTGGTCGAAACCAGCATGAGTACACCTCGCCCCTGTTGACGGGTAGCATAAATTAACATAGTGCCGTTGGGTGCAACAGTAGGTGATTCATCCAACGACGTTTCTGTTAAGACTCTCACATTACCGCGCTGCAGATCCTGCGTGGCAATCTGAAAATTACGATATCCGTCCTGGCGGTGCACCATCACCATGGTGCGTCCATCAACGGATAATTTGGCATTGGCATTGTAGTTACCGACAAACGTCAACCGCTCGGCATTGCCCGTGCGCAAATCCTGCTTGTAGATCTGAGGCCGGCCGCCACGGTCGGACGTAAACACCAGAGTGTTGTTGTCCTTCCAGAATGGCTCGGTGTCGATCGCGAAATGGTTCGTCACCCGACGTATCTGCCGACTCTCCATGTCCATGGTATATATCTCCGGGTTACCGTCGCGTGACAATACGAAAGCCAGTCTTTTGCCATCAGGTGACCAGGCCGGAGCGCTGTTCAACCCCTCGAAACTGGTTACCCGCTCGCGACGTCCGGTACTGACCCAGTGCACAAAAATCTGCGGCCGGCCGGACTCAAAGGACACATAGGCAATGCGCTCCCCATCCGGTGCGTAGGACGGAGTCAGAATCGGCTCACTGGACTGCAACAAGGTAACTGAACGCTTGCCATCATAATCGGAGCGTTTGAGAGTAAAGCGTATGTTATCCGCAGAAAAACGCTCAGCCGCGACGTACAGCAGCTTGGTGCTGAAAGCGCCCTGAATACCGGTTATTTCCTCAAACACCTCATCACTGAGGCGATGCGCCATATCACGCAACTGATTGCGCGAACCACTGATGGTTCGAGTCAACAGCTCCTGTTCGCGAATAACGCTGTACAACGTATAGGTCAGGCTGAAACTGTCCGTTTCACCTTCGCGGGTGACATTGCCGACCACGACATAATCCGCGCCCAGCATACGCCAGTCCCGAGGAAAAATTTCATCTGCCCGCACTGGCTGGCCAAGCATCACATTGCGCGCCAGAGGAGCGAACATGCCGCTGTTGTACAGGTTGTCAGCCGTAATCTGTGCCATGTCCTCGTCAAGCGGCGAACTGCCTTGCCAGCCAAAGGGCGCTACGGCAATCGGTACCGATTTGTCGGTCCCACGGGTAATTTCGATCGCATCCTGAGCCATTGCCAGCTGCAACCAGCAGAGGCTGAACAGGGCAAGCAGACAGGTTTTCAGTTGCATCTTCATCAGTAAGCCAAGTCCTCTGGTCTGAACCGCAGCGTACGCTGACGATACAAACGGTCAAAAGTTGCCGGATTTTCCCGCGACAGCTGCCGCATTTCCGGAATCCGTCCGACGTTACGTACCGCCTGCACAGCCGACTGATCAAAACCGGGGTCACCGCTGGAGCGCGTGACCACCACATCGGTAATCTGCCCGGTAGGCACCATGCTGATACGTACTTCTACTACCATTTCATTGCGTGCCGTCGGCGGCCGCCGCCACTGTTCGCTGACATAGCGTCGAATCAGATCATCATAACTCGCTGCTACCTGATCGCCATGACGATCGGCCTGCGCTCGTTGATAGGCTGCTTCATTGGCCAAAAGTTCCGCCAGCGCCCGGGCGCGCTCTTCCTCTTGTGCACGACGCCGCTCCTCTGCAGCCTCACGCTGCCGCTGCGCCTCGGCTTCCGCTTCACGTTGGGCCCTGGCGGCCGCTTCACGGCGTTCTGCTTCAGCCGCAGCCTGACGCTTTGCTTCTTCCTCCCGCTGGCGGGCCTGCTCGGCAGCGCGGCGCTCGGCTTCGGCGGCTTCTCGTCGGGCCTGCTCCTCGGCCTCACGGCGTGCTTGCGCTTCGGCTTCACGTTGGCGAGCTTCAGCCTCGGCCTGTTCACGCGCCTGCTGTTCAGCTTCCAGCCTGGCCTGCTCCTGCTCCCGCGCCACTCGCTCGCGCTCGGCCTGTTGCTGACGTTGCTGCTCTTCTCGCTGTGCCGCCTCTTCCTGCTCACGCTGTTGCCGCGCCAATTGCTCGGCTTCATGACGCTGTGCTGCCGTGCGTTCGGCTTCGCCGGCAATCCGCTGTTCGGTAGCCGTCATTGCCGGGCTGCTCGACTCGAGCTGCACCAGAGTCGCCTGCACGATCGGCCGCGCCGGCTCATACTCCGGAGCACTACTGAAAGAAACGGCAAACATTAGTATCACCGCCAGATGCAGACCCAACGCCTTGATCACCGCTGGGCCGTAACGGCCGGCGGGTACCGGTTGCAGTCGCTGATCGTGCGTATTCACGGCGCCTCGGTAATCAGACCGACATTGGGAACACCGGCCTGCTGCAAGGCAGCCATCGCCGCCACAACCAGACCATAATTTGCCTGCTGATCGCCGCGAATATATACCAGCGTATCCGGACGTGCCTGGATCACCTTGCTGACACCTTCAGTCATGTCTTCCAGGCTGACCGCGCTATCCGTATGCTCTTCGGTATCCACTGCCTCGCCCAGATTCCAGTAATAGGTACCATCGGCCAATACCGACAGGGTCAACACCTGTTGTTGACTATCAGCAGGCAATACCTCACTGCTGACCTGAGGCAAGTCCACCCTCACCCCCTGATTGAGCATGGGCGCGGTCACCATAAAAATCACCAGCAACACCAGCATGACGTCGATATAGGGTACGACGTTCATCTCGGCTACCGGTTTGCGTTTCTGCCGCCGTCCTCTTCGCTGCATGAACTACTCCCGCCTACTCGTCGCTGGCATGCACGCGGCGGTGCAGGATGCTGGAAAATTCATCGGCAAAGGTCTCGTAACGACTGAGCAGCATTTCCGAACGTGAAGAGAACCGGTTGTAGGCGATCACAGCAGGAATTGCGGCGAACAAGCCCATGGCCGTAGCAATCAGGGCCTCAGCAATCCCTGGCGCGACTGTCGCCAGTGTCGCCTGTTGCGCGGCTGCCAGCCCGCGAAACGAGTTCATGATGCCCCACACGGTCCCAAACAGGCCGATGTAGGGGCTTGTCGACCCGACGGTAGCAAGGAAGGGAAGGTGCTGCTCCAGGCGCTCTTCCTCGCGAGAAATGGCCACCCGCATGGCGCGCTGCACCGCATCCATCACCGCCCCCGGATTGACTCCCGGTTGCTGACGCATACGTGAAAATTCCTTGAAGCCGGCGCGAAAGATCTGTTCCAGGCCTGAATCGGGATCTGGCTTGCCGGTCACTTCGCGATACAGCTTGGACAGGTCTACCCCGGACCAGAAACGGTCTTCAAACTCGTCCAGCGCCGCTTTCGAGGCCCGAATGGCTGTACTACGCTGAAAAATCATCACCCAGGAAATGATCGAAGCCAATACCAGGCTAAGCATGACCAATTGCACCAGAACACTGGCGCTGGTGATCAGATACCACATCGACATTTGTTCAGCTTGCACGCTATGTGTCTCCCCATTCAGCGCCGGATTCCAACGTCATGCCACGACGAAAAGCCGTAGCCAGTTCTTGCGGAAAAGGCCGTGGCCGGTAGCTGTCTGCCTTCACGCAGGCCACCAGCGCCTCCCCCTCACACAACAAGGTGCCATCAGAACGTTTGATCTGCTGACGAAAGCGTACACTCACACGCTTCACTTCCATGACCTCGGCAGTGATCACAAGTTCATCATCCAGACGCGCAGAGGCGTGATATCTGGCCGATACCGAGTGCACAACGAAAATGATATTTTCCTGCTGCAGAACGCTTTGATCAAAGCCCAGGCCGCGCAACCGCTCAGTGCGCGCCCGTTCCATGAACTTCAGGTAATTGACGTAGTAAACAATGCCGCCGGCATCGGTATCTTCGTAATAAACGCGGGCCTTGAGCGCGAACGGCTGCCCTGACTGTTCAGCGTGCATAATGTAGAACCTGTTTATGGTTTTGCATAGGGGGTGAGCAACGCAACAATGAAATAAATCTGCTCCGTTGCATCGTCACGTTCAACCGCCGCCAGCAGGATCAAACAAATCCGCCGTCGGATCGCCTAAACGCCCTGGAACATTGAGTCCGAAGTGCTGATAGGCATGCCGGGTCAGCATTCGACCGCGCGGGGTGCGGGTAATGAAACCCTGCTGGATCAGAAAAGGCTCCAGCACATCTTCAATCGTGTGCCGCTCTTCACTGATCGCTGCTGCCAGGCTGTCAATGCCAACCGGGCCGCCATCAAACTTGTCGATCATCGCCAGCAGCAGGCGACGATCCATGTGATCGAAGCCCTGCTCATCCACATTCAGCAAATTCAGCGCCTGATCCGCCACTGACTGGGTAATCACGCCCTGACTGCGCACCTCGGCAAAATCCCGTACCCGACGCAACAGGCGGTTGGCAATCCGCGGCGTGCCACGCGAGCGCTTGGCCACTTCCAGGGCGCCGTCCGCATCCAGATGCATGCCGAGAATCTGCGCCGAACGGCCAACAATAATTGCCAGATCCGGCACCGAGTAAAACTCCAGCCGCTGCACAATGCCGAAGCGATCACGCAATGGATTGGTCAACATACCCGCCCGCGTTGTCGCCCCGACCAGGGTAAAAGGCGGCAGATCCAGCTTGATCGAGCGCGCCGCCGGCCCGTCACCGATCATGATATCCAGCTGATAATCTTCCATCGCTGGATACAGAATTTCTTCCACCACCGGAGACAAGCGATGGATCTCGTCAACGAAGAGCACATCGCCGGCTTCGAGATTGGTCAGCATCGCTGCCAGATCACCGGCTTTTTCAAGTACCGGGCCGGAGGTGCTTTTCACCTGCACACCCATCTCGTTGGCAATAATGTTCGCCAGGGTGGTCTTGCCCAGCCCCGGCGGGCCAAAGATCAATACATGATCCAGCGCCTCGCCACGACCTTTCGCCGCCTGGATAAACAGCTCCATCTGCTCGCGCACCACCGGCTGGCCGATATAATCAGCCAACTGCAGCGGGCGAATAGCCCGGTCAATCACCTCTTCCTGTTGCCGCGGACTGGCCGCAATCAGGCGATCTTCTTCAATCATGCATTACCCGCCAAACCGGTGAACTCCATACCGCTCACACCATGCCCTTGAGTGCGCGCCGAATCAACTCTTCACTGCTCAAGCCTTCCGACTCCACCGCGCTCACTGCCCGGCTCGCCTCCTGCGGCTTGTACCCCAGGCCAATCAGGGCGCTGAGGGCATCATCCACCGCCGACGCCACCTGCGGTGCGGCCGAGGGCCCGGCCAGGGGCTGCAAGGCACCCGGCAGGGTCTCCCAGGCCTTGAACCTGTCCTTCAGTTCGACCAGCAGACGCTCGGCGGTCTTCTTGCCAACACCGGGAATTTTCACCAGCGCCCGCGTATCCTGGGCCTGTACTGCACGCACCAGCTCGTCCATATCCATGCCCGACATCAACGCCAGCGCCAGCTTAGGCCCTACCCCGTTCAGGCGGATCAGCTCACGGAACAACTCACGCTCACGCTTTTCCAGAAAGCCATACAACAGCTGCGCGTCTTCACGCACCACCATATGGGTATGCAGTACCACTTCATTACCCAGGGTCGGCAGGTTATACAAAGTACTCATGGGCGCATCCAGCTCATAGCCGACGCCCCCCACTTCCAACAATAAATGAGGCGGCTGCTTGTCGATCAGCACTCCGCGCAGACGTCCAATCACGGTTTTCTCCTGAGGCTTTATATGCTTCGTATTGTATTGGAAATACTGATTTGGCCAGTTCCGAGTCAGGAGCGAGGTTGCCTGTCACCGGTTCCAGGCACGCTGTCCCATCCCTGGGCGCTCGACGATAGCCATCCATGGCTCTCGACGACCTGAAACCGGTGACAGGCAACCCCGCTCGTATAGTCAGTGCATCAAGTCATTGTTTCTTACAGCGCCAGGCAAATGCACAAACTTGAATGGCGCTCTTTGACATAGCCTACCCCAGACCGCCGATGTACAGGCGACCGCCATGGATGGCGGAAGAGCAGACAATGCAGGAGCAATTGTCTGCCGTGCATCGACGAGCCCCAGGGGTGAAGCAAGCGCTTGCGAAGCACAGCTTCGCGCGCAGCTGAACGCCCGTCAATCTGTGATTGCGGGCCGGCCCGGAGGGGCTTGTAGCGTGTCTGGGGTAGGCTATGCCAAAGGGTGCCGATAACGCAGAAGGATGAGTGGCTTTCTGGACGCAATTTAAACTAGCAGCAATTAGCTTAACGTCGCCGCACCCGCCCCGACCTTAACCCGAGCGCCGCCGCACCCAACTGCCGATGCACTCCTTCCGCATGGGCATGACACAAAGCCACGGCCAGCGCATCCGCCGCATCCGCCTGCGGGCGCCCTGACAACCCCAACAAATGCTGCACCATATGCTGCACCTGCTCCTTGGTCGCCGCACCGGTACCGACCACCGCCTGCTTCACCTGCCGTGCCGAATACTCATGTACCTCCAGCCCGGCACTCACCCCCGCCACAATCGCCGCCCCACGTGCCTGGCCCAGCTTCAACGCCGAATCCGCATTGCGCGCCATAAACACCTGCTCAATACTCATCAAGGTCGGCTGATGCTCCAGAATCAAGACTGAGAGCTGCTCGAAAATCACCTTCAAGCGCTGAGGAAAGGCGCCGTCACCCAGACGAATACATCCCGACGTGACATATTCCGAGCGCCCGGACGTCACCCGCACTACCCCGAAACCGGTAATGCGCGAACCCGGATCAACACCAAGAATCACAGCCATAGGGTAATTTGCATCCTGCCCCGCAAAAAGTGAAAGTCCGACCACTGACCACCTGCAGGGAATCATCCCCCAGGCATGCTCCCGCCACAAGTCCGCAAGGTCGATCAGGCCACCAGATAACAAAAAGGGAGGCCAATGCCTCCCTGTATCTATCAACCCGTGCGTATCAGCTCAACCGAGCTGATCAATAATCTCATCCGAGAAATCCGCATTGGTATAGACGTTTTGCACATCGTCCAGATCTTCCAGCATATCTACCAGACGGATCAGCTTCTCCGCAGTATCCAGATCTACCGGTACCTGAATGTCCGCCAGCATGGAGACTTCCGCATGCTCGGCAGTCAGCCCGGCGGCATCCAGCGCATCCTTGACGGCGCCGAAGGTCTCGAAGGCGGTGTAGACGTCGATGCTGTCATCATCGTTGGTGACCACATCCTCGGCACCCGCTTCCAGCGCGACCTCCAGCACCTGTTCCTCATCAACCCCGGCAGGGAAGCTCAACTGCCCACGACGATTGAACAAATAGGCGACCGAGCCGTCGGTGCCCAGATTGCCGCCGCACTTGTTGAACGCGTGGCGCACTTCGCTGACCGTACGGTTGCGGTTATCGGTCATCACTTCAACCAGCACGGCCACGCCGCCAGAGCCATAACCTTCATAGGTCAGCTCCTCGACGTTGTCAGCCTCGTTATTGCCGGCACCGCGGGCGATGGCGCGATCAATGGTATCGCGGGTCATATTCGAGCCCAGCGCCTTGTCCACGGCCGAGCGCAAACGCGGGTTATCAGCAGGCTCTGGCCCACCCAGCTTGGCCGCGATGGTGAGCTCGCGAATCAGCTTGGTAAAGATCTTGCCGCGTTTGGCGTCTTGAGCCGCCTTGCGGTGCTTGATATTGGCCCATTTGGAATGACCGGCCATATTTCACTCCGTTTTCTTAATTACTTACAAACCTGTTCAAGTCGAGATGAGAGCCGTCGCCAGCGCAGGTCAGGCAAGGCGGAAAGAGGTGAGAAAGCGCAGTTTGCAATTGCAAATGAGCATTTCGAACCTCTTTCCAACGCTGCATGGCCAAGCGCAGCAGGCTCTCACTCGACTTTAGGTTGTTCGCGCAACCGGATATTCAGCTCACGCAACGCCTTGGCATCGACGGTACCCGGTGCCTGGGTCATGACACAGGCAGCGCTCTGGGTTTTCGGGAAGGCGATGACTTCGCGGATCGAGCTGGCGCCGGTAATCAGCATCACCAGGCGATCCAGGCCAAAGGCCAGACCACCATGCGGCGGCGCACCGTACTTCAGCGCGTCGAGCAGGAAGCCGAATTTCTCCTGCTGCTCCTCAGCGCCAATGCCGAGAATCTCGAACACCGCCTGCTGCATGTCGCGGCGATGGATACGGATGGAACCGCCACCCAGTTCGGTGCCGTTGAGCACCATGTCGTAGGCTCGGGACAATGCAGTCGCAGGATTAGACTTGAGGTCTTCCGGGCTGCACTGTGGCGCAGTAAAGGGGTGGTGCAGCGCTGAGAGACGGCCTTCGTCATCTTCCTCGAACATCGGGAAGTCGACAACCCAGAGCGGTGCCCATTCGCAGGTCAACAGCTCCAGATCGTGGCCCAGCTTGATGCGCAGCGCGCCCAGGGCTTCGCTGACGATACGCGCCTTGTCGGCACCGAAGAAAATAATGTCGCCATCTTCCGCGCCAACACGATCGAGAATAACCTGCAGGTTGTCTTCCGGGATGAACTTGACGATCGGTGACTGCAGCCCCTCAACACCCTTGGCACGCTCATTGACCTTGATATAGGCCAGGCCCTTGGCCCCATAGATGCCGACGTATTTGGTGTAGTCGTCGATCTGCTTGCGCGGCATGCTGGCTCCACCGGGAACCCGCAGGGCAGCCACGCGACCTTTGGGATCCTTGGCCGGGCCACTGAATACCTTGAATTCGACATCGGCCAGCTGGTCTTCAACATCCACCAGCTCCAGCGGAATACGCAAATCCGGCTTGTCCGAGCCATAACGCTGCATGGCTTCGGAGAAAGGCATACGCGGGAAGTCACCCAACTCGACATCCAGCACTTCCTTGAACAGCTGGCGAATCATGCCTTCGGTCAGGCCCATGATGTCCTGCTCGTCCATAAAGCTGGTTTCGATATCGATCTGGGTGAATTCCGGCTGGCGATCCGCCCGCAGATCTTCGTCACGGAAACACTTGGCGATCTGGTAGTAACGATCAAAGCCCGAGATCATCAACAACTGCTTGAACAGCTGTGGCGATTGCGGCAAGGCAAAGAAGGTACCGGGATGCGTACGGCTGGGCACGAGATAGTCACGCGCCCCTTCTGGCGTGGCGCGGGTCAGAATCGGGGTTTCCACATCGAGGAAGTCGTTGTCATCGAGGAAGCGGCGCACGCTGCTGGTAATCTTTGAACGCAGCTTGAGCTTGGCGGCCATTTCCGGCCGACGCAGGTCGATGAAGCGGTAGCGCAGGCGGGTTTCTTCGCCGACGTCAGAGTACTCATCCAGCGGGAAAGGCGGCGTTTCGGCCTGGCTCAGCACTTCCAGTTCGTAACCCAGGACTTCAATGGCCCCCGATGCCATGTTCGGGTTCACGGCACCCTCGGGGCGCGGACGCACCTTGCCGGTCACCTTGACGACAAATTCGCTGCGTACCCGATCAGCCTTGTTGAACGTCTCTTCGCGGTCAGGGTCAAAAACAACCTGGGCCAGACCTTCGCGATCACGAATATCAAGAAAGATCACCCCACCGTGGTCACGACGGCGATGAACCCAGCCGCAGAGAGTGATTTCCTGGTCCGCCAGACTCGGGTTGAGCTGGCCACAATAATGGGTACGCATCATGATGAGGTCTATCCTGTTTGCTGGTGTGTGCCTGCCCTGACTGGTTGTGGAGCGGCGGCATGATCCGAAAGCCGCATAATATACCCGAAACAGCCACCTGCCTGCGAGGGGTAAAGGCAATATGGCTTACAGCTGATCACCGTCATTTACTGCCAATGCATTGCGCCGTATACCTGAACGCACCGACGGTTCTTTTCAGCCAAAAACGATGTCAGGGATGCTGGTGTTAAAGAATTTGCTCTTCCGCTTCAATAGTGCGGATTATCGCTTTGATATCGGTTATCAGAAAGAGTAAAATATTTTGCGCAACGGATTGCACCACTTTAAAGGATTAAAGGAAATTTTCATGCCTCCCAACCTACCCTATACATTGCCGGGCACTGTATCTGGCCAGATCGAGTATCTAAGTCAACTAATTGGCTTACCACGCAACACTTTTGGTACTTATGAAGGCCTGCCTGCCATCCCCGATGACATTGCAGTGGAGATCCTTACCGGAATTGTTCTGTACCATCACTTGGCGGTCTCAAGGTCCAAGTGCAACACATGAGATAGAGTGTTGCCATGAAAACCTACACGCATTTAACTACTGATGAACGGGTCGCCTTGATGCTGATGCGAAACAAAGGGTTGAGCCTGCGTTCTATCAGCCACCACCTGGGCCGAAACGCCAGCAGCCTCAGTCGGGAACTCAAACGTAATAGCACCGGAAAGCATTACGATGTCATTCATGCTTGCGCCTTGGCGCGTGAGCGGCGAAGCATACCCCGGCGCCAAAGTCGCTTGCTACCAGACAGCGAGTTTTTCCTGGTTGTACGCAAAATGCTCAAACGGGGCTGGTCTCCCCAACAAATCGCGTCCAGACTGAAACATCAATGGCCGGACAGCCCCGAGTTTCATGTGAGTCACGAAAGTATCTACCTTGCCATCTACGCGCATCCCCGCGGCGAACTCAAGCGGCAACTGATCAGCTACTTGCGCCAAGGTCACGGCAAGCGTCGCCGCCGCACAGTCAACGCAGAACGGCGTGAGCGCTATCCCTCTGAACTGAGCATCCATTTGCGACCTCCAGAGGTTGAGGATCGCCTGATTCCGGGGCACTGGGAAAGCGACCTGATTATGGGAGCCGGTAACCGCTCGGCCGTAGCAACGATGGTTGAGCGTACCAGCCGCTTTGTTGTTTTGGCCAAGCTGGACGCCCCAACGGCTGAATGTGCGTCACAGGCGATAACGCGCGAAATGACTCGACTCGCACCTTCACTGCTCAAAACCATGACGCACGACCAGGGCAGTGAGATGGCACGTTATCAGGACATTACCGCCCAGACGGGCATGAAGATCTATTTTGCCGATCCACACAGCCCATGGCAGCGCGGTAGCAACGAAAACACCAACGGCCTGCTACGCCAGTACCTGCCAAAAGGAACAGACTTGTCCACGGTCAGTCAGGAGCGCCTTGATGAGATTGCCAACTTGCTGAATACTCGACCACGCCAGACGTTAGGCTGGAAATTTCCGGTTGAAGTGCTTGTTGAGTACCTTCAGCTGTCGGCGAGCAATAATCTTGAATCCATTAACTGAGTGTTGCACTTGGATCCTGAGACCGCCCTTACCCCGCCATGAACGAAGCCAG
Source organism: Halopseudomonas salegens (assembly GCF_900105655.1). NCBI lineage: Bacteria > Pseudomonadati > Pseudomonadota > Gammaproteobacteria > Pseudomonadales > Pseudomonadaceae > Halopseudomonas > Halopseudomonas salegens. The sequence goes on from NZ_LT629787.1 coordinate 2,160,186, forward strand.
GTTTTACGACTCATCCATCAGCATTTGCAAGGGCGTCCAGCCATCTCGTACGCAGTTGCAAAAATCACCGATCCCATGATTAACCCCTCATGGGGTCTTTGGGCAAAAACAACGGCAGAGCTTGAAGCAGATCTAGAGCTCGCAGAAAAAGTAAGCATGGTTTTGGGCTTATCTGGCTTTGGCTTTACGGTATCCTCGCTGAATAATATCGCTAACAAACCTCGAGGCAATGCCATTCTAATGGTGTTGATATGGGGCTTCATTTACGCCCACGAGGCAGACAGAACGGCAACCCAGCAAGAACTTGTCCGACGGGCCCGGAGTCACTGAATGATACTGTATACTTCAACCGCCGCCAACGCTTTGGAAAAAAGCATACTTTATCGCTGGATAAAATTTTTTACGTTACTGATTGGAATTCCGCTTGGACACTCATTCATGCAAAGTGATATTGAGCTGGGCTTTGGACTAAAAATAATTATCATTCATGTCGTCTTCTTTATTGTTATTTATACGCAAATCCACTTAAGTGATTGGCTCTCCAGCGCACGCAATAAGAAGGTTCAGCTTGCCAGCCTGAAGCATGGCAAGCTATCACTCAAATTTGACGTCAATTCAGAGCATGATATTTCAACCATACAACGCATTGAGTTCCACATGCCCAGCTCTTTCAGAATATGGGCCTGGCCGCCTACCAAGAATATCATAAGGCTTATTTGCATTGACGGTACCAAAGAGCTAAAAACGCGTTACAGATTAACGGCACTCCAGTCTTTTCTGGATGAAATCAACTGCATTCTTGATGAAAAAAGAGAGTCAGGCCGCAATGAAATGTCCGACGCTTAAGGAAATGCTACCCAAGATTTTGTCCGCCGAGTCCGGAGTCACTAAATGGTTCTGTATATTTCAACTGCCGCCAACGCTTTGGAAAAAAGCATACTTTATCGGTGGGTCAAATTTCTTTTGATACCAACTGTAATTCTGCTGGGGAGTTCATTCCTGCAAAGTGACATCGAGCTGGGGGTTGGGCTAAAAATAATTATCGTTCATGTCGCGATTTATTTTATCATGTATCCATTTGCCCACTTAAGCAATTGGCTCTCCAGCGCGCTCAACAAAACGGTTCAGATCGCGAGTCTGGAGCATGGCAAGCTATCGCTCAACCTTGACGTCAAGTCAGAGCATGAGCTTTCAAAAATACATCGCATTGAGTTTCATGCCCCCAGCGTTTTTAAAACATGGAATTGGCCGTACGCTAGGAACACCATAAGGCTTATTTGCAGTGACGGAACCAAAGAACTGAAAACGCGCTTCGAATTAAAGGCGCTCCAGTCCTTTCTGGATGAAATCAACTGCATTCTTGATGAAAACAGAGAATCAGGCCGCAATGAAATGTCCGACGCGTAAGGAAACGCTACCCCAATAAACCCGGGGAGCCTCTAGGCAACGCTGTAACAGGTATATGTGAGAAGCCAAGCCGACTTCAATCTGATAACCTCAGCTATGCGTCAATTGCTGGCAAGGGGCAGCCATTTTCGCTTGCCCCCCTTGCTCTGGGGGTCTGAATGCTGCCCGTAGCCGGCTGTCTGACCATTGTTTCAGGCTTTATAACTCTTCCATGAAATCAGGATGTTGTCATGAAAATTGATATCGGTATCCAGGAAAATGATCGCGCCCAGATTGCTCAGGGCCTGTCACACCTGCTGGCAGACACTTACACGCTGTACCTGAAAACCCACAACTTCCACTGGAACGTCAAAGGCCCGATGTTTCAGACCCTGCACCTGATGTTCGAAACCCATTACACCGAACTGGCTGTAGCAGTGGATGATATTGCCGAGCGTATTCGCACTCTGGGGTTCCCGGCCCCCGGAACCTACAAGCAGTTTGTTGAACTCAGCTCGATCAAGGAAGAAGAAGGCGTACCCGAAGCCACCGCAATGGTCCGCCTGCTGGTAGAAGCTCATGAAGCTTGCGCTCGCACTGCTCGCAAGGCTTTCCCGGTCTGCGACAAGGCTAGCGACGAGCCTACCGCTGACCTGCTGACCCAGCGCCTGCAAGTACATGAGAAAACCGCCTGGATGCTGCGCAGCCTGCTGGAGGAGTAAGTCCCGCACCGGCTCCACCGTGAGCCGGCCACTTGGTCATCGCGTTCTTTCAGGTTAGAGTGCCCTGCCCCGGCGTCACGCATGGTTAGACCGGGGCCATGACAAACACATTGCCTGAAAGGAACAACCGCTTGAATAGTCTTCGTTATCTCCACCTTGCTTTTGGCCTGGTCAGCCTTCTTGTCGGCTTGATCATGGCCTGGCCGCTGTTCAATCAGAGCGGCCCGGTCGACTTTTCCGCCGTCAGCGCCACCATGGCTATTTTTATCGGCCTGCTCAACCTGCAACAATTCAATAATACCAACCAGGCCAATCTGACCAGCCAGCTGTCCGGGCTGGTGCTGCTGATCAGCAGCCTGGTTCCGCTGGCAGCCCTGCTTCTTAACCCGGCCATCGATGAGCTACTGCCTTTTGCCATTGGCTTAAGTGTTGCCGCTGTGTGCGCGCTCAGTGTCAGCACATTGCGTCAGCAATGGCCTCGGCGCACGAAAAAACCTGCCACCAGCAAAGGCTCGCGCAAGCGCAAAAGTAGCCGCCCCGGCAAAACCACTCCAGCAGCCGACTCGGGACGTGAGCAAGGACAGGTGAAGTGGTTCAATGCCAGCAAGGGCTTCGGCTTTATTTCCCGTGACCAGGGTGGCGATGTATTTGTTCATTTCCGCGCCATTCGCGGTGAAGGCCATCGCGTTTTGATTGAAGGACAATCAGTCAGCTTTACGGTTGAAGAGCGTGAGAAAGGCCTGCAAGCGGAAGACGTCGACATTCTCTCCTGAGGCCAGTGGGCGGCTTCAAGCCGCCCATTGACAAGCAATCCCCGTAAACGACATGTGCATTCAATAGTGCGGTGGGGGTGGCTCCTCGCTGGCATCTGCCGGCAAGTTTGCCGCCAGGTCCGTCTGTCGGCGCGCCACCAGCTCCAGGGCACGCTGCATGCGCAGCAACCTTTCCTGTAACTGCGCCACTTCGGTGTTCAGAGCATCAATAGTGTCATCCTGAAACGCCAGCCGAGTCTCCAGCGTAGCCAGCCGCTGCTCCAGATCAATCATCATCCTCTCCCCAGGCAAAACTGTCCGGTAAATAGGGCCGCAGCGCTTCCAGGCGGGCAGCCAACTGCGCGTCCGTGTAAGGCATTGCCGGGTGCTTGCCCCATACTGGTGCCGGCCAGGCGGCATCCTTCCTGAAGCGGGCAATATGATGCAGATGCAGCTGACTCACCATATTGCCCAGCGCAGCCACGTTGAGCTTGTCCGGCTGAAAGGCCGACAGCAGACATTCCTGCAGCTGACAGGACTCCTCAAGCAGCTGAATCCGGTCCTTTGGCGACAGTTGGACAATTTCTGTAATATTTGCCCGACGCGGCACCAGGACAAACCATGGATACTGCGCATCGTTTATTAACAACAAGTTACATAGTGGAAAGCTACCTAGCACATTAGCATCATTGCGTAACTGCGGATCCAGGCTGAAAATAGAGCTGGTGGGGGGCATGTTTCCTCCAGGGATGAACAAGACAATTGGCCGCCCTGTCTCGGCAAGGCGTGCAATATATCAGGCAAGAATGCCGGACGTATGGACTCTCGGCGCTCTGGTGCATTTTTTTGCGTACAACTGGCGGTTGTGCCTTGTCACAAAAATGACAACTATGCCCGCTTTTGCAGCAGATAACTTTCAAAAGCACAGTTTAAGTGCTTTAATCTCGGCGATGACAATAAAAAACAAAATCGGTTCCGTGAATCCGTACTTTTTTAACTGAAGGAGCACACAATGAAAAACGCCATCAAATGGAGTTCAGTCGCTCTCGCCGTTGCCATGGGCAACAGCTTGATCGCAGCACAGGCTACTGCCGGTGAAGGTTTTGTCGAAGGCGCTTCGGCCGACTTGAAATCCCGCACCATGTACTTCAACCGTGATTTTCGCAGTTCCGGCTCCGCCGGCAAGCGAGAAGAAGCGGCTCAAGGCTTCGTTCTCGACTTCAAATCCGGTTATACCCAGGGCGCAGTAGGCTTCGGCGCTGATGTAGTCGCCATGGCCGGTATCAAGCTGGACAGTAGCCGCAGTCGTGCAGGCACTGGCCTGCTGGAACTGGACAGCACTGGCCGCGCAGAAAGCGAATACGCCGAGATCCGCGGTGCACTGAAGTTGCGCATTGCTGAAGACACCGAATTCCGCTACGGCGTGCATTTCCCGACCAACCCGGTTGTCGCCTATGACGACGCTCGCCTGCTGCCCAATCATTATTCCGGCTACAGCGTCACCAACAGCTCCGTCGACGGCCTCTTCCTTGAAGCCGGTCGCATGGACAAGCGCGGCCCAATGGGTGATTCCGGCGAACTGGATTCAGTATCCACCTTCGAGGATTCCGACGACCTGTATTACGTCGGCGGCACCTATGCCTTCAATGACAATCTGAGTGCCAGCCTCTACACGTCGGAAATTGATGATGCCTGGGAGCGCCACTTTGTCGGTGTAACCCATACGCTTGAGCTGTCTGGCGATCTTAGCCTGACTACCGATCTGGCGCATTATCAAACCTCTGATGAGAGCGGCCCCGCCTCGAACTACGACAACGATGCCACCTCTCTGGCGTTGACCCTGGGTGCCGGTCACCACGCCCTTACCTGGGCACACCAGCGCATGGACGGTGATACTGGTTACGCCTACGACGATGGTGCCGTTTTCCTGGCCAACTCGGTTCAGTATCTGGACTTCAACGCCAAGGACGAGCGCTCCTACCAGCTGCGTTATGACTATGACTTCGCTGGTATTGGCATCCCCGGCCTGACCTTCATGACCCGTTACATTCGCGGTGAAAACATCGATATCGTCGGTCGAGACACCCGCTGGGAGCGTGACACCAACATCTCCTACACCGTACAAAATGGCGCCCTGGAAGGCCTGAACCTGCTGTGGCGTAACGCTACTGTTCGTCAGGATACCAACCTTGACGGCGGCGACGTGGATGAAAACCGTGTCATCGTTTCCTACTCCTGGAACCTGCTCTAAGCAGCAACAGGCAGGAACTGAACAAGCCCGGCCATGCGCCGGGCTTTTTCTTGCCTGCAGAAAGATTGTCGGCTGCCAGCCAGCCCCCTACAATAAGCGCCATTGTTCACTCAGTCGCAGGAAATCTGTCGCCCATGCGTACCAGCCAGTATTTACTCTCCACTCTGAAAGAAACGCCCGCTGATGCCAGCGTCATCAGTCACCAGCTGATGCTGCGAGCCGGCATGATCCGCAAGATCGCTTCCGGCCTGTATACCTGGCTGCCCATGGGGCTGCGCGTATTGCGCAAGGTGGAGCAGGTAGTGCGCGAAGAAATGAATGCCAGTGGTGCGCTGGAAGTACTGATGCCCGCCATTCAACCGGCTGAACTGTGGCAGGAATCCGGACGCTGGGAACAGTACGGGCCTGAGCTGCTGCGCCTGAAAGACCGGCATGATCGTGAATTCTGTGTCGGCCCGACCCACGAAGAAGTGATTACCGAGCTGGCCCGCAATGAAATCAGCAGCTACAAGCAATTGCCGCTCAATCTGTACCAGATTCAGACCAAATTCCGCGACGAGATTCGCCCCCGCTTCGGTCTGATGCGCGCCCGTGAATTCGTCATGAAGGATGCCTACTCCTTCCACCTTGATCAGCCTTCACTGCAGCAGACCTATGACCGCATGTACCAGGCCTACTGCAATGTGTTCGAACGCCTGGGTCTGGATTACCGTCCGGTCGTCGCCGACAACGGCTCTATCGGTGGTGAAGGCTCGCATGAGTTCCATGTGCTGGCTGATTCCGGTGAAGACGCCGTTGTTTTCTCGGACACGGGTGACTATGCCGCCAACATGGAAAAAGCAACTGCGCTGCCGCCTCAGGGCGAACGCCCACAGCCGTCAACAGAACTGGCACAAGTCGATACCCCCGATACGACCACTATCGCCGCAGTCAGCGAGCTGCTGGGCACGCATCCCGAACAGAGCGTGAAAACCCTGATCGTACTGGGCCACGCCGAAGAGGGTGAAACCCAGCCGTTGATTGCGCTGGTACTGCGTGGCGATCACGAACTGAACGAGATCAAGGCAGAGAATCACCCGGCAATTCATGCGCCGCTGACCATGGCCAGTGAGAGCCGGATAGAACAGGTCATCGGCTGCAAACCAGGCTCGATCGGCCCGATCAAACTACCAGTTCGAGTAATTGCCGATCACAGCGCCGCCCATCTGGCCGACTTTGTTTGCGGTGCCAACGTCGATGGCCAGCACTATACCGGCGTCAACTGGGAACGTGACGCGCACTTTGACGAGATCGCCGACTTGCGCAATGTGGTCGAAGGTGACCGCAGCCCGGATGGGAAAGGTCGCTTGCTGATCAAGCGCGGCATTGAAGTCGGGCACATTTTCCAGCTGGGGCAGAAATACAGCCAGGCCATGAACTGCACCGTACTGAATGAGAACGGCAAGGCAGCTACGCTGACCATGGGCTGCTATGGCATTGGTGTATCCCGTGTAGTGGCTGCCGCCATCGAACAGAACCATGATGCCCGCGGCATCCTGTGGCCGGATGATCTGGCGCCCTTCCAGGTCGCTCTGGTGCCACTGAAGATGGAAAGTTCCGACGCCGTTCGAGAAGCCACTGACGCCTTGTACCAGGGCCTGCAGAACGCCGGCATTGATGTGCTGCTGGATGACCGCGACAAGAAAGTCAGCCCCGGTGTGAAGTTTGCCGATATGGATCTTATCGGCATCCCGCACCGCGTCGTGATTGGCGATCGCGGCCTGGATGCCGGAGAGCTTGAATACAAGTACCGGCGCGACAGTGAACCGCGCAACATCCCCAGCGCCGACGTATTGGACTTCCTGATCAAGCAGATAAAGGGCCTCTGAGGCGCAACTGATGAAGCGGCCATGGACCCGGCTTGCCTTGCCCCGCTGGCTGCTCGCCGGCACGCTGCTCTGCCTCTGCGCCCCCTTGTCGGCGCAGAGCGCAAGCGGCACTGCAACTGAAACCGTCGATCCGCAACTGCGCGCTCTCCTGACGGAGGCCGTCAATAGCGCCGACAGCTTCAGCGACCGTTTCGAGGCAGAAGTCTGGTTGCTGGACATGTCCACGCGCATGCGTCGCTTTATTCCCGACGAAGCCGAGCGCCTGGATTTTTTGCGCATGGTCCACCGCGAGGCCCGGCGCGCTGAACTCAAACCGGATATGGTCATTGCAGTCATCCACGCCGAGAGCCTGTTCGACCGCTTTGCCCTGTCCAGCGTTGGCGCCCAGGGCGTCATGCAGGTCATGCCATTCTGGAAGAACGAGATTGGCCGACCGGATGACAACCTGATGGATCTGGCTACCAACCTGCGCTATGGCTGCACCATCCTGCGCTTCTACCTGGACAAGGAAAAAGGCAACCTGCGCCGTGCCCTGGCCCGTTACAACGGCAGTCTGGGCAGCCCGCGATACCCGGATCGGGTTACCGATTACTGGTATCGCTTCTGGTACGTCAACGACTGACACTGATACCGACTACCTGACTACTCCAGCTCGGCACCCTGCTCAGCCAGCGCGGCCAGCAGCTGGGCCTTGTCCTGCGGACCTTCCAGGCTCGCCAGCACCCGGCCTTCCGGGTCCAGCAGATAGGTCGTAGGCAGTACCCGAGGCAAAACCAGCCCGAATTCATCAGCGTAGTCGTGTCCAAGGACACTGAACTCAATGCCCATGCGTTCGCTCAACGCTAGCAGCGCTTCACCTTCTGCGCGATCAAAATGGATGCCAATCACCGCCAGCTGCGGGTAACTGTCAGCCAGGGCATTCAACTCCGGTAACTCATCCCGGCAAGGGGCACACCACTCGGCCCAGTAGTTGACTACCTGATAGCGCCCGGACAGATCACTCTGCGAGATTGGCTCTCCCCGCTGATCCAGCCAGAGGCGTTCACCCTCGCCACAGGCGGTCAGGGCCAACAGCCCGGTCATCAACAACCAGCGACAGGACCAGACCTTCATAGCAACTCCTCTTGATGACACTGATCTTCATCACTACGCAACAACCAATGTTTGACGCTGCCTGCCATGATGGTGTGTCGTTGTTCGGCCAATTGCTCCAGCGCCGCATGAAAATTCCTGTACCAGTTATCGGCATAGGGCATACAGGAAGGCAGCCGGTTCAAGGGTGGAATGGTTTCCGGCAGGTTTTCCAGCAGCTCCGCCATATCCATCTGGTCAAGATCACGGCACAGCACATAACCTCCCTGCTGCGCCCGGGCAATGATGTTCTGCAACTCAAGCTCATCGATCAAACGCAACCAGACCTCTTCCTGCATTGGCCAACCCGCAGCATTGACCCGCGCCAGATCAACCGTCTCTCCGCGCTGATGAGCCAACAAGAAAACACGCAACAGGTTCAGCATGTGCAGCAGCTCGGGTTGCTCGATTTCCTCCCAGGCACTCAGATTACCCAGGTTGCTGACCAGTTCAGCACCAAAGAGCACGATCACCCAACTGATGTAGATCCACAGCAGGAATAGCGGAAAAGCGGCGAAAGCGCCATAAATGACCTGATACCCCGGAAACAGCGCAACGTACAGGGCAAACAGCGCCTTGGCCCCCTCGAACAAAAGCGCGACCAGCATACCTCCCGCCAAGCCATGCCGCAGCGGCACCCGGGTATTAGGCACGGCAACAAAAATCAGGGTAAAAGCGGCGACACTGAGCAGAATCGGTACCCAGTTGAGCAACCAGCCCCAGGCCGTACTGAAAACATCATCGCCACTGAGAAAAGTCAGCGAAGCGACATAGGTGCTGACAACAAACCCCGCACCAATCAGCAAAGGGCCGAGACTGAGCACCGCCCAGTACAACAGAAAGCTGGAGACCCCGCGCCGTGGCTGGCGAATACGCCAGATAGCATTGAAGGCCTTCTCGATGTTCACCAGCATGAGAAATGCCGTAACAATCAACAGGGCAATACCGACACCGGTCAACTGACGTGCCTGCTGGGAGAACTCTCCCAGATATTCCTGCACGGTCGCCCCGGTGGAGGGTACAAAATTGCTGAAAATAAAGTCTTCTACTTGACCACTGACCTGATTGAAAGCCGGTATGGCCGCCAACATGGCGTAGGTCACAGTCATCACCGGGACCACGGCAAACAAGGTTGTATACGTCAGGGCTGCAGCATTCTTGGCACAATTGTCTTCGCCAAAGCGGCGCACCATGTGTTTGGCGAAATACAGTAACAGATTGATTTGACGTGGCATTCAAGCTCCCTGACAGCGCGCCCATTTAGCGCTTAGAATAGCCTTCATGCCGGCGTGATGGAAACCGGCGCTACTTTGCAACGGAGGTTAGCCATGTCTAGCGTACAGATCTACCACAATCCACGCTGCTCAAAATCCCGTCAGGCCTTGGCCTTGCTGGAAGAACAAGGGGTTGATCCAGAGATTATTCACTACCTGGACACACCACCCGATCACGCCACGCTGAGCGAGCTGCTGTTGACCCTGGGCTTGACCGCACGTGAGCTGATGCGCACCAAGGAAAGTCTCTACAAAGAGCTCAAGCTGGACAATCCCGAACTGACCGAGGCCGACCTGGTGCAGGCGATGGCCGATTACCCCAAACTGATTGAACGTCCAATCGTGATCAGGGACGGCCAGGCAGTCGTTGCCCGACCGCCGGAAAAACTGCTGGAGCTGTTTGCATGAAGGCAGGCTATATTCTGGTGCTTTATTACAGCCGTCATGGCGCCACTGCCGAAATGGCCCGCGCAATCGCTGATGGCATCGAACAGGCTGGCATGGAAGCACGCCTGCGCACCGTTCCTGACGTCGGTCCGCAAACCCGTGAATTGCAACCGTCGGTTCCGCCAGAAGGTGCCATTTATTGCACCGAAGATGACTTGCGCCAGTGCGCCGGTCTGGCGCTGGGCAGCCCGACGCGCTTCGGCAATATGGCAGCGCCACTGAAGTATTTTATTGATGGCACCAGTAGCCTGTGGCTGTCCGGCAGCCTGATTGGCAAACCCGCCGCTGTGTTCACCTCTACCGCCAGCCTGCATGGCGGACAGGAAAGCACCCTGCTTTCCATGCAACTGCCCTTGCTGCACCACGGCATGCTGTTGCTTGGCCTGCCTTACAGCGAAGCCGCCTTGACCCGGACCCGAGGTGGCGGCACGCCCTATGGCGCCAGCCACCATGCCGGCAGTGATGGCAAACGCAAGCTCGATGATGATGAACATCACCTCTGCCGTGCCCTTGGCCAGCGCCTGGCAGCGACCACCCGTCAACTACAGGCCGGAGCCTTGCATGCGTCGTAACAAACCCCTGCCCAGTCTGGACTACCTGCTACCCCGCGCCCGTGGTGCTCGCCTGCTGGCTGCCCTGGGCTACTACGGCCTGGCAATCACTTTGGCTATCTACAATGCACTCTTTGCCAACCTGCACGGCGCCAATCCGAATGTAATCATTGGTGTATTGCTGTTCCCGCTGTTGATTTTTCTGCCCGGCATCATCACCGGCAACCCCCGCGTGCACGCCTGGTTGTGCTTTGCCATCAATCTGTATTTCATCTACGGGGTACTGCTTTGCTTCCAGCCGGGCAATGGGCTCTATGGTGCCCTGGTCGTGTTTTTCAGCAGCCTGTGCTTTTGCGCCAGCGTGGTGTATGTGCGCTGGAGCTTTCAGGCCAAACGCGTACAAGCCGGGGACAAATACTGAGTCACCACCCCATCACCTGCTTGATAAAGGGCACCGTCAGGCGTCGTTGTGCTTGCAGTGACGCCTGATCAAGCTGCTCCAGCAGGTCAAACAGCTCACTCATGCTGCGCCCGGCCCGGCTGAACAGGTAACGCACTGCGTCCTCGGACAGTTGCAGCCCGCGGCGCTCAGCACGCATGATCAACGCTGCCTGCTTGTCAGCATCACTCAATGGCTGCAACTGATAGACCAACCCCCAACTCAGACGCGACGACAAATCGGGTAACTGCAGGCCTAGCTGACGCGGCGGAGCATCGGCCGCCAGCAATAAACGGCCTCCCTGCTCCCGCACCCGGTTATAGAGATGAAACAGTGCTTCTTCCCAGGCGCTGTCCCCGACTACCGCATCCAACTGGTCGAGGCAGAGTAAATCCAGGCTTTCGGTTCCTTCCAGCAGCGACGGGCCATGCTGCTGCAGTTCGGCCAGAGGGAAATACATGGCCAGGCCGTCCCGTTCAGCCAGTTGATGGCAAGCCGCCTGCAGCAAATGCGAACGCCCACTGGCCTGCGCACCCCAGAGCAACATGACCGATTCATCCAGCTGCCGGGCCGGATCAGCCAATCGTGCCACGGCCTCAACGCAGGCCAGGTTCGGCCCGGGATAGAAATTCACCAGCGTGGCATCGTCACGCAGCTTGATACCCAGTGGCAGCTGCAAGGGTTGACCTGCCGTCATCCGTACCTCAACGCCAGTCAAAATAAAGGGTGCGCTCACGCTGGCGAGCTGCCGCAGTGGCCTCGGCCAATGCCTGGCGTTGCGCGGCCAAGGCGCCAGGGGTTGGCAATTCTCCATCTGCGGGCAAGCGCCGGTCAATTTCCTGCCCGGCTTCCTGCTGCGGGGCCGCAACCGGATAAAGACGCTGATCCAGCGCCAGCAGCCGCAACAGTTGTTCACGCTCGCCAGCAAACGTCAGCGCCAGGGTCAAAGTGTCATCGCTAATACCCAACAGTTGCAGACTGCCCTGAGCGCCCAACTGGGCGAGGCTGCGTTGCAGGCTGGCGTAGGTTTGCAAACCTTCGACGCCGCGCACGACCAGGCGCCACTCCTGTTCGCCTCCGGTTTCACGTTTCACGGGTACTACGGCGTAGCCGGCGTGCACCTGATTGGCAATCGCCAACATCAACCTGTCGGCCTGCTCCGCCTGGTTGGCAGCAGCCTGACGCTGCTGATTGTGGTTGCCATCCAGCCATAAGTGCCAGGCAACCTGCCAGTCATCCTCAGCGGCATCCACACTCAAAGCCACCAGCCCTTCAGCGGCATAGCGCTCACTGGCCGCACGCAACACCTCGGCGTTGCCACTGCGAATATCCGCTTCACTCAAAGCCACCTGATCCTGCAGATCACCCAACGGCAGCAACAATGCCACGCCACGATGGCTGGCAGCCTTGCGCAAGGCATCAGCCCATTCACTGCCGGGTGCCAGCATTTCATCTCCCAGCGACCCATTGACTACCCCCCAGAGCAAAACGCCGGGGCGGTTGCGTCCGAGCAATGGCAGCGCGGTTTCCGCCAGCAAATCGCGCAGCAGAGCCGGTTCAAATTCGACCAGCATACGACCAGACTCGCTGCGTGAACCGACCCGGCGCATCAGCTGACGGGGATCCTGCAGGGCACGCTGAATCGGTTCTGCGGACAAATCCAGCTCAGGTCCGGCAAGGCGCGTCAGCATGATCTCGGCGGCCTCCAACTGGAGTTGTTCACGGCTGGTATCCGCGTCACCCTGCACCTCGACCTGGTACAAATCTTCCAATACCGCCGCCGACAAGGAAGGAACCAGGATAAACAGGGAAAACAACAGAGCGAGCAAGGGTTGCAACAGGTGCTTGTACATCGGGCGCTATCCGCTTGGCAATGACATCCACACCGGCTGGTGCAGATCGAACACATACATTAAACAAGCCATCGCATGGCGGCAACCAATACGCTTGTCAGCATGGTTCTGCCCGGTGTGAATTGCTACACTATGCGCCTTGTCCAGCCCCTATGCTCAGAGAATCCCGCATGACAGACCAGACCTCGTCCAAGCCCTCGATCAGTTACAAGGATGCAGGGGTCGATATCGACGCCGGCAACGCCCTGGTTGACCGTATCAAGCACGTTGCCAAGCGCACGGCACGGCCGGAAGTGCTGGGCGGGCTGGGTGGCTTTGGCGCCCTGTGCGAAATCCCTGCCGGCTACAAGCAGCCGGTCCTGGTATCAGGCACCGATGGTGTCGGCACCAAACTCCGCCTGGCAATGGACCTGAATCAGCATGACCGTATCGGTATTGACCTGGTTGCCATGTGCGTCAATGACCTGATTGTCTGCGGGGCCGAGCCGCTGCTGTTTCTTGATTACTACGCAACCGGCAAGCTGAACGTCGACATTGCTACCGACGTAGTCACCGGTATTGGTGCCGGTTGCGAGCTCGCCGGTTGCGCCCTGGTCGGCGGGGAAACCGCTGAAATGCCCGGCATGTATGAAGGCGAAGACTATGATCTGGCCGGTTTCTGCGTCGGTGTCGTGGAAAAAAGCGAAATCATTGACGGCAGCCGGGTTGCCGTTGGCGATACGTTGATCGCTCTGCCCTCCTCGGGCCCGCACTCCAATGGCTACTCACTGATCCGCAAGATCATTGAAGTTGCCGGCGTCGACATCACCGGGATCGAGCTGGATGGTCAGCCGCTGACCGACCTGTTGATGGCGCCCACGCGGATTTACGTCAAAGCCCTGCTGCAACTGATTCGTGAAACCGGAGCGGTCAAGGCCATGGCGCATATCACCGGTGGTGGCCTGCTGGAAAATATCCCGCGCGTCCTGCCCGAAGGCAGTGGTGCCCACATTGACCTGAGCAGCTGGCAACGCCCGGCCGTATTCAACTGGCTGCAAGAGCAGGGCAACGTGGACGAAACCGAAATGCATCGGGTACTCAACTGTGGCGTAGGCATGGTTATCTGCGTCGCCGCTGACCAGGCCAGCACGGCCCTGCAGGTGTTGCAGCAGGCGGGTGAACAACCCTGGGTGATCGGTCAGATTACCGCAGCCCAGGGCAGCGAAGCCGTAACCTTGAGCCAGGGGCCGCTGACGTCGTGAGCTGCCGCATTGTCGTCCTGATTTCCGGTTCCGGCAGCAACCTGCAGGCACTGATCGACCAGCTCGACACGCCGGCTGACATTGTCGGCGTGATCGCCAACCGACCGCAAGCGTATGGATTGCAGCGCGCAGCCGCTGCCGGCATTGCCAACGAATGCCTGGACCATCAGGACTACACCAGCCGAGAAGCCTTTGATCAGGCACTCATGGCGCGGATTGATGCCTATCAGCCCGACCTGGTGGTCCTGGCCGGTTTTATGCGTATTCTGACGCCGGAACTGGTCAGTCATTACCGTGGCCGCATGCTGAATATTCACCCGTCCCTGCTGCCCAGGTACAAAGGCCTGCACACGCACCAGCGCGCTCTGGAAGCTGGCGATGTCGAGCACGGCGCCACCATTCACTTTGTGACCCAGGAGCTGGATGGCGGCCCGCTGGTAGTTCAGGGCCGCGTTAGTGTGCTGACAAATGACAATCCCGAGACGCTGGCGGCACGCGTACAACTGGTCGAGCACCAACTCTACCCGCTGGCTGTGAACTGGTTTGCCCAGGGTCGCTTGCGGTTTGACGCAGAGGGTGCCCGACTGGACGAGGAACTGATTGGTCCCGATGGACTCAGAATGGAAGACCACCTGCAACTCAACGAGGCCTGATTGTGTCATTACGCCCGACTCTGCCTGCTCTGACCGCCAGCCTTTGGCTTGGTGCCAGCCTGATCCAGCCCGCCCAGGCGGATGAGCTGATCAACGCTGTACCGCTGAAGCCCTTCGATGCCAGCTACACCGCTGATATGCGACGCGTGCCGGTGAATGGCGAAGCCACCCAGCAGCTGGAACAGAATGCCGATGGCAGCTGGACTCTGACTTTCTACGCCGGCATGTTTGTCGCCCGCCTGACGGAAACCAGTCAGTTGCAACTCGACAACGGACAGCTCAAACCTTTGAGCTATCACTACGAACGCAGTGGCCTGGGCCGTAACCGGGAAACGCGTCAGACCTTTGACTGGGACGCCGGCAAAGTAACAGGCACGCATCGTGATGACCCAGTGGACCTGGCAACCGAGGATGGTCTGCTGGACAAAGCCAGCTACCAGATGGCGCTGCGCCGTGACCTGCAAGCAGGCAAGGAAGAGCTGCATTATCGCGTGGTCGATGGCCGCAGTATTGATGAGTACGAATTCGAAGTGGTCGGCAGCAAACAGGTCGAGACCGCTGTGGGTGAATTTGCTGCAGTGGAAGTCGTTCGGGTACGTGATCCGGATGCCAGCCGTCAGACCACCCTCTGGTTTGCCAAGGACTGGGACTACCTGTTGGTTCGCCTGAGCCAGACAGAGTCCGATGGCCAGCGCTATCAGATCATGCTCAAGGAAGCCACCATCGATGGCGAAGAAGTACGGGGACAGTAAGTCCTGATCGGGTCAACCCCGAGACAATAAAACGGCAGCCATTGGCTGCCGTTTTATATTGTCCAACGAAACAATCAGCTCAATCGGGTCGCCAGTGTCGCAACGTGCTTGCCCTGAAAGCGGGCAATTGCCAGCTCGCGCTGGTCTGGCTGGCGCGAACCATCACCACCCGCCAGCGTTGTAGCGCCATAGGGCGTGCCACCGCTGACCTGGCTGATATCGAATAGCTCGGGAGTGCCATAACCAATCGGAACAATCACCATGCCGTGGTGGGCCAGTGTGGTCCAGGTGGAGGTAATGGTCATTTCCTGGCCACCGCCGGTACCGGTCGAAGCAAACACACTGGCCAGCTTGCCGAACAGCGCGCCTTTGGCCCACAGGCCGCCGGTCTGATCAAGGAAAGTACGCATTTGCCCGCACATATTGCCAAAACGGGTAGGAACACCGAACAGTATCGCGTCGTAATCAACCAGTTCTTGCGGACTGGCAATGTCAGCCGCTTGTTCGGTTTTACCACCAGCCGCTTTGAAGGCCTCGGTGTCCATGGTTTCCGGAACACGCTTGAGGGTCACTTCAACCCCGGCGACGGAACCTGCACCCTCGGCAACGGCTTGAGCCAGGGTTTCAACGTGACCATACATCGAATGATACAACACCAATACTTTAGCCATGGGAGACTCCTTACTGGCCAGTGCCAGTCATATTTGAGAACGGCCCCATGATTGCATTGATAATCAGATCAATCGAATCAATATTCCAGACATAAAAATCGAATAAGTAGATAATCAAGCACCGCTATACGGCGCTTGATTATCTTGTCAGGCGGCTCAGGCTCTAAAGCTTTCACCCGCCTCCGCACGGCGAACCAGCCCGGCAGCAGGTTTCCAGAACTCACCCTGCTCCGCTTCCAGTTGGCGGATTTGCTTGAGCACCTCATCCAGACCCAGGCTATCAGCATATTTCATCGGGCCACCCTTGTCGGCCGGAAAGCCATAGCCATACAGGTACACACGATCAATGTCTTCAGCGCTTTCGGCATAACCTTCATCCAGAATCCGCGCGCCTTCGTTGACCAGCGCCAGAATGCAGCGACGAACAATTTCTTCATCACCGATATCGCGCTGAGTGTAGCCGGCCTCTTCAGCCACTTCACGCGCCAGCATATCCGTTTCCGGGTCATGGATAGCCTGCCGGCTGCCTGGCTCGTACTTGTAAAAACCGTGCCCGGATTTCTGCCCGAAACGCTCCATTTCACACAATTTGTTGTCCAGCCAGACAATCGGCTCACCACGACCAACACCGGCCAGTTGACGCGAGCGCCAACCCAGATCGATACCTACCACGTCGTACATGCGATAGGGGCCCATAGCCATGCCGAACCCCTGCAGAGCCTGATCCACTTGCCAGGGCGTGGCGCCTTCCAGCACGACCTCACGGGACTGGCGGGAATACTTCTCAAGCATGCGGTTGCCAATGAAACCATG
Organism: Halopseudomonas salegens; assembly: GCF_900105655.1. Lineage (NCBI taxonomy): Bacteria > Pseudomonadati > Pseudomonadota > Gammaproteobacteria > Pseudomonadales > Pseudomonadaceae > Halopseudomonas > Halopseudomonas salegens. The sequence continues at coordinate 2,176,990 of NZ_LT629787.1, forward strand.
GCAATTGCCCGCCAGCACGGCTTCCTTCTTGATCGTCTTGCCGATCGCAAGGCAGGCATCCAGCACATCCTGAGCCGTATCCTTGCCACGCACCACTTCCAGCAATTTCATGATGTGGGCCGGGCTGAAGAAATGCAGCCCCAGCACTTGTGACGGCCGCTTGGTTGCGGAAGCGATTTCGTCGATATTCAGATAAGAGGTATTGGAGGCCAGAATACCGCTGGGTTTTACCGCAATTTCCAGCTCGGCAAAGATTTTCTTTTTCAGGTCCATGTTTTCATACACGGCCTCGATCACCAGATCCATGTCCGCCAGATCGGCATAGTCCTGGGTAGTGGTGATGCGCGCGACACGGGCATCAGCCTCGGCCTGATCAAAACGCTCCTGAGCAACGGACCGCTTGTATACCTTGCCAATTTCCTCGACACCTTTTTCCAGCATCTCGGCATTAACGTCCAGCCAGGTGACCGGATAACCCACATTGATGAAGTTCATCACGATGCCTCGCCCCATGGTACCGGCACCGATTACCGCAACCTTTTTGATTTCTTCAAATGACGCCATCTTGCCTGTCTCCTGACTAGGGTGAAAACCGGATAGGTTACGCAAAAGCGGCGGAGTTTTGTAACCCTTACCACTAATAAAAGGTATTCACGCAACCTATAATGACCAACCGGTCAAAGCATCACGCCCCCAACGTTTGCTGGCAACCCCGCCAAAACAACCTCTTGTCGCTCACATGGCAGCTTTTTCAACAATTTCGCGCTATGGTTTGCCTTGTGGCAGGAAAACCCCCCTGGGTAAAGGGGTGATCTGCCAGCGTCAGTCGCCTGTTTTGAAAGCCAACAACCAAAGGACTTGTTATGTGGGACTTCGAGCCTGGCCGTGCTCTCGGCCTGATGTTTAAAACCATGCCATTCATTCTGTTTCGTCTTGGCATATACCTGGGCGCCGCCCTCGCTTACATGGTAATGACCGGTGTCGGTGCCGGTGTCGGCTATGGGATCGGCAGCCTGGGCAGTGAAGGCTTTCGTGCCGGCAGCACTTTCTGGGGTGGCTTAATCGGCTTTGGTATTGTCGGCGCCGTCATGTATTGGCTGCGCGAGTACCTGCTCTATGTCGTCAAAGCCGGCCATCTGGCCGTCCTGGTCGAGCTAATGGAAGGAAAAGAGTTACCCGCTGGCAAGGGGCAAATAAACTATGCCAGTACCGTGGTCAAGGAACGCTTTGCCCAGGCCAGTGTTCTGTTTGCAGTCGATCAGTTGATCAAGGGGGTACTCAGAGCCATTGTAGGTTTGACCCGGTCAGTTTTCCGTATGTTGCCAATCCCTGGCGGGCAAAACCTGTTGCGCATACTGCAAGCCTTTCTCAAGGTAGCGGTCGGCTTTATCGACGAAGTGATTCTCGCCTATTGCATCAAGACTCGCTCCACCAATGCCTGGGCCTCTTCCCGTGAAGCCCTGGTTCTTTATGGCCAGAATTACAAATCCATGCTGAAAAATGCCGCATGGATCACCCTCATGATCTATCTGCTCTATTTTCTGGTCTTTCTGGTCATGCTCGCGCCGGCAGCCCTGATTGCCTACCTGATGCCCGGCGGCTGGTCCGCTGCAGGCGTCGTATTTGCGTTCCTGCTGGCATGGAGCATCAAGGCTGGCGTTCTTGAACCCTTTGCAATTACCTGCCTGATGCAAGCCTACTTCAAGGCCATTGAAGGCCAGGAACCCAACCCGGAATGGGATGCCAAGCTGGATGGAATGTCCGCCAAGTTCCGCAAGCTCAAGGACAAGGCCGGAGAGTCACTGGGCAAGGCCACAGGTACCGCAACCCAGCCAGCGCCTGAGCCGGCGGTAACCGCTGGAGATCCACCACCTGGCAACTGATTGCCGCCATGCCCAGGCACCCTTGCAGTCTGGGGCATGGTACTGAAAATCAAGGAAAATCATTTGCCTTAAATGGACTGATCCGTTACATTAGCGCGCCTTGATTGCTCTCCCGGAGACGTCAAGGCATGCGGAGAGGTGGCCGAGTGGCTGAAGGCGCACGCCTGGAAAGTGTGTATACGTTAATAGCGTATCGAGGGTTCGAATCCCTCTCTCTCCGCCAGACAAATGAAAAAGCCCCAGCTTTCGCTGGGGCTTTTTCATTTGTGCGGTGATCAAACTGATGAGAAGCTTACCTCCCTTCACCCTGCCAACCAACAATTGAAGAACCATCATGGAAGATAGCCGCCTGCACACCCTGGACCGGGCAACCAGCCTTGGTCTTATCATCATCGCCGTCATGCAAGGCTATGCGCTGTATGCCCTGCACCTGGCCATCGACCACGAGCACTGGCTGGCCGCCGACCAGCGCTGGCTCAAGGCGTTATACACCCTGACAATTGGTCTGCCGGCCTTCTACCTGATCAGCATTGTGCAACTGCGTGGACGCATCAATTTGCTGCCTCTGCTATTGGCACCACTGCTCTTCTGGCTCGGCTGGCATCTTGGCTGGGTCGAACAGATGCCCGAAACAACGCGACAACGCCACCAGTTTACCTTCGCGTTCTGTATGGCTGCAGGGGTAGCCCTGTTCATCCTTGCGCTGTTCTTCCGCAGCGGCGCTGCCAACGGCACATGGCCGACGGCCTATCAGCCACTGCTGGGGTATTCATGGGAGCATGCCCTGACACTCGCCCAACTGGGCCTGTTCGTCGGTGTTTTCTGGGCGCTGCTGTGGCTCTGGGCCGCCCTGTTTGACGCGATTGGCCTGGGCTTTTTCAAATCGCTGTTTCAGGAACCGGCTTTTATTTATCCGGTTAGCTGGCTGGTCATCGGTTTGGGCCTGGTGATGATTCGCAACCGCTTCCGCTTCATCGCCAACGTACGCTTGATGTGCGAAGCGCTGATCAAGGCACTGCTGCCACTGGTAGCCCTGATCATTCTGCTGTTTTTTGCCGTACTCCCCTGGACCGGATTGCAGCCCATCTGGGATACCGGCAAGGCCGCGCAAATGCTGATGGCCCTGATGTTGACCCTTCTGCTGTTCTTCAATGCGGTCTTCCATCAGCCCCGTGACAAACCACCCTACCCGGCGTGGCTTCGCGGCCCGATCCTGCTTGCAGTGGTGCTGCTGCCGCTTGGCAGCCTGCTGGCTGCCTGGGCGCTCTGGCTGCGAATCGACCAATACGGGCTCACCCTGGACCGGCTCTGGGCCGCTGTGCTGCAAATTCTGACCGCAGCCTTTACCTTCAGTTACAGTCTGATTCTGCTCTGGCGCCGCCATACCGCCCTGCCCAGCCTGCAACGTGCCAATTTATGGTTGGCCTTGTTGGTGGCCGTTGTACTGGTCCTGATCAATACACCGCTGGCTGACATGCGCCACTGGGCCGCCCAGCACCAGGTCAAACGGTTGATGGACGGTCGTACCACAGTAGATGACTTTGACTACGCCTATATACGCTTTCAATTGGGCCAGCCAGGAGATATCGCCCTGCGCGCACTGGCTGACAGCGAGTTTGCCGAGACAAAACCTGATCTGACCCGACGTATCGAGCGTGTACTCGAACAAACCAATCGCTGGAGTCAGGACGCAGTCGTCGATACCGACAGCCTGAGCGAGGTGGCTCTGCAATTTAATGTCAGCCCCGACGACGCCGTACTCCCAGAGTCCTTGCTGGCACTGCTAATCGAGCAGAAATCACCCTGTCTGAGTCGGATCAAGCCTTGCAGGGCTCTGCGCATCGACAATGAACCCAGGTTCCAGTGGCTGATAGAAGTGCACCACGGCTATCAAACGCTGGCGTATACCGAGCAGAACACCGGCTGGCAGCCAACCGGCAGTCTGGAGCGTCTGGGAGCGATACAGGCGCGGCATACAGACGACTGTGAAAAAGTCATGCCTGAGCTCGACCTGCAGCGTATACCGGGGCCACTGACGATCTATCAGAGCGGTCCATGCCTGTACAGTCTGCGGCCAAACCTGGAAGCCGGCCGACACCAGCTTTCCAGCCCCCCCTAGTCAGTCAGGCACACTGAATGAAGGGCTGCCCGACAAGCCCGTACGGCACCAGGGGCAGCCCGAAAGGTTACACTACGGCTTATACGCGCCTGAGCTTGTTTCAGGCTTAGCCTTCACGCGGAAACGTCTGTTTCAGCCATTGCCGCAGATCATCACCAAGGTGAAATTGGGGATAGGACCAGCTCTCTTTTTTCATCCCGATTTCTTCTTCCCAGGCTCTTATTTGCGTACTGACCTGTTTGAACATGGCGTCTGGATCAGTGAATGACAAGCCAACGCTCTGGTACAAAGCCTTGGTGAACCAGGTCATTTCCGAGTCATCGCCACAGCCAAAGGACGTGCGGTCTTCGCGGGCGGAGGCCAGTATCAGGGTGTCGTTGTCCTTGAGCTCATTGGGCCAGTGGCCGGCATAGCACGCTGACACGACCAACACTTTGCGCCGAGCATCAAGTGGCTCAAGCATCTTGGCAAAGTCCTGGGGCGACAGGTTCGGCAGATCGATTCCGGGCTGACGCAACAACAACTGGCCGTCACTCCCGCCATGGCTGACCAGGTGAACGACCAGCAGGTCTTCCTCCGGATTCATTTGCTCATCCAATGCCTTGAGTGCTGATGCAATAGACGGCCGGGTAGCCAGGGGAAAGTTTTTGTACGCTCGATGATTGAGCAGCATGATAGAACGATTCTCCAGATCAAACTGCGTCTGCAAGCCATTGGTGGCCACCTGGATGTCGCGCATGAATACGGATTCTGTGCCGTCCCCGCCGACAGCCAGGAAGTAGACATCTGTCTCGCCCGATCTTTCCGCTGCCAGGCTTTCGATCTGCTGATTCAGACGCTGGTGGTTCTCAACCAGAATCTGCTCGGTAAGAGGGGCTGGCAGGTCTTCCGCGACGTATTCTTCGCGATCAACCAATTCACCATATTCCCAGGTGCCTGACAGGCTCTCCGTAGTCTCGAGCCCATCGGTATACGAAAAGGTGCCCTCGCCATGGTAAGCCCACTGATGGAATTCACCCTCATAAGTACCAAAGTCGGTAACGTGCTGCCCTTTTACCGGAACGCCGTCGGCGAATTCGGCGATATAAACTCCGCCTGGGACGTCGTAACGACCATGACCGTTGAAGTCATCATTCTGGAATGCGCCCTCATAACGGCTGTCATCATCTTCATACACGCCCTGCCCAGCCATCTGCCCTTTCTCGAACTCACCTTCATAGCGCCAGCCTGCAGGCGACTCAAGCTCGCCCTGACCATGCCAGTAGCCATCGCGGAACTCACCGCGGTAGGTCAAACCACTGGCAAAGCGCTGAACGCCCTGGCCATGGAAAAGTCCTTCGCGAATATCGCCGGCATACGTGCTGCCATCAGGCAAGCGTGCATCGGGTGACAGCAATGGTGGGGCGTCGCAAGCCGTGAGCAACACCACGGCGATCAGAGGCAGAGCAATACGCAAGGGGCGCATAAAATCAGCATTCATGTTTGTCATCGAGTCACAGTCGGAATGAGGGGTTTATCTGACGTCGCCACAAAGCGCTGACGGCCAGAAGCATTACCAGCATCAGCAGACTCCAGGAGCTGGTAGTCGGGACATTCATGATCGCCCCGGCTGCCAGCACTACCGTCAATGTCGCGCTGGCAATACCGCTGGAGCCTGAAGACGTGGCCAGCTCACCTGAAATGCTGTTATAGATGGCTGGTGTATTGGCGCTCACGTCGACCAGAATCACACAGGTGCCACCTGCCGCCACTGTACCACCGGTATAAGCGACGGTAGCACTCCCCGGTACGGTAGTGAGGGTTCCACCGGTGCAGGTGGTAGAGCTGTTTGATGGTGTCGCCACGACCAGACCCGCGGGCAGGTTGTCCGTAAAGCTCAACCCGGTCACCGGCAAAATTCCCGCACTGTTGTCGATAGTGAATGTCAGCGTGCTGGCCACGCCGGCATTGACCGTAGCTGGCGAGAAACTCTTGGTAAAACCAGGGGGCAAAGGCAATACGGTTACCTGCAAATCATCGCTCGCAGGTGGGGCATCCGTGGGGACGCCGCCGACAATACCGGAAAGGTTGCTTGTGATATTGGGGTAATCACCCGGTGGGGCGCCGGCTGGCACCTGCAGGGTAATATCAATAGTGCACGATCCACTGGCCGGAAGTGAGCCGCCGGTCAAGGTCAGAAGGCTGGTACCACTCACCTGGGAACCTGCGCCGCAAACATCTGCCAGCGGCAGCCCCTGTGCCGCAAGACCGGTAAGCGTTGCATCAAGGTCGTCAGTAAAGGCCAGGCTGGTCACCGCAGAACTGGTGAAATTTTCCAACGTGAAGCGCAGCGTTACCATGCCGCCAGCAGACACCGGGTCATCAATGAACCCTTTGGAAATCGCCAGACGGGTGACTTCAAGATCATCAGTGGCACTACCGCTGTTACCGGCAGTAGAGGTAAGGTCACCGGACACGTTGGTGTAAATGCCAGGCGTCGACGCAGTCACATCCACGGCAACCTGACATGAGTCATTCGCCCCAACACTGCCACTGAGCAGAGTGATCGCGGTGCTGCCGCCTGACGCGGTCACTGTTCCTGCGCACGAATTACTCACACTCGGCACACCGGCAATGGTGACCCCGGCGGGCAGGTTGTCAGTAAACTCAAGGCTTTCAGCCGGGAGGGGCTCTGCCGTGTTGTCGATCGAAAACGTCAGGCGCGAGATGCTTCCAGGCGTGATGACCTCCGGAGCAAAGGTTTTCGAAAAAGTCGGCATTGCAATGGCTGGCGATGCAGCAAACAGGCTGAGCACAGCCAATAGAACTGAACAGACAACTGGCGTATGGCGTTGGAGCGATGGAGAAATCAGGTTCACGGTTCTGGTCTCAGAGAAATTGACCAATGAATAGTAGCATTCGAGAGTACCAGGAACCTGATTCCGGTTATATCAACGTGCAGCAACCCAACACGCTTGCCACCATCTACAACTGTGCGGCAAGGGCGCGCGCCTTGCGCAACCAACGGTCCCGCTGTGCTGGCGTCGAACCCAGTATTGGCCCCATCAGCAAGCTCCGGACCGGGCGGATGCCACAGAACTCCAATGTCGTCACCTTCATCTGACGCACGGCTGGAGCACCATAAACCCAGCGAAAATACCAGGGGGGCGTATCCATCGTGATCAGCAAGTGAGCCGACCTTCCTTTCAGCAGTTGCTGAGGAAACTGTTTGTCAGCTACATACCGGAAGGCAAATCCGGGGAGAAACGTACGGTCCAGGAAGCCCTTCATCAGAGCTGGCGTACTGCCCCACCAGACCGGGTACACAAATACGAGATGGTCAGCCCATAACATCCAGTCCTGAGCCGCCTGCAGGTCGGGCTCCAGCACCTGCTCCGACCGATAACCGTCGTGCAACAGGGGGTCGAACGCCAGTTGATCCAGCCGCAACCACCTGACCTGATGCCCGCTCCGTATTGCCTCCTCCGCATAAGCCTCGGCCAGCGCAGAACCATAGCTCTGTGCCGAAGGATGTCCCACAACCAGCAAAATACGCCTGTCACCCATATCAGGTCTCCCGATCAGTGCATGATCGCAAGAGTGTGCACCTTGCCCCTAGGGGCAGAGTCAAGGGTGTCCGTTGGGCATATTTTCCATATGTGTGCGGGCCACACCTTCACACAGCGCTTGCGAGGTATTCGCTGACTCGGCCAGGCACAGCCGTATATCCGCTCCAATCCGGTCGACTTGCAGTTCAAGCTGTTCCAGCTGGCGAATAGTGTTGCGTATGGCCGTTTTCTTTCGATCCAGCTGCTGCAGCAACGTTTCCCAATCCGGCTCTACCTGATCAGCCTTTAGTGCAGAACCAAGTTCCGTGAGCGTGAAACCGAGCACTTGCGCCTGACGGATGACCTGAATCTGTTGCACATGCTCTTCACCATAGACCCGATAGGCGCCTTTCCGGGGGACCCTAGGGAGCAATTTCCGGGCCTCATAGAGCCTTATTGCCTTCGGGGATGCACCTGTGCGTCGCGCTAATTCGCCGATAAGCACCTGATCACCTCCATGCAGAATATGTCGAAAAACCAGCCAGCAGAATTGCAATGCACCGGATCCAGTGCCCATTCACCCCCTTGAAGCGGCAACGCGCTGGCTTCACGGCGAGCATGGAATGCGGTAAACAACTCGAGCGAGCGTGTAGCGTCACGACCTCACCTTCGCTCGCTGAAGCGCCAGGCGCGTCAAGGGAGGCCCGATGATTTCGAATACCACTGTCGCCCCCAGTACCACTGGCAGCAGCACAGCAGCGCGATCAGGAAACTGTTCGGCGGCGACCAGCGCCATACCCACCGCGACGCCAGCCTGGGGTAACAATGCAACACCCATCCAGGGGCCAGAACCTTTGGGCATGGCGCTCCACTTTGCCCCCAACGAGGCACCAAACATGCGCCCGCAGACACGCGCAAGAATGTAAGCGGTGCCAAGCAAGCCCACTGCCGCCAGCGCATCCAGTTTCAATGCTGCCCCTGCCAGCAGGAAAAAGACCAGCATAAAAGGCCACTGAATATGCTCGATGGCGTGAAAAGGCCGGGCATGATGGCGGGCAAGATTGGCCACTACCGCACCCATGACTACGGCGGCAAGCAGGAAAGAAACCTCAAACCAGCGCGCGGCGCCCAGGCATAAAAAGACCAGACCCAACGCCTCGGCCAGGGTCGGATCGCCCGGCGAGACCCGCCCGGTAGCAAAGGCAGCCGGGACGCCCAGGACCACGCCCAGGACCACGGCCCCGCCGATATCCCATGCCCCGTGACTCAGCGCAGCCATGCCGCTACCGCCATCGATCATCGATGCTGCAGCCATCATCAGACTGAACATGAGTACCCCCCAGGCGTCGTCCACGGCCACAACCCCCAGGAGCGTATCGGTAAACGACCCCTTTGCACCGCTCTCACGCACAACATCCGTCGTCGCCGCAGGTGCCGTTGCAGTCGCCAGGGCACCCAGCAGTAAAGCGAGCGCCAGGTCGTCGGTCACCAACCAGACTGCAGTGAACACGAGGGCTGCGGTGAAAATGGTGACAGCAAGAGACAACGCCAGTACATCACGCCCATGACGTTGCAAAGTCCGTCGGCTCAAATGCCCGCCCAGCAGGAAGCCGACCATGGTCAGAGCAACCTGGGAAACGACATTGAACCACTCGGTACCTGCAGGGTTCAGCCAGCCCAGCAGCGACGGGCCCAAAGCTACGCCAGCAATGATCAATAACGTCACGCGAGGAATCGGCGTATGCCGCCCCAACGATTCGGCGGCCAGGCCAACCAGAAAAATGAACCCCAACAGAACAAGCCCCGAGGTCAGGTCGGTCATGGTTACTCCTGAAGCCAGTGAGTGATACAGGGTCGACAACCTGCCGCGGTCACCGATTTACATCCTGCCATCCAGAAACACTCATGAACAAGCCTGTAGCACAATTGCACGCAGTTTTCTCCACGCGAGCAACCACTGGTCAGGCGCCGTGAATGGCCAGGACCTCAGCATTGGCGAAATGTTGGCTGGCCGCCTGGAGGCGCCAGCGAAAACCGGGCTTCAGCATCGCAGCATATTCAGGAAGCACTACAAACCGGATCCGGACAATACCCTGCTCACCTGGAGCGATCCCCGCCCCTTGGGCAACCATGATTTGCCCCATACACATCTCGGAATTACCCGGCCCGAGAAAATTATGATTTGGACGCAGGCCCGAGGTCACCGGGTTGGTCCAGCCCGATTCCTCGCCAGGCAGCATAGTGAGCAACGCTTCAACGTCAACTGTAACCCAGTGCACCTATCGCGGACTCCCGAGGCGTGTGCCAATGACCACGACCACAGACTCCGGTTCGCCAGTCAGCCCTTTTGAAGGTAGTTGCTTCATCTGCCTTGTTCCCCGACATAGAGTTGCGCCAACCCCGGCTCGACAGCGGCCGAAAAATCGTCTATCAGCGATTGCTCTGATCCAAACCCATAGATTTCGATTGAAAAAAACCATCGATTGTCATTATCCAGCTGATTGAACAGCACCTCATCCACAATCAGCCGAAAATACACCTTGGTTGGTGGCCCCTGATCCGCCTGCACAGCGATGCAAGTGAATCCTTTCTTGCGTTTTCTGATATTCAGAACATCGTCAAAGCACGGGTTGTAACTGACCGAAAATTGATTATCAACCAAAAAACGATGGACGATGCCAAAAGCCAGAACGTAATTCTTTTCCTCGGCCAAAAACTGCTTTTGGTATATCAGCTCAAGAGCCTCAGGCGGTTCGCCGTTCGGACCAATCTCCTGGTCGGCAGCCGGGTAAGGCTCGGAGCACCCGGCAGCCAGCAGAAAAGTAAAAACAATGATCGCTCGAACAATCAACACAACCTCCGTCTGTTGAATTACCGAAAACACAAACCACCTACATTTCCAAAGCCGTTCATGGTAAATGACGATCGCGCCAAGCCGGTGGCGGCACGAACTGATGAGCTGTAGAGAACTTCGCTTGACGACTCGCTCCAGATAATTTAATAACTGTCTACTTGTCTTGAAGTTCCTTTATGCCCTGGAGGAAATGGCCTATGCCTTCCCCTGTGAGCGCCATTCACACAGCACTTCAAGCTTTAACCGCAGGCCTGCTGCTCAGCTCGCCCCTTGTGTACGCCGCCGATTCCGTCGTAAGGATATTCGGAGTTGGCCAAGGCTATACTGTTCCGCCCGGCGAGCGTTTCAAAGTCCACTATCAGGTTATCCCTGATGCCGGTGGCGATCACTATTTTTATATCGACGAGGCCCTTGTCCTGGTCAGGAATGCCAACCTGATTGACCGTACCGCCTCCGGTACTTTCAACCTGACCTACCCTGCTGGCCTGGCAAAGGATCGCCTGCTGGAGCTGCGTATCTGTATCGGCGCAACGCCGGTTGCGCCCTGCGACCAAGTCAGTATTCGCGCCGGCCATGTTCTGACGCCCGAACAGGCCATTGAGATCAGTCCCAGTGGTGTCGCCGGCCACCTACCTCCGCTGACGTCCGTTGACATCGGCTACACCATCCTGAAACCAACGGCTTCCGACCAGCTTTTCTACATTGACGACGAGCTGCGCGAGCGGAGAACAGCCACCAGCCCGCAATCAGGATTCAAGACCATCAGGTATTCCGGTGGGCTCAAAGATGGCGAAGAGCGCTTGTTACGCTTCTGCGTCGATGAAGGCACAGCCAGTTCGGCCTGTGGTTTTGCCATGGTCACCGGCGGTCAACCTCCCGATGGCGTGGATGTGCCGGAACCATTCTCGGCAGCTGATCTGGCAGCCCACTACCAGCCCGTAACTGGGTGCAGCCCCGTATGCGGGTATTACTCGAATATCTACTATGGCGATCCTGACGTCAGTTGGGTGCCTGAACGTGGCGATGGCCAGCCGGACGGGTTACGCATGGATCTCTATTATTCGCACCCAGACGGACGTCTAAATCCAGAAGCCCCGCCGGCCACGCTCATCATTTATGGACATTCAGCCGGATCGAACAAGGAATCACTGCTCTCGCGCAATCAGTCACTACTCAGTCATCTGCTGGATATCGCTGACTCAGGCGCAGGTGTGGTCGTTGCATCAATAGATTTCAGGCACCCGCTAAAGCAGCTCGAGGACGACCTCACACCGACCTCAGTCGACGACTTCAGCCACGCCATACAGTTTGCTCGCCACCAGGCCGCAGCGCTCAATATCAACCCTGATGACATATTTCTGGTGGGCACGTCGCTGGGTGGCGGTGTAGCGGTCCACGCCGCCGTGCGTGACATCGCCAACCCATCGGACCCGTCTGAGGTCCGGCGAACGTCATCCAGTGTCCGTGGCGTCGTCACCCGCGATGCGCAGACTTCATTTTCGCCGCACTGGTTTCGCAGTCATTTCCTTGAAACGGCAGTTGCAGCAAGATATCAGACTGACCTGCTGGACGACGAACAACGCCTGATTTACGGCCACGCACCGGCTGGCGTCAACAGTGACTCACCGCTAATGGAGTTGCTTTATACCAGCCACTACATTGATCACAAGGTAACGCTACCCGAGTATCTTGGCAGAACAGTCGACCTGGTACATCTGCCGAACTACGGCCTGGTAATGGAAGCGCAATATCAGCTCTACGGCCTGGATGATCGTATCCGTGTGATGGAGCGCTACGCAGGTAACTTTGGACGCGATGCCGCGCGGTTTATTGCACAGCACCGTCTTGGTCGGTATTGACCTGTTCGTCAAACTGCGGCCAGGGCGGGTTGGCTAATTGCCAGCTCACCAATTCAGACAAAAGGCAAGCTCCCGCAAACGCCCTCGGCAGTTACCGCATGATAGGGTGAAACGCCCAATCATGCAGTTTCCCATCACCCACGAGGTGTAACCGGCCTGTCGTTGGGCAGGTATTCGCGGATATAGCGCCGAGCGTGATACACGGTAATGAGCTTTTCAATCGCTAGCAACCCACCGAAGAAAGTCGCCGCTTCCCAGCTGCCTTCTTGCCCGGCCAGACCGCCGGACATGGCATCGGCCACGAGCAATAGCAAGCCCGCCTCCACCATCAAATCGCCAATACCGAGGAACCAGTGACCCGTATAAAAGTACCCGCCACCGGGCAGCAGTAGCGACAGTCGAGTAGCCGTCCCCATATCCTTGAAAGTGAGCCGACACTTGTCGCATTGGTAATGATCTGGTTGTAGCGGAGCTGTACAGCGCGGGCACAGATGTACCCGCCCGCCCAGAGTGGATGAAGGACCTCTACGGCTGCCTGATTTAAAATCTTTGAAGTGCGCCTTCAGTTTTGCACGCTCATTTCGCAGAAAGAGGAACGTCTCCTTGCTGCCGTTGCGGTAGCGGATTTTCAGGTGGCGACTGCCCACCCGGATATCCTCGCAATCAGCATATTCAACCTGAGCGATACTATCGCGATAACCGAAGTTTGGCGTGGCCGGCAGATGCAGGATGCGTTGATCGGTGATGACCAGCAGTGCCCGGTTTATATAGAACACGATCCAGCCGCCGGTCAGTTGCTCAAGTAAAGACGTAGGCGAACAGCAAGTGGCGACGAGCAACACCCGTTCGTCCGTACGCAGAAACTGTGAAAGATCCGGAATCTTCGACAGCAATTTTCGCTGACGCTTTTCAATCCGCCGTTTATAGATCTGCTTGTGGTTGGAAAACATGAAATCCACGTCGAGGCATTCAGCCCACGATGGGTCCAGAGTAGTAGATTGGCTCATTGTTTCTCTTTATCGTAGATTGCCCGTGGTGCTCTACCAGGAGTGGTAACGGGCATAGCCTTGAACAGGGTGTAGGTCACGCGAAAGCTCCGGAATTGCCGACTGGAGTTGATGCCAACACATGGCGGCATGGCGGTCTCAAGGTCCAAGTGCAACACTCAGTTAATGGATTCAAGGTTATTTAAAAACAATGTCGGTTTTACGCAGAGAGCAGAACCTTCAAAGCGTTTTGAGCAAATGACCATGAATTTGATTCCACAACCGTAACCTAAGTTGATGCCAACATTATTATAGCCAACCCGATTAATTGTAAGAAAAACGGGTTTTTAGCTTCAGACCAATGAATAACCAGAAACACAAAGCTGATGGGTGAAAGAAAAAAGCACCCAAGCCCCCACCATATACTCTGTTGAAAGGCCGCAATCAAAAAACCCAACGCCCCAATGATCGCTATTCCAACCCCCAGATAGGTTAGCAACTCCATTTATCTGACCTCTTATCTCTATATTTTTATATTCACGGTGCCCCGCAATCTCTCACGGAAGACCTTCACTTAACACCCGGATGAACACGCGCAGGAAAGAGATACTTTCATCTGCATGACAGGATCGGCCAAATAAAGCATGCGGCTGGAACATCGACGCAAGAAGTGCACCCATCTTGCATTAGCGCCAACGATCCTGGCGTTATTACCCAGGTTGCATCAATTAAATTGCAGCGTTTTGCATAATCAGTACCGCAGGCCCGCCATGACAGAACTGGGTAACAACCTGAACGGGAGTGCCCTGGCGTAATCGCTTAGCCTCTGAAATAAAGTCACGGTTGTTGTCTGGCTGGCTGATTCCCTGTCGGTAAAGTGCGGCAGCCAGCCCGCTGATTGCCATCCCGTACTGCATTCGGTCCAATGCCATTCTGAATTGAACAATAGCAGCCTCTGCATCATCCTTTGTGCAGAGCAAGAATGCACCGTAGTTGCCGTAAAGCCAGGCAGAGTCCGGATCGTTGGCTATCTGCCGATGGTAGGTTTCCTCCACCTTCTCGAACTGTCCACTACCTTTATAATAATCCAGGAGTCCCCCAAAGGCTGATGACATGGCTTTCGAGCTTTCCGTACCACTGTCAATGACACTCTGGTAAAGCAGCAAGGCGTCGCCATGCTTGCCTTGAGCAATCAGTACGTTGGCCGTGTTCAAGGCCAACCATGGACTCTCAGTGCCAATTTTCCTTGCCTTGTCCAATGCATCAAGGGCGTCAGTCAGGCGATCCTGCAAATAATATATATTGCCCGCCGACACATAAGCATCCGCGTATCCAGGATCCAGTCGAAGGGCTTCATCGACCGAGCGTTCGGCAGCAGCCACCCCTTCTGGCTCGTACCGTCCTCCACTGATATAACTGCTCATGATGTAGTAGCGCGCATAGGCGCGATGGGCAGGGGCAAACTCAGGGTCAGCGCGAAGCACCCCATCCAGTTTGACTTTGGCTGCATCGAGAGCACGGGGATCGCCCCGCCAACCATCAAGCAGCGCAACAGCTTTATCATAGGCAGCCTGCTGGGCCGGAGTGCTGGTCATATGCCGCGTTGCGCCTGCATGGGCGCTGAAGCTAAAACCAGAATACACAACAAGGACAAGCAGTATTTTTGTAAGCAGATTCATAAACATCCTATGTAAGATAAGAGCACATCCAGCTTGGAGACCACCCTGTCCATCATTTGCTGGAGACTACTGCCTTTTAGATACGCTACCGCCCTACCCTGAATACGCGAGCATGCCGGTGGTGACTGGGATCAAATGTTGGGGTAACGCAGGAAGGGTGTCAGTGCATCCATTCGGGGGCGAACTGGCATCCTGCCATGGTTTGAGAACATAACTCACTTGGGCCTCGCTGACCAGTTTTGACTGCTATTCCTGCTGAATGCTGACCCGTATTACCGCTCAGAGTGTTCAGGTTGAATCCGTTGCATCGTCTTTATCCGGTATTGCTTCCACGACCAATGCAAGCCGGTCATGTTCGAAATCCATGTGTGCCGGCTCCAGACTGGGCAATGACTTGCTGGCCTTGGCCGACAGCTGGCTGAAGCGGTCAACCTTGCCATACAGGCCCTGTTTGCCGGCCAGGGCGGTGACTGTGTTGTTGTAATGATTGCTGACGGTTGCCAGGGTGACACCCAGCTTGCTCAGGCGCTCGGCTACCAGGCCGACCTGGTTGTAGATTTCACCGGCTTTCTCACTGATTTCACGGGCTTCGGTGTTACTGCGTTCGATCATCCACAGGTTTGAAACCGTACGCAGAATAGGGATCAGGGTCGTGTGTGATACCAGCACAATACCTTTGTTGTAACCATATTCGAACAGGTCTCGATTGTTCTTCAGCGCTTCGATATAGGCTGGCTCAATCGGCATGAACATCAACACAAAGCTTGGGCTGCGCATGCCAACCAGGTTGGTGTAATCCTTGGCGGCGAGCTCGTCGATATGTCGGCGCACCGCTTTGATGTGCTCGTCCATGGCCAGCTTGCCAAGCTCCGGTGTTTCAGCGCTGACGGCGCGCTCATAGGCCAGTAGCGATACCTTGCTGTCGATGATGATGTGTTTGCCATCGGGCAGTTTGATCAGGTAGTCGGTTTGCCTGTTTTTGCCGTCTTTGGTCTTGAATGACGATTGCGTTTCGAAATGCGCGTCTTCCATCAGGCCGCTCATTTCAAGGGTGCGGCGCAGCTGCGCCTCGCCCCAGGCCCCGCGTTGCTGGGAGTCACCCTTGAGCGCGGAGGTAAGGTTATTCGCCTCTTTGCTCATTTGCAGGCCGATATCCAGCACCTTGCGGATCTCGGCACCCAGACTGCTATTGCCACGCAAGGCAGCGTCATGGACTTCATTGATGCGCTGCTGAAAGCCGGTAATCTGTTCGCGGAAGGGTTTGAGCAGATGGTCAATGCTGGCCTGGCTGGTATGGGTGAAGGTTTTGCCTTTTTCTTCAAAGATTCTGTTGGCCAGATTCTCGAACTCTTGCGTCATGGATTGCCGCGTTTCAGCCAACAATGCCAACTGTTCCTTGAAGTGTTCTTCACGCCGTTCCAAAGTGGTTTTCAGTTGCGCATGCTGCTCGCGCAGGGCCTGGTAGTCACTGTCCAGTTGGCTGTTGGCAGTCAAACGTTCACGCAATTCGCTTGCCCGCTCTTCTTCGGCAAACAGCCTGGCCTGCAAGGTCTCCACCTGTTTTTCCGTTTCGTGGCGCTGCTCATGTGCCCTTGTCAGCTCACTGCGCAGGGTTTCGCGTTCCGCTTTCAGCTGTTCCAGCTCTGACCGCAACCGGCTGGCATGGTCTTCAGCGGCGCGCAATTGCTCCTGCAAGCGGCTTTCTGCCAGCTCTTGCTGATGCAACCGGGACTCGGTCTGACGACGCTCGGCCTGTTCGGCCAGACATTCGGCTTGCTGCTGTTCAGCCCTGATGCGCAGCTGTTCAAGCTCAAAGCCCTGGCGGGCAATCCGTCGGCCATAGACATAAGCTGCCAACAGGTAGCCGGCTGATAACGCTGTCAGTATTGCCACGCTCAGCAGACTGATGGTTTCGACGGTCCATGTACTTGCTGGCATATGAAGCTCCTGGCGTGAAATAAGCGGCTGCAACGGGCAGATCATCATTGTACCCAATCTGAACAAAACCATTGCCTCCGGCAGGCAAGAGTGAAATGACCGATGTAGGGGTTCTGGTCATTTATTGCTAAACTGCAGCAGATTTCCAATCCGACCCCTGAAGGAGCACCCATGAGCGACCTGGTCAGCTACGATTTTTCCGCCGGCATTGCCCACCTGAAGCTGAACAATGGCAAAGTGAATGCCATTTCTCCTGCCGTTATTGAAGCCTTCAACAAGGCGCTGGATCAAGCCGAAGCTGATCGTGCCGTTGTGGTTGTTTCAGGCCAGCCCGGCATGCTGTCTGGTGGGTACGACCTCAAGGTAATGACTTCCGGTCCTGAGGCGGCCATTGCTTTGGTCGCTGCCGGTTCTACCCTGGCCCGCCGCATGCTTTCTCATCCTTACCCGATCATTGTTGCCTGTACTGGCCATGCGGTCGCCAAGGGGGCCTTTATTCTGCTGTCGGCCGATTACCGTGTGGGCGTGGAAGGCCCGTTCAAGATTGGCCTGAACGAAGTTGCTATTGGCATGACCATGCATCATGTCGGCATCGAACTGGCGCGTGCCCGCCTGACCCCTTCAGCATTCAATCGCTCGGTAATCAATGCGGAAATGTTCTCTCCCGAGCAAGCGGTCGCAGCCGGGTTTCTTGACCAGGTAGTGGCAGCCGATGCTCTTGAGCAGACCGCCATGCAAATGGCTGAGCAATTGACACAACTGAACATGCAGGCGCACAAGGCAACCAAACTGAAAACCCGCAAGGCCTTGCTGGAGCGACTGGATCAAGCCATTGCGCAGGACAAGCAGCACGCACTCTGAAAAACAGCGCGATATTGCCGACTGCACGTTGCTGAGCTGTCGGCATTAACTGAGCGCAACGTAACGGCTGATCAGTGCGCGCAAGGCAGCCGGCTTGACGGGCTTGGGCAGAAAATCCAGCCCGGCCAGGCGAATCTCGGTAATCAGTTCGCTGCGACCGTCGGCACTGATAACCACACCGGGAATGTCGCCCAATTGCTCGCGCAGCCAGTGCATCACGGCCATGCCGGTGTCACCGGCGTCCAGGTGGTAATCAACCAGCACCAGTTGCGGAATGAAGCCGGACGCCAGCACGGCAGTGATTTCTTCACGGTTCCGTGCGATTGCCACCTGGCACTGCCAGCGGCTGAGCAAGCTGTGCATGCCGGTGAGAATATTCGGCTCGTTGTCGATGCACAGCACCTGGGCGCCACTGACTTCGGCAGCGTTCAGCTCCGATGTTGCGCTCGGGCGCACTGCACTGCTGCGAGCCAGAGGCAAGCTGACACTGAACACGCTGCCTTGCCCGGGCCACGAACGCACTTGCAGCTCATGTCCCAGTACCCGGCACAAACCATCGGCAATTGCCAATCCCAACCCGAGGCCCTTTTCTGCCTGGGTGCGGTGACTGTCCAGACGCTGGAATTCTTCAAAGATGATCTGCAGTTTGTCGCGTGGAATACCCGGCCCCTGATCCCAGACTTCAAGTCGTACCCGCTCGCCCTGACGCCGCACGCCAAGCAAGACTCTGGAGCGTCCGGCGTAGCGGAAAGCATTGGTCAGGAAATTCTGCAGAATGCGCCGCAACAAGCGTGGGTCTGAACGCACACGCAAACGGCTGCCGCACACGCGTAAATCTATTCCCTGCCCACTGGCCAGCGCACCAAACTCGACGCGCAGCGGCTCGAACAGATCATCCAGCACCAGGTCCGACCACTCTGGCGTAATGCGCCCGGCCTCAAGCCGGGAAATATCCAGCAGGTCGGAAATCAGATCCTCTGCCGAACGCAAGGACGTATCCAGATGCTGCACCAGCTCCAGTGCTTCTCCCGGCAGGTTCTGTTGGTGCGCCAGTGAAGCCGAGAACAGGCGCGCGGCATTCAGCGGCTGCATCAGGTCATGGCTGACCGCGGTCAGAAAGCGACTTTTTGACTGGCTGGCTCTTTCGGTCTGTGCCTGCGCCAGCAAAAGAGCCTGGTTCAATTCGGAGAGTTCGCGGGTGCGCTCATCGACCCTTTGCTCCAGCCCTTCATTGGCTTCCTTGAGGGCCTGTTCGGCATCACGGAAAGCGGTAATATCAGTGAAGCTCATGACAAAACCGCCACCCGGCATCGGGTTACCGATAATCTCGATCACCTGGCCACTGGGGAATTGTCGTTCCGAGCGGTGAGCGGTGCCCTGTTGCATCCAGTTGATGCGTTTGTCGACATGCTCCTGCGGATCACCCGGGCCGCACAGGCCACGCTGAGCGTTGCACAGAATCAGATCGGCAATTGGCCGGCCGATAATGATCAGGCCGTCGGGATAGTCGAACATTTCCAGATAGCGGTTATTCCAGGCGACCAGACGCAGCTCCTTGTCGACCACGCTGATGCCCTGGGTAATGTTCTCGATCGCCCCCTGCAGCAGGCCACGGTTGAACTGCAGCACTTCCGAGGCTTCATCAACAATGCGCACAACATCGTCAAACTGCATGTCGCGGCCTTCAATCGCGGCCTTGACCATCACCCGTGCCGATGACGCCCCCAGTACACCGGCCATCAGGCGCTCACTGTGGGTAATCCAACCACTATTGGCGATCTGCTGGGGTTGCCACTCCTGTGCCTGCAACTCGGCATAACGCTGAAAGCTGTACAACGCGCGCTCTTCACCGACAAAGCGCCCGGCCAGGGTCAGCAAATCCTCCACGGTCACTCTCAACAAGGCACGACTCGGGCCGTCATCCCAGGTGCTGGCATCCTGACTGACAAAGCGACTGGCCTGCCAATGTTCCAGCACCCGGGTACGGCTGAACATCGAGACCAGCACAAACACCAGCAGATTGCCCAGCAGGGCCAGCAAGCTGCCCAGCGTCAGGCTGTCGAGGGGCAAGCCCAGGGCATTCTCATGCAGCGCGGACAGACCCGGCAAGACCAGTACGTTCCAGCTGAAAGCAGCGGCCAGCAACGGCAACACCAACAGATACGCCCACAGACTGACCCCTACAGCCAGGCCAGCAAACACGCCGCTACGGTTGGCCTGCTTCCAGAACAGGGCACCCAGCATGGCCGGGGCCAACTGGGCAATGGCGCCGAAGGCCACCTGACCGATACTGGCCAGACTGCCCGCCGAACCGATCAGACGATAGACCAGATAGGCCAGCAAGAGGATCACCAGAATACTGGTGCGGCGGATGTTCAACAGCCAGTCGCGGAACGCTTCGAAGGACTGCTCGCGGCCTTGCTGCTTGCGCAGCATCAACGGCAGAATCACATCATTGGAAACCATGGTACTCAACGCGATGGCCGCGACGATAACCATACCAGTAGCCGCCGAGGCGCCGCCGAGAAAGGCCAGCATGGCCAGCCAGGGGCGTTGCTCCAACAAGGGAACACTGATGACATAGGCATCGGCCGACATTCCGCCGCCGCTAGCCATTTGCCCGGCCAGGCTGATCGGCACAACAAAAAGTGCGGCCAACACCAGGTACAGCGGAAAGACCCAGCGCGCAGTGCGCAAGTCACCCGGGTGGCTGTTTTCTACCACTGCGGTCTGGAATTGTCGCGGCAGACACAGAAACGCGAGAATGGCGATAAAGGTCTGAAACAGCAGACTGGTGATCATGGTATCGCGCTGCCAATAATCGGTCAGCACCGGGCTTTCCAGCGCTCGCTGGTAAAGATCACCGAAACCGCCAAACATGCCCCAGACCACGAAAGCACCCACGGCCATAAAGGCCAGCAGTTTGACGATGGACTCAAAGGCAATCGCCAGCATCATGCCCTTGTGGTGCTCGGTAGCGTCCAGGCTGCGGGTTCCGAACAGAATGGTAAACAGCGCCAGCACCAGGGTAACCACCAGTGCCGTGTCCTGTGCACCCAGGTTGTCCGATTCAGCACTGTAGAGGGCTGCCGGGTTACTCAGCAGGTTGTAACCCAGCACTATGCCTTTGAGCTGCAGGGCGATATAGGGCAGCACACTGACCAGGCAGAGCAAGGTAACCGCAACGGCCAGGGCCTGGGATTTGCCGTAACGCGCAGCGATAAAATCAGCAATGGAGGTGATGTTTTCATGCTTGCTGATGGCGATCATGCGCGCATACAGCTTCCAGCCGAACAGGAACAACAGAATCGGTCCCAGATAGATCGGCAGGAAGCCCCAGAGCTGCTCGCTGGCCATACCGACTGCGCCGAAAAAGGTCCAACTGGTACACCAGACCGCCAGTGACAGGCTGTACACCCAGACGCGCAGACGCGGTGCAAAGCCACCCGGCTGCCTGTCACCCCAGAAGGCGATGGCAAACAGCAGTGCTATGTACAACAGGAAAACAGCGGCGACCAGAGTACCAGGCAGCATGGCAACATCATCAATACGTGAAGGTTGAATTCAGTCTGGCAGGCAGACCCGGATTTGCCCAGCCGACCTTGGTCGCAGAGCCTGCAATCAGGCCTTCTGGGTCAACTCCATCTGTTGCAACAGCAAGGCCGCCTGGGTCCGTGTGCGCACCCCGAGTTTACGGAAAATGGCGGTCACATGGGCTTTTACCGTCGCTTCGGATACGCTCAGCTCCCAGGCAATCTGCTTGTTCAGCAGGCCATCGCAGACCATGGTCAACACACGAAATTGCTGCGGGGTCAGGCTGGCCAACTGGGCGCTGACATTCTTTTCCTGATCACTCACCGGGCCTGCGGATTCGCCGCTGGAAGGCCAGCTGACGCCGCCTTCCAGAACCTCTTGCACCGCTTGCTGGATGGCTTCCAGGCTGGAAGATTTGGGAATGAATCCGCTGGCACCAAAGTCCCGTGCGCGTCTGATCACCGGCTCTTCCTCCTGCGCCGAGATCACGACCACCGGAATCTGCGGATACTGACCCCGCAGTAAAACCAGACCGGAAAATCCGTAGGCGCCGGGCATGTTCAAGTCCAGCAATACCAGATCCCAGTCACTGCGTTGATCAAGGTTATTCTGCAATTCGGCAATGCTGCCGGCTTCGGTCAGGTTGATCTCAGCATTCAGGCCGTGGCTCAGGGCCTGGCGCAAAGCACTGCGGAACAGCGGATGATCGTCTGCGATCAGGATGTCATAGCTGGGCGCCATGGAATGGTCTCGGTCGTTTTATTGGGATTGTTATTTCACGCGACAAAGCCTGCCACCAAGGTCAGGCTGCGTCAATTCGATACATTCGCATGCTCGGCGCAGGCTAAGCGCAACGCAGACGATCAGCAACCCGCTGAAAATCGGTGTGCATCTGTGACAGCAACGCCCTGACAGTCGCTTCATCTGCCGAATCTGCGGCAACTTCTACCTGCAGGCAGAGCTCTTGCAACGCCAGTGCGCCCATATTGCCACAACTGCCTTTGAAGCTGTGCGCACTGTAGCGCAAAGCGCGCCAGTCACTATCCTGCAAATGGCTTTGCAGCTGCCGCAGACGCAATTCAGCATCCCGAGTAAAGGTATCCACCAATAGCGGATAATCATCCTGCATCAACTCCCGCAGTGCGGCCAACACATCATCATCCAGATCCGGCAGGGCATCACTCATAGACATCCTTCAGTTAGTCCTCACGGGGCGTGCCAGGCAAGACGCACTTGCACCCCGCGCCCATCAGGCAGCACCTGCATTTCATCCGTCAGCGCTGCTACCAATGTCAATCCGCGTCCAGCATAACGGAAACTGTCGGCTATGACAGTTCCGGTCTTCGCCGTCACAAAACCCTGGCCGCTGTCCTGCACCTCTATCAACAAACGCCCCCCACTGGGCTCCTGAGTATGATCCAGCATGACGCGAATCCAGCCCTCCTCCAGCTGCTGCAAACGCTGACTGCGCTGCAGGTAATAGCGGTTAAAGCCCTCAGCCGTGGACTTGAGTGATGAATCCAGCGCCAGCAAACCATGCTCGAGGGCATTACTGAAGAGCTCGGACAGAACGGTTGCCAGTGTGCCCGCATGGTCACGCAAGCCGGGTACGCGCAACAGTTCATCCAGCAACCAGGGCAATGGATTCTGGGTGCGAATGGCCTGGGCACGAAATACATGCTCCAGTCGCCAATCGTGCATTTCTCGCTGACTGCGAAAACGCATGGCTGGTGATCGAGGCAAAACATCAGTTGGCATACTGACCTGCAGCAGACTCAGATCATCATCCTTGCGACCATGGAAATCCTTGATCGCTGACAGCAAATGGTCAAACAGTTGTTCCGGCTGCCCGCTTCCTGCCGCCAGCACTTTCGCCACACCCTGATCACCAAACTGCTGGCCCTGCGCATTTCGGGTTTCGATAATGCCGTCAGTCCAGCATAACAAGCGTTGACCGGCTGACATTGGCAGGGTCAGGGTGCTGACGTCAAAGCGGTCATTGGGCACCACGCCCAGCGGCAAATGGGTCGAAGGCAACCAATGCTGCACGCTGCCATCCACATCCAGCAATACGGCATCCGGCAAGCCGCCATTCCAGACTTCCAGCTTGTGTTTGAGCGGGTTGATCTCGGCCAGCAAGGCGCAACAGAACACTCCGACCGGCAGGATACGCTCCAGCTTGTCATTCAGCTCCGCAAGAATATCCTGCAAGGCAAAGCCCCGCGCACTCATGGCGTAAAAGACCTCCGCCAGTGGCATCGCGCCGATGGCGGCCGACAGACCATGGCCAGTAAAATCGGCCAGCAACACGTGCATGCCCCCCGCCGGGCATTGGGCTGCCAGGAGTACATCGCCATTGAACATGGCGTAGGCGGATTGCAGGTAACGTACGTTGGGCGCATCCAGCGCCCCGGCATGCGCCACACGGTCAAAAATCCGCTTGGCCAGCTCCTGGTCATGCACCATGCGTTCGTGTTGTCGAC
This sequence comes from Halopseudomonas salegens, assembly GCF_900105655.1. Taxonomy (NCBI): domain Bacteria; kingdom Pseudomonadati; phylum Pseudomonadota; class Gammaproteobacteria; order Pseudomonadales; family Pseudomonadaceae; genus Halopseudomonas; species Halopseudomonas salegens. The sequence goes on from NZ_LT629787.1 coordinate 2,200,713, forward strand.
TGATCAGGTCACGCTGTTGCTGCAGGGTGTGATGCATTTCCTGCATACGCTGGAAGGCTTGAATCTTGGCCTGCAGAATCACCGGGTTATAGGGCTTGGTCAGGAAGTCGTCGCCGCCGGCTTCCAGGCAGCGCACCAGCGCATGGGTTTCGGTCAGGCTGGTAAGAAAAATGATCGGTACCAGGTCTTCACCGGCCGCCTCTCGAATCAACTGGGCAGCTGCAAACCCGTCCATCACCGGCATCATGGCGTCAAGCAGGATGAGCTGTGGACGCTCACGAAGGAACTGCTCAACGGCATCGGCGCCATTCTCGGCCGCCAATACCTCATGCCCCTGGCGCGAGACCAAACGCGACAGAATCAGTCGATCCGCCGGGTTGTCATCCGCCACCAGAATACGCAAGCCGGCTGGCGGCTCAGCCCCGGATGGCACTGCCGCAGCCATAGGATGCCTACTCGATAGTGAACAGTTGTTCGAAGTTGGAAATGCTCAAGACCTTGCGCACCTCCGGGCTCGCATGCTGGATGCGAATATCCGCCACATCACCGCCGGCGTGGTCGCGCAACAGCAACAACATGCCCAGTGCCGAGCTGTCGATATAGTCGGTATCCTGCAGATCAATGCAATAGCGCCTCGGGGACAAACCTGCCCGCTCATACGCTTCGCGAAATACCTGATGGGATGAAAAATCGAAGCGTCCACTTACCTTGATGGTTAGCAACTGGCCACTTTCCGTTAGGTCAGCCTGAATCGGCATGCGCTGCTCCTCAACACCCTCGCCTGAATAATGTTCAGCATAGCAGCATTTCAGTCAGCTGCCGCTCAAGTCCGGTCTTTTTCCGCCAATGCTCAACTTTCGCGTCGGCTGACACTGTGTGCCCGTTGGGATAACTCATCGAGCATTTTCTGTTCCTGCTTATCCGCCCTGACGCGCGCCTCTTCGCGGTAGCGCTCAATCAGCTTGCGCAACGCCTCAACGCGCTGGTAACGCTGTTGCCAATTGGCTCGGGCCTTGTCAACGCTTTGCTCATGCCACTGCAAGGTTTGCTCCTGCTGGGCGACAGCACTCTGCATCTGGCCGAGAAACTGTTGGTAGTTAAGCAGCCACTGCCGATTCACCCCTTGGGCGCCACGCTCGGCCCAGCCACGCTGATACTCGTCGGCATAGTAGTTGAGATCTCGCAGGCGGGCATTGGCATCTTCCAGTTGTTGCTGACACTTACCCAACATGCCGGCTGCCTTGCGCTCTTCTTCCAGCGCCATATCAAGCACCGGTTGGAGTCGGCGGATACGGCTTTCACTCATGGCTGATGATCTGTTGCAGTTGCTGCTGGCTATCTTCCAGGGACACGTTTTCAGTCAACCCCTGACGCAAAAAGCCCTGCATTGCCGGCATTTTGGCAATGGCCTTGTCGGTCAAGGGGTCGGAACCGGCAGAATAGGCACCGACACTGATCAGGTCGCGGCTTTGCTGGTAACGCGCGTAGGTCTGTTTGAACAGTTGCGCTTTTTGCAGGTGATCCTCGGATACAATCTGCGGCATGGCACGGCTGATCGAGGCTTCAATATCAATTGCCGGGTAATGGCCTTCTTCAGCCAGCCGGCGCGACAGCACCACATGACCGTCAAGAATTGCCCGTGAGGCATCAGCAATCGGATCCTGCTGGTCATCACCCTCGGACAGCACCGTGTAAAACGCGGTAATCGAGCCGCCACCCTCTTCCGCATTGCCCGCACGCTCAACCAGCTGCGGTAGTTTGGCAAACACGGATGGTGGGTAACCCTTGGTGGCGGGCGGCTCGCCAATGGCCAGGGCAATTTCCCGCTGGGCCTGGGCAAAGCGGGTCAGTGAGTCCATCAACAGCAGCACATTCTTGCCCTGATCCCGAAAGTATTCGGCAATTCGCGTGCAATACATGGCCGCACGCAGACGCATCAAGGGCGCGTCATCGGCCGGCGAGGCAACCACCACCGAGCGAGCCATGCCTTCCTTGCCAAGGATTTGCTCAATGAACTCCTTGACCTCACGACCACGTTCACCCACCAGGCCAACAATGGTGATATCCGCTTCGGTAAAACGGGTCATCATGCCCAGCAACATACTTTTGCCCACGCCACTACCGGCAAACAGCCCCAGTCGCTGGCCACGGCCGACAGTCAACAAGCTATTGATCGAGCGAATGCCGACATCCAGTGGCTGTTCGATCGGGTGCCGTTTCAACGGGTTGATCACCGGCCCGTTCAGGTCGACCATATCCGCAGCCATGATCGGACCGGCGCCATCCAGAGGGCGCCCGATACCATCCACCACGCGTCCGAGCATACTGACGCCCATCGGCAGGCGCCCGCTACCGGAGCTGGGTACAACGCGCGCGCCCGGCTGCAAACCCTGCACACTTTCGACTGGCATCAGGTAGGTCTTGTTGCCGGCGAAGCCCATGACTTCAGCTTCAATTTCACTGATACCTTGCAAGGATTCACTGATCACCCGGCAACGGCTACCCACCGAAGCCTTGCAGCCTTCGGCTTCCAGCGTCAAACCAACCATACGGATCAAACGACCTTCTACCACCGGGGCAGAGGCCAGTTGCACCACATCACGATAGGCACTCAGGCGGCGGGCGAAACTGGCGCGCTCGAACTTACTCATGGCTATCGCTATGACCGGGGCTTTCCGGCAAGGGGCTCAGTGCATCCATATCCGGTGCAACGGGATGCGCACGCTGTTCCTGATGCTGGTCTTGCAGCTGGGTCAGCGCCTGTTCCAGCCGGGTTTCCAGGCTGGCATCAATTTGGCTGTGTTCGGTTTCCACCCGGCAACCACCCGGCAGCAACTGGTCGTCTTCGAGCAGCCGCCAGTTTTCTTCATGCCGCTCACGGAGCGCCTTGACGGCTTCAAAGTCGGCGGGATTAAGGTAAATGCGAATATTATCCGCCCCCATCGGCAAGCTTTTCAGCGCGCCGCGCAACACATGCAGAATCTGGCTCGAGTCGGTTTCCAGTTCACGCTGGATCACGCTGCGCACGGTCTGCTGAACCAGCATGAGCAGCATTTCTTCAATTTGCGCGTCCTGATTTTGCATGGGTTGCATCAGGTTGCTCATCAGGTTTTCCAGCTCGACCAGCCGGCCATCCAGCTTGTCACGGGCTTCCTGCTGCCCTTTGAGCTGGCCGGAATGGAAGCCGTCTTTTTCGCCGGTAGCGAAACCCTCGTTGTAGGCCTCTTCCCGGATCTGTTCGAGTTCTTCGACGGTGAACGGCTGCGGGGCTTCGACCTCTTCCAGCTCTGCCTCGGCTGGGTCTTCATCAGCTTGAGCCGCCTCTTCCTGCTCGCGATCCAGCGCCACATAATGCGGTGCCTCGTCAAAACTGGGCAGGCTCCAGCGGCTGAAGGCCGAAGGGTGCTGGCCGCGAATCAGGTCGCTGTCATCCTTACCGGCCATTTACAGCATCTCCTCGCTGCCCTTGCCACCGAGCACGATTTCACCGGCATCCGCCATGCGGCGGGCAATGGTCAGCACTTCTTTCTGCGCTTGTTCGACTTCGCTGATGCGCACCGGTCCCTTGGCTTCCAGGTCATCCTGCAGCAACTCAGACGCACGTTTCGACATGTTGCGGAAAATCTTGTCCTTGACTGCCTCGTCGGCGCCTTTGAGGGCAATGATCAACACTTCCGAAGACACTTCACGCAGTAGCGCCTGAATCCCTCGATCGTCAATATCGGCCAGATTGTCAAACACAAACATCAGGTCTTCGATCTTGCCTGACAGATCTTCGTCGATCTCACGGATCTGCTCGATCAATTGCGCTTCGGTGCTGCTTTCGAGGTAATTCATGATGTCGGCTGTGCGCTTGATGCCGCCCATGGCCGCACGCGTGGTGTTCGAGTTGCCAGCAAATTGTTTCTCTAGAATCTCGTTCAGTTCTTTCAGTGCCGAGGGCTGTACGGTATTCAGGGCCGACACGCGCAAGAGCACATCGAGACGCACCTTGGGATCGAAATAACTGACCACCTCGGCCGCCATGTCCGGATCCAGATAGGCCACCACAATGGCCTGGATTTGTGGATGCTCGTAACGGATCACATCAGCAACGGCTCGAGGCTCCATCCATTTCAGGCTGTCAAGGCCCGAGGTGCTGCCACCCAGGAGGATACGATCCACCAGACTATTGGCTTTGTCCTCGCCCAGAGCCTGCGTCAGCATGGTGCGGATGTAACCGTCAGCGCCTGCCCCCAGGCCGGTCTGCTCACCGACCTGCTCCACAAACTCGCTCATCACGCCCTGTACCTGCTCGCGCTGCACGGTGCGCATACCCGCCATCGCGCTGCCCACTCGCTGCACTTCCTTCGGCCCCATGTGCTTGAGGATCGCAGCGGCGTCGGATTCACCCAGACTGAGCAAAAAAATGGCTGCCTTGTCCAGCTTCGACATCTTTTGCGTGACTTTCTTTGTGTCTTCACTCATCGGCGTTGACCCAATCCTTGACGACCTGAGCGACCCGGCCAGGGTCTTCTGCGACCAGCCCCTTGATCGCATTCAGGTGTTGTTCATAACCGGCGGTTGGCGGTGGCAACATGACCGGACCAGACGCCGGACCGGACAGGCTGACCTGGTCTTCACTCAGATCATCAAAACCATCGCTGCCCATACTGCCGCCACCCGGCAGTGCCATCGGGTACTCACCACCCTGACTGCGCGAGCCGCTGGTCAGGTTTTTCAATACCGGGCGCAGCACACCAAATACCAGGACCAATACAAAGAGTATACCCAGAATCTGCTTGGCGACATCCCAGAACCAGGGCTGCGACCAGAAAGGAATTTCCGCAATCGGCTCCACCTCGCCTTCCGGCACGAAGGGGGCATTGATCACGCTGACACTGTCACCCCGGGTGGCGTCAAAGCCGACAGCATCCTGTACCAGGCGGGTAAAACGCGTAATCTCGGCTTCGGTCAGCGGCGTGCTGATCACTTCCCCGGTATCCGGATCGACCTGCACCGGATCATCCACCACCACGGCGACAGACAAGCGACGCAAGCGACCCTGAGACTGACGGGTATAACTGATCTGTCGATCCAGTTCATAGTTACGTGTAGCCTGTTCGCGGCTATTGCTCGGCGGTGGCGGCAGAACCGGCTCACCGGTATCCGGATCGATGACCTGTTCGGGCACCTGAGCGGCTCCCGGAGGCTGATTGGCCAAGGCTCCCGGGATACCCTGGGCCTGGGCACCCCCTGTACGCTCCTCGGACATGACCTGCTCACTGCGCAGGGCGGACTCGGGACTGAACATCTCCGAGGTGGACTCAACCGAACTGAAATCGACATCCGCAGACACTTCAGCCTTGTAACGGCCATTGCCGAGCACCGGCTGCAGGATATTGTGCACCCGGCGTGTGTAGGTATCTTCCAGTCGACGGGTGTAATCGAATTGACGCCCAGCCATGGTCAACTCGCTCAGTTCGGCCTGGTCTGACAGCAAATTGCCAGCCTGGTCGACCACCGTCACTTCATCCTTGCTCAGTTCAGGCACGCTGGTCGCGACCAGATTGACGATGGCCATCACCTGACTCGGCTCCGGACGGCGGTTACCGAAGGTTTCCAGCAAGACCGAAGCACTGGGACGGCGATCATCGCGCACAAAAACCGTCGAACGCGGCATGGCGATATGAACCCGCGCACCGCGTATGTTGCTCATGCTTGAGATGGTCCGCGCCAGCTCGCCTTCCAGCCCTCGGCGGTAGCGGGTAGTTTCCATGAACTGGCTGCTGCCAAAGCCCTGATCACGATCCAGAATCTCGAAACCCAGGTTGCGGTCGGTCGGGGTAATGCCGGCCTGCGCCATGGTCATGCGCGCAGCGGACATATCTTCACTGCGGACCAGAAGAGCACCACTGTTGGGTTCTACCCGGTAGCGAATCCGGCTCTGCTGCAACAGCTCAACCACCTGCCCGGCATCATAGGTTTCCATATTGTTGTACAACGGGCGCCATTCCGGCTCCTGCGACCAGAGCACCACGGCAAACCCGATCGCCACACTGGCAGCCAACCCGATCAGCAAGCCGAATTGCTTGAGCATCGGCAAACTGGCCAGATTGTCCAGAAAGGTCAGCCCCATCAATGGCTTGCGACCAGGGCTGGCATCGGCCTCCGGGCGGGTCGCTGGGGTGTTGGCAGTGGCTGGGCTTTCCATGGGTCAATCCTCAAACTCGGCTGGCGAGGGATACTACGCGGGTCAGAGTATGAATCAAATCTGCATGCGCATGATTTCTTCGTACGCACTGACCATACGGTTGCGAACTTGTACTGTTGCCTGCATGGCAACCGATGATTTTTGTGATGCAATCATGACATCGGTCAGGTCAACACCGGCCTCGCCCATTTCATAACTGGTACGCAAATCACCGGTAGTTTTTTGTAATTCATTGACCTTGTCCAGCGCTCCACGCATTACCTCGGAGAATTCACTGCCTTTGTCCGGACCCTGCTCGAGCGCTGCAGGAGCCTGCGGCTTGCCGGTGGCTTCCATCTGCATGGCGCGCATTTGCATCATCAGACGATTGAATTCAACACCCTGGCTAATCTGGGTCATGCTTGCCTCCCAGTCGCAAAAAATTGACGGCGACTATTGCTTTGAGAGTAGTGCAGCAAGAAGAGTGCCAAGTTGAGTCAGGGATGGAATAAGGGGGGAGTGAGCAGGCAGCCCCCTCTCCCCAACCCCTCTCCCGCCAGGGGAGAGGAGCTTTGCTGGGTTGTCGTGAGACAGGAGGGCTGAGGGAGAGAGAATCATCAAACGACCAACAAGCTATACCGCCACATCAAACCCCGCTTCACGCATCTGCGCCAGCTTGTAGCGCAAGGTCCGCGGGCTGATGCCCAGGCGTTCGGCGGCGTCTTTGCGACTACCGCCTTCGGCGCGCAGCACATCAACAATGATCTGGTACTCGGTTTTTTTCACCCCGCGCTCCAGATCACCCTGACCGCTTGCTGCAGGTGGCTTGGCCTCGGCAGCCGTCGAATAATTGGCACTGGCGGGAGCCGCCGTCATTGCTTGTCCCGGCTGCAGGTCAAGACACAGGTCCTGGGCATGAATCACCCCGCCCTGCTGTAGAATCATCGCACGCTGCACGGCATTATCCAGCTCGCGCACATTGCCGGGCCAGGCATGACTGCGCAGGGCCTCGACGGCATCAGCGGCAAAGCGCACGCGTGGTTGCTGGAGTTTACGCGCATGCTTGCCCAGCAGACGTTCGGCAATCGGCACAATGTCGCCCGGTCGGGCGCGTAGTGGCTGCCACTGCAAAGGAAACACACTCAAGCGGTAGTACAGATCCTCACGGAAAGTACCGGCCTGCACCGCTGCCAGCAAATCGCGATTGGTGGTAGCCAGAATGCGGATATCCAGATTGATCAACTTGCGCCCGCCGACACGTTCCACCTCACGCTCCTGAAGCACACGCAACAACTTGGCCTGCAGGGCCAGCGGCATCTCAGAGATTTCGTCCAGCAGCATGGTGCCCCCATTGGCCTGCTCGAACTTGCCCGGCTGGGCGGCAATTGCGCCGGTAAAGGCGCCCTTTTCATGGCCGAACAGGGTTGCTTCCAGCATATTCTCAGGAATCGCCGCACAGTTGATGGCAATAAACGGCTGCTCTGCGCGCGGAGATGCCTGATGAATATAGCGGGCCAGCACTTCCTTGCCGGTACCGGACTCGCCGGAAATCAATACGGTAGAATCACTCGCCGCAACCCGTGCAGCCAGTTGCAACAGTTGCTGGCTGGATGGCTCTTCTGCCACTGGCCCGTCGGTGTCTGCTTGCAGGCGACCGCAGCCATGCTGGGCCACCAGCGTCAGCAACGCATCCGGTTCAAAGGGCTTGACCAGATAATCCACCGCTCCGGCGCGCATGGCGTCAACGGCCCGCTGCACCGTGCCGTAAGCCGTCATCAACAGTACCGGCAACTGCGGATACTCGGCACGCAATACCTGCAGCAGCGCGTGCCCATCCATACCCGGCATGTTGACATCACTGACCACCATGGAGACCGGATGTTGCCTGAGCAGGTGCAAAGCCGCCTCACCCTGTTCGGCCGCCAGCACCGGGTACCCGGCCAGACTCAATGTATCAGCCAGTGCTTCGCGCAGGCTGGCATCATCTTCCACCAAGAGAACGGACGGTTGTGCGCCGGTCTGTGGTTCAATCATTTTAGCGGCGTGCATTCAACTTGCCTCCCGTTGTTGCCCGGTGTGTTGCAGTGGCAACAACAATTCCACACAGGTACCACGACCCGGCTTGCTGCGCAGGAAGAAACTGCCCCCGTGGGCGCGGGTAACGGATTTGACCACCGCCAGACCCAGACCGGTCCCATTGGCTCGATGGCTTTGAAAAGGCTCACCCAATCCCTGCAGCTGTTCATTGCTCAGCCCGGGGCCGGTATCCACTACGGTAAGGCTCAACTGACCTTCCAGCTCACGCAGAGCGACCTTCAGGTGTGCACCCGGGCCAACGGCTTGCATGGCATTGTCCAGCAGGTTCTGAATCGCCCCGAGCAGTGTGGCCTGATTACAGCGCAGCACCGATCCGGCTGGACACAAGTCCACCCAGCGACAGCTGGCTGAGGCCTGATCCAGCACGGGTTCAGCCTGCTGCTGCAAGGCCGCCAGCAAGTCAGCTGGAGTCAGCTGATCCGGGAGAGGCAAATCCCCGCGGGCGAACAACAGCATGTCCCGCACCTGGTGCTCAATACTCTGCAAGCGGCCTTTCAGGCGATCGGCAAAACGTTGACGATGGGCTATAGCCAGACCCGGATCAGTCAGATGGCTCGCGTAAAGCAACGCCGTCGACAGCGGCGTGCGAATCTGATGTGCCAGTGAGGCCACCATACGACCAAGGGCAGAGAGCCTTTCATGCCGCGCCAACTCTGCCTGCAGTTCACGGGTTTCGGTCAGATCGGTGAGCAGGATCAGTTGCCCCGGCTCACCACGCAGGGAACGTGTGGCGAGAGAAACCCGGCGTCCACTGCGCAGGGAAACTTCATGGTAGTCATCATCGCGAGGGGCAAAGCGCTCATTGATAATATCGCGCCACAACTGCCCTTCCAGAGGTTCGCCGAGTAATTCACAGGCTGCCGGATTGGCTTCATGCACGCGGCCCTGGCCATCCAGCACCACGACACCACCTGGCAACAGATCAAGCAAATTCTGCAGGCGTGCCGCCAGTCGACCATTCTCGGCTGCTTCTTCGGCACGTTGCGCGTGCGCTTCGGCCAATTGTGCGCGCAGGGTGCCCAATTGCCGTTCGAGCAAGGCCTCGGAAGCTCCCAGACGCTCGGTAACCCGGCCCAGCAATGCCTGGGCACGTTCCAGCTCGAGCTGCTCGGCTGGCAGATCATCAGCGGGTAAATGGGGCTGTTGGGACAAACGGCGCTGCTTGGCGGCCATGTCAAACCTCTGATCAAAATAAATGGCTTTACGGTGATAAAGCAAGGCTTGTGCCACCCATTCTGATTTCTTTTAAATCAATGACTTGAAAGATTAAAAACATGACTGCGTCAGAAAACAGACGGCAACCGACCGGCTGCCGCGTCATTTTTTACCCGCCATAAATTTTACAGTCGCGGCGAACCACAGCAGCGGTATAAGATCATCACCCCAAGCAGTACGCTGTGGTCGTTTTGAGGTCGACATGAACAACTTGGACAACGCGCTGGACGTCGCTACGCACCTGTCACGACTGACGCGGGCTTTGAGCAGCGAGCACGATGCTCAGCGACTGCTGGATCAGGTGGTTGAATCCGCCATGGATCTGCTGAACAGCGATGGCGGCACCCTGTACATTCAGCAGCACAACCACCTTCACTTTCATGTTCTGCGTAACCGCAGCCTTGGCCTGGACGACAGCTCGGTCAAATTGGCGCCAATACCTCTGGATGATCTGGAAGGGAGCGCTTCACGCCTGGTCGTCGTGCGGGCCTTCAAGGACCGCGAAACCATCGTTATTGACGATGCTTACCAGGATCACCGCTTTGACCTGACTGGCACCCGCCAGATTGATCGGCAACTGAATTACCGCTCGCGTTCATTTATCTGCGTACCGCTGAAAGACAATGAAGACCAGGTTATTGGCGTATTGCAGTTGATCAATGCACTGGATGCCGATGGGCAGGTGGTCGCCTTTCGCGCTGAACAACGCTATCTGCTCGAGGCCCTTGGCGCCATTGCCGCCACTATTCTCACTCAGCGCGAACTGATCAACGCGCAAAAGACCCTGTTCGAGTCCTTTATCAAGCTGATCGCCGAGGCCATTGACTACAAATCCCCCGTTACCGGGCGCCATTGCCAGAAGGTTCCGGAAATTGCCATGTTGCTGGCCGACGCGGTATGCGATTCCCGTGAGGGAGCCTATGCCGATGTGGCATTCAACGAGCAGCAGTTGTATGAACTGAAAATCGCCGCCTGGTTGCATGACTGCGGCAAGATCACCACGCCTGAGGCCATTATCGACAAGGGACGCAAGCTGGAGCAGCAGTTTGACCGTATCGAGCTGGTTGCCAGCCGTGTGCGCGAATACCAGTCCGCCCTCTTGCTGGCTGACCTGCGCCAGCATGGCACTGCCAGCCCGACAGCATCCTGCAAGGCTGCAATGACGCAAGCGGATGCTGATCTGGGTTTCATGCGCCAGATCAATCTGGGCGGGGAACAGCTGGATACTGCCGATCTGCAACGCCTGGAAAAACTGGCCGAGATCAAGTGGTGCGGGCCAGATGGTCGGCAGCGCACACTGTTGAGCGAAGACGAACTGGCCAACCTGTCGATCAGGCGTGGCACTCTGTTGCCGGAAGAGCTGGCGATCATGCGTGATCACATCGTGGTCACCAACCGCATGCTGCATTCACTCCCCTACCCGCGCAATCTGCAGCAGGTACCGGAAATTGCCGGCAATCATCATGAACACCTGGATGGCAGTGGCTATCCGCGCAAATTGAGCGCCGAACAGCTTTGCGTGCGCGCCCGTATCATGGCGATTGCGGATATCTTTGAAGCCTTGACCGCCCCGGACCGGCCCTACAAACAAGGCATGCCGCTCTCTCAGGCACTGAGCATCATTGGTCGCCATGCCGCTGCCGGGCGACTGGATGCGGAGCTGTTTACCATTTTTGTGCGCAGTGGTGCGTATCTGCAGTATGCCCGCCGCTTCATGTCGGCCGAGCAGATCGACCAACCCGATCTGGATAACCTGCCCGGTTTGCTGCGCTGAACCGACAGGGCAACAAAATCAGTCGCGATTGATACCGTACTTGCGCATCTTTTCCACCAGTGTGGTACGTCGAATACGCAAGCGTTCGGCAGCCCTCGCGACCACGCTGCCGCATTCATCCAGTGCCTGCTGAATCAGGGTCTGTTCCAGGCCGCCCAGATAATCTTTCAGGTCAAGCCCTTCCGGGGGCAGAAAGGCCGGACTGTCGAGCCCGACCAAGCCATTGAAGGCATCACCACGCTCGTCACCCTCATCCGACAACTGACGCAGGTCCTGGTGATCATCTTCCACATAACGGAATTTTCGTGGCAACTCATGCACGCCGATGACGCCGTGAGGGTGCATGATCGCCATGCGCTCAACCAGGTTGGCCAGCTCACGTACGTTACCCGGCCAGTCATGCTGACACAGTGACATGATCGCCGAGGTACTGAATCGAATGGAGCCGCGCTTCTCGGTTTCCATGCGCGTGATCAATTCACTGAGCAGCAGTGGCAGGTCTTCAATGCGCTCTCGCATGGCGGGCATCTCGATCGGAAATACATTCAGACGGTAGAACAAATCCTCACGGAAGCTACCGGCCTCAATCATGTTTTCCAGATTTTTGTGCGTGGCAGCAATGATGCGCACATCCGCTGTCTGTACCTTGTTGCTGCCAACCCGTTCAAAAGTCCGCTCCTGCAGCACGCGCAGCAGCTTGACCTGCATCGGCAACGGCATATCGCCGATCTCGTCGAGGAACAGCGTGCCGCCCTCAGCCAGCTCGAAACGCCCGGCGCGCGAGGTAATCGCCCCGGTAAAAGCGCCCTTCTCATGGCCAAACAGCTCGCTTTCCAGCAACTCTGCCGGAATGGCGCCGCAATTGACCGGCACAAAGGGCTTGTGCTTGCGACCGGAATGGTAGTGCAGGTTACGCGCCACAACTTCCTTGCCGGTACCCGACTCGCCGAGAATGAGTACCGTGGCCTCAGTATCCGCCACTTGTTGCATCATCTGGCGTACGCCCTGAATCGGTCGACTGGTGCCAACCAGACTGCGGAACAGGTTGGGTTCGCGCTGGCGCATCGGACTCTTGCGCTCGTCAAAAATCTCGCGGTAAACCTGCGCACGGTGAAGGCTGTCAAGCAGCTGATTGTAGCTCAAGGGTGGCTCAAGCACCGATAACAGGCGCTGACGCAAGTGATCCGGCCAGTTATTCGCCTGCGCCGGATCAACCAGCACGACAGGGAGATTGCTGTCCCAACGGTCCAGTTCCGTCAGCAGGGCCTGCAAGCCATCACCCAGGTTGCAGTCGCCCATAATCACGCACTTGAAAGAAGCAGCTTGCAAGGCATCGGTATTCACCGCGTCCTGCCAGGCCGCAGAGGTAGTGATCACGGACTCCTCGCCCAAAAATCCGAGTATGACACTCAGGTCATGGCGGTTCTGGGCGTCGTCTTCAATCAGCAGAATATGGTTATTCGGCAACATAGGGGGACTGTTGGTCCTTGATCACGTGGGTGGCACCGTTTGCGTAATTGCGTAATTGCGTAATAGCGCAGCGCCATGATGTCTTGTTAGTAGCCCAACAATAGGCAGATTTGTCGTTCGAGTCAAATACTTGGCGCAATAAAATGTAAATAGTCGCGGCAAATCCAGCGCCACCCTGCGCACATACACTATGGACCGCCACAAGCTGCGGCATCGCGGTGACAGTGCGACTGGGCCAGAAAAATATAAGCCCACAAAAAAGGCAGACCCGAAGTCTGCCTTTTGCAACCACAATTCAGCTTATTCGAACAACTGATACACCTTGGCGCCCTGCTGGCTGCGTTGCAGGCCCTGCATTTCTTCCGCCAGTTTGCCCTGAACCGCCTGACACAAGGCAATGACTTCGCGGTAGGTTTCCAGCAGGCTATCCAGCGCGTCGGCCAAGGCCTGATCATCGCGTTTTGGCTGGCTGACAGCTTCGGCTACCAGATCGCGTGTGAGCATATCCAGCTCGGCCACCTGCTCCCAGTCACCAGCCTGTACAGCACTGATCAGCGCTTTATGGGTATCTTCCAACTGTTTAACGGCCACAGCCATGACAGCTCTCCTCAGGACTGGCGAATACCATCCCAGCCTTCTTTGACTTCACGCAGCAAGTTTGCCACTTCATCCAGCAATGCCGGGTCATTGTTCATATTGGCCTGCGACAAACGCTGCTGCATAAACTGATACAGCTCATTCAGACTGGCCGCCACTTCACCGCCCTGCTTCAGGTCCAGCGCGTCTTGCAAACCACCGACAATCGCCACTGCCTTGCCAATCAACTCGCCCTTCAGCGGGGTATTGCCATATTGCATTGCACCTTTGGCCTGCGCAATACGCTGCAAACCGCCTTCCATCAACATCTGGATCAACCGATGCGGATCTGCCTCACTGACCTGGGCGTTCACGTTTACGGTCTGGTACTGCTTCATTGCGGTGTAGGCATTCATAACGACCAATTCCTGCGCTGTGTGATACATGCTTACTGTATCGGCTGCGCCGGGAGAACTTTAGCCGAAAACACAAAAAATCATCCGCTGTGACTACACAACCTCACCACGAAAACCACTACATGCAACCGTCTCTACGCAGGCCACTGGCAGTTCGGCTCACTGCACCAGAAAGGTACTCAGGAAACTTCGGGCTCAATCCCGTCCCAGCCCTCTTTGATTTCCATCAACAGGGCCTCCACCTCATCCAGCGAGCGCGGGGTGTCATCCAGCGCGACCCCCGCCAGCTTGCGGGTCATATAGTCATACAAGGCATCCAGGTTCTGCGCGATATCGCCGCCCAGTTCCCTATCCAACGAGCCTTGCAGGGCGCCAATAATACTGACAGTACTGCTGACGGCAACACCCCGGCGCTCAGGATTACCCATCTGCTGCGCATGTCGAGCCAGACGCACGCGCTCAATGGCACCGGCCAACAACAACTGTACGGCGCGGTACTGGGATACTTCCTGGGAAATATTGACCTTTTTATAGGTATCGATCGGATTGCTCATCAGCGACGGTTATCCTGTCTGACCACACCGGGTAGGTTGGACAATTGGTTGGTAAGGTAATCACTGGTCTGGTTCAACTGGGCGACCAACGAATCCATGGCGTTGAATTGCGACAACAGGCGGGCTTCCAGTTGACCAATGCGGCGAGTCAGGCTTTCGCGCTGATCATCCACACCAGTCAGCGTATTCTGCAAGGCTGTGGTGCGGCTTTCCAGCACGCCACCGCGCTGGGTATAGGGCTCGGCAACTGTATTCAACTGCTTCAACAGTCCATCATCACCCGTCAGGAGACCCGCTACCTGATCAAAATTATTATCCAGCGCGTCATTCATCCGCGTCTGGTTGATTTCCAGAGTTCCGTCACGTTTGGTGGCAATCCCGAGATCAGCCAGCATGCGCAAATCACCATCACCAACCACGCTCCCCATAGCGTTGCGCATGGAAGTGCTGAAGGACCGCACCGAGGCGTCGCCAACCAGGGGGGCTGCAAGGGGCTCGCCGTCATCCCCGCCTACCCGGGTCACGCTGGTCAGCTCGCTCATGGTGCCGCTTAACGCGTTGTAAGCCTCAACAAACTTTTCCAGAGCCGATCGCACACCCGCGCGGTCTTCACTCACGCCCAAACTCATGGTGCTGGCATTGGTCTGGTCTTCAGCTGACTGGGCGGCTTTAAGGGTAATGCTGACCCCTTCAATGGCCTCATCAATGGTATTACTGGCGCTGCTGACGGTAATACCGTCAATGGCGATATTGGCATCCCGCGCATAACTGATCACTCGGGGCGCGCGTGGATCATTGGGGTCCTGGGGAGGGGCGACAAAATCCGTGGTGGCGGGTGGAGTAAAAGCCAGCACGTTCAAATCACCGGTATCGCCAGCATCGGTGCTGGCAGTGACAGTGATGTCATTGCCGGTACCGGCCTGATTGGAGCTTAATACCAGACGTGAACCGCCGGCGCCACCGGGATCGGTAACGATAGTCGCACTGATGCCAATCTCGCTACCCTGAGTATTGATTGCGTCACGAATGGCCGTCAGGCTGTCGTTACCTGCAGTCACGTCAATATCCAGTGTCTGGCTGCCAACGCCGATAGACAGCGTCCCGGTACCCACCGGATCACTGGCATTATCCTGGCCGGCAAGCGCTACACGACTGGTTTGGGCCAGATTGAATACCTGAATATTGTAGTTACCGGAGGCAGCTGTCTTATCCGCCGTGGCGGTGAAGCTGCTGGTATCGCTGGACCGGGCACTGCGCTTGGTGAACAAGGCAGGGTCGTTCAACTCATTGAGTGCGGTCTGAAAGGTAGAAATTGCATTACGGAAACTGCCCAGCGCGGAAATACTGGTCGTCGTCTTTTTTTCCAGCCGGTCAAGCTGTGCCTTTTTGGGTGCCCGCTCAGCCTCAACCAGTGACTTGACGATGTTGTTCACGTCAAGACCGGAACCGATTCCACCAACGCCACCGATTGCCATATGCCTACCCTCATGACCGTTTATTGACGGTCGTGTACCGAATGAATGTGTCCGGTTACATCAGGCAAGTTACGTGCCAGCAAACCGGCTGACAGAAGGGCTGAACTCAGGCTTCTGCCTCGAATAACAAACTGCGAATTTCCGACAGGCTCTCGGCCAGGCGCAATGCCTCTTCCGAAGGGATCTGACGGATGACATCACCACTGCCGGCTTCCGTGACATTGATCACTACCTGGCCACTGGTGTCGTCGAGTTGAAAGTTGATATCCCGCCGTACCGATTGCACAAAATCCTGCATATCGGATACCACGGTCTGTAATTCCTCCGGCTCCATCCGTTCAGCTGGCTGAACCTGCTCCACCGCTTCGCGGGTTTGTGCTGCTACAGGCTGGGTCGCCGCTGGTGCCGTGACCTGGGTTGACTTGGCAAGGGCCTGCTGGCCGCTGCCTGCCTCGACTGATACCCCGTTACTGGCGGAGCGGTTCAGTTCGAAAGGTTTGAGTACGCCAATATCCATGGTACTTACCTCAGATAGGATAATGCGGGGAAAGGTTGCCCCTTCCCCGCAGTGTAACCCCTATTACCAGCTTAGCCCAAGAGGCTAAGAACGGCCTGGGGCAACTGGTTGGCCTGAGCCAGAATCGAAGTACCAGCCTGCTGCAGAATCTGGTTCTTGGTCAGAGCTGCAGTTTCTGCGGCAAAGTCGGTGTCCTGGGTCCGGCTGCGAGCAGCAGACACGTTTTCCGAAATGCTTTGCAGGTTGCTGATAGTCGATTCAAAGCGGTTCTGCACCGCACCCAACTGGGCGCGCTGGCTATCAATGCTTGAAATCGCCCCGTCAATCACTGAGATGGCATCCTGGGCTGCGTCAACGGTCAGGATATCCAGCGATTCAACATTGACGCGCGAACCGATTGCGGCTGCAGTGATTTCGGCAACATCCGCGCTACCGTCATCAGTCAGGCTGAATGAACCAGTCGAATCAAAAGTCAGCGTGCCGACGGCCTGGGCCGCTACGTTGGTGCCATCCAGAGTTACGGCAGTGTCGAAAGTACCATCCGACAATTGCACCTGAATAGCCAGAGTTTCAACGTTGGTGCTACCGTTTGCATCTTCATTGAAGTTGTCGATTTCAATGCTGTCGCCGTTGCGCGCACTGACCACCAACTCCTTGTCATTATTGATGGATGCCGACAAGCCGTTGGAGCCAGAGTCTTCGTTGATGGCATCACGCAGAGCTTCCAGATCCTGGGTTGCGTCACCGGAGCCAGCAATCTGAATGGTGGTTTTTTGACCACCGGCAGTACCAATGTCGAAGCTGACGGCTTCACCAGATGCGAGACCCAGGTCAGTACCGAAAGAAATGGCGCTTTTTGCACTCGCAGTCACACCGGTATCGCTGGAAATCTGGTTGACCTTGCTGGCAACATCACTGGCAGAGTCAGTTGCAACGACATCGATAGTACCTGAACCAACAGAGCCATTCACGGTAACGACACCCGCGGAGAAGGCGTTTGCACCTTGCGCGGTGGCGAGATCTGCAGCTACAGCAGCAGTCCCGGTAACGCTACCGTCATCACGCGAACGGAAGGAACCCAGTGTTTCGGTAGAGGCATCGGTCAATGTCACACCGATTGTTTCGTTAGCCTGTGAACCAACCTGGAAGGTGGTTGAACCAAAGCTGCCGTCGAGCAGTTTGCGGCCACCAAAGGCAGTGGTATCAGAAATACGGGTCAGCTCTTCTTTCAGCTGGTTGACTTCCTGATTCAATGATTTGCGCTCAATCGCAGAGTTTGAACCGTTGGCCGATTGCAGGGCCAGGTCACGCATACGCTGCAGAATGTTGGTGGACTCTTGCAGAGCACCTTCAGCGGTCTGGGAGATGGAGATACCATCGTTGGCGTTACGTACCGCAACACCCAGACCATTGATCTGACTGGTCAGACGGTTGGAAATCTGCAAACCGGCGGCATCGTCTTTGGCGCTATTGATACGCGAACCGGATGACAGACGCTCCAGAGAGGTTTGCAGCGCATTGGAGCTACGACCAAGGTTGTTCTGTGCGTTGAGAGATGCAACGTTAGTATTTACTGTAAGGGACATGGTGATGCCTCCGTAGGACCTATTAAATGTTTGCCTGAGCAAGCGACCTCAGGGCGGGCTTTGCCCAGGCACCCATCGAGTTCGCGTTCAACCAAGTTATCGGCGTGCCCTCTGAAAGCTTTAGGATTTTTTGCGAAAATAATTTTTCTACTGTGATGTCAAGCACTTGGCTCAATATCAAATCCCTTCACCCTCCCGACAGGCCTTGCAGTGACACGCCATAACCTGTCGTTACTTCTATTAACGGCCAAGCGTTGGAATACTTGAGGCCAGGTGCCAGTATTTTTTTTGCTCAGCCGGAGTCAGCGTATGGCTAATGTGAACACATCCGTCATTGTCCACCACACCCAACACCCCAGGCGCTGGCCCGCCTGGCCCGCCATCGTCGTAACCGTGATGGCAGCAGGTCTGGTCGCCTGCGCTTCGTCTCGCCCGCCCCAAGAACCCATCGCTGACAACCAGGCACGTATTACCTTCAGCACTCAACCGATGGATAACCTGCGGGCCCATCGGTTGAATGGCGAACTGGTGCGGGGGTTGAGCTTTGACGACATCCCAGCCGGCGCTCACCGCCTGGATGTACGCTTTCGTTTTGAACGACCGGGCGGCGGGCAGCCGGGGCTTCGCGATTCACAGCAACACACCTGTGATTTGCGCATCCATTACCCAGCCTTTGAAGGCGGGCAACGCTACGTGATTCGTGCCGAGCTGTTCCACTGGCGACCCCGCGGCTGGTTGCAGAATGCTGCGGGCGAACGACTGGCAGACGCTGACGTTGTGCACTGCTCACCGGGCTGAAACAGCCTGAGACCCGGACCAGCAAAACGGCCAACTCTGGCCGTTCGCGCTATGCGCGAAAGCCCGCTTCATGTGCTCTGGCGCGTCAATACATCGAGGTCCGCCTGGTTTTCACTGCCACCAGCAACAGAGTCAGTGCAGCCAATGAAATCAGCGCAGTAAAGCCGATGACGGTATTGCCAAAACCAATCAGGTCACTGACCAAACCAACCCCCAGAACCACGGTCGCCATGGTCAGGTAAGCCATCAGATAGAAAGCCGAGATAATTCCGCCCCGTTCCTCCGCTGGTGCGACCTGACTGATCGCGGCCAAAGCCACCACCCCGGTAGCCCCTGCCCCCATGGCTGTAGCCAGGGTCGCAATGGAAAACATGACCGGTGAACTACTGATGACCGCCAACGCCAGACACAACAAACCGCCAATCAAAAGAGGCGGCCCGATCAGAATCAGACGATCCAGTGGTTGTCTTTGACAGGCAAACTGGCTGATGCCGGCGGTCAGCTGCCAGGCGGCGGCAAACAGACCGGCCATGGCGCGATCACTGACGCCAACCAGCTCCCGTGCCAGTGATGGCCCGAGTGAGGCATACAGGCTCCCGGTCGACCAGGCCAGACAGATACCCGCTGCCGAAAAGGCAAAGGCACCCAGCAAGGCTCGCGGTACTTTGACCGGCGTCGGCCGCCAGTCACGAAAGTGAAAGTTCTTCTGCCGCCGACCAATGTCCTTGGGCCAGGGCGCAGTTAACAGCAGAACCAGGGTCAGCCCACACAGACCCAAAGTGACCAGAAAGGGCCATGAACTCGCGCCACTGTCAAACGCCAGAGCCAGTGAGCTCAGGGTCGGGCCGGCAAAGGCTCCCATGGTAAAGAACAGCGCCGACATGGTGGCTGCCCGGGTCCAGTTATTGTCCGGATCGAGTTCAATCACTGCGGCCGACGCTGCGCCGGTGACAATACCGGTGCCGATTCCGGTGAGAATCCGTGCCGTGCCCAGCCAGTAGATGTCACGGGCAAAATAGAACACCAGCACCCCGGCGGTGATAAACAGGATGCCCGGCACCAGGAGTTGCCGCCGGCCGATCTTGTCGGAGAGGGTGCCCAGCGTCAGCAACATGCTGACCACGCCAAAGACATACACGGCAAAGACTGCAGTCAATGCGGTTGCGGAAAACCCCATTTGTACCTGCCAGACGGCATACAGCGGGGTTGGCAGGTTACTGGAAAAAATGGCCGTAAAAATTGCCAGCAAGGCCGCCAGCATGGCAAGGAAACGGGGTTCTTTGGCAGTGACAGGCGCAGCAGTGCCCGGCATGGCGGTTTTCCTGATCGGCGAGTGAAGGTAGCTGTCTATTATCGCAGACTGCGGTAAAAGTTGCCCGCCGTTGAGCACAATCCAGCGTTCAGCGACCTGGCGGCATGGCCATCGACTGGGTCAGTGGTTGGGCCAGGTCATACAATGACAACGGGTAGTCGGGGTCCAATGCACGCTGCCTGAGCATGCCCAACTGGGAAAAATCCGCCGGAGGGGTGGGCCATTGCTCCGGCGCCTCGATCACGGTAACGGAATCACCCGTCACCTGTGCCAGGGGGAACCGGAACGGATGATAGCCAGTCATCCCCAGGCGCAGGTCAGTCACCACCCAGTAACCATCAATCAGGTCATAGCGCAACGTATCGCGGGTAAACCAGCGCAAACGATCGTGGGCCTGGCTACCAGACAATGCTTGCTGGCCGGCTGTGGCGTTGCGTGGCAATCGTTCAAGCCGGGGCGGGCTTTTATCCAGCCAACTGACAACGCCCTCGTAATAATCGTCGCCGTCAACGGCCACTACACGCCAGAGCACCGTATTGAAAGGTGTCGGTGAACTGAAGGTGTGCTCTGCCTGAATGCCATCACGGTGCATCGCCGCCAGCAATTGCTGATCAGCCATCTGTTTGCCGAGCAAAGTGCTGCCCAGATACAAGGTACTCAGGGCCAGCGCCGCGTATTGCCAGCGCATGCCGGTACGCTGCAACCCCCAGATGGCACCCACGACGACTGCCAGCAGCAGAGGCAGGGTATACAGCGGATCTATGATGAAAATGCTGGAAATCGCCGCCGGCGGCGGGCTGAACGGCCAGAACAGCTGTGTCCCGTAGGAGGTAAAAGCATCCAGCAGCACATGGGTACTCAACAACAGCCAGATGGCCAGCCACAATCGCAGGCCGCTGTAACCGGGATGCGGTCGCCAGCGCCGGATGCACCAGGCGAGAAGAACACTGATACCGCCAAGCACAAAAAGAGAATGACTGAAGCCACGATGAAAAGTCATGTTGGCCACGGCATCGCCATAATCCAACACCACATCCATATCCGGCAAAGTGCCCAATACGGCGCCATACAGCAAGGCCTTGCGTCCTTGCCAGGGTCCCATCATGGCGCCATAAATCGAGGCGCCCAATACCGCCTGGGTGACTGAGTCCACGCGCGTTATCCCTTACTGATATCAATCATTTGAAAGTCTAACGGTGCGTATCCTGCTCACCCAGCGGCTAACAACCTCGAAAGGTGTCGGTTACTCGGCAGGCTTGAACAAGATATGACTTACCGTATTGTGCACCACTCGCGAGTGGCGGAAGTCAGTACTTTGCATCATGCCCATGACAATTCGCTGATTGTCGGGATCAATCCAGGCCCAGGGGCCTTCAATGCCCCACCACCAGAAAGTGCCTTCAGGCAAATAGCCCGCCGGCTCGGACTCGTCAACCACGGCCACATTCAGGCCAAAGGTATTGCCCGGGGCCCACTCTGGACCGTCAATCCCCTCCGGCAGTTGGCGACTACGCATCGCTTGCACTGTTTCAGGTTTGAGCAGACGCACACCATCCAGCTCACCCTCGTTCAGCAGCATGCGGGCAAAGCGCAGATAATCATCCATGCTGGAGACCAGGCCGCTCCCCCCCATGATCAGGTTCGGTTTGCTCAGCCAGTCATCTTTCGGCAGCGGCTGCAGGCCGGCGTCAGTCGGATGATAACTGGTTGCCAGTCGGTCAGCCTTGTCGGCACTGACAAAGTAGGCGGTATCCTGCATGCCCAGGGGGCCGAGCACCCGTTCCTGGAGATAGTCGTCAAAGGATTGCCCACTGAGCACTTCGACCAGACGGGCCTGGATGTCGATCGAGAAGCTGTAGTGCCAGCGCGTACCGGGCTGATGCCGCAGGGGCAAGGCAGCGACACGATCTACCAGTTGTTCCAGCGTGATATCACGGCTGAACAGACCGGCCTGCTCATACAGGGTATCCACGGCAGACTGGGTGAAGCGACCGTAGGTAAAGCCAGCGGTATAGTTCATCAGCTCACGCACCGTTATCGCGTGGGTAGCCGGAACCGTTGGCAGGTTCTCCGGATCAGCATCCAGCGACTTGGCTACCTGCAGACCCTTGAATTGCGGCAAGTGCTGCTCCAGCGGATCATCCAGGCTCAGTTTGCCCTCTTCCACCAACATCAATAACGCCACCGCCGTTACTGGCTTGGTCAATGAATAGATCTTGAACAGTGAGTCTTCAGCCAGCGGCGTTTCACTGGCAATGTCCTGGTAGCCATGTTGCTGACGATGAACAACCTCGCCATCTTCATAGACCAGCGTGGCAATACCGGCCAGGTGCCCTTCTTCAACCTGGGCCTGCATAGCCTGTTCAAGCAGGCTGAAACGCTGTGGCGCGATGGAATCGGCCTGCGCCAGTGGGGCCAACAACAAGGCCGAAATGGCCAAAGCGGAAAATTGCCGAAAACCGGCAAAGGGAAAACGACTGGACATCATGGCTCCTTTATTTTGTTATCCGGGCAAGGGGGATGCCCGCCAGCGGGAAATGCTTTGATACCAACCGACGTTGGGATGCGCGCAAAACTGGAGTATCTTTTTAACGGATAACCTGTGGAAGACACAAGTATGAATCGTCGCATGCTGTTACAAACCATGGCTTTGCTACCGCTACTCCCTGCGCTGCGGGTACTGGCCAGTTCGCCGGAGAACACGCCGCACATGACCGATATTTCTTTTACCCCACTCGATCATGCGCATGACTATTGGCGAGACAAGGTGTCCGCGGACGCCTGGCATATTCTTTTTGAAGAAGGTACCGAGCCTGCCGGCAGCAGCCCGCTGGACAAGATCTATGAGCCAGGCACCTATGTCTGTGCCGCCTGTCATCTGCCGTTGTTCCTCAGCGACGACAAGTTCGACAGCAAAACCGGCTGGCCCAGTTTTACCCAACCGATTGCGGACACCATGGGCACCAAGCGCGACTACAAACTCATCTGGCCACGTACCGAGTATCATTGCGCGCGTTGCGGCGGCCACCAGGGTCATGTTTTCAATGATGGCCCGCCACCGCGCGGCGAGCGCTGGTGCAACAATGGTCTCGCCCTTCGTTTTATACCGGCCGAGCAACCACTACCCGAACTGAGGGGCTGAGCATGTCACGTCATTCAGGCTTTATCCTGCTCTGCCTCTGTCTTGCCTTCAGCGTTGCCAGTCATGGCCAGGAGCCGCTGCAGGAAGGGCCTGCGGGAACCCGAATGGCCGTCTTTGCCGGCGGCTGTTTCTGGTGCACCGAGGCAGATTTCGACAAGATGACCGGCGTGGTCGACACTGTCTCCGGGTATATTGGCGGCAACGCCGATACCGCTACGTACCCAAAAGTATCGGCCGGCGGGACTGGGCACATCGAAGCAGTTGCGGTCTTCTACGACCCGCAGCAGACAGACTACGCAACCCTGCTCGAACAATTCTGGCCGACCATCGACCCGCTGACCGACAACGCTCAGTTCTGTGATAAAGGCGCACATTATCGCAGCGCCCTGTTCTATAAGGATGAGGAACAACAGGCGCTGATTACCGCCTCACGCGATGCCCTGGCGGACTCCGGTCGCTTCGAGCAACCGATTGTCACCGACATTTTGCCCCAGACCGCATTTTACCCGGCTGAGGAATACCATCAGAACTACTATCAAAAGAATCCATTGCGCTACAACTTCTACCGCAGCCGCTGTGGCCGCGATGCTCGCCTGGCTGAAGTATGGGGTGATTGAGGATTCACGACCAAGAGTGCCAGACAACTGACGCTCGCTCTGGTATACTGGCCGACCATTCAACAAAATGTGTGCCTCATGTCAACCAAATCTGCGGCAAAACGCAAGGCCGATGCTGCTGTTGCCACGCACAACAGCATCAATGATCAAATCTCCGACTTTCTCAAGTCCGGTGGCGAAATCCAACAAATCCCCAACGGTGTCAGCGGCCAGACCTATGGCTCGGCCCGACCGCAAGCCGGCAAACCTGCCGCACGCTAGTCAGAATGCCTGCACCGTCGGGCGGATGGTCAATTCGTTGATATCCACCTCGGCGGGCTGGGCAATCGCCCAGGCAATGCTTTCAGCTACCCTTTCAGGCGCTATCGCATCAGCATAACCCGCCTTGACCGCAGCGACCGTCTTCTCATCGGAACTGCCCATTGGCAACTCGGTATCGATGGCACCGGGTGAAATCAGTGTAGTGCGGATGGTCCCACCTTCCTGCCGCAAGCCTTCACTGAGCGCTCTGACAGCATATTTGGTCGCACTGTAAACCGCTCCATTGGGCACAACCTTGTGTCCGGCAATCGAGCCCACATTGATGAAATGCCCTTTTTCCTGCTGCTGGAAGATCGGCAAAGCGGCGGCAATGCCGTGCAACACGCCCTTGATGTTGATATCCACCATGCGATCCCAGTCTTCCGCCAGTACCTTGTGGATGCTGCCCAACGCCATCAGTCCGGCATTGTTGATCATCACATCAACCTGGCCGAAGCGCTCTTTGGCCAACGCCAGCAATGCCTGCATATCGTCCGAACGGGTCACATCGGTCACCCGATAAGCCGCCTTGCCACCTGCCCCTTCAATCTCGGCGACCAGGGCCTGCAAACGGTCTTCTCGCCGCGCGCCCAAAACGACTGTCATGCCGGCAGTTGCCAGATGGCGTGCCGTTGCAGCACCAATACCGCTGCTGGCACCCGTAATGACGACTACTTTGCTGTTGTCTTGCATGCGTATCCTCCTTGGTTGGCTATCCACCTCAGCCTGGAGGTGGACGAAACGAAAAGGAACAATCATTCACTTTTCTGATGATACAGGATCAGCACCGAGCTCATGCAATGCCTCATCATGCAGGCTGACCAATATGGCGTGCCCGTTGTCAGCCACCCGGAAGCCACCCCACCTGGCCGGCTCATAGCGCTCAGCCGTACCTTCCTGGAAAAATAACCGTTGGGACCCACGCTATACTGTCCACTGTTGCGACGCAAACGCAAAGTCACCACCTCTGACTCGCGGGCAGGCAAGTCGGAGAGCTGGAGAAAACGCCCACGCCGTTGCTCGTCGACATGAATATGCGCAAAAGGCGGCAAGGCGCGAACTTCCCGAGAGCGCTGCTGGTCGGCCAGCTGTCGGTCAATGGCAAAGCTGAGCTGCATGTAATCACCTTGCATCAGTGAGCGCGGATCGACCGGGGCGAGCTCAAGCAGCACAAACTCGCCCTCACGCAAGGTGCGTTCATGTCCATAAATGGCGAAGCCGGCCACCAGCATTACCAGCAACCAGCCGACAACCATTACCCCGGGATGACGACGTCGAATCATGCTGTTGCCCTCCCCCAGCGTTGCCAGCAACCATAGGCCAACAACAACAGACTACCCGACAGCATGAGCAACCAGGATTTGTGCAGCAGGCTCAATTGCAGGCTGTAGTACCATTCACTCAGGGCCAGCAAGGTGAACAGCGGGCAGAGCATGCACCAGACCCAGCTACGCGCATAAAACACCAGCAAACCGAGCGTCATGGCCAATAGCAAGGCAGGTGCCTTGAATAGCAAAACAGCCAATGCAAGCGCCAATACAGGTGCAGCCAAGGGCCACTGCCGCAGCTCGCGGGAAAACAACCAGCCCACTGCCAACACAGCCAGGGCGGCAATACTCATACGGTAGCCAAGCATCCAGAAATCTGCAGTACCCTCAGCCGGCAAGGTAAACCAGAAGCCCTGTTGTGCGTAAACAGCCAGCAACAGAGCGAACAGCGTGGTCGCATCCAGCATCGGCTTGAGCCAGGCAGCACTGTGGTGTGCAGCCCAGCGATACCGGGTGGCCCAACCAAGCGCCGCCAGCCCCGCCAGCAGGCTTGCATACACCAGCAACAATGGACCGAATTCCAGCAGCAGGGCACCGTACATCAGGCTGAACAGGCAACACAGCTGGCGATGTCGTTGACTTCCCGGCACCCACAGCATCACCAGTGCCAGCGGTAGTCCAACCACCGCGATCGACTGTAGCCAGTTCAGCAACGGGTTCAATTCATCAGCCCAGACAAACACCAGCATCCCCTGCCCACTCAAGGAAAAGGCCAGCGCCAACTGTTCGATAAACAGCCCCTGACTGCGCAACATCAACCAGGCGCATCCAAGCAGTATCAAGGCGTACAGGCTGAGACCAAAGATATTATCCACCAGCAGCACCCAGGGCCCCATGGTTGCGCTGATCATCATGAGTGCGGCCAGCCAGGCGGCCAGGCCAAGCAACAGATTCAACCACCAGCGACCGGGATCTGCTGTCTGCAGACGCTGCGCAATCGCTTCGTCAATCAGGCCGTCCTTTTGCCAATCGGCAATCAACGCCAACTGCACCGCCCGCTTCATAACCCCTCCTTGTGCAACCGGTGCAACCAGATCGAGGCCAGCGCGCTACTGCCAATCACGAACAACCCAAGGCCGTTGAACAGAAAGAATGCATCGGTTTTTTCCAGTATCCGGGCCAGGCCGGATGTCGTTACAGCAATCAGGGTAAAACTCTGCAGGGCCAGCAATGACAGATCAGGCCGTATCCACCGATAGAAAGGCATCCCCGCAAGCAGAACCAGGGCCAGACAGATTGCCAACACAGCAAAACGGCTTTCCCACCAGACAAACATACCGCCGACACCCAGACATCCCAGCACGACCATCGCACTGAGGCGCTGCATCAGTCGCGATTGCAAGGCAAACCAGCGCAGACCAAAGCCCTCGAACAGTAGAAGTACTGCGAGATTGATCAGTGCAACCCAGAGCATGGCATCCTGCGGATCCCAGCGGTTGAACAGACTCCAGACAATGCTATGGCTGAAATAACGCCACAGGGCCAGGTTGAGCAATACCCAGACCAGCAACCAACAGGCGCGTGAAGCGGAATACCAGGCCCAGGGCAGAATCAGCACTGCCCAGACCGCAAAGAGTTGCCAGATATCCGCACCCGACTGATAGGTCTGTCCGATCAAAGCCAACAAGGCGCCCGTCATCAGACAAGCCCCCAGCAACATGGCCTGATGCACCAGCGGCCGGTTGACGCTGAACCAGGCGCTGGCAACAAAAGTGCTCAGCACCCCCAGCGCCAGTGCCAGCTTGTAACCGCGCGCAAGACTCGCCCAATTCCAGGCAAAAAAGAAAATGATCCCGCTGACCAACAAGAGCACGCCACCCAGCAGTAATACCTGATTCAGCAGCCGCTCCCAGTCAGCCATTTGTGCACGCAACGGCCGTCCAGATTCAATGCGTGCCAGGGCATCTGCGGGCAGCATCCCCTGCTCGGCCCAGTGCAGGCAGGTATCGGCTTCCTGCAAACGCTGACGTCTCACTTTGCCTCCCCGCGCAGTGCGCTAACCGATGCCTGCAAAACCTCGGTGCGGGCTTCTTGCGGCGTCAATGGGTCAGCCGCGACCAAAGCAACCCGTGACCAGAAGCGGCGGAACAGCCCCTTGTTCGGTGCCCGACTGAAAAAACTGCCCCAGAGCCCACGCAGCGCCATCGGAATCACCGGCACAGGGTGACTCTCGAGAATGCGTTGGCAACCATCACGGAAGGGATTCATGTCGCCATCTGCGGTCAGCTTGCCCTCGGGGAAAATACACACGACCTCCCCCGCTGCCAGGTACTCGCCAATTCGCTGGAAAGCCTGCTCGAACGTCTGTTCGCACTCGCTACGCGGTGCAATGGGCACTGCACCAGCCGTGCGGAAGATAAAGTTGAGTACCGGCAAGTTATAGATACGGTGGTACATGACAAAGCGTACCGGACGGCGTACCGCGCCACCAATCAGCACCGCATCGACAAAAGACACGTGGTTGCACACCAGCAGACAAGGCCCCTCATCCGGAATGGCTTCCAGATTCTCATGCGTCACCCGGTACATCGAATGACCGAGCAACCAGATCAGGAAACGCATGGTGAATTCAGGCACGATGGTGAAGATATAGACGCAAACGGCAATATTCATCAGCGCCACCACCAGGAAGAGCTGTGGAATACTCAGCCCGGCCAGCGTCAACATCAGGATGGAGACCACCGCCGCCAGCACCATCAGCAAGGCATTGAGAATATTGTTCGCGGCAATCACGCGAGACCGCTCATGCTCCGGAGTGCGCGACTGAATCAGCGCGTACAGGGGAACAATATAGAAACCACCAAACAGCCCCAGCCCGAATAAACACAGAAGCACCCACCAGGCCGCGGGCTGGGCCAATAATTGCAGCCAGCTGTAAGGTTCACTGGCAGCAATCACGCCCGCCGAGAACCACCAGATCAGGATGCCGAACAGGGTCAACCCAAAGGCCCCGAAGGGCACCAGGCCAATTTCGACCCGACGCCCTGACATGCGCTCGCAGAGCAGAGAGCCCATGGCAATACCCACCGAGAACAGCGTCAGAATCAGGGTCACCACACTCTCATCACCATGCAGATGATCCTTGGCAAAACCGGGAATCTGGGTCAGGTAGATGGCACCAATAAACCAGAACCAGGAATTACCCAGCAGGGAGCGTGACACCGACGGCATTTGCTGCGCCAACCCAAGATGCAGAATCCGCCAGGACTGGCGCATGATATTCCAGTCCAGCTTAAGCTCCGGCATCCCGGCATGTGCTCTAGGCACCCCCAGACTGCTGACCAGCCCCAGCACCGCAATCAGTACAACGGTGATCCCGATGGCCATTGCCCAATGCTCACCACTCATGAGGATACCGGCATACAGGGTACCGCCGAGAATGGCCAGAAAAGTGCCCATTTCCACCAGTGCATTGCCACCAAGCAGCTCCCGCTCATTCAGGTGCTGGGGCAGAATGGAGTATTTCACCGGACCAAACAGTGCCGACTGGACACCGGTAGCAAAGAGCACGGCCAGCATCAGCGGCAAACTACCCAGCAACAGACTGGCCGCTCCGACCAGCATGATCAGCACTTCACCGAACTTGATCAGCCGAATCAGCCGCTCTTTGGCAAACTTCTCGCCAAACTGCCCCCCCAGCGCGGAGAACAGGAAGAAAGGCAGAATGAACAGCATGGCAGCCAGATTGATCAGCAGATCGCGGTCGGCAGTGAAGGTCAGTTTGTACAGGATCGCCAGAACCAGCGCCTGCTTGAAGACATTATCATTGAAGGCACCCAGTAGCTGGGTGAGAAAAAACGGCAGAAAGCGCCGACTGCGAAGCAGTTCGAATTGTGACGTTTGCGACATATCCCTGTTACCTGTATCCGATTGGCGGCTTTACTCTTGAGAACGCAGCATAGCCGATTCAGGACACAAATCAGAATCGCCAACAACAAGGGGCCGTACAAGACGGCCCCCTGGGTCATGCTATCAAACCTGTTTCAGGGCTGTTGCGGTTCCAGCTGCAGGCGGGCATTGCGGCGCATGATCCAGCGGTGAATCTTGTCATGCCGCTCCGACGTCAGCGGGTATTTCCAGGCAATGGCAAAGGCCAGCAAATACAAGGCCACCGGGCCCAGAATGTAGAGCACACGCAAGGCCATCAACTGGCCGTCATCATGTACGCTGGCCTGGGCATCAAAGCCGACCAGCCAGAGCAGGCCCAGTGACAACCCAAGGCCCAACGCCATGGCCAACTTCTGCGCCATACCTGACATGGCAAAGAACAGACCGGTGCGATGTTCCTTGCTGCGCGCAGTATCCAGATCAACGATATCCGCCAGCATGGCCAGTGGAAGAAACTGGAAGGCGGCAAAGCAGAAACCCTTGAGCGCGAACATGATGGCGAAAGGTACCACCTGTCCCGCCTGCAAGGCGAACATGCCGAGGATGCTGACACTGGAGACACCCACAGCTACGCAGAAGGCCTTGTGCTTGCCGATCTTCTTGCCGAGGATCAGCCAGAAAGGAATGCCGAGGATACCGATACCGAAGTAGATCAGGTACATCAGACCGATGTAGGCCTGAATTTGCAGCACATGCTGCATAAAGAATACCGACAGCGCATTACGGAAGGACTCGCCAGTCACCACGATCAGCAGCATCAACATCATGCGCTTGAACGGGGCATTGTACTTGAGCACCTTGAGGCCTTTTCTCCAATCGGTTTTTTCGACGGTTTTGGGCGGCGCTTCGCGCACAAAGGTCAAGGCGAGGAAGACGGTAATCGGCAAGGTGACGATAAACAACCAGGCCATGCCACCCAGGATAGGGCCATACCCCATGCTCAACTCACCGTCGGTGCCCAGCAACCAGATAATGAATTGCATGAAGAAGCCGTCAGTATGCCCCTCGGCAAACCGCGCAATCATGGCTTGCACAATCGCCGGAGCCAATGCCGCCAGAAACAGCCCGATCAATACATAGCCTTCACGCGAGGCGGTTACCCGGCTGCGTTGATGATACACCGGTGACAGTTCGGCACCCCAGGCGCCATAAGGCAATGTGACCATGGTCCAGCCCAGATACATGAGCACTGTCCACAGCAACAGGTGCCCCACGCCAACACCATCCGGAGGCATAAACAGCATGACTGTCCCCAGAATCACCAGCGGAGTACCGAAGAAAATCCATGGTTTGCGCCGACCAAAGCGGGTGGGTTTGCGATCACTGATGGTGCCAATCAGGGGGTCGGTTATCACATCGGAAAAACGCGCCAGCACCAGCACCAGGGCCACCAGGCCCATATTGATACCCAGCTCCCCCGCATAGAATGGCGGCAGATACACCACCAGAGGGTAGCCAATAACAGCCAGGGGCATACCGATTGACCCGTGGATCAACAGGGTCGAACGCTTCAGGATCCCGCTTTGACTCATACATCTCTCCCGCAAGAGAACCGCGCAAGTTCCCGCAGGACTTGCATTATTATGCTTATGCGACTCTTCGACTCTGGCCTGCGGGCTGCCAGCAAGGCTCCGCAACAGCCGACATCAGTTGATGGGTGTGTTGTTGCCCGACTTGTTTTTATCGACAACCAGCAGATTCTTATGCATGACAGTCGGCAACGCAACAGCGAAAAACCATTCATCAACAGCAAATCACCTTGCGCTTGCACCCAGATGGCCAACAACAATAGTTGTCCGGGCAAGAAGCCTTGCCAGACGGGCGCCCGAGCACACATCAGGCAGCAATCAGGCAGCTTATTCAGCTGAATGATGGCACTGAACAGTCAGTTACTGACTGCCTTCCGGCTTTGCCGGGTTCGGATGGATACGGCAAGCAAGAGCGTTATGATTTATAGTTCACAGGCGTAAAGATAACGGCTACTTTTCCGGCCTGTTGCCTGACTGCAAATGCCAATAATTTTACGGACAGACCATGCCACTCACCCGCTCCTGCTTGCGCTTGCTGGCTTTCAGCCTGCTGGTACTGACCCTGTTGTCAGCCTGCAGCACTACCCGCCTCGGCTATGCTCATCTGCCCTGGCTGGTCAGCTGGAAGAGCCGCGAGTATGTACCGCTGAACCGCGATCAGCGCAGCTGGCTCCGTGAGCAGATCGCCGAGCATCGCGACTGGCATTGCCGTCAAGAGCTGCCCCGTTACCCGGCGTTGCTCGACGAACTGGCCGACCCCTTGCTGAGCAACCCGCCCCAGGGCAGGCAGTTGCTCGCTGCACGTGACAAAATCGAGCCGGCGCTCGACCGTCTGCTCGGTGCCCTCGCCCCCTCACTGGCTGAGCTGCTGCAGCAACTGGATGAAACACAGGTTGCTGCCCTGCGGCACAACCTCGAGCAACAACACGGTGAGCTTTACGATACCTATGTGGCTCCAGATGCCGCCACCCAGGCGGCCGAGCGCCAACAACGACTGGAAAAACGCCTGCGCCCCTGGCTGGGACGCCTGCAAGCGGATCAGCAGCAGCGCATTTCCGAGTGGTCAGCACAACTGGAAGGTCAGAACGCCATCTGGCTGGAGAACCGCAGCTATTGGCTGCAGGCTTTCAATGCGGCTCTCGACCAGCGAGATCAGACCGATTTCGCCCTGCATGTCGAGCGCCTGCTGACGGATCGCAAAAGCTATTGGACCGAAACCTTCCAGCGACGCACCGAGATCAACAGCCAACTGGCCGCTGACATGCTCAGCGATGTGGTCGCGCTGAACTCGCCAGGTCAGGATGATCGACTGCGCCAACGCCTGGACCGATTGAAGGCCGATATCGCACACATTGACTGCAATACGGAAGCAGCCGTCAATTGACCCGCATCAATCACCGTGGTGAATTTCTGGTCTAGAGTGAAGCTGTTGCCCACTCACACTCCAGGA
Organism: Halopseudomonas salegens; assembly: GCF_900105655.1. NCBI lineage: Bacteria > Pseudomonadati > Pseudomonadota > Gammaproteobacteria > Pseudomonadales > Pseudomonadaceae > Halopseudomonas > Halopseudomonas salegens. The sequence continues at coordinate 2,232,929 of NZ_LT629787.1, forward strand.
GTTGCGCCATGTCCACTATGAAAGCGGCGGTCTTTGTTGAACCCGGCCGTATCGAGATCCAGCAGCGCCCGATCCCCACGATTGGTCCGACCGATGCCCTGCTGAAAGTCACCACCACCACTATTTGTGGCACCGACGTGCACATTCTCAAGGGTGAGTATCCGGTCAAACCCGGATTGATCGTTGGCCACGAACCGGTAGGAGTGATCGAAAAACTGGGAGAAGCGGTCACCGGCTATCAGGTTGGTCAACGCGTGATTGCCGGCGCCATCACACCCTGTGGCCAGTGCCATCCCTGCCTGGATGGCATTTCCAGCCAATGTGGCGGCAAGGCCATGGGCGGCTGGCAGTTCGGCAATACGATTGATGGCTGCCAGGCCGAATATGTGCGCATCCCCAACGCCCAGGCCAACCTGACTCCGGTCCCGGACGGGTTGACTGATGAGCAGGTATTGATGTGCCCTGACATCATGAGCACCGGCTTTGGCGGTGCGGAAAATGGCCATATCCGTATCGGTGACAGCGTGGTGATCTTTGCCCAGGGTCCGATCGGCCTGTGTGCCACTGCCGGGGCCAAACTGATGGGTGCAACCCGGATTATCGTGGTTGACGGGGTCAAGGAGCGCCTTGATGTCGCCAAGCGGCTGGGTGCTGACGTCACCATCAACTACAAGGAAGAAGATCCGCTGACGACAATACGCGAACTGACGGGCGGCCAGGGGGTCGATGTAGCCATTGAGGCGCTCGGCACGCAGGAAACCTTCGAGGCCTGCCTGCGTGCTCTCAAGCCTGGCGGCACCCTGTCCAGCCTCGGGGTGTATTCCGGCAAACTGTCACTGCCCCTGGATGCCCTCGCCGCCGGCTTGGGTGATCACAAGATCGTCACTACTCTGTGCCCCGGTGGCAAGGAACGCATGCGCCGTCTGATGGCAGTGGTTGCATCAGGGCGTATCGACCTGACGCCACTGGTTACCCATCGCTTCCAGCTCGATGACATTGTCGACGCCTACGACCTGTTCAGTCATCAACGCGATGGCGTACTCAAGGTCGCCATCACGCCATGAGACAGAGCGTGACCAGCTCAGCCCAGCGTAGCCAGGATTGAATCAAGGGCTACCGCTGGCAGCTCGGCGCGGGTAATCGGGCGACCAATCACCAGATAGTTGCTGCCGTTTTCCAATGCTTGCGCCGGACTGACAACGCGTTTCTGGTCATCGGCGCTGGCATCAGCCGGGCGGATACCCGGGGTAACCAGCAGAAAGTCATCATTCAGTGCACCGCGCAGAGCTTTGGCCTCACGGGCCGAACAGACCACGCCATCCAGGCCACAATCCTGGGTCAACCGAGCCAGCCGCTGCACCTGAACCATGGGTTCAATATCCACCCCCACTTCCAACAGGTCTTCCTGCTCCAGACTGGTCAGCACTGTCACAGCCGTCAGCAGTGGCCGTTCACCTGTGCGCTGGTCGAGTACTTCCCGGCAGGCATCGAGCATGCGTCGACCGCCGCTGGCATGTACATTCACCATCCATACACCCAGCTCGGCAGCGGCACGCACGGCAGCTGCGGCGGTATTGGGAATATCGTGAAACTTGAGATCGAGAAAAACATCAAAGCCCAGCTTGTGCAACTGATCGACTACCTGCGGACCACTGGCAGTAAACAGTTCCTTGCCGACCTTGAGGCGACACCGTTGCGGATCAAGCTGAGCAGCCAGAGCCAGTGCTGCAGCGGCATCCGGATAATCGAGGGCAACAATTACGGGTGTAGTGCAGGTCATGCATGATTCCTGTATGAGAAACGCGCCTTGCGGCTTGATTGAATGCCTGACAGGGTCTTGTTTGCCGTACGCCCCGTTTTCAGATCTCTTGGCTGATTGCGCTACCGCCGGGCAAATGCCCATTCTGTACCGGGCGCATACTCGACCAGTGATGACAGGTCGGGCATTGCCAATGCAACTCCCGTGCGGCAAAACCACACGACTGGCAACGATAGGGCCGCCAGTCAGCTACCAGATCAGCCACAACCTGGTGCTCCAGATCCCGTGCAGTGGAATCAGTCAGTGGCAAAGTCATCAAATAACGCAGCAAACCCAGTGATGGCTGACGCCGTGCATAGGTCTGTACGAAACGCAACGCTTCACCTTCGTCGTGCTGACGCAACTCACTTGCCTTGGCGAGCACCACGGCTACCGGAGGCTGGTCAGAAGCCGCCAGTACCCGGTCAAGGTAGGCAAGAAAATCCAGGTTGCCATTATCCTTGCACCAGCGCGCCAGGGACAAGGCTTGCGGGACGAAATCGGCACCTTCGGCGACCAAGCGTTGCAACCACCTGGAACAGTCGACCGGCCGCTCAGCCTGATGTTCCAGTTCGGCCAGCAACAACATCGCACGTACACAGTGGCGATCAACCTTGAGTGCCTGCATCAAGAGGCGCCGTGCCATGGGCCATTCACCGCGCTGCAAAGGCACGCGGGCCTGTTCACAGTAGTAATGCGCCAGAGGAATGGCAAATTCCGGCTGCTCCCGAACCAGCAACAGGCCGATATGGATGGCTTCGGCCCAGTCATGTCCGCGCTCGTGTACTTTAACGAGTTCAGTCATGGCGTCGGCTCTCAGGGGTGAGCGGGCATTGATCAATTCCTGCAGCAGGCGCTCGGCGCGCTGATCAAGGCCCACTACCAGGTAGTCACGGGCCAGCTCAAGCTGCACGCTATCCGCCTGCTGCCGCGACAGGTTGGGGCGGGCCAGCAGGTTCTGATGCACCTTGATCGCCCGCTCGACGTCACCGCGTTGGCAGAACAACTTGCCAATGGCAATGTGGGTTTCTACCGTTTCCGGGTTCACTTCCAGCGCCCGGATGAAGGTTTCAATGGCTTCATCCGGCTGTTCGTTGAGCAGATAATTCAGACCAATAAAATACTGTTTGTCGATCGCACTGCCATGCGGCTGCAACATGACACCGACCTTGATCGCTTCGCGGCGACCAAGATACCAACCAATAATCAACGCCAGCAGGAACAGCCCAAGAAACAGCAGATGCTGCATTGCCATCAACCTTTGATAGCCTGGGTACGCAGCTTGTCGATTTCCTTGCGGTGACGATTGAGCTCATTGCTTTGCAACATCAATTGCAAGCGCAGGCGCGCGGTAATCATCCAGCCGAGGAAGATGCCCAACAAGCCGCCAAGAACAAAGGCAACGATGACGAACAGAGACAGGGGCAAGGCGGGTGATTGCAGCTCAAGAAACTGCAGCGTGACGTTCTGCCGGTTTTCCAGCATGAAGTCGAGGGCGGCCAGGGCGACCAACAGCAGGACAATAATCAGCAAGGCACGCTTGAGCCATTGCATGGCAGATACTCCATTCCATTCATTCGCACAACCCGGAGTATAGCGCAGGGGGATAGCGGCAGATACCGCCTAGGCCATTTCCAGCGATTCGTTAACCCGGTCGCGCAATTCCTTGCCCGGCTTGAAGTGCGGCACAAACTTGCCATCCAGCTCGACAGCATCACCCGTCTTTGGATTACGTCCAATGCGTGGCGCACGATAATGCAGCGAAAAGCTGCCAAAACCCCGGATTTCTATACGTTCCCCGGTGGATAAGGCTTGTGACATATGCTCCAGCATGGTCTTGATTGCCAACTCTACATCCTTGCCCGAGAGTTGCCCCTGCTTCTCGACAATGCGCTCTATCAGCTCCGACTTGGTCATGGATTTTCCTTTTTTTTCAAGCGGCTGCAACGGTTGTACCACGCTCCCGCGTCAGCTACAAGCGGCAAAATGCAAGCATAAAAAGGATCAGGCACAAAAAAGGGCGACCGAAGTCGCCCTTTTTGACAGCTGGAAAACTGAACTCAGTTCTTGCCTTCCATCTGCTGCTTGATCAGATCACCAATGGTGGTCGGACCAGCGGCCAGCATTTCCTGCTTGCGCAGATCCTGCATGGCGTCTTTCTCGTCGGCAACGTCTTTCGCCTTGATCGACAGGCTGATGACGCGGCTCTTGCGGTCAACACTGATGATCTTGGCTTCGACTTCGTCGCCTTCATTCAGCACGTTGCGCGCGTCTTCAACGCGGTCACGGCTGATTTCAGACGCCTTCAGGGTGCCTTCAACTTCTTCGGACAGCAGGATCACGGCGCCTTTGGCGTCAACTTCCTTGACCTTGCCGGTAACGATGGTGCCTTTCTCGTTCAGCGAAACAAAGCTGGAGAAGGGATCGTCTTCCAGTTGCTTGACGCCCAGCGAGATGCGCTCACGCTCGGGATCAACCGACAGGATAACGGTTTCGATCTCGTCGCCCTTCTTGAAACGACGTACCGCTTCTTCGCCAGTTTCGTTCCAGGAGATGTCGGACAGGTGAACCAGACCATCGATGCCGCCTTCCAGACCAATGAAGATACCGAAATCGGTGATCGACTTGATGGAGCCGGAGATCTTGTCGCCCTTGTTGAACTTGCTGGAGAACTCTTCCCACGGGTTCATCTTGCACTGCTTGATGCCCAGGGAGATACGACGACGATCTTCGTCGATATCCAGAACCATGACTTCCACATCATCGCCCACCTGGACAACCTTGGAAGGATGGATGTTCTTGTTGGTCCAATCCATTTCGGACACGTGGACCAGACCTTCAACGCCTTCTTCCAGCTCGGCAAAGCAGCCGTAATCGGTCAGGTTGGTGACCTTGGCATTGACGCGAGTACCTTCCGGATAGCGACCGGTGATGGCAACCCACGGATCTTCACCCAGTTGCTTCAGACCCAGGGAGACGCGGTTGCGCTCACGATCAAACTTGAGCACCTTGACGTCGATCTCATCGCCAACGTTGACGATTTCGGACGGATGCTTGATACGCTTCCAGGCCATGTCGGTGATGTGCAGCAGGCCGTCTACGCCGCCCAGATCGACGAACGCGCCGTAATCCGTGAGGTTCTTGACGATACCCTTGACCACTTGACCTTCCTGCAGGGTTTCCAGCAGCGCTTCGCGCTCTGCACTGTTTTCCGCTTCCAGGACGGCACGACGGGAAACGACAACGTTGTTGCGCTTCTGGTCGAGTTTGATGACCTTGAACTCGAGTTCCTTGTTTTCCAGGTGCGTGGTGTCGCGTACGGGACGCACGTCAACCAGCGAACCAGGCAGGAAGGCACGAATGGTGTTGACGTCAACGGTGAAACCACCCTTGACCTTGCCATTGATGATGCCCTTGACGATTTCTTCGGCGGCGAAAGCTGCCTCGAGAACTTTCCAGGATTCGGCACGCTTGGCCTTCTCACGGGAAAGTTTGGTTTCACCGAAGCCGTCTTCTACGGCGTCCAGTGCAACGTGCACCTCATCACCCACAACGATGGTCAGTTCGCCTTGATCATCAAGGAACTGCTCACGCGGGATAACACCCTCGGATTTCAGCCCGGCGTGGACGGTGACCCAGTCAGAGTCAATATCAACTACGATACCGGTGATGATGGAGCCTGGCTCCATATCGAGAGTTTTCAGGCTTTCTTCAAAAAGTTCGGCAAAGCTTTCGCTCATTTGGATTCCTGTAAATGTCAGTAAAGGCGGCAACCGCCGGACCGCGAAAGTCGCGCGTCGCACAGTCACACACCCGCCACGCCATCAGCTTGCGTGGGTTGGTTAGTTAAAGCTCGCAGCAGTGGCGCTGATTACCTGCTGCAAACCCGTCCTGATCAGTTCAACAGATCGCGCTTGCGCGCCTCCGTCATCACCGTTTCAAGTACTTGCTCAATCGACAGACTGGTCGAATCGATCTGCATGGCATCATGGGCGGGTACCAACGGAGCCACACTTCGGTTCATGTCGCGCTCATCACGCGCCACAATCTCATCGAGAAGACTCGCCAGATTAGCATTTTCGCCCTTCTCCAGCAACTGTCGATGGCGACGATTGGCTCGCTCGCTGGCACTGGCGGTCAAAAACACCTTGAGCGGTGCGTCGGTGAATACCACCGTGCCCATATCACGGCCATCGGCGACCAGCCCCGGCGCTTCGCGAAAAGCCCGCTGGCGTTCCAGCAAAGCGTCGCGCACAGCCGGAATTGCCGCCACAATGGATGCCCCGGCGCCCACCCGCTCATTGCGGATCGAGCGACTGACATCTTCCCCCTCGAGAATAACGCGCTGTTCCTGATGGTCATTGGCGGGCACGAACTGGACATCCAGATAGGTCGCCAGGCGCACCAGTGCAGCCTGATTATCCAGATCGACACCATGATTCTCGGCGGCAAAAGCCAGCAGGCGGTACAGGGCACCCGAATCCAGCAGATTCCAGTCAAGTCGCTCGGCCAACAGGCCGGCGATAGTGCCCTTGCCCGAGCCACCAGGCCCGTCGATAGTGATCACCGGGGCAAGTTCGGAATCCGTCACGCCGTCTCCTCGACTTGCACATGCATGCCTAGTGATTGGGCCAGCTCGACAAAGCCGGGGAAGGACGTGGCCACGTTGGCGCAGTTACGGATGCGAATTTCCCCTTGAGCACGCAAGGCGGCCACACTGAAAGACATGGCAATGCGGTGATCATCGTGGCTTTCCACTTCACCGCCGTGCAATGGACCGCCCTGAATGATGATGCCATCCGGCGTCGGCTCGGCACTGACACCGAGCGCCTGCAACCCATCAGCCATCACCTGGATACGGTCGGATTCTTTTACCCGCAGCTCTTCAGCACCACGCAAAATGGTCTTGCCCTCGGCGCAAGCGGCAGCAACAAAGAGTACCGGGAACTCGTCAATGGCCAGCGGCACCTGATCAATCGGAATGTCAATACCCTTGAGCGGCGCGTGACGTACCCGAATATCCGCAACCGGCTCACCGCCGACTTCACGCTCATTGATCAGTTCAATATCGCCGCCCATGGCACGCAGAATATTGATCACGCCAATCCGCGTTGGATTGATACCCACATGCTCCAGGGTCAGATCAGCCCCCGGGGTGATGGTGGCGGCGACCATGAAAAAGGCCGCGGACGAAATGTCCGCCGGCACATCGATCTTGCCACCGGTGAGCTTGTGCCCGGGCTCGATGGTAACCCGCGGACCATCAACCTCAACCGGATAGCCAAAGCCTTTGAGCATGCGCTCGGTATGATCGCGGGTAGGGGCCGGCTCGGTCACCGAGGTGCTGCCTCGGGCGTAGAGTCCAGCCAGCAGCAGGCAGGATTTGACCTGGGCACTGGCCATCGGCATGTCGTAGTCCATACCCATCAGCATGCTGTCGCCGGTGATGCGCAGTGGCGGCCGGCCTTCATTGGCCGTCTCGATCTGGGCACCCATCTCACGCAGCGGCTTGGCCACCCGAGCCATCGGGCGCTTGGACAGCGACGCATCACCCGTCAGCACGCTGTCAAACGCCTGCCCGGCCAGCAAACCGGCCAGCAAGCGCATGGACGTACCGGAATTACCTACATATAGAGGGCCAGGCGGTGCCTTGAGGCCATTCAGGCCGACACCATTGATGGTCACCCGACCATGATGCGGACCTTCTATGACGACACCCATATCGCGGAACGCCTGCAAGGTTGCCAGGCTGTCTTCACCCTCAAGGAACCCTTCAACCTGAGTAACGCCTTCGGCCAGCGAGCCAAGCATGATCGAGCGATGGGAAATGGATTTGTCACCGGGGACCCGCACACGGCCGGCTACCTGGCCGCCCGGACGGGCAATAAAATTGATCATTTGAGTTTGCATAGGTTCCATATACGCCCTGCGGGCCAGAATGGTACTGAAATGTTCACGGGCTGATTTGGCCCGGGTAAAAACGCCAAGCAAGGTTTTCGCATCGCCTTCATCAACGGCGGTGCGCAAGCGTGCCAGGTCGCGGGTGAAGGCATCCAGACTGCGCAAGACAGCATCCCGATTAGCCAGAAACACATCACGCCACATCACCGGATCACTTGCCGCTATACGGGTGAAGTCGCGGAAACCACCCGCGGCATACCGAAAAATATCCAGGTTCTCGCTGCGCCCGGCCAAGGTATCCACCAGGGAAAATGCCAACAGATGAGGCAAGTGGCTGGTCGCGGCCAAGACTTCATCATGGTCAGCCAGCGGCATGCTTTCCACATCCGCACCCACTGCCTGCCACAGTCGCTGCACCAGCGCTACTGCCTGCTCGCTGGTGTGTTCCAGCGGAGTAAGGATCACCTTGTGACGGAAGAACAAGTCGGCACGCGCCGCTTCCACGCCGCTTTTTTCCGAACCGGCAATCGGATGCCCGGGCACAAAGCGACCGGGAATCTGCCCAAAGGCTTTTTCTACCGCAGCAACAACCGCACCCTTGGTGCTGCCAACATCCGTGAGCACCGCTTCACCCAGATCCAGCACCACCAGATCAGCCAGAACCTGTTCCATCGCCAGCACCGGCACTGCAAGCACAATCACATCGGCGCCCCGTACTGCCTCGGCCAGATCGGCAGTGACCTGATCAACCACGCCCAGCGGGATCGCTATCCGCCGGGCAGTCTCGTCCCGATCACATCCAACCACCTCGCGAAACAGGCCGGATTCCCGCGCCCCCTTCGCCAACGAGCCACCAATCAGACCAAGGCCGATGACCGTCAGGCGGCCCATTGTCGGTTGCTCCGATGACACCGGCATGACATTACTCACCCGCCAACACCTGTTCCAGTGCCAGCAGGAAACGCTGATTCTCTTCCGCCAGACCAATCGACACCCGCAAGTGCTGCGGCATACCGTAGCCCGCAACGGGCCGCACAATCACACCGGCATGCAGCAGTGCCTGATACACCGGCCCAGCCTCCCGACCCAGATCAACCGCAATAAAGTTGCCACGCGAGGGAATCCAGCTCAAACCCAGGTGACGCAGGCCGGCTTCCATTTGGGCCATGCCTTGCTGGTTGACGGTACGACTGACTTCCAGGTATTCGCGATCACTCAGCGCGGCAGTCGCGGCAGCCAGAGCCAGACTGTTGGCATTGAACGGCTGGCGCACCCGATTGAGCACATCGGCAATCACTGGCTGGCATACGGCAAACCCGATCCGTAGCGCGGCCAGGCCGTAGGCTTTGGAAAAAGTGCGCGACACCAGTACGTTGGGGTATTTACGCAGATAATCCAGACCGTCGGGAAAGTCGGCGTCAGTGACATATTCCGTATAGGCTTCATCCAGCACGACCAGCACCTGCTCCGGCACCCGGGCCAGAAACGCATCCAGCTCGTCACGCTCAACCCAGGTACCCGTCGGGTTATTTGGATTGGCAATAAAAATCAGCTTGGTAGCCGGAGTGATCGCGTCAGCCATCGCCGTCAGATCGTGGCCCCATTCACGCGCCGGAACAACGACTGGCCGGGCACCGATGGCCTGGGTAACCAAGGGGTATACGGCGAAAGCGTGCGCGCTGAACAGCACCTCGTCCCGGGGCGACACAAAGGCACGGGCAACCAGCTCGAGAATATCGTTGGAACCATTACCCAGCACCAACATATCGGTGCCTACCCTGTAATGTGCCGACAGGGCCTGCTTGAGTTTGAAGCCGTTACCGTCCGGGTACCGCGTCAGTTCCGGCAAAGCGGCCTGAATCGCGTCCAGCGCGGCAGGGCTCGGACCCAATGGGTTTTCATTACTGGCCAGCTTGACGATGTCAGCCACCGGCAAACCCAGCTCACGAGCCAACTCGTCCACTGGTTTGCCCGGCACATAAGGCGACAATTGCTGCACACCCGGCAAAGCCAGGGACAGGAAATCACAGGTCATAAGTGCTCCGCACTGGCCGACACAGTCGGCCGCTCAAGGCTTCAGGCTGTACGCGGAAAGACCATTGCCGCATCGACATCTCGCACACAGCACCAGATACCATAAATCTCACTTTTCCAGCGTCAGGCATTCAGCCTGCAGCCGTCTATAACACCGCTTTCGGATAGGACCCAAGTACTTTCAGCGCTACCGACTCATCGGTGATCTTTTCCAGCACGTCCTTGATCAGGGGTTCGGACTGATGGCCGCAGAAGTCGATAAAGAACACATAGGTCCATTTTCCGCTGCGAGACGGCCGGGTTTCAATGCGCGTCAGGTCGATGCCGTTGCTGTGGAATGGCTGCAGCAGATGGTGCAAGGCACCCGGCTTGTTGCGCATGGAAACAATGATCGAGGTCTTGTCGTCACCCGTCGGCGGCACCGCCTGATTACCGATGATCAGAAAACGCGTGGAGTTATCCGGACGGTCTTCGATTTTCTCGGCCAGTCGAGTCAGTCCGTAGAGCTCGGCAGCCATATCGCCGGCAATCGCGGCAGAATTCCACTCACCCTTGACCCGCTTGGCCGCCTCGGCATTACTGGCCACCGCGACCCGCTCGACATTCGGATAATGCGCGTCCAGCCACTTGCGGCACTGGGCCAGCGACTGGGCATGCGAATACACCCGGGAAATCTTGCCGGTCTGGGTATTCTCGCCCACCAATAAATGATGGTGAATACGCAGCTCGACTTCACCACAGATCACCATGTCGTGCTCAAGGAAGCTGTCCAGCGTGTGGTTGATCGCACCTTCGGTGGAGTTCTCGACCGGCACCACACCGAATTGCACCGCGCCGGCAGCCACCTCACGGAAGATCTCGTCAATCGCCGCCATCGGCACACTGATCACCGAGTGGCCAAAATGCTTGAGCGCCGCTGCCTGGGTAAAGGTACCTTCCGGGCCCAGATAAGCCACCTGCAGGGGCTGCTCCAGCGCCAGACAGGCGGACATGATTTCGCGAAACAGGCGCGCCATTTCTTCGTTGTCCAGCGGACCGGGGTTCAGCTCCATGATGTGCTTGAGCACCCAGGCTTCTCGCTCGGGACGATAGAACACCGGCGCCTGGCCGGTCGGCAGCGCCTTCTGCTTGACCTGGGCAACGGTTTGCGCACAGTGAGCACGCTCACTGATCAACTCGAGAATTTTCTCGTCGATGGTATCGATGCGCTTGCGCAGCGCCTGCAGTTGGGTTTCATCGGACATGGGGCATCAACCGTGTTGCTGCTCGAATTCGGCCATATAGGCCACCAGGGCATCTACCGCCGCTTGCGGTACGGCATTATAGATGGAGGCACGCATGCCACCGACCGAACGGTGACCTTTCAGGTTCAACAAACCACGCTCTTCAGCGCCGGCAAGAAACGGCTTGTCCAGACGATCATCGGCCAAACGGAACGGGATATTCATCCACGAGCGATCAACCGGACTGATCGGATTACTATACAACTCACTGGTATCGATGGCGCTGTACAGGGTCTGCTGCTTGGCGTCGTTGATTCGCTGCATGGCATCCAGACCGCCCTGCTGCTTGAGCCATTGAAAAATCAGGCCCGACAGGTACCAGGCAAAGGTCGGCGGCGTGTTGTACATCGAGGCATTCCTGGCGGCCACCGTGTAATCAAGCATGGTCGGACACGTCGCACGCGCACGCCCCAGCAGGTCTTCACGGATGATCACCACGACCAGACCGCTGGGCCCGATGTTTTTCTGCGCGCCAGCGTAAATCATGCCGTAGCGACTGACATCCAGCGGACGCGACAGAATGGTCGAGGACATATCGGCAATCAACGGAGTATCGCCGGTATCCGGTATCCAACTGAACTCCAACCCGCCGATCGTCTCGTTCGGCGTGTAATGCACATAAGCAGCCTCTGCCGACAACTGCCAGTCGTTCTGGCCGGGGATGGCAAAGTAGTCATACCCTTTGGCACTGGCAGCGACATTCACATTGCCAAAACGGCTGGCTTCCTCAATGGCCTTGGCCGACCAGATACCGGTATCGATATAGTCTGCCATGCCGCCGTCAGGCAACAGATTCAGCGGAATCTGGGCAAATTGCTGGCTGGCGCCACCCTGCAGAAAGAGCACCTTGTAATTGTCGGGAATGGCCAGCAGGTCACGCAGATCCTGTTCGGCGGTTTCCGCCACACTGACAAACTCGTCACTACGGTGACTCATTTCCATGACTGACAGGCCTTTACCCTGCCAGTCCAGCAGTTCCTGCTGTGCCTGTTGCAATACGGCTTCCGGCAAGGCTGCCGGGCCGGCACAAAAGTTGAACAATCGCTTGCTCACGCTCTGCTTACTCCTGCTCGTCCGCGGGCCCTGATGCGGCCTCGCCGTTATTCTCGTCTGGCGCATCCACGTCGGTCACCTCGGCATCTTCAGCGTCCAGCTCCACCTCTTCCGGCTCCTGAACCCGCTCCACACCAACCAGTTTCTCACCATTACCCAACTTGATCAGGGTGACGCCCTGGGTGTTGCGCGAGAGCCGCGAGACTTCACTGATGCGGGTACGCACCAGAGTGCCCTGATCAGAGATCAGCATGACTTCATCACCCTCAATCACCTGAACCGCCCGCACCAGAGCGCCATTGCGCTCATTGGTAACCATGGCAATCACGCCCTGGCCACCACGCTTGTATTGCGGGAAGTCTTCAACGGCCGTGCGCTTGCCAAAACCGTGCTGGGACGCGGTAAGGATGTCGCAACCCGGTTCGGCAATCAGCATGGAAACCAGACTCTGCCCCTCGGCCAGACGCATGCCGCGAACACCACGGGCGGTGCGGCCCATGGCGCGCACATCGGATTCCTTGAAGCGGGTCACCTTGCCGCCATCCGAGAACAGCATGACTTCGCGTTCACCATTGGTCAGTGCGGCAGCAATCAACCGGTCACCCTCGTCCAGATCCAGCGCAATCAGACCCACACTGCGCTGACGACTGAACTGCACCAGCGGGGTTTTCTTCACCGTACCCTTGGCCGTGGCCATAAAGATGAACCAGCCTTCTGTGTATTCATCCACCGGCAACATGGCACTGATGTACTCGCCCTCTTCCAGCGGCAACAGGTTGACCAGCGGCCGACCACGCGCGGTACGCGAAGCTTCCGGGATCTCGTAGGTTTTCAGCCAGTAGACCTTGCCACGACTGGAGAACAGCAGCAGGGTGGTATGACTGTGAGCAACCAGCAGATGCTCGACGTAATCCTCGTCTTTCACCCCGGTAGCGGCTTTGCCGCGACCGCCACGACGCTGGGCCTGGTAGTCGGTCAGCGGCTGGCTCTTGGCATAACCACCGTGGGAAATGGTTACCACACGGTCTTCTTCGGTAATCAGGTCGGCAACCGTCAGATCCAGGCGCGAGGCGACGATCTCGGTACGGCGCTCATCACCGAAGTTGGCCTTGACCTCTTCCAGCTCCTCGACAATCACTTCCATCAGCCGTTGCTGGCTGTTGAGAATGCGCAACAACTCACCGATCTGTTGCAGGATTTCCTGATACTCGCCGAGCAGTTTTTCATGTTCAAGACCGGTCAGGCGATGCAGACGCAGTTCGAGAATCGCCTGTGCCTGTTCCGGCGACAGGTAATATTTGCCCTCACGCAGTCCGAATGCCTCATCCAGCCCTTCCGGGCGGCAGGATTCAGCGCCGGCGCGCTCGACCATCTCGACCACCGAACCCGGCTCCCAGGCGGTGGCAATCAGGCGTTCCTTGGCTTCTGCCGGTGACGGCGAAGCCTTGATCAGGGCGATGACCGGGTCGATATTCGACAAGGCAACCGCCTGACCTTCAAGGATATGCCCGCGCTCACGCGCCTTGCGCAGCTCATACACGGTGCGCCGGGTCACCACTTCGCGGCGGTGGCGAACAAAGGCTTCGAGCAGCTCTTTCAGATTCAGAATGCGCGGCTGACCATCCAGCAAGCCGACAATATTGATACCGAACACGCCCTGCATCTGGGTCTGGGCGTACAGATTGTTCAATACGACTTCGGCGACTTCGCCACGGCGCAACTCGATCACCACGCGGATACCGTCTTTATCAGACTCGTCACGCAGCTCGGAGATGCCCTCGATCTTCTTTTCCTTGACCAGCTCGGCAATCTTTTCGATCAGCCGCGCCTTGTTCAACTGGTAGGGCAGCTCACTGATAATGATCTGCTGGCGCCCGCCCACCTTGTCGATATCCTCGATCTCGCACCGGGCCCGCACGTAAATGCGGCCACGTCCGGTACGGTAGGCTTCGACGATACCGGCGCGGCCGTTGATGATGGCGGCCGTCGGGAAGTCCGGCCCGGGGATATATTCCATCAACTGGTCAATATCCAGCTCGGGGTCGGCAATCAGCGCCAGACAGCCATTGATCACTTCGGTCAGGTTATGTGGCGGAATATTGGTCGCCATACCGACGGCGATACCGCTGGAACCGTTGATCAGCAGGTTGGGGATCTTGGTCGGCATGACCGCCGGAATCTGCTCGGTGCCGTCATAGTTGGGCACCCAGTCAACGGTTTCCTTGTCCAGATCGGCCAGCAATTCGTGCGCCAATTTGGACATGCGCACTTCGGTATAACGCATGGCAGCCGCGTTATCGCCATCAACCGAACCGAAGTTGCCCTGGCCATCAACCAGCAAATAGCGCAAGGAGAATGGCTGTGCCATACGGACGATGGTGTCATACACCGCCGAATCACCGTGCGGGTGATATTTACCGATCACGTCACCGACCACACGCGCCGACTTCTTGTACGGCTTGTTCCAGTCGTTTTTCAACTCGCTCATGGCGAACAGGACGCGCCGATGCACCGGCTTGAGGCCGTCCCGCACATCCGGCAAGGCCCGGCCCACAATCACGCTCATGGCGTAATCGAGGTAGGACTGCTTGAGTTCATCTTCGATATTGACGGGAAGGATTTCTTTGGCCAGTTCACCCATGAAACGGCATTCCTTTTATAGTCGGCATTCGGTAGCTGCCTGATAGCCTTGGTTCGCGCTGAAAAGGGCTTGCAGAGTCGCTGCCAGCAGGGCTGACAGGGCGTCTCGACTGGGCCCGATCAAAGCCAAGCAGCATACCACAATGGATACAAAGAGGCAGCCGCCGGGGCAATCAATGTAACCGCTGGCGGCTCATCATATCGGCCAGCTTGCGCGCATCCGGACGTTCGATAATGCCCTTCTCGGTGACGATGACATCAATCAGGTCCGCGGGAGTAACGTCAAACACCGGATTGAACACCTCGGCACCGGTATCCAGCTGGCGATTGCCGACAATCAGCAGCTCGTCAGCATCGCGCTCTTCCAGTGGAATCAGGTCACCATTGTCCAGCTGCATGTCGATGGTGGAACTGGGCGCCACCACCATAAAGCGAACGCCATGGTGCATGGCCAACACCGCCAGGGCATAAGTCCCGATCTTGTTGGCAACGTCGCCATTGGCGGCAATCCGGTCG
The DNA here is from genome assembly GCF_900105655.1 of Halopseudomonas salegens. Classification (NCBI taxonomy): domain Bacteria; kingdom Pseudomonadati; phylum Pseudomonadota; class Gammaproteobacteria; order Pseudomonadales; family Pseudomonadaceae; genus Halopseudomonas; species Halopseudomonas salegens. Next base: position 2,248,154 of record NZ_LT629787.1, read on the forward strand.
GCACCGACAATCACCCAGGAAATCGACTGTTCCTTCATCAGGTGACCCACCGCCAGATCAGCCTGCAAACTGACCGGAATGCCTTCGCGCATCAGCTCCCAGGCGGTCAGGCGCGTACCCTGCAGCCAGGGGCGGGTTTCATTGGCATGTACCTGTTCGATCAGCCCGGCGGCATGCGCCGTGCGGATAACCCCCAGTGCAGTGCCAAAACCACCGGTCGCCAGCGCACCGGCATTGCAATGGGTAATCACATGCTGGGGGCGTTTGTCGTATTTGCGCAGCTGCTGCATACCCAGGCGCCCCATGGTCAGGTTGGCCTCACGATCACTGTCATGAATCTGCCGCGCCAGTGCCAGCAGGGTAGCCGGCACATCACTCCCCTCAGGGAGGCGCTGCAGCTGTTGCTGCATCATGCGTAGCGCCCAGGCCAGATTGACCGCCGTCGGCCGCGTGCCTTCAAGCATGGCAAAACTCGGCTCCAGGGCCGCCGACCAGTCGTCGGCGCTGCCCAGCTCGCGCGCCGCCAGTGCAATGCCATAGGCGGCCGCAATACCGATAGCCGGCGCACCACGAACACTCATCGCATTGATCGCTTCCGCCACATCTGCCGCAGTGCGGCACAGCAGGTAGCTCTCGTTGCCCGGCAACTGACGCTGATCCAGCAGTAGCAAGCCGTCTCCGGACCAGGCCAGAGCCTGAAATTGTTCTCGTGGAACTGCCGCTTCAACTGCCATTGTCCGCTCCTGCCGAGCGCCCACCCATGCGAGCGCAAAGCCGCCAAGTATACCGTGCCGGACAGGGCCCTGTCCGTTTTGCCACAGACTGACATTATTATTGCACTGCACAGGCTCAAGGCTAGGGGTATACTGCCGCGCATGATACAAAACGAGCTACCCATGACCGCACTACCCGAACAGCCGGACCTGATCATCGAGGCGCGCTGGATTGCGCCCGTGGTGCCTGCAGGGCAGGTACTTGAGCATCACGCCCTGGTCATTCATGCCGAGCGCATTGTTGCCCTGCTGACACAGGAACAAAGCCGGCAACTGCATCCACGGCAACGCCGCAGCCTGCCCCATCACCTGTTGATTCCAGGCCTGGTGAACGCGCATGGCCATGCTGCGATGACCCTGTTCCGTGGGCTGGCTGATGACTTGCCACTGATGACCTGGCTACAGGAACACATCTGGCCTGCCGAAGCCCGCTGGGTAACCCCGGATTTCGTCCGCTGTGGCAGTCAGCTGGCAATTGCTGAAATGCTGCTGGGCGGCACTACCTGCTTTGCCGACATGTATTTCTACCCCGAAGTGACGGCTCAGGTTGCCCGCGAGGCAGGCATGCGCGCCCAGGTTGCCTTCCCGATCATCGACAACCCGATTCCGGGCGCCGCCAACAGCGACGAGGCCATCCACAAAGGCCTCAAGCTGCACGATGAAATGCGTCATAACGACCTGATCAGCGTTGCTTTCGGCCCCCACGCGCCCTATACCGTAGGTGATGAAGCGCTGACCCGGGTACGCACCCTGGCAGACGAACTGGATATTCCGATCCATATGCATATCCATGAAACCGCCGGCGAAGTCAGCGATGCGGTTGCCGCCAGCGGTCAGCGGCCACTGCAACGACTGGCTGACCTCGGTCTGCTTGGCCCGCGCCTGCAAGCCGTACACATGACCCAGGTGGATGATGCCGACCTGGCACTGCTGCAGGCCCATGCAGTGCAGGTCATTCATTGCCCGGAGTCCAACCTCAAGCTGGCCAGCGGCTTCTGTCCGGTGCAGCGCTTGCTGGATGCGGGTATCAATGTCGCACTGGGCACCGACGGCGCTGCCAGCAACAACGACCTCGACCTGCTTGGCGAACTGCGTACCGCCGCCCTGCTGGCCAAAGCCTGCAGCGGACAACCGACTGCACTGGATGCTGATACCGCACTGCATATGGCGACCCTGGGTGGAGCCCAGGCCCTGGGCCTGAGTGAGCAGATTGGCTCGTTGGAAGCAGGCAAAGCTGCCGACGTGATTGCCGTCGACCTCTCCGGTGTGGCTCAGCAGCCGGTTTATCATCCGGTGTCGCAATTGCTCTACACCGGATCGGCCGCACTGGTATCCGATGTCTGGGTAGCCGGACGGGAAAAGGTCCGTGATCGCCAATTGATAGCCTTGCCCCTGGAGCGTGTACTCAACGAAGCGTCCGTGTGGGCCCCACAGATTTTGCAGGGAGATAGCCATGAGTCTTAATGTTGATCGCGCTGAAATCGCCAAATTCGAAGCCCTGGCCAGCCGCTGGTGGGACCGCAACAGCGAATTCCGTCCGCTGCACGAAATCAATCCACTGCGCTGCAACTGGATTGACGAACGCGTTGGTCTGGCTGGCAAGCGGGTTCTCGATGTCGGCTGTGGCGGCGGCATCCTGGCTGAAGCCATGGCCCAGCGCGGCGCCGAAGTGACCGGCATCGATATGGGCGAAGCGCCTTTGGCCGTCGCCCGCCTGCATCAGCTGGAGTCGGGTGTCGAAGTGGATTACCAGCAAACCACGGCAGAAGAGCTGGCTGACGCACAGCCGGAGAGTTTTGATGTGGTTACCTGTCTGGAAATGCTCGAACACGTGCCCGACCCGTCGTCAGTGATCGCCGCCTGCGCGCGGCTGGTCAAGCCGGGCGGCCAGATATTCTTTTCCACCATCAACCGCAATCCGAAATCCTTCGTGTTTGCCATCCTCGGGGCCGAATACATCTTGCGCCTGTTACCACGCGGCACCCACGAGTTCGCCAAATTCATTCGGCCGGCCGAACTGGGCAACTGGGCCCGCGAAGCCAAACTGGACCTGCAGGACATCACCGGGCTGACCTACAACCCGCTGACCAAGGTGTACAAGCTGGAAGCCAATGTCGACGTCAATTACATGATGCATTTTCAGCGGAGTCTCTAATGCCCCTTAACCGACGTTCACAGCAGTTCAGCGCCGGTATCAGGTACTACGACAAGGCGCGCCTTGCCATGGGCTTCACAGGGCACGCTGAAACGCTGCAAACTTCAGCTAAAGGACACTAGTCATGCGTCGCGGTGTACTTTTTGACCTTGATGGCACCCTGCTGGATACCGTTGAGGATTTCTATCGCATCATCGAACAGATGCGCAGCGAACGGGCCGCACCCGAGGTCCCCGCCCAGGTGATCCGCCAACAGGTATCCAATGGTTCGGTCGGGATGCTCTGTGCTGCCTTTGCCATCCGCCCGGACGCGGCGGATTTCACTGCCCTGCGCGACGATTTTCTGCAACGCTACGAACAGCAGCTGGCCGTCCACACCCGCCCCTTCCCCGGCATCACTGAATTGCTGGACTGGCTGGATGAGGAGCAGATTCCCTGGGGCGTGGTGACCAACAAACTGAGTCGCTTCAGCATTCCCTTGCTGGCCGCCATGGGCTGGTCCGAGCGCTGCGCAGCGCTGGTCTGTCCTGACCAGGTCAGCCAGCCCAAACCCCACCCGGAACCCTTGTTCAAAGCCTGCGAACAAATGGCCGTTGATCCGGTCGGCAGTCTGTTTGTCGGCGACCACCTGCGCGATATCGACGCTGGACGCGCCGCTGGTATGCAGACCGTCGCCGCCCTGTACGGCTATTTGCCGGTGGGTGATGACCCCGGCCGCTGGCAAGCTGATCACTGTATAACTCATGCTGTCGAGTTACGCCCCTGGCTGACCCGGCAGTGGCAACCGGAGAAATGCCATGTTTGATTACCAAGCCCCTGCTGACCTGCTGCGCGACAAGGTCATTCTGGTTACCGGCGCCGGAGACGGCATCGGCAAGGCCTGCGCCCTGAGTTGTGCGGCACATGGCGCCACCGTCGTCCTGCTCGGGCGCACGCTGAGCAAGCTGGAAGCGGTCTATGACGCCATCGAGGCCGCAGGCCATCCACAACCGGGGCTCTGCGTGCTCGACCTCGTCACGGCAACGGAAAAGGATTATGACGACTTGGCCGATCAGCTCTTCGACACCTTCGGCAAGCTGGATGGCCTGGTCCATAACGCCGGCCTGCTTGGACCGCGGACGCTGATGGATCAGGTCAAACCGGAAGCCTGGCTGCAAGTCATGCAGGTCAATCTGCATGCGCCTTTTATGCTGACCCGGGCCATGATGCCCTTGCTGCGAGCCGCCGAGACAGCTTCCGTGCTTTGCGTATCCTCGAGCGTAGGTCGGACCGGCCGCGCCTACTGGGGACCATACGCGGTAAGCAAGTTTGCTCTGGAAGGCTTCATGCAGGTCCTGGCCGACGAGCAGGATGGCACCAGCAAGATTCGGGTCAACAGCATCAACCCCGGCGCCACACGCACCGCCATGCGGGCTGAGGCCTATCCCAGCGAAGAACCAGGCAATCTGGTGACGCCTGCGGAGATCATGCCGGCCTTCCTTTACCTGCTCGGCGACGACAGCTTGACGGTGAACGGTCAAGCCCTGGATGCGCAGTAGCCAATTATCTGACAGCGCGCCTCACGGCAACCACCATCAATCTGCCATCAGGCGGCAAAAACCTGCCGCCTGAATGTGCAACCAGACTGACAACTCCGACCAAGCCATTGAATTTAAATCCTTTTTAACTATTGGCACAGATACTGCTTCAGTCCCCTCAACAGCAACCTTGACGGGGTAACAGATGAACTCCACTTCCGGAAACACCATCGACTTTGACAGCGCACGGCTAAAGATAAAATCAGCCGGCGCGCAGGCCAGCAAGTCCGTGCACAGCAGCGCCAGCCCGTCTGTCAGTCAGTTGCAACAAAGCCTCAGTCAGTTGCTGCAAACCTCGCTGGAAATGGATCGCATCCTCGGCCTGTTCTTTGCCACCCTGCAACAGGCGCTCGAACTGAACAGTCTGGAGTACCGCCACGATGCCAAGCAGCTGCAGTTCGACTTCGGCAGCCCGGCGCTGCATCGTTGCAGCTACCGTCTGACCCACCTGGGCGATTTTCTCGGTGAATTGCGTTTCAGCCGCAGCAAGCGATTCAGTGAAGCCCAGCTGAAAGGTCTTGAAAGCCTGCTCGGCAGCCTGCTCTATCCTCTGCGCAACGCTTTGCTGTACCACGAAGCCATTGCCTGCGCGCTGAACGACCCGCTGACCGGGTGTGGCAACCGCCTGGCACTGGATCAGGCGCTCGACCGGGAAATCAAGCACGCCATCCGCAAACGGACTGACCTGTCGATGATGGTGATCGACATTGATCACTTCAAAACCATCAACGACACCTACGGTCATGCCTTTGGCGATGAAGCGCTGAAAGCCATGGTCAGTGCCTGCGAAGGTTGCCTGCGGGCAGTGGATGGCCTGTTCCGGCTTGGCGGGGAAGAATTCGTGGTACTGCTAAGCGACACCAGCCTGGTGGATGCGCGCATGGTTGCCGAGCGAATCCGCAACGCCATAGCCGAGATGCAGTTCCAACTGGATGGCCAGCCGATTCCGTTGACTGTCAGCATTGGGGTTGCCCGTCGACGCAACGATGAAAGCCAGCAAGCCCTGTACGAGCGCTGTGATCAGCAAATGTACAAGGCCAAGCGCGGCGGTCGCAATCAGGTCATCGCTGAAGGCTGAGCCTGGCTGACACCAGGCTCGTTCCGGTCAGTGTTTGGCGTCACTGCCAAAACCGGCATTCAGATAATCCTCAAACAGCACATTGATGTTGCCCAGCGACATCAGGTGGGCATAAATCAGGCCCAGAAAACCCTGTCTGTTCAACTCCAGCACATCGGCGTCACCCAATTGCCGCAACCGCTTTTCGTCAACGGCATAAAAGTCTTGCAGGGTAAAACTCTTGCCATTCCTGTGCGTCATCTTGACTGAACGCGGAACCAACAGGTTCAGCTTCTGCAACTGCAGTACAAAAGCGCGCGTCTGCTTGGAATCGTTGAAATAGTTTTGCATCAAACCGACCATGCTCTGCAAAAACGTGCTGTACTCGCCATTGTCAGTAAAAAGCTCTCGCCCTTCCTGCTCATTCCAGCCGGCAAAGTCCTCATCAATGCAGATGGTCAGCTCTTCAGCGCCGGTATCAGCAAACATAAAGGGATAGCGACGAACAAAAGCCGGAACATAGGTACTTTCCTGCCACTGGCCATCCGCTTGCAGAAAGCGATTGTGCCCTTCGGTAAGCCCCATCAAGGCCACCGGGGAGATGTTGTCTTCGCGCCCGATAAACAGCAGCGGAAAGCTGCGGGCCGCAGAGAAAAACTCTGCCCCGTTAATCGGGACCATTTGCGCATCACGCGCAAATTCAAAAGTTGTCGCATTGCTTACCCGCAGATTGCGGTGTGCCTGGCGATCCAGCGGCTTGATGCTGTTATACAAAAACAGGGTCTTCATTCAACGCTCTCCAAAATAAAACATGAGTCCTGAACAGAATTCAGCGTTTGGGCTTGGTACGACGCAGTGGCCGCGGGGTATGCAGCGATGGCTTGCGCGCCTGGCGCTTGCGCTTTTCCTTTTCCTGCTGACTGGCTTCAGGCAAGGAAACCGGCCTGAGCTCAACCTCGGCGCTCAGGGTGTCAAGTTCCTGCTGAGCCATCTCACGCCAGCGTCCGACCGGCAATTCCGGACCCAGGAAGACGGGGCCAAAGCGTACCCGCTTGAGCCGGTTGACACGCACCCCCTGAGACTCCCACAGACGCCGCACTTCACGGTTACGGCCTTCCAGCAAGCAGACATGAAACCAGCGATTGATGCCTTCACCACCGGCCGTGACCACGTCGGTAAACCGCGCCGGGCCATCTTCCAGCATAACGCCGGTAGTCAGACGCTCGATCATGGCTTCATCGACCTCACCCATGACACGCACCGCATACTCACGGTCCATCTGCCAGGACGGATGCATCAGCCGGTTGGCCAGTTCACCATCGGTGGTAAACAACAGCAAGCCGGTGGTATTGATATCCAGCCGGCCGATGTTGATCCAGCGGCCCTGCTTCAGGCGCGGCAAACGATCAAACACAGTGGGGCGGCCTTCGGGGTCATCGCGGGTACAGACTTCACCTTCGGGCTTGTTGTAGATGATGACCCGGCGAACGACTTCGGTATTCAGGTCGCGTTTGAGCGGGCGACCATCCAGGGTAATCTGGTCGAGGCTGTCAACGCGGCAACCGAGTACCGCCTGTTCACCATTGACCAGAACCCGACCGGCGGCAATCCAGCCTTCAACTTCTCGGCGGGAACCCAGGCCCATGCGGGCAAGGACTTTCTGGAGTTTTTCACCACTGACTGGTGGATTGGTTGTTTCGCGCATATCGGGCACCTCCCGGTGGCTGGCGTAGCTGGCAAGTCCGCGAGAATATCACTCGCCGGGCGGCTCGTCATCTGTTGGCTCTTCCCGCGCCGGCAAGTCATCGAAATCGGTCTTGATGCGTTCTTCCATGCCGCGCAGCTCGTCCAGCAGCGCATGAAAATCTTCTTCCGCAGCTTCGCCGTCCAACGGTTGCAAGGGCTCGACCGGCATCCACGGCGTCGCTGGGGCCTGGGTTTCCTCATCGCTGCCGGTGTCCTGCAGGTCCAGTTCGGGCTCGGCATCCAGGTCACGAATGGTCGCCAAGGGTGGCAGCTCGTTGAGACTATGCAAACTGAAGTAATCAAGAAACTGGCGGGTAGTGGCATACATGGCTGGGCGGCCCGGTACATCACGGTGACCGACCACCCGCACCCATTCGCGATCGACCAGAGTACGGACGATGTGGCTGCTCACCGCCACCCCGCGAATATCCTCAATCTCGCCACGGGTGATCGGCTGGCGGTAAGCAATCAGTGCCAGTGTTTCCAGCAGCGCACGCGAGTAACGCTGCGGCCGCTCCTCCCACAAGCGACTGACCCAGGGCATGAACTCATTGCGCACTTGAAGTCGCCAGCCGCTGGCCACCTCGACCAGCTGCATGGCTGAGTCGGCATAGCTGTCAGCCAGTTCGGCAAGCGCCGCGCGCAATGCATCATTCGCTGGCAATTGTTCGGGCTCGAACAGATCCTTGATCCGCTCCAGGTTCAGCGGCTTGTTGCTGGACAGCAGCGCCGCTTCAAGAATCCGTGACAGGGGTGGTTGGCTCATCTGCGCGCACCTTGACGTGAATGGGGGCCAGGGGTTCGGTTTGTACCAGTTCGATCAGTTGTTCCTTGACCAGTTCCAGCACCGCCATAAAGGTGACGACGACACCCAGGCGCCCCTCAGACGTACTGAACAGACTGACAAAAGGCACGAAGGCGCGGCCCTGCAAGCGATCCAGCACCTGCGCCATGCGCTCGCGGGTAGACAACACCTCCCGGGTGACCTGGTGACTTTCGAACATATCGGCACGACGCAATACATCGGACAATGCCAGCATCAATTCCTGCAAATTGACCTCAGGTGCCTGGGTGCGCTGCGGCAAAGCCGGCACCTCGGCAGCAGCCAGCGTCAGGTCACGGCCAAGGCGCGGCAAGCTGTCGATATCCTCGGCGGCCTGCTTGAAGCGCTCGTATTCCTGCAGGCGACGGATCAGCTCGGCACGAGGATCACCCTCCTCTTCGTCGAGCTCTTCCTGACGCGGCAACAACAGGCGGGATTTGATCTCTGCCAGCATGGCAGCCATCACCAGATACTCGGCAGCCAACTCCAGGCGTATCGCCTTCATCAGCTCGACGTAACTCATGTACTGGCGGGTAATTTCCGCCACCGGAATATCCAGAATGTCGATATTCTGTCGGCGGATCAGATACAGCAGCAAATCCAGCGGGCCTTCAAAAGCCTCGAGAAAGACTTCCAGCGCCTCGGGCGGAATGTACAGATCCTGCGGCAATTCGGTCACCGCCTGGCCGTACACCACGGCAAAAGGCAGTTCCTGCTGGTGTACCAGAGGCGAAGTGGCAGCGCTGGCCGACGAGGTCGAGGGGGTCTCAGTGTTCGTCGGCTCGCGCATGGGGTCAGGGCCGGTAATGCAGGCCCATGACCTGCCGCACTTCAGCCAGGGTATCGCGCGCCGCTTCGCGCGCGCGCTCGGTGCCCTCGGCCAGAATCACCCGCACCGCATCCGGGTTCGCTTCGTAATCCTTCGCCCGCTGCTGCATCGGCGCCAGCTCGGTACTGATCGCATCTATCACCGGCTTCTTGCAGTCAATACAGCCAATACCGGCACTCCGGCAGCCTTCCTGCACCCAGGCATGGGTTGCCTCATCGGTATAGACCTGATGCAACTGGAATACCGGGCACTTGCCCGGATCACCCGGATCATTGCGACGTACCCGAGCCGGATCGGTCGGCATGCGGCGCACCTTCTCGCTCACCTCATCCGTGGTATCACGCAAGGTAATGGTGTTGCCGTAGGACTTGGACATTTTTTGCCCATCCAGGCCCGGCATCTTCGAGTCCGGTGTCAGCAGGGCCTGTGGCTCGGGCAGAATCACCTTGCCGCCACCTTCCAGGTAGCCAAACAAACGCTCCTTGTCGCCCAGGGTAATATTCTGCTGCTCCTGAAGCAGGGCACGCGCCGTATTCAGTGCCTCGCTGTCACCCTGCTCCTGATAGGTCTTGCGCAGGTTGTTGTATAGCTTGGCGGCTTTTTTGCCCATCTTGCGGACCGCAGCCTCGGCTTTCTCTTCGAAACCGATTTCCTTGCCGTACAGGTGATTGAAGCGCCGCGCCACTTCACGGGTAATTTCCACGTGCGCTACCTGGTCCGCCCCGACCGGTACCTGACCGGCGCGATAAACCAGAATATCCGCGCTCTGCAGCAAGGGGTAGCCAAGGAAACCGTAGGTCGCCAGATCCAGATCCTTGAGTTTTTCCTGCTGATCCTTGTAGGTCGGCACCCGCTCCAGCCAACTGACGGGTGTAATCATCGACAATAACAGGTGCAGCTCGGCATGCTCGGGTACCTGCGACTGGATGAACAGGGTCGATGCGTTACCGCTCACTCCGGCCGCCAGCCAATCGACCAGCATGTCCCAGACACTCTGCTCGATATCCTGCGGCGTCTCGTAATGGGTGGTCAGCGCATGCCAGTCAGCCGCAAAGAAAAAGCAATCATACTCATGCTGCAACTTTACCCAGTTCTTCAACACACCATGATAATGACCCAGATGCAATCGACCAGTCGGGCGCATGCCAGACAGAATCCTGCGCTGCGAATCTACGGAACTCAAGTGTCACTCCTGACGCTATCAACAGAAAGAAGCCATAGGTACATGGCAGAAAGTGCGCAGTATACCCGCAAGTCGCCGCCCCCGGGCAAACCCGACACCAATTACCCTCGCCGTTTTACCGCCGCTCTGAAGCTGCAAGCGGTTTTGCCTGCCAAGGACGCAAATGCAACAACAATATGACTGTTGCAACTAGCCACCGAAGGGGGTTGGATCACCCAGACCGACCCGTGTCACTTCAACCACATCGTCCAGCATGCTGACCACTGTCGTTGGCTCTACCTCGCAGGCGCCGCCGTCAATGATCAGATCCAGCTGCTTGCCGATACGATCCCGGATCATCTCCGGGTCGGTCAGCGGCAGGTTGTCGCCCGGGAGCATCAGGGTCACGCTCATCAAGGGTTCGCCCAGGGCTGCCAGCAGATCCAGGGTGATCTGGTGGTCAGGAATGCGCAGGCCGATGGTGCGTCGCTTCGGATGCAGCAAGCGCCGTGGCACTTCGCTGGTCGCATTCAGGATAAAGGTATAAGGCCCCGGCGTATGCGCCTTGAGCAAACGAAAGGTCGTGTTGTCGACCTTGGCGTAAACCCCCAGCTCGGACAAGTCACGGCACACCAGAGTGAAGTTGTGATTCTTGTCCAGCTCACGCAGGCGACGAATCCGCTCCAGCGCGTTCTTGTCGCCCAGATGACAGCCCAGGGCGTAGGCCGAATCAGTCGGATAGGCGACCACACCGCCCTGACGAATAATATCAACCGCCTGCCGAATCAGCCGGGGTTGCGGGTTATCCGGATGAATCTGAAAAAACTGACTCACACTAAATTCCTCATCCACAGCGGCCAGGCGCCGCATTAAAAGCTTCATCCTGCCAGAGTGGCGAACACTCCGGCGGTAATGCCGTCATTTGCCCCAGCGCCATCCAGGGCGAATCCGGGTTATGGAAATCACTACCACAGCTGACCAGAAAACCCAGTTCTCGGCTCAGTTTACCAAGGTAGGCCACCTGCTCAACCGGCTGCTTGCCATTGACGACTTCAATGCCACGACCACCGGCCTCGGCAAAGGCCCGCAGCAATTTGCGCAGCTGACTCCGGCTGAAACCGTATTGCCACGGATGGGCAATCACGGCGATGCCACCGGCACTGCGAATCTGGCCAACGACTGCTTCCAGGGTCGGCCAGTGCTGGCGAATATCACCGAGCTTGCCGGCGCCGAGCCATTTCTGGAACGCAGCTGCACGATCCGGCACATGGCCGGCAGCCACCAGCCAGTCGGCAAAGTGCGGGCGTGCGGGCGGGCTGTGCTCCTCCGCTCCGGCCAGTTTTTGCTGCTCAATGGCTCCGGCCAACGCACCCGGCATATTCTTCTGTGCCAGTTTGTCGGCGATCTGCTCGGCCCGGCGCCAGCGCCCGGTGCGAACTTCGCTCAGGGCCTGTTGAAAGTCGCCATCCTGCGGATCAAAACCATAGCCCAGGATATGCAACGTGCGTGACTGCCACTGGGCTGACAGCTCGACACCACTGACCCAACCCATACCCGCGGCCAATGCAGCCGCTCGCGCCGACTCCAGACCATCGATACAGTCATGGTCGGTCAAGGCGATCAGCTCGACGCCGGCTGCGGCAGCACGGTGCATGAGTTGGTCGGGGGCCAGCACGCCATCGGAAGCGGTACTGTGCATGTGTAGATCAGCGCGCACAGGATCTCCTGCATGGGGAATTTCCACCATTATGCCTTGTCTACGCCTTGAACGCTCAGTCGGATACACTTGTGCCCGATAATGCGTCTGCGTGAGCCGTGAACAAGCGACCTGCTGCGGAGCCTCATGCAATGTGACGATCATGTTCGTGCAATCTTCCGGCACGCCTGCCATTGAGTGGCAGCATGGAATCAAGGACAAACAATGTACTACGCCATCATGGCTACCGATTACCCCGACACCCTCGATGCCCGCCTGCAAGCGCGGCCGGATCACCTGGCGCGGTTGCATGCATTGCAGGATGCCGGCCGGTTGCTGCTCGCGGGGCCGCACCCGGCCGTCGACAGCAATGATCCCGGCAGCGCCGGTTTTACCGGCAGCCTGGTGGTGGCCGAATTTGCCAGCCTGGAAGCGGCCGAAGCCTGGGCTGCAGCGGACCCCTATGTTGCCGCCGGCGTCTATCAGGATGTGCGGGTCAAACCGTTCAAGGCCGTGTTGCCGGCCCAACGCTGAGCCGAGCCAAACTCAAGAGGCAAGCCCGTGACCACTGCCCGATTATTGATGATTGACGATGACCAGGAGCTGTGTGGTCTGCTTGGCGACTGGCTGGGCAGCGAAGGGTTTCAGCTCGATTGCGTGCACGATGGCGAGCAGGGCCTGGCCCGCGCACTGACCGGTGAACATGAAGCTATCATCCTGGATCTGATGCTTCCCGGCATCAACGGTCTGGACCTGCTGCGTGCTCTGCGCCAGCAGGCTCAGGTACCGGTGCTGATGCTCAGTGCCCGGGGAGAACCGGTTGACCGCATTCTGGGCCTGGAGCTGGGTGCCGACGATTATCTGGCCAAACCTTGCGATCCACGCGAACTGGTCGCCCGCTTGCGCGCCCTGCTGCGCCGCAGTCAGCATCAGGACACCGGCAACGAGTCCAGCCTGCTGGACGTCGGTGACCTGCGCCTCGATTCGGTCAACCTGGTCGCCTGGCGCGATGGAGAGCTGCTGACCCTGACCCAGACGGAAGCACATATTCTCGCCCTGTTGTTACGCCACGCGGGGCAGGTGATTGACCGCCAGACCCTGTCGCGCGAGGTATTGGGCAAGTCCCTCGGCCCCTATGACCGCAGCCTGGACATGCACATCAGCAACCTGCGACGCAAACTCGGCACCCATGCCGACGAGCGCCCACGCATTCAGGCACTGCGCGGGCGGGGTTATATCTACGCCGCGTGAGCTTTACACAACCTTTACCGCCAGGCAGCCCAGCTTGACAGTGTATTCGTCAGACTGAGCATCAAGGGTCAAACATGGCCCCCGACTGAATGACCAAACAGGAGTCAATGATGAACAAGACCTTGATCGCCAGTGTAATGATGCTGGGTATCGGCCTCAGCGGGCATACCCTTGCCGCCCACCATGGCCAGGGCAAGCAGGATCGCGGTGAGCGTTACCTAGAACGCATGACCGAACAACTCGACCTGACCAGTGAGCAGCAAGAGCAGTTGCGTGAAATCCACAAGGAACAGCGCGAAGCCTACCGTGAGCTGCATGCGCAAACCCGCGAGCAGGTTGCCGAGGTACTGACCGAGGAGCAACAGGAAAAAATGCAGGCCATGCGTGAAGAGCACCGGGAAAGAATGCAACAGCATCATCAACAGCGTGACGAGTCTGGCGAGCGCCATCAACGCAACCGGGATTACTGATCCGCATGCGACTGTTCTGGAAAGTCTTTGCCGTTCTCTGGCTGGCAACCCTGCTGGTTGGTGGCTCTGGCTTTCTGGTCAGTCGTGCCCTGCAACAGGACTGGATGCTGCTGCAATTTCACCCGCAATTGCGTGATTTTGCCAGTGAACTGGTCAATGAATATGAGCAACAGGGGCCAGATCAGGCACAAGCCTGGCTGGAACAGCAACTGGCAGAACACCGTCTGCGAGCGCGCCTGTTTGATGCCAGTGGCGACCCTCTGCTGACGGGCACGCTCTGGCCCAGCGCGCGGCAGCATCTGGTGGAAGAACGCCAGCACAAGTCCCGCCGCAATCCCTATGGGCGCCGCTTCCAGCTGGTCTGGAACAGTGACCTCGCCACCTACCAGTTGAGCCTGCATGTGCCGACACCGGAGCTGTTTCGCTGGCAGCGCACACCCTTTGCGCTGATTGCCAATATCATTCTGGCCATGGCGTTGCTGGCGCTGCTCAGCTTGTTGCTCAGCCGCTACCTGACCAGCCCGCTACGCCGCCTTGGGCACGCCGCGCAAGCCCTGGGCGAGGGGCAATATCAACCCGAGAGTTTGCTGCCCAGCTTGCGCCGGCGCGATGAAATCGGTGACCTGTCACGTCAGTTTCAGCATATGGCCTCCCGCCTGCAAACCCTGCTCGACAGTCAACAGCAGCTGATGCGCGATATTTCCCACGAACTGCGCTCCCCCCTGGCCCGACTGCGTATCGGTCTGGCCCTGGCCAGCCGTCAACCGCTGCCCTCGGACGATCCTCTATGGCAGCGGCTGGACCGCGAATGCAGCCGGCTGGACGAGCTGATTGGCGACATCCTCACCCTGAGCCGGCTGGACAGCCATGACCATCCCAGCGAACGTTTTGATCTGGATACTCTGGTCAGGGAATCGGTAGCCGACGCCAGCTTCAGCGCCGAGCATCAACGGATCGAACTCCAGGGTCAAACCAGGAGTCAGTTGACTGGCTGGCCGCAACAAATTGCCAGTGCGCTGGACAATCTGCTGCGCAATGCATTGCGCTTCACCCCCGAGAATGGCCAGATCAACATCCTGCTCGCGCGCCAGGAATCACAGGCCATTATCCGTATTGAAGACAGCGGACCCGGAGTACCTGATGCATGGCTAAGCCAACTGGGCGAGCCCTTTGTGCGCCTGCCCGGGCAAGCCGCAGACAGCGGCCATGGCCTCGGCCTGGCGATCGCCCGGCGTGCCATTGACCGACATCAGGGCCAACTGCGCTTTGATCGCAGCCCGCAGCTCGGCGGCCTGCGTGCCACCATCAGCCTGCCGCTGGGCCACTCCAGGGCGTGAAAAAATCTGTCGTGGCCAGTTCAGGCGGGGCCTTGCGCTGACCCAGGCACTGCCCCAGATACAAGAACGCAATAACCTGCTCGTTATCCGCCAGGCCCAATCCCTTGCGGACCACCGGGTGGTAGGCCATCTCGCCAGTACGCCAGACCGCACCGAGATCCAGCGCATGCGCGGCCACCAGCATATTGCTGACGGCCGCGCCACAGGCCAGATCCTGCTCTGACGCCGGAACCTTGGGGTGCGACTGACGGCAGCTGATAGCAACAATGATCATCGGCGCACGCAGCGGTTGTCGGCGCAGCTTGTCTTGCCGCTCGGTTGACAGCTCCGGCTCATCATGCAGCGCTGCCTGAACAAAGAGCTCACCCAGTTGCTCCAGCCCCGGCTGTTCCAGCACCAGAAAACGCCAGGGACGCAACCAGGCATGATCAGGCGCACGCAGCGCTGCCTTGAACAACTGCTCTCGCTGCTCGGGGCTTGGCGCCGGGCCCGTCAGGCGAGGTACAGAAACGCGCCCATGCAAAGCGTGCAGCGCATCCATCAGGCCTCCTTGGGATTGGGTGAATTCAGATGTTGCTCACGGTACTGACCGGGGGGCACAGCATACCAGCGCCGGAAAGCGCGGAAAAAGTTGCTCGGGTCGGCAAACCCCAGCAGATAGGCAATTTCCAGCAGCGTCAGTTCCGGTTCGGCCAGATACTGCAGTGCCAGCTCCCGCCGCGTGTCATCCAGCAGCTGCTGATAACTGGTGCCCTCCTCCTGCAGACGGCGCTGCAAGGTACGCGTACTCATGCGCATCGCTTCGGCCACCGCATCACGCTTGGGTTCACCCTGAGGCAACAGCCGGCAGAGCGTTTGCCGGGCCTGATGGGTAACCCGGTTCTGGGCAAACTGCGCCAGGTACTCGCTGGCCATATGATCATGCATCTGCGCCAGGCGGTCGTTGCCGCTGGATAGCTGCTTGTTCACTTCGGCGCGATCAAAAACCAGGGCATATTCGGTGCTGGAAAAAACCAGCGGGCAGCCAAAAAGGGTTTCATAGGGCACCGCATCAGCGGGTGCCGGAGCAGCAAAACGGGCCTGCTGCGGCACCAGCTCGCGTCCGGTCATCCAGCGGCAGAACGCCAGAAGGTAGGCCATGGCGGCTTCGTGAACCTGACTGGGAACCGGCAACTGGTCACCATGGAATGCCAGCACCAGTGCTACCTGTTGCGGTTCCAGACGCAAATCCAGATCCGATGACTCACCCATGATGCGTTGAAAACGCACGATGCGTTTGAACGCCTCGAGCAGACTCGGGCTGGACATCATGGCATAGCCAACCAGGTTGAAATACGCTGGTCTTACCACCCGGGCCAGATTCAGCCCCAGGGCCGGATTACCGCTGCGCTGCACCGCCAAATGCCAGAGCCGGGTCATCATGTCCTGCTCGAAACGTGCTTCCGGCTCGCGCAAGAGGCGCTTGTCCAGCCCGACATCAGTGCACAACTGCCCGGTATCCAGCCCCTCCAGGCGCATGGCCTCGAGCACCGCACTGGCCCAGCTTGATGAAGTGGTACGCAAATAAGCAGGCATCTTGGTAACCGGTTCTCCTCCACACCCTCTGCATGATTGCAGGGGCAAAATATGCAACCAAGCATAGTGCAAAGCCGGTCGCGACAACACCCGGCCGGCAAAGTCAGTCTGCTGGCACGCTGGGCCAGTGCAGCCGGCCATAAATTGGCTAAGGTGCGCTTCTGGACTAACCTGATATGCAACCTACAAGGAGTTTTCATGACCGAGACCAGCTCTCAAGCAGCCAGCGAACTACCGGCATTCAGCTCCTTTGCCGAGTTTTACCCCTATTACCTCAGCGAACACAGCAACGATACCAGCCGTCGTCTGCACTACGTGGGCAGCTGCCTGGTGCTGTTGATTCTCGCCGCGGTTCTCCTCAGCCAGAACTTCTGGTGGTTGCTGGCACTGCCTGTCGTCGGCTACGGATTTGCCTGGGTTGGCCATTTTTTCTTCGAGAAAAACAAGCCGGCTACCTTCAAGTATCCGCTGTACAGCTTCATGGGTGACTGGGTCATGCTGCGTGATGCGCTTACCGGACGCATCCGCTTCTGATCGGGTGCGCGATTGTCAGCCCGCTGACAGTCGCCTACCCCGTGCTCGTCTAGACTGCACCCTGCTCTGATAATAAAACCCGCAGGAGACAACCATGGGCAAGCACGAACAGGCCACCTTTACCGCCATGCAGGAAGGCACAGCAGAAGACTGGCAGATCATCTCCACGCACTTCCGGGACTTTGCCCGCGAATTGCCGGATCGCATTCTCAGCCACCTCAAGCTGCTTGATGGCGACTTTGGCGGTTTCCCGATTGATCGCCTGGAGCACTCTCTGCAAACCGCTACCCGCGCCCACCGCGACGGTCGGGATGAGGAGTACGTAGTCTGTGCCCTGCTGCACGATATTGGCGACACCCTGGGCTCCTACAATCATCCGGACATTGCCGCCGCCATCCTCAAACCCTTCGTCAGCGAAGAGAACCTGTGGATGGTCGAAAAGCATGGCGTTTTCCAGGGCTACTACTTCTTTCATCACCTGGGCATGGATCGGCACCTGCGGGATCAGTTCAAGGATCACCCGCTGTATGCCTATACCGCTGAATTCTGCGCCAAATACGACGCGACGGCCTTTGATCCGGACTACGCCTCTGAATCGCTGGAATTCTTTGAGCCCATGCTGCGCCGGGTATTTGCTCGACCACGCAATTCCATGTACGCCAAGGCAAGCGCTGAATAGCACAGCGCTTTACTTTCCGCCCTGACATATTATGATCGCTCGAGGACTTCTCGGGGCGATCATGGCCCCTGCCCATGGCACGGGAACCAGATAATAATGTCAATCAATAGCCGCATACACCCGGTCAAGCCACCGATGGAGGGGTACCACTCCCGAACGCTGGCTTACCTCTGCGTCGCCATTACCTTTACTGCCCTGGGCGTCCAGCGTGGTTTCGATCTGCAGCACCTGGTCGTTATTGCCTACTGCCTGATCTTTCCGCATCTGCTGCGCTGGTTGCTGGCCCGATTCAGCGCCGACAATCTGCGTCGTGGCGGCTTGATCGCACTCGCGGTGGATGCGCTGCAAACCGGCATACTGATCACACTAAGCCTGTACAACCTGGTGCCCAGCCTGGTGTTTCTGCTGTTGATCAGCTTTGCCAGCAGCATAATCGGCGGGACCTTGTACCTGGGGATCGGCTGGTTGCTGGCACTGCTCGGCTTGCTTGGCTCAAGCCTGTTGCTGATGCCGTCACCGCAGATAGACACCAGCCTGACAGTGATGCTGGCCAGCCTGCTGAGTCTCAGTGTGTTTATCGTGATTACCGCCGTCTACGTCTATCAACAAGGACGCAACCTGGAAAAAGCGCGCCGGGCCATCGGCGCCGAACAGGAACGCAGTGCCCGGTTGGCGAGCAACCTGTCGCGCTACCTGTCTCCTCAGGTCTGGGAATCGATCTTTTCCGGCCAGCGCACGGTGACGCTGGAAACCCGTCGCAAGAAAATGACCGTGTTCTTCTCGGATATTCGCGGCTTTACCGAACTGGCCGAGGAGATGGAGGCAGAGGCCCTGACCGATCTGCTCAATCACTATCTCAATGAAATGGCGAAGATTGCCCTTGAATATGGCGGCACCATCGATAAATTCATCGGCGACTGCGTGATGATTTTCTTTGGTGACCCGGTCAGCAAAGGCGCCAAGGAAGATGCCGAAGCCGCCGTTGCCATGGCCATTGCCATGCGCAAGCACATGAAAGTGCTACGCCAGCAGTGGCGAACCCGCGGCATCACTCGTCCGCTGGAAATCCGCATGGGCCTGAGTACCGGTTATTGCACCGTGGGTAATTTTGGCGCCAATACGCGGATGGATTACACCATTATCGGCCGCGAGGTGAACCTCGCCAGCCGACTGGAAAATGCCGCCGAATCCGGCGAAATCCTGGTTTCACACCAGACCTGGTCACTGGTCAAGGACCGCGTCATGTGTCGCGACAAGGGCGAAATCAGCGTCAAGGGCTTTTCCCGCCCGGTGCAGGTCTATCAGGTCGTCGGCCTGCGCAGTGAGCTGGGCGCGGCCCCCAGCTACCTGGAAGAAGAGCTGCCCGGCTTTTCGATGTATCTGGATACCAACAACATCCGCAATTACGACAAGGATGAAATTGTCAAAACCCTGGAACAAGCTGCACGTAAACTGCGCGACAAGGTGATTATCTGAGCGCAGCAATCCGGGTTGCGTATTTTTGCCCTACAGTGACCCGGGCTCGTATACAATCGCCGCTGGATTCCACGTATTGCCATCGGTTTTATCATGTTCAAACGCTTGCTCTGTCTACTGCTGATTTGCGCGCCACTGGCCGTCAGTGCCGAAGAACTGCGTACCGGGCTGGTCCTCTCTGGTGGGGGTGCCCGTGGCATGGCGCATATCGGCGTACTCAAGCAACTGGAAGCACGCAACATCCCCATTCATGCGATTGCCGGCACCAGCATGGGGGCCGTAATCGGCGGGTTGTACGCAGCCGGCTACAACGCTGAAGAACTCGAAGAGATCGCCCTCGCCCTGGATTGGGAAAACATCCTCAGCGACAGTCCGCAACGGGAGGACATCCCCTTCCGTCGCAAGCAGGATGACCGTGATTTCCTGGTCAAATACCGCCTCTCGTTCAATCAGGGTCGTCTCAGCCTGCCGCGGGGTCTGCTGCAGGGGCAGAATCTGAGCCTAGCACTGGAAACCCTGCTGGTGCATACCAACGAAGTCGATGATTTCGATCGGCTGCCAATTCCTTTCCGCGCCGTTGCTACCGACATCGCCAGCGGTGATTCCGTGGTCTTCCGCAGCGGCCACTTGCCTCAGGCTATCCGCGCCAGTATTGCGCTACCGGGCTTTTTCGCCCCGGTGCAAATCGATGGGCGCCTGCTGGTGGATGGCGTATTGAGCAACAATGCGCCGATTGATGTTGCCCGTGCCATGGGGGTTGACCGGGTCATCGTGGTGGATATCGGTACACCACTGAAAACGGCTGAGGAATTGAACTCCATCGTCGACATCATGGATCAGACCACAACCCTGCTGACGCGCACCAATACCGAACGCCAGCTGGCTACCATGAGCCCCAGTGACATTCTGCTGCAGCCCCGACTGGGCGCCATGGGGTTCAGTAGCTTCAATGACATCGATCAAGCCATTGCCGCTGGCGAGCAAAGTCTGCTGGAGGCCAACTGGCAAGACTTCGCCGCACCGCTGAAACCCGGTGAGCCGGGCGGCAACCTGGCCAGCGAACGGCCACAGCGCCAGCCGGTTATCTCACGGATTGAAATCCGCAATACCGGCAAGGTAGACGACCAGGTGATCCGCGCCCTGATTCGACAGGACGTGAATGAGCCACTGAATATCAGCCGGCTGGAAACCGACATGGGCACCATCTATGGCACGGATTATTTCAGCCGGGTCAATTATGAAATTGTCCACGATGATAACGACGGCAACACCCTGTTGATCCGTACGCGTGGACGGGAAACCGGCACCGACTACCTGCGCCTTGGCCTCAGCCTGGCCGATGATTTTCGTGGCGGCAGCCAGTTCAATATTGGCGCCAGCTACCGCGTCAATGGCGTCAACCGCCTTGGTGCAGAATGGTTCAACCGCTTGCAACTGGGTAGCGATCAGCTGGTTTACAGTGAGTTCTACCAGCCACTGGACTATGGCTCGCGCTATTTCATAGCGCCCTTTATTGACGCTGAAGCACGGAATGTCGAAGTAATCGTCGACAATGACCCGGTGGTTGATTATCGCCAGCTACGCTATGGCACCGGTATCAACCTGGGCCGGCAGATCGCCAACAACGGTGAGGTTCGTCTGGGTATCTCGCGCTATCGCGGCGAGGCCAAGGTCCGTGTTGGTGACCCTGACCTGCCCTCTTTCAACTTCAACGAAGCCTTCTACACGCTGCAAATCGACCGCGACACCCTGGACGACATCAACTTTCCGACCCGAGGCGATGAAGCCCGGCTGACTATCCGCCAGTCCGATCCGGACCTGGGCGCCGATGATCGCTACCGGCAAACGGAGTTCACCGCCCGCCGGGTCTATTCCTTCGGTCCGAACAGCTTTCAGGTCGGTGGTGGCCTGGGTCGCACCGAAAATGAAGTGGATATTGCCCAGAGCAGCTTCCTGCTGGGTGGCCCGGGCCGGTTTTCCGGCTATCGCGAGAACAGCCTGGCCGGGCAGAATTACAACCTTGCCCGCCTGGTTTATTTCCGCCGCTTGAGCAGCGATAGCTATGCCCCGCTTGGCATGCCACTGTACTTCGGGACCAGCCTGGAATATGGCCGGGTCTACAACAAGAGCGTGGATGGTTTTGATACCGGGTATATCAGTGCCGCGAGCATCATGATCGGTGCCGACACCTTCCTTGGCCCGCTGTTCTTCGGCCTCGGGGCCAACCAGGATGGTGACCGCGCGCTCTATATGAAACTGGGACAGACGTTCTAACCGGCAATTTCCAGCTCCAGCGCAGCGCGGATACACAGCAGCTCGCCTTCCTGCAACGCCAGGCCATCCCGCCCGGGCAAGTTGCGTACGCCGGGCAAATGCTCTTCGCCTGCCGCCAGGAAAAGATCCTGCGCTTCCTCAATCACGGCCTGCGGCGCCTCGACGACCTGCTCCAACGCAAGATCACCCTGACGCACCAGGCGCGCCAGTTCATGCCAGGTATCCTTGCTGCTCAGGCCCAGCTGACGGCTGATCTGCTCTGCGCCCATACCCGCGAGCACCAAGGCCTGGACTTCCTGACCCCGGGCCAGGCGGGACTCATCCTCTGCATTCGCCGCCGCCCCACTGCCGTCCAGCAAGACCTGCAGGAAATCAGCACCATAGCGCTCCAGCTTGTGCGCACCAATGCCACTGACATGCCCCATATCCTGCAAACTGCCCGGCCGCTGGCGCAGCATATCCACCAGCGTGGAATCCGGAAAAATCACATAAGGCGGCACGCCATGCTCTTCCGCCAGACGTTTGCGCAGCGCACGCAGGGCTTCCCACAGGGGCTTGTCGGCATCGGCCACCACCGCCCGCTCACTGCCACGGCTCGGCAAGGGTGCCGAACGCGCCGCATCCTTGCGCAATGCCAGCGTTTCTTCACCACGCAGCAAGGGGCGGCAGGATTCATCCAGCCGCAGACTGCCATAGCCATCCAGATCCACCTCAACCAGACGGCGAGCAATCAACTGACGGAATACCGAACGCCACTCGATCTCGTTGAACTGCTTGCCAATGCCATAGGTTGAGAGGTGCTGGTGACCGGCAGTGCGAATCTTTTCGTTATCGCGCCCAAGCAGAATATCCACCAGGTGGCCCACTCCGTAGCGCTGACCACTGCGATAGATGGTCGATAGCGCCATACGCGCCGCCTCACTGCCATCCCAGGTCGCCACTGGCTCGCGGCAATTATCGCAATAGCCACATGGCTCCGGCATGTCATCACCAAAATAACTCAACAGCGATTGCCGCCGACAACTGGTCAGTTCGCACAGGGCCAGCATGGCATCCAGCTTGTGGCGTTCGATACGTTTGTGCCGCTCATCACCGTCCGAATTGGCCATGATCTGATTGAGCATCAGTACATCCTGCAGACCGTAAGCCATCCAGGCATCCGCCGGCAGGCCATCACGCCCGGCACGGCCGGTTTCCTGATAATAGGCCTCGACACTTTTCGGCAAATCCAGGTGAGCCACAAAACGCACATTGGACTTGTCGATACCCATGCCAAAGGCAATGGTCGCCACCATGATCAGCCCTTCCTCGTTGAGAAAACGCTTCTGGTGCAGCGCCCGCAATTCCGACGACAGCCCGGCATGGTACGGCAGCGCCGGCCACCCCTGTTGCGACAGCCACTGGGCGGTATCTTCCACCTTCTTGCGCGACAGGCAATATACGATCCCGGCGTTGCCCTTGTGCTGGCCAAGAAACTGCTGCAGCTGCTGCCGCGGCTTGTCCTTGGGCACAATGCGATAGAAGATATTCGGTCGATCAAAACCGGAGACAAAGCAAGCCGCCTGCTGCAAATGCAGACGCTGAATGATTTCCTCACGTGTGCGCTCATCGGCGGTCGCCGTCAGCGCCATGCGCGGTACCTGCGGGAACAGGCTATCCAGTTGTCCCAGTTGCAGGTATTCCGGACGAAAATCATGCCCCCACTGGGATACACAGTGCGCCTCATCAATGGCAAACAGGGCAATATTCAGGCTCTGCAGGAAATTCAGGGTGCGCGGTTTCAGCAGGCGTTCAGGTGCCAGATAGAGAAAATCCAGCTCGCCCTGGCGCAGCGCCCGGGCAATCTCGCGCTGGGCCTGTTCATCCAGCGTTGAATTCAGCGCCGCGGCGCGCAAGCCCAATTCATTCAGGGTCGCGACCTGGTCATCCATCAAGGCAATCAGCGGTGACACCACCACACAAAGCCCGTCACGCAGCAGCCCGGGGATCTGGTAACACAACGACTTGCCGCCACCGGTCGGCATCAACACCAGGGCATCACCGCCCTGCATCACCTGATCAATGATATCCGCCTGTTGGCCTCGAAAGGCGTCATAACCAAAGACTGCCTGCAGTTTGTCCAATGCTTGCGCGCGCATGCCGCTCCCGGAGCCGTATCGAATTTAATCGGCCAGTATACCAGCCCGGCCCCGACGACCCAGTGAAAAGGGGCTATAGTTCTTCGAGAAGCACATTATTGGGTCGACAGCAGGCGGCATCAATCATTGCTTATCGTCAACGACAAAACACCAACTGCCAGTTACAATGGCGGCCATTGTCACAGTCGAGGTATACCCATGTCATTCGCCAGCCAACTCGCCCAGCTAGAGCAGTTTCTTGATGCCGATGATCTGCACGATGAAGCGCTTGATTATATGGCCGGTCATGGCTATCTGACCGCGCTGGCCATCAGCCCGGTAGAAGTACCGGATGACGAGTGGCTGGAAGAGCTGTTTGCCGAGCAACCGAACTACCAGGATACCGAGCAACAGGCACTGATCGAAGGCACCCTGCGCGAACTCAAAACCCGCCTCGGCAGCGAGCTGGCCAGCGACGAAGCCCTGGACATGCCCTGTGATCTGTATTTGGGTGACGAAGCCGATCTGTCGGATATTCGCAGCTGGTGTGTCGGCTTCATGGAAGGCGTCTTCATGCGTGAAGAAGACTGGTTCGCCCGCGACGAAGAAACCGTCAGCGAGTTGTTGCTGCCCATCATGGTCGGTTCCGGCCTGTTCGACGATCAGCCCGAGTTTGTCGAAATCAATCAGGATGCCGACATGGTCGATGACATGCTCGAACACATCCCCGACGTACTGACCCAGCTCTTCCTGCTCTTCCACGCCCCGGAAGACAAGCCGAAGCCGGCGCTGCTGTCACGGCGTTGAAGCTCCAGGCAGAAGAAAACGGCGCAGCAAAACTGCGCCCGTTGGAAGCCTTGTAGTCCATCACCGCTTAGATTGAACAGGAAGCTGCCGAGTGCAGCTTTATCGTCGGTCCCCAGTCACACCAAGCAGATAGGCCGGCATTGCCTCAGCCGGCATGGGTCTCGCATACAGATACCCCTGCGCCAAATCGCAGCTTAACGCTTTAACCAGGTCATCCTGTTCAGCCGTTTCCACGCCTTCAACAACAACGCTCAACCCGAAGCTGTGCCCGACACTGATGATGGCTTGCATGATCGCCATATCACTGTCGTTTTCCATGGCGTGGTGCAGGAAGCTTCGGTCAATCTTGAGGCTGCAAACCGGTAACCTGCGCAAGTAAACCAGAGACGAATATCCGGTACCGAAATCGTCAATGGAAATATGTACGCCAGCGTTTTTCAACGTTTCCAATTGACCTATCTGCTCAAGATCACCACCGATCACTTCATTCTCTGTCAGTTCTACGCCCAGCTGCGAAGGCAGCAAATCGTAACGGTGCAGCGTCTGCAGGATTTGATCAGCCAAGTGCTGGTTCGTCAGTTGCTTGCCCGACAAGTTGATATCAATACGTAGCTTCTCAAGCTCCGTGCCCTTCCATGCGACAAGCTGCTTGCAGGCCGCTTCGATAACCCAATCTCCAATCCGGTTGATCAGCCCCGACTTTTCAGCCACCGGAATAAAGATATCCGGTGGTACCGGCAGCGCATTGTTATCAAAGCACCGCAGCAAGGCTTCGCAGGACCGAATGCTCCCGTCATGCAGATCAATCTGAGGCTGAAAATACAGTTGCAGACTATCGGCAGCGAGGGCGCTACGCAAAAGGGCACCTATCTTTTGATAATGATGCAGCCGGTCATTGATGTCCGAGGTGTAAAAACAGACTCTATTTTTGCCCTTATCCTTAGCTTGATACATGGCTGCATCGGCATTACCCATCAGGTCAGCAATCGTTTTGCCGTCATCGGGAAACAGGCTGACACCAAAGCTGGCAGAAACCTGATAACAAAGGCCATTAATCACAAAACCACGATCGAGGGTATTGGCTATACGTTGCAAGAGCTCGTGAATACCTTCTACGCCATCAAAATCAAACAACAACAGCACAAATTCATCACCGCCAAACCGGCTGAGCTGATCGCAACTGCGGATTTCTGTTTTCAATCCCTCCGCAACCGCGCGCAACAGCTCGTCGCCATAGTGGTGCCCCAAGGTATCGTTGATCATCTTGAAATTGTCCAGATCAATAAATACAACGGCTACTTTGCTGTTTGGTCGTCGCTCGGCCTCTGCAAGGCGCGCCGATAGCTCAGCCTCCATCAACCGTCGGTTTGGCAGCTGAGTCAAATCATCAAAATTCGCCATCCATTGCAGCTTTTCCTTGGCTTTTTTCTGTTCCTGCAAGCTGATGTCAATACAGAACATTTCGCAGTCACCCGTGTCCTGCTTGATCATCACATGACTGGAGTACACCGGAACCGGGTGACCATCTTTGTGCTTCAACTCCACTTCCTCTGCGGGAATGCTGACGTTGCTGTGCAGCCAGTCCTGGTGGGCGTCTATTACGCCTTCACGCATTTGGTCAGGGATAATGAGATCTTCCAGCAGCTGGCCTTCAGCTTCCTCCCGGGTATAGCCGTAAAGGCACTTGCTCGCATCGTTCCAATAAATCACCCGGCGCTGCCTGTCATAGCCCTGTACCGCGATCATTGGCAGGCTTTCAATCAACTCGTAGAAGTTTTGTTCGCTTTGCTTGATGGCACGCGACGAACGTCCGTCGTGATCAGCGGATGAAAGAGGTGATTTCGGGCCAAGAAAATCTGGCATTCAACGTGCCTCCGAATGGAGTTTCAGGCAATCGAGAAACAACGAGGGGATTTTTCAGATATTAAAAGCAGTATAGGTGCTATTGACCGGATTGCCCGGTAATCGACCCGCCCGATTGGGTAGCAATCACTCAGGGCCAGTGCTGTACTCGGTGGGGGGGGGGGTAATGCCTGCTCACCGATAGTCGACAACGGCAATCAATGGGTTGCAGCCAACATCAACGAAACATGTGCCGTCACGGGGCAGATTGAACTGACCCTGGTTTCCGTCTGACGCGAGGACACAAGCCTGAAGTCATTATTCTGGTTGAGGCGAATGAGTTTCTGCATTTTGCATGGCCACTACAGCAGGTCCGCCGCCACAAAACTCGGTAACAACCTGGGCTGATGTTCCCTCACGCAGGCTCCGAGCCTCGGCAATCAGTTCATCGGCGTTTTCTCGCTGATTGCCCTCCACCATGACACTCTGCCGATAAAGCGCAGCAGCGAGTCCGTTACGTGCTATATCGTACTGGGTAAGGCCCAGCGCCAATCTGAAGTGGGCAATAGCAGCCTCCGCGTCGTCCTTGGTGCAGAGCAAGAATCCACCGTAGTTTCCGTAAGCCCAGGCAGCCTCCGGCCGATTAGCTATCTGCTGCAGATAAATACTTTCAACTGTCTGGTACTGACCAAGGCCATGATAGTAAAGAATGAGACCATCCATGGCTAATGACACCGCTCTTGCATTATCGGTGCCGCTGTCGACAACGCTCTGATAAAGAACAGCGGCTTCGGCATGCTGGTCCTGGGCAATAAGCACATCAGCAGTGTGTATGGCCAGCCATGGATCGTCCGTGCCAATCTCCTTTGCTTTGGCCAGTGCAGCAGCAGCGTCAGCCAGGCGGTTCTGCAAAAAATACAGGTTCCCGGCAACGACATGCGTCTCCGCTGATTCGGAATCCAGACGCAAAGCCTCATCCAGAGAGCCTTCCGCTGCAGCCAGAGCGGACGGCTCGTAACGGGTGCCATCGATGAATCCAGTCAGGATATGGTAGCGAGCCAATTGTCGATGAGCAGGAGCAAAATCCGGCGCCACGCGGAGAATACCCTCTAGCTTCACTTTTGCCGCATAGAGCACACTGGGCTCACCTCCCCAACTATCGAGCAACATGACAGCTTCATCATATGCAATCCTGTTTGTTGGATTGATGCCCTTGTGCTGCGTTTCCTCAGCAAGGGAAGCGGCGCTGAAACAGGAGAAAACAAGCAGGATGAGCAGTATTCTTGCCAGCAGATTCATAAGTGTCCCGTAGAAGATAAACGTGTAGCCAGTGTTGTAAAACAAGAGTCAGGCTCTGACTTGATGTGTATTCATCCTGAGGGGAGAAATCCAGACGCCCGGTAACACGTCGGGAGACGCGCAAGAAGATACGGGGGAATGCGCACAGCCGGTGGCGGAGCGGCTACTGGAGCTGGCGTCGCCATCAAGCGCAGAATTGATCCGGCAGGAATCACATCCGGAGCCTGGATATGGGGGTTCAGCGACAGTATCTGGTGGAGGTAGCGGTTGTAGTCGGGACCGCTTGCCCCCACCCCGTAGAATCGGCCCATTATCATCGACAGACTCTCGCCTGGTTTGATTCGGTATTCGAAGCTTCCCGCTGAGGTGACCATAAAAATCCTTTTAAATGGCAGTGCTGCCGTCTTCTGCAATCCATGCACGAGCGCGTCTGTATACGCAGCGCTGCAGCATACGATGACTTGCCGAGTCGGGCAATCGGAAGAAGCCCAATATGAGAACCAGTTAACAGTTCAGCAAGAAAAATCTCTGTGTCACACAAATCGCCAGGGCAAGTTCTGCATTTTGCTTGCGCTTATACATGCAAAAGGTAAGACCTGCCCCCTGTTTTCCTGGTCGCGGTGGAAAACTTTCCCGCCAACAGCGCCGACTATGCGACTTATTCTGATAGTTTAGAAGCCTCTATAGCCTTTGAAGCCTCTAAAGGACTTAAAGCCCCTAAAGCTTCCATTTTATTAATGAGCTCTTCCATATATCGATCTGTTTCCTGTTTCTGCTTTTCAAGCTCTTGCAAGTAACCACGATAAAACTCCTGAAAATCCGCTTCATCGCTTTCATACATTGCCGCTGTTTCAATTGCCGCAGCGCCGAATGGGCCTCGACGAATGGCTATAGCAGACGGATGTGCTGAATGTTCAGGCTTGGTAATTGAGACAGCATAACTTATTCTCTCGAGCGCATAGTCATTTGTATCTGGCCCTTCCGACATTGAAACACCTTCAACTTCTTTTAATGCTTCTTCTAGCTCATTGATGTAGCCCGATGCTACTTTTTTGGGGCCTGTCTCGGAGAAAAATGCCCAAAAGGCCTGTGGCGGAATTTGATCAACGCCGCTTTCAAACGACATAGGCAATCCATTGTATAGCGACAAACCTTTGCCTTCATCATGGTACATATAGACCGTACCAAAAATTCTCTTATTATCGCGAACTTTCCAGCCACCCAAAACCAGCTTTAACCTAAAAACCTCCTCTGGTTTTTTGTAATCAATTATCAGGAGGTCATCATTAAAGGATATATCAGACGCATCCAGAACAAGCACCTTATCATTTCCTAGATCATCCCTCTGAATCCAACGCCCACCGACGGGCGAGAGCTCCAGAATCTGGCGATCTGGATGAAGAGCAGAAGATGCCGTGGACCACGTGCCATAGAATTCCTCTCCAGCGATTGTGCTGATGGCAAAAGCATTAGCAACGGAACTGAATAATGCCAAAAATAGTACTGCACGTCTGATCATTGGGTCCTCGACTTAGCATTGCGCAATGAGGGTAAGGTAATTAGCTGCTTTTCTCGTTTTTAAAAGGCTGCCAATTCCAATAGGTAAAAGATCGCCACAGCCACTCGGCGGGGCCGAAACGGTAGCGTTTCAACCACCAATGGCTGATAACGACTTGCAGCGCAAAAAATGCCACGGCCAGCACAAGCTGCCAAACCCTGGGCACCTGCCCCCAAAGGCCCAGACCGTAGCCGTAGAAAACGCTGGTCCATATAATTGACTGCAACAGATATTGGCTTAATGCAGTGCGCCCTAACGGAGCCAACCAGGTGAGTTTTGATGCGGCCAGCAATACCGCTGCCAGATAACCCAGCGGCAAAATCACCCCTGCCACCAACCCCAGAAACTCACCCACCACGGGGCCTGGGTCGAGCATCACGATATCGCCTTGATAAAAAAGTGCAGTGCTCAAGGCTGCCAATAACAAGCCCAATGGAAGGCCCACCATTGCCCAACGGCGCAAAAACCTTCGATGCGCGGGCAAGTCAATCACTTTCCCTGAGACTGCCAGCCAACGGCCCAGCAGAAAGTATCCAAGCACTATCATCAGCAGGTATATGCCATCCAAAGACAGATATGACCAGTAACTGCGAATGCGTTCGCTCGTTACTTCAGAAAAACTGCCGTTGATATAGACGCTGCTGGCACGTGCCACATCGTCCATCAAGGCGGCTTTTTCATGAGCCAATGCCTTTTGCATAGCAGTCAGCGCAACCGGGTCTAAAACAATTACCAGTAACACTGCTACCAACAACGCCGGCACGCCAATTAGTACCAGCGTCCATTTCCACAAGCGTTGCACCGGCGTATTGCGAAAAAACAGCAGCATGAGCACGGCGCAAATGGCATAGATCAATAAAATATCGCCCGGCCAAATAAAAGCCAAATGAAAGAGTCCAATCAGCGCCAGCAGCAATAATCGACGGCCATAAACGGTCCAGAAGCGAACGCCTTTTGCCGTAGCACTCTCAGTCATCAATGTAAAACCGATGCCGAATAACAACGCAAATAATGGATAGAATTTACCCTCCGCCAGCCAACTTATCAGCCAATCGGCGCCGAGGTTAATACCGGTAAGCGAGGGGTCATACCCCACATACATAGCCTGAAGGGGGCGACTGAACCACTGAAAGTTAACAAGCAAAATACCCAACAGGGCGAAACCGCGCAAAACATCCAGGTGAACCAGTCGCTGTGCGGCGGGTGTAGAATTTATTATATTTTCTTGCACTTCATCGTCCCTAATGACTGACTGCTCATAATACGGCTCACGCATGAACCCCGATGGCCGCAGGCCGCTATCAAGCCCCTAAGGGATTGCATGCATTATACGGTCACTTTCAAAGTACGACAGGGCTCTTTTCTGGACTTCAAGCGCCTCGTCTGCCTGCCCAACTGCCACCAGGATCTCGATCAGAGACAACACATCATTGACGAAACTCTCATCTGCATACGCTATAAACCTCGGGGTATTCAGATCAGGATTTCCTCTAGCCAATCCAAGATTTCTCTCCCGCATATGACGTAACCCTTCGTATTTAAGTATGGGGTCGCCAATATACCTGGCTGATATGTCATACGCTTTATTCTCTATTAACAGCCGCTCGGCGGCATGATAATAGCTCTGGGCCTGGTCAGGGTATTTTTCATCCAGAATAATGAATAAATCCAACGTCGCTTCTCTATCACCCATTACCCTGTTTATCGACGACAGTTCAAGAAAATTCTGGAAATCCCCTTGCCCGGACAGTAGCAGCTCCTTGTTATCATCTCGAATACCAATCAAAGCATCCATTGCAGCGGGGTAATTTTTACCAAGCCGAACCCACTCATCAAGTGCGTAAGACAACCTTACACCACCCATGCCTTGTGACGTTTTAGATGCTTCGTGAAACCAGAGATGCTTTTCCAGGGCTTGTTGATATCGCCCTTCTTTCGTTAACTGTACAATATGATCCAGGTCGCTGTTATCAACGGTACCGTACGACAAACTTGAAAACAGAAAAGAAACAATTAAAACCAGTATTTTATTCATAAAATCCCTTTCGAAAAATATCCCAGGCCAGGCATTGCTTTTTGCTCAGGTCGATACAGGCAAAAGGCAAGACCTCACTCTCGTTTCCTTGATGTGGTATCCGAAGTTTACAGCTGAAGCGACCATTAAAATCCTTTTACATGGAGTGGTTGCCGTCTTCTGCAATCCATGGGCAACGGCGTCGGTACAAGCAGCGCTGAATCTTACGACGCCTGGCTGAGCAGAACAATTGGACGCGCCCCAATATGAGAACCAGTTAACAGTTCAGCAGGAAAAAAACGCAACGCGTTGCATCGGCCCTATGCCATTCGGGTAAAGGTGCTGGATGCAGGCGACAGCAAGTCCTGGCCCTGCCTGCCCCCCAAAAACACGGCCACTCACCAGCCTTTGCAGCCTTTGGGTTCCGGGGCTAATCCTCTTCGATGCGGTCGTACTGTTCCGCCAGATAATCAATCAACGCGCGGACGGCAGGCAGCATTCCACGCCTGGACGGGAACACCAGATGAATCACTTCACGGCGCGGTTCCCATTCCGGCAGCACCCTGACCAGTGCACCTGAATTCAGCTCGTCAGGCAACATCAGCAAGGGCAGCTGGACCACGCCTACGCCTGCGATAGCCGCTGTCTTGAGGGTCAGCATGTCGGTGGTGCAATAGCGCGGTTCGAAGGGTACGTCCTGCTTGCGTCCATCCTTGTGTTGCAGGCGCCAGAGATGGTGTTCCTGGCGCGAAGCCCGACTGAGGCTTGGCCATTGCTGCAACGCCTCAGGCTCAGCGGGTTGCCCACCCATTTGCCGGATCAGGTCGGCGCTGGCCACCAGGCATTGCCCGCGGTCGGACAACACCCTGAGTACCAGATTACTGTCGTCGAGTGGCAACGGGCGAACGCGTAGCGCTATGTCCACGCCTTCGGCCAGAACGTCCACACGCCTGTTGGTGGCTTCAAGGTCAATGCTTACTTGCGGATACTGGCGCATGAAGTCCGCCAGCATTTGGCCGACATGAAAATGCAGCAGCCCCACTGGACAGGTGACGCGGATGCGCCCACGGGGTTCGACCCGAACAATGTCGATAGCTTCCTGAGCCGCTTCGGCTTCGATCAGCATGGCGCTGCAGTGCTCGAAATAGCGTTCGCCTATCTCGGTCACCTGAAAATGGCGAGTGGAACGCTGTATCAGGCGCACGCCGAGTTTTTCTTCCAGCATGGCAATGCGGCGGCTCAGCTTTGATTTGGGAATACCCAACTCTCGACCTGCCGGGGCGAATCCACCGAATTCAACGGCTTTGACAAAATAGTACAGGTCATTCAGGTCCTGCATGGGTCCTCCTTGGAGCGTTCCATGAATAGGACGCAGTACATGGTTTTTTCAAACTACCGCCATGGTTGTGCCAATACTAGTCTTGTTTGTGCAAATGCGGTGAAAGCACCGCTGATTTCATTGGACTGGAAAAGGAGCTACTCATGAGCAAGCCTTATGTGCGTCTTGATAAAAATGATGCGGCTGTACTGTTGGTCGATCACCAGACCGGACTGCTGTCATTGGTCAGAGATATTGACCCGGACCGGTTCAAGAACAATGTGCTGGCACTGGCGAAGTACTTCGAGCTGCCTACCATTCTGACCACCAGTTTCGAGGCGGGACCGAATGGGCCCTTGGTACCAGAGCTCAAGGAGATTTTTCCTGACGCGCCGTACATCGCTCGGCCAGGTCAGATCAATGCCTGGGACAACGAAGACTTTGTCGCGGCGGTGAAAGCTACCGGCAAGAAGCAATTGATCATTGCGGGCGTGGTAACGGAGGTCTGCGTTGCTTTCCCTACCCTGTCCGCGCTGGCCGAGGATTTCGACGTATTTGTGGTGACAGATGCGTCCGGCACCTTCAATGCGCTGACGCGTGATTCCGCCTGGGATCGCATGTCTTCAGCCGGCGCGCAACTGATCACCTGGTTTGGTGTTGCCTGCGAGTTGCACCGCGATTGGCGGAACGACGTGGAAGGCCTGGGGCAATTGTTCTCGAATCATATTCCGGACTACCGGAACCTGATCAACAGCCATACCGCATTTACCGCCGGCAAGTAGCAGAACGTGGAGGTCAGGTCTTGTTCCTTGCCCGGATGGCTACAGGCAATCGTCAAGGCCTGGCCCTTGTTTCGTTACCCACTGCAGCGGATGGTTAGTGACGGTGGCTTTTACCAACATGTGTATGGCCATCGCCTGGCGGCGTACTGACACCGCCTGAGGTGTTCAAGCGCTGAAGGATGCCGCACTCATCGACACCGCGCCCGGAAGCACAACGATGCCGTAAATCCAGCAGTTGTTGTTCCAGCACCAGCAAACTGGCCATCCGCACTTGTACATGCCGGATATGTTCATCTACCAGGCTATTCACACCTTCACAGTTTTCTTCGGGATTATCCATCAGCGCCAGCAAACGTCTAATCTCGTTCAGGGTCATGTCCAGCGTTCGACAGTTACGAATAAACGTCAGCCGCTCAAGGTGCTCACGGGAGTAAAGCCGGTAATTGGATTCGCTACGCGCCGGGGCAGGCAAGAGCCCTTCATTCTCGTAATAGCGAATCGTTTCAACCTGGCAATCCGTTAGTCTGGCCAGCTCTCCAATTTTCATAACCTGCCTCGTCGATAAACGCTTGACCCTATAGTGGCTTCAGGGTGTTCACTTAGCATACATCATCAACGAGGATACCCACATGGATGGCTGCTGCGATAACGCACAAAAATCTCAAGCGGTTATAAAGAGCGGATGTTGCGACCCCAACGACGCCGCGATCTCCTCTGCGGGCACGCAGGCTGAACCCTTGGCCACTGCAGGGCAAACCCGAATCAGAATCGACCAAATGGACTGCCCCACGGAAGAAAAACTGATCCGCGACAAGCTATCGTCCCTGCCTGGCGTCACTGATTTGGGATTCAACCTGATTCAACGCGTACTGACCGTCCGCCACTCTGAGAGTGCGCTGCCAGCAGTCCTTGCCGCTATTCGCGACCTCGGCTTCACGCCAGTGGTTGAGGGCTCAGCAACAGCCAACGAAGAGGCGCAAACTGCCCCGCGCAAGAAAGCCTGGTGGCCTTTGGCGCTATCAGGTGTGGCCGCCGTATCGGCCGAACTGCTGCACTTTACCCAGCTGGCACCAGAATGGGTAGTCGCTGGCATAGCCCTGTTCGCCATTTTGCTGTGCGGCCTGACAACCTATAAAAAGGGCTGGGTTGCCCTGAAGAACGGTAACCTGAACATCAATGCTCTGATGAGTATCGCAGTGACCGGCGCGGTGATGATAGGGCAATGGCCGGAAGCCGCCATGGTCATGTTTCTCTTTACCGTCGCCGAGTTGATCGAAGCCAAATCGCTTGATCGGGCGCGCAATGCCATACGGGGGTTGATGGATTTAACGCCAGAGCGGGCCACGGTGAAGCAGCCCGACGGCACATGGCTTGAAGTAGACATCAAGAACGTCGCCATAGGAGCGCAACTCAGGGTTCGGCCAGGCGAGCGTATCGGCCTCGATGGCGAGGTCACTGCCGGTCACTCCACCATCAACCAGGCGCCCATCACCGGAGAAAGCCTGCCGGTAGAGAAAACCACCGGCGACCCGGTTTTTGCGGGAACCATCAACCAGGGAGGCTCACTGGAGTACCGAGCCACGGCCGCCGCTGCCAACACGACGCTGGCTCGCATCATTCACGCGGTTGAAGAAGCCCAGGGCTCACGTGCCCCGACCCAGCGCTTTGTCGACCAGTTTGCCAAAGTGTACACCCCGATAGTATTCCTGTTCGCACTCGCTATCGCCATTGTACCGCCGCTGTTTATGGCCGAACCCTGGTACGACTGGATCTATCGTGCCCTGGTATTGCTGGTCGTCGCTTGCCCTTGCGCCTTGGTCATTTCAACGCCCGTCACCATTGTCAGTGGTCTGGCTGCAGCCGCGCGCAAAGGTATCCTGATCAAAGGCGGTGTGTATCTGGAAATCGGCGGCAAGCTTGGCTTCCTGGCACTCGACAAGACCGGAACCATTACCCATGGCAAGCCGGTGCAGACCGATTACATGCCCTTGGTCGAACAGGGCTCGGATCGCTACCTTACCCATGCGGCCAGCCTGGCTAGCCGGTCCGATCATCCTGTTTCACTAGCGATAGCCAGGCATGGCTCTGACAAAGAGCCGACCTTAGCGGACGTGGAAGGATTCGAAGCGCTACCGGGTCGAGGTGTACGGGGCACTATTGACGGCACGCACTATCATCTGGGTAATCACCGCCTGGTGGAAGAGCTTGGTTTTTGCTCACTGGAGCTGGAAACAATCCTCGAGCGCCTCGAATGCCAGGGCAAAACAGTGGTCGTGCTGTGCGATGCGCAGCGAGCCGTAGCCCTGTTCGCTGTCGCCGATACAGTCAAAGACTCCAGCCAAGAGGCGATAAAAGAGCTGCATGCGCTGGGCGTGAAGACAACCATGCTGTCCGGCGACAATGCATACACTGCTGAAGCCATCGCAAAGCAGGTCGGTATTGACGAAGCGCGCGGCAACCTCCTCCCGGGTGACAAGCTACAAGCCGTTGAAGCATTGCAAGCACGCGGCTACGTGGTCGGTATGGTCGGCGACGGCATCAATGATGCGCCCGCACTGGCGACCTCTGAAATTGGCTTTGCCATGGCTGCCGCGGGTTCGGACACTGCCATCGACACTGCGGATGTCGCATTGATGGACGACGACCTGCGCAAAATTCCGTCCTTCATCCGACTGTCCCGGCAAACAGCAGCCATCCTCAAGCAAAACATCATTCTGGCGTTAGGAATCAAGGCGCTGTTTCTCGTCATCACGCTATCGGGTCAGGCAACGATGTGGATGGCGGTGTTTGCTGATATGGGCGTCAGTTTGTTGGTGGTGTTCAATGGCCTGCGCCTTCTGAAAAAGTAAAACGGGGGAAGTTGAAGATGAAAACAGCCTTGCAACTCGCCATTGCACAAGCCTTTCAACAGGCTGAGTACGCCAAGCAGGAACAGCGCAGTGCAGACGCCTTTCAATGGTTAGAGCGCGCGCACATACTGACTCAGCGCCAACCTCTGCTGCATGCCAGATCACACTGGATGATGCTCGCGCTTGGCTGGCAGACAAATGATTATCGTGAAGTCGCGGGGCAAATACCTCGCATTGTCGCGGCACTGTTGTTCTCCAGAGTGTGGGTGCCCTTCGGAAATACCGGCCGCTCCAGAGTCAGTGCTTTCAAGCCAATGCCGATCTCTGCAGAGCTAAAGGAGTTGCTTTCGAACAGCGACAGGAATCCACCTCGTCGTTGATTGTGCGCGGTGAGACTCAGGCTCTCGGACTCAGCTCTTGTTTTGTGCTTGATTTAATACAGGCAAAAAACAAGGACTGCTAGCGTCTGACCTTCACTTCCGGACCCGCCAGGTGGGCCAGTAGCGGATTGGCCGTCCATACCCGTTGGCGCAGAGCGAAGCCGATCGCCAGGCCGGCGATGAAGCCGCCGACATGCGCCCAGTAGTCGATACCCTGTTGCCCCATGGCCATGCCGTAAAAGTTCAACGCCAACCAGATAGCGAAGTACCACATAACCGCAAGCTTCTTCTGCCAGACGAAGAACATGAAGGTCATGCTGGCATTGGGGAACCACAGAATATACATGCCGAACAACCCGGCAATAGCGCCACTGGCACCGACAGACGGGATCTCTGACCCCAGGTTGGCCAGAACACTGACAAGCCCGGCCAGAATGCCACAAAGCAGGTAGAGCCCAAGAAAGCGCCAATGACCCAGGGCATCTTCCAGGTTATCCCCGATCACCCACAAAAAATACATATTGCCGATCAGGTGCATCAAGCTGCCATGCAGAAAGATCGCAGTGACAAAGGCCCACCAGTGGCTACCCGCCTGAATGTCGGCTGGCGCTATGGCGAAGCCGCCAAAGACCCGCCCGGCCAGCACCGGATCAAAGCCGTAGGTCAGAAAGATCAGGGTATTGATGGCAATCAGCGCATAGGTCACCCAGGGGGTAATGCGCGGTTTGACGTTGTACTCCAGCGGCATGCGTGACAGCATCTGGAAGATCCAGGTTTTCCAGTTCACTGTTTTGTTCATCTCGACCAGGGCATGTTTGATGGCCGAGGACTTGGCCACCTTGCACGCCGTGTCCTTCTCTACCCAGGCGCCATCGCAGCGCTGGCAGACGTCGATATCGACGTGAAAGTCGTTCAGCACATGGAACACCTGCAGCCGGGTGCCACAGTCCGGGCAATGTCGATGCGACGGTTCCAGAGCCGGGCCCAGGTTGGCCACATAGTCGGCCTCTTCCACATGCTGACACTTGGCGGCGATAATGGCGTTGAGACTACCCCTCTCGAACCACAACCCTCCGCACGTGTTGCAATTGTCGACTTCTTCACCCTCGTAGTAATTGACGGCAAGAGTCGTATTGACGCAATGGGGGCAATGCTTTTTCCCGGCCATGGGTGCTTCCTTGATGATGTCCCTATCTGTGAGCTGGGCTTGATCTGCCTTCGCTCAAATGCAGTATCAGACGCAGCCCTGCATCTTACGACGCCTGGCCAAGCCGGACAATCGGACGCTGCCCAATATGAGAACCAGTTAACAGTTCAGCAAGAAAATCACGGCGTCAGCTCAACCTGACCCTGGTTTCCCAGCAGCACTACCGAAAACAGATTGTCCTCAGCCAGCCACCACTTCTCGGCCTGCCAGCCTGCCTCAGCAGCCAACTGTTGAAACTCCTCGGGGTGATACTTGTAGGAATTTTCCGTGTGAATGGATTCGCCGATACGAAACTGGAAGTTCTCTTTGCCCAGGCGCACGGATTGTTCACTGCGACTGCACAAATGCATTTCGACGCGTCCCCGCTCACGGTTGTACCAGGCGCTGTGGTCAAAGTTGTCCGGCTCGAAATCAGCCCCCAACTCGCGGTTGATGCGCGTCAGAATATTCTTGTTGAAGCGTGCGGTTACACCTTCTCTATCGTTGTAGGCCCGATTGAGCACCTGCTCATCTTTTTTGGTATCCACCCCCAGCACCATGTAACTGCCATCACCCAGGGTTTTGCGGGCGCTTGCCAGAAAATGTATCGCAGAGGTCGGGTTCAAATTGCCGATGGTAGAGCCCGGGAAAAAGCCCATGGGCGTTGCCGCGCTCGGCGCCAATTCCAGAGGTTTGGTAAAATCACCTTCAATCGGTTGTATCTCCAGTGACGGATAGTGTTCCGCCAACAGCGCACAGGCATTGTGCAGATGGGCACCGGAAATATCGATGGCGGTAAACCTTCGAATCGCCGCCACGCCGTCAAGCAAGGGTTTGATCTTGTGCAAGGAGCCCGCGCCGAACTCGACCACATTCAGCCCTTCTGCCCCCCGGTCGGCAAAGTAATCATTCAGATCGGCGGCCACGTCTGGCAGCAGGTTGAGTTCAGTTCGATAGGGATAGTACTCATCGAGCTGACAGATCTGGTCAAAATAATGCGACCCCAGCGCATCGTAAAAGTATTTCGGTGACAGCTGCTTCTGCCGTTGGCGCAACCCCGAGATCACATCCCGGTAAAATTCTCCGTCGATCGACTCAGCCACAGGCTTGGCCTGGGCACGGATGACTGTGGAGGACATGGGCGCTCCCTCTGAAAGGTGTGAGTCATCATGGGCAGCT
This sequence comes from Halopseudomonas salegens, assembly GCF_900105655.1. Taxonomy (NCBI): domain Bacteria; kingdom Pseudomonadati; phylum Pseudomonadota; class Gammaproteobacteria; order Pseudomonadales; family Pseudomonadaceae; genus Halopseudomonas; species Halopseudomonas salegens. Next base: position 2,286,899 of record NZ_LT629787.1, read on the forward strand.
CGGCGCTTGTACCCTACCGGGCCAGGCGCAAGCCACTGAACTGCCAGCGTTGATGGGCGTAAAAAAAGTTGCGGTAGCTTGCGCGCATTTGCTGCTCGGCCGTGGCACAGGACCCACCTCGCAAGACCCACTGGTTGGCCATGAACTTGCCGTTGTATTCCGCCAGAGCACCGGCGGGCGGGGTAAAGCCCGGATAGGGACTGAAGCTGCTGGCGGTCCACTCCCAAACATCGCCGTACATCTGTTTCAGACCCGGCTCGGGCCCTGCCGGCTGCGGTTGCCAACGGTCGGCTTCGGCAAAGTGCCCACGCAGGGGTAGAGTGCCGGCAGCGCATTCCCACTCGAATTCCGTGGGCAATCGATACCCGGCCCAGCGGGCAAAGGCGTCGGCTTCGTAATAACTGATGTGACATACCGGCGCCGCCGGATTGACCGGCAAGTAGCCACGCAACGTCAGTTGCTGCCACTGCTGCTCACGCCACTGCCAATACAGCGGAGCCTGCCAGCCCTCGCTCTGACAATGGCTCCAGCCGTCGGACAACCACAACTCCGGGCGACGATAGCCACCGTCTTCAATAAACGCCAACCACTCACCGTTGCTGACCGGGCTGTTGCGCAGCTGAAAAGGCTGGAGAAACACCTGATGCCTGGGCTGTTCACAGTCGTAGGCAAACCCCTGTTCCGCATCGGTACCCACCTCGACCAGACCACCGGCGAAGGAGCTGAAGCCGGTATCCGGGGCCTCCGACGATCGCGCCCCGGCGCCCAGCCCGAAGCCGGTAAAGGCATAAGGATTGCATGACAGGGCATGCTTGATGTCGGTGAGAATCAGTTCCTGGTGCTGCATTTCATGGTGCAGGCCGATGGTCACGCCAGCGCGCACATCGGGGCTGGCTGAGGCCAGCAGCTGCTCCATCGCGCGATCCACCCGGGCGCGATAGTCCAGGACTTTCGCCAGAGAAGGCCGGGACAGCAAACCGCGCACCGGCCGCGGGTGACGCTCACCGATAGTGTCGTAGTAGGAGTTGAACAGGTATTGGTAGGCCGGGTCGACACAACGATAACCGGGCAGGTGAGGCTGAAGCAGAAAGGTCTCAAAAAACCAGGTGGTATGCGCCAGGTGCCATTTGGTCGGACTGGCGTCGGGCATGGACTGCAGCAGCATGTCCTCATCACTGAGATCACGGGTCAGTTCCAGGGTTCGCGCACGCACCCTGAGATAGTCGCTTGAGGCATCCCGAAGATCAGCTCGACCAACATCAAGATCAGTGTCCAAAAACATGGTGTCATCCTTACCTGCGTCCATGCTCCGCCCGCAAAGATCCTGCGCCTGGCTACCGTCGCCAAAGCGGTGCACGTTCATGAAGGCGAAGCCGTAACAGAAAAGCTGTCGTTGTCATTGGCTGTGTCAGGGCATTATAGACGCCCAGAAAAATCTCGGTGGCAGGCCTGGCGATTTATTGCAGCTCTGGATCAATCTCGCCCGGCCTTGATTGCAGCTGAATGCCGAGCAAAAACCTGCGAAGGATCTGATCCTTGCATTCTCGATAATTCTTGTTCCCCGGCTTGCGAAAAAAAGCACTTAATTCATGCTTGCTGAGCCGAAAGTCAGCCAACTCCAACAAGTGTAGAACACCTTCAGCCTGTAAATTGAGCGCGATCCGCAATTTCTGCAACACCATATTATTGTTAAGGCGCTCTTCCAGCGGAGGCTGCGCCCCGTCGCGCTTGCCACGCTTGAAGATAATAAAACCATTGAGAAAAGCGGCCATTTCACGGTCATTCATCTCGAGAAAACCGTCGTCTTCCTCCCTTTTCAACCAGGCGACTACCTGCTCTTCGGTCACGTCAATATCGGCCAGGGCGATGATGCCGACCACTGCGCTGTCTTTTAAGTCAAACGCATAACGCAAGCGGCGTAAAATATCATTGTTGGTCAATGTTCAATTCCTGATTTGCAGAGCAGCCAGACGTCCAACCCTTAACTGTAAAAGACTTCAACCTTGCCCTTCAGCTTAATCAGCAATGGCTGCCCGCGGCGGTCCCGGGCTTTGGGGGACGGCGTTTTTATCCAGCCTTCGCTGATGCAATATTCCTCGACGTTGGTACGCTCCTTACCGTTCAACAGAATGCCAACGTCATTTTCGAAAATAGCTTCTACATAATACGGGCTGCTGGGGTTGGTCGAGAGTCTGTCGGGCAAAGGAGGTAGCGATTCAGTATCGGTCATAAGAGAGGCCTGAGCTGGAAAAGATGCGCCATCTTATCAGTAAAGAACGCGTACTCAGCAACCGCGGCAAGAATTTCGGCGCCGCCAGAGGTGGCCGACAAGCACTGCAGACACACCCGTACCGGCCAGGGATTTTGCGCTACAATGCGCGCGTCTAGCCAAATCGGGTGCTCTATGAAAGTGTGTGGCGTTGAAATCAGCAGCAATGACGTAAATCTGTGTTTGTTGTCACTGACAGACGAACTTTTTGAACTGCCTGATTGCCGCTCCAGGCGGCTGACGTTGAAAGACATCAACAGCACACGCGAGCTGCGCTATTTTCAGCAGACCTTTGCCAAACTGATGCAGGACTACCAGGTCGACCGGGTGGTTATCCGCCAGCGACCGATGAAGGGCAAATTTGCTGGCGGCGCAGTCGGTTTCAAGCTGGAAGCGGCCATCGAACTGATCAGCGATCTGGATGTGATCATCATGTCTACGACCGATATCAAGGAATCATTGAAGCGCAACCCGATGCAGATCGCCTATGCCGACACTGACCTCAAAGCCTATCAGGAGGTCGCCTTCAATACTGCCTATGCCTACCTGATGAAAGACAAATACGCCGCGCAGGAAGGGTAAGAGCAGGTCTTGGGGTTTGCCCTGCTGACAACCTTGCCAGCACGCGCGGCGTGGTAATGAAGGCGAAGCCGCAACGAAAAAGGCGTCGCCCTGATTGGAGTTATCGAGCCGTGTCGACTGGCATTGAAGGCTGAGCCTCGCGATCTATTGCCAATTGCACCTGGCGGTAAAACGCCAAACGCTCCTTGCCCTGGTTGCCGCCCTGACGATCGGTCGCCTGAGGCCAGTTACCGTTCGAGGCAATTACCAGGTTCCGCTGTGGGTCAATGAAGATGCCCTGGCCGAAAATCCCCCGCGCACTATAGGCACCATCATCCATGGTCCACCACTGATAACCGTAACCCTCCCCTGACCTGCCGATATCCGCCTGCTTGGTGGTGGCCTCTGCGATCCAGCCATCCGGTAATACCGGCTCACCATTGGCGATGCCGCCACCCATGATGAACAACCCGAAGCGAGCGAAGTCCCGTGTGGCCGCCTGTACGCAGCAGCCGCTGATCTCATGACCGGTGGATCCCAACAGCCAGGTCGCGTCCTGTTCCATACCAAAGGGCTTCCAGACTTTGTCGGACAGGTATTCCGCCAGCGGCTTGTTGGCGGCCGCACTGGCGAGCACACCAATCAGATTGGTCTCACCGGTCTTGTAGACCCACTGGGTACCTGGCTCTGCCTCGGATTCCAGTTGGCGCATATAGCTCACGGTGACATCGACACCCGGCTCGGCCTGGTGCGAACCAAACCGTGCAACGTCCGACTGCGGGTCGGCATAGTCCTCATTCCATTGCACACCCGAGGTCATCGTCAGCAACTGCTCGATGGTAACGTTGTCGTACGCAGACCCTTGAAGATCGGGAATGTACTCCGACACGGTGTCATCGATGCTCTTGATGTAGCCGTCCCTGATAGCGGCACCGACCAGAGTCGAGGTAAAGGATTTGGCAACGGAGAAACTGGTCCAGCGGCCCTCGGGACCAAAGTCCAGCCCATATTGCTCAAGGCGTATTTTGCCATCATGAACGATCACCAGCGCGGCGGCGCGTTGCGACGCCATAAAGGCATCGACATCCATGCCAATATCCAGCGGTTCGCCCTCAGGCAAGGGATAAGGGTCCTCTCCGGCGGCAATCACCCGCGACTCGGACAGCACCGGCACACGGTCCAATACCCGAAAAGCAGCATCCCGCTCCGGCGTTGACCAGAACAGTACATTGGTATCGGTAGGAAAGTTCAGCACCAGCCTGCGCATATCCTGGCCAGCAGTCATCCAGAACAGACCGCACCCCACCAACAGCAAAACAACGATTGAGATGATCCATTTTTTCATGCTTACTCCCATTTTTGTTGTGTGCCTATTCTAGGGGAGCACGCACAGGTGTAACCCCTGTTTTTACGGGCATAAAGCCTGGTGATTACCGGGTATGAGGGAGCTGACCCTCACCCCATATTCCCGCACAGCCGCCCTATTGTCATCAGCGCCTTTTCGACGGCGGTGCTCCAGGGCTGGGCGCAGTTGAGGCGGATGCAGTTGTGGTATTTCTGGTTGGCTGAAAACAGCCGGCCGGGTGCGATGCTGATTTTGTGTTCCAGCAATCGATGGGTCAGTGTCAGGGCGTCCAGCGTGGGGGCCAGCTCCACCCAGAGCACGAAACTACCCTGCGGCTGACTGACCCGCGTCCCCTCCGGAAAGTATTTGCGGATGGCGCGGGCAAACAGACTGACCTGCACGGCATAACGATCTCTGGTCTGGCGCAGGTAGCGGTCATGATGGCCGTGCTCCAGATAGTCCGCCATCACCAGTTGGGAAATGCTGTTGGTCGCCAGATTGGTGACGTATTTGTGGTATTCCACCTGCTGGCGAAAGCGATCCGGCACCAGCATCCAGCCCAGGCGCAGGCCGGGGGAAACGGTTTTCGAGAACGACGTGCAGTGAATCACCTGCCCGGGATTCAGGCCTTGCAAGCAGCCCGGTCGCTCCCCGTTGTGACCGAGATCCCCGTAGACATCATCCTCAATCAACACCAATTGATGCTTGTTGGCCAGAGCGGCCAGGCGCCGCTTGTGGGCATCATCCATTACAAAGCCCAAAGGGTTATGAAAATTGGGGATAAGCACACAGGCCTTGATCGGCCACTGCTCCAGAGCCATTTCCAGCGCTGGCAGACTGATGCCGGTTTGCGGGTCCGTGGGGATTTCCAGCGCTTTCAGCCCCATGGACTCGATCACCTGGAGCAAACCATAAAAGGTGGGGGATTCAAGGGCAATCACATCGCCTGGCTGGGCCACGGCGCGCAGGGCCAGGGTCAGGGCCTCGTGCCCGCCATTGGTGATAATGATCTCATCGGCATTCACGCGGCTGCCGGCCAGGGCCATGCGGCGGGCAATATGCTGTTGCAGCTGGGGCAGCCCCGGCGGAAAGGCGTAATGGGTGGCCTGAGCACTCTGATTACGCGCCACCTTACTCAGGCTGCGTTGCACGGCGCGCACCGGCAAAAAGTCATTGTGCGGCACCGCAGCACCCAAACGGATCATGCCCGGCTGGTTGACGGCATTGGCCAGGTGCAAGGACAGCTCCTGCCCCGTGACCGGCATGGGCTGCTGCAGTGGGCGGGATGCTTCTGGCAGCTCCGAGCGTTGCCACACCTGGGGACGCACGTAGTAACCGGAGCGGGGCCGGGCCTCCAGCACACCGGCATTTTCCAGTGCACGCTGGGCCTGAACCACCGTCGAGACACTCACACCAAACTGCTGGCTCAAGGCGCGCACGCCGGGCAGGCGCTGGCCCGGTCGATAGGTACCTTGTTCAATATGATCGGACAGGGTGGCGGCGATATTCTGGTAGAGCGTCATGGTGTCTTCAATACAGTTTGCGGCTGAAAAAGCAGTACAGATATGCAACATAATAAACTGTACCGATCAATTATAATTAAACTACATCTGTATCGGTTCGACTGCAAACCTTAACCTGTAAGCCAATTCAATACTGGCTTACAGGACCCCGCCATGACTATCAGCCTGGACTCACCCCTGCTCTTGGCAACCATCAGTTTTGCCTTCGTCTCCTCGGCCACACCAGGGCCGAATAACCTGATGCTACTGGCATCCGGGGCAAATTTTGGTTTTCGTCGCACCATTCCACATATGCTGGGGATTGTGCTCGGAGTTGCGCTTTTGCTGGCTTTGACCCTGGCCGGGCTGGGTGAACTTTTTATCCGCTTTCCGCCGAGCCAGTTGGCATTTCAGGTGGCCGGTGTGGCCTATCTGTTATGGCTCTCCTGGAAGATTGCCACGGCCCCCGTGGGCGAGCTGAAAGCGGAAGACAGCACAGTGGAAGCAACGCCCTTGCGTTGGTGGCAAGCGGCAGCCTTTCAATTTCTGAACCCCAAAGCCTGGATGATGGCGTTGGCTGCCATCAGCAGTTTTACCCTGGGTGGAGAGTTGTATCTGGTCTCGGGGCTGATGGTGATGCTGGTGTTTGCCCTGGTGGGTCTGCCCGCCATCTCGTTGTGGGCTGGTTTCGGCGTGGTCATTCAGCAACTGTTGCACAGCTCCCGCCGCCAGCGGGCGTTCAATCTGGCGATGGGACTACTGACAGCAGCCACCGCCATAGTGATCGTGCAGGTATAGGTGTATTGCCCGCTGCATTGCGGGCAAAAGGCAAGGCCTCACGCTCGCTTCTCAAGTTCAGGGATTTGACACCACAGTCACTGGTCAGGTGTTTTCTCGCTCTTCATCTGAGCGACCACGTTGCAGAAAAATCGCGCGTTCTTCACGTGCCGCCGCAACCAAACCAGACCACGCGGTGCACCCCTCAAGCTCATCTGGCCGCCATGTAGTGGGCACGTTTTGCCAGGAGCATTCGAGAAGGTTATGAAATCGCCTGAGGGCATTCAATTCCTCAGCGCTAAAGACTGGCTCATTATAAAAACCCAAGCGATCATCATCCATGTAGTCGTACCATGTTTCTATAATCTCATCAGTTCCTATTGCACTAACGGCTTCTTCGTCGGCAAAAGCGTCGAGGGACTCCATAAGTCGGTTTCTCAGCCTTTGCTTTAAAAGAGTATCAGAAACCTCCGACATGCTTTTCACCTGACACCAGAATAGTCATAACGCAGCCATCACGCGCTTGTCGCGTGCATTGCCGCTTTTGCGCCGGTGAAAATTACAGACACAGGCTTGTGAGTCTTGGGGTGAATGGGTTCACGCATCTCCAGTAATCGAAATCCATTGCCTGAGAACAGCGTAACCCAGCTTTCGAGCGTTCTGAAATACCATGGGGCCGGATCAATAAAGTCCGTGCCAAAACCAGCCCAAGAGCCTTTCCGCCAACCGTCGATATAAGGCAGGTCACTCGCGACCACCGGATGAGGTGTTTGAACAATAAAAACTCCGTCCGTTTTCAAACTCGCCGGTACGGCTCCAAACAGCGTCTCGACCGACTCCTTTCCGAGAAGCGAAAAATTACACACAACGACGTCGAACGAACCGTCAACTGCACCGGCAGCCATATCCTCGTAAGATGCGACCCTGAAATGCCCCCCACCGGCACTTTTGGCTTGCTCAATGAGATCAGGCACTACATCGATCCCGACTAAATGTGGCACTTGAGAAGCGAGTTCACGGATGAGCCATCCCTCGCCGCACCCGATATCGAGAACCGATTCCGGAGCATGACTCAACACAGCCTCGACGATTGCCTTGTTCGTGATCAGTTTGCGGCTCTCAATATGACCACCTCGAACAGCCGCAGACCACTGAGATGCATTTTTCTCCCACGAGTCGACAATTTTTTCATCACTATACGGGTTCATAGAGCAATCCGTTTCAAGCCGCTAACGCCGCTCGGCATGCGCGGCTACAAAAAAAGAGCTGCATCGGACGTTAACGAATGCGCGAGTTCTTCAACTCTTGTGGCGACGTCCAGGAAGTCCTGCCTTTTGCTTGCTACGATGTAGGAAAATGGCAAGACCTGTCTCTAGAGTTTGCTACTTGTTTGGCGCGTCACTTCGATACAAAACGGTGGACAAGATTGCCTTTACGCATGAAGTAAAAAGCTGAAATCCCATAGAGGAAAAATTCTCCAACGCGATTTGACAGTAACGTCTTGGCCGTTTTTTCCGCCATCACCTTGCCACTCAATACGGGAGACGTCTCATCGACAACCATCCCGACATCACTGAGGTACAGCCAATAAGTCCCTACGCTAAGCAGACTTGTCAGGCTGACGACGGTCAGGACAAGGAATACTAATCCGGCTGCTCGTATTACAACCCATAGCGCTTCGTCTTTACTCATGCTCTGTCCTTAGATTCCCCTAGCGAGGCTGTAGAAAAGCCCATTTCGGACTCACCCAGCAGCCGCTTTCCTGTTGATGTCTGACCCCGAATCATCAGGGCTGTGTTTTCTCGATTATCGCTCGATACCTGATTTTATCACTGTACTGGGTGGATTTATGCAGCGTTTACCTAATTTTGCATCATGATTCCGGAGCAGGGTCACCGTCGACTTCCAAACAAGTGGAGAATCTTATTTTCCTCGACACCCCCTTAGGGTCTGAGAAAAAAGGAACATGCAACTTGCTTTTATTAAAAGCACGCAACTTCCACATGGTTGATCCTGTAAAATTAAAAGCAACCATGTCAGGCTCAATAAGCTCTGAAAATCGGAATGAGCCAGTAGAATATGGAGCCCCAATAGTTACAGACTCAATCACATGAGCATTGTTATTCAAGAGATAAATACGAAGCATATCTTCACTCGGTATATCATCTGACATAAATACTACATATGAATCGTGGAAACCGACACATAGTTCCAGGATAGCGCCGGCGAGTATCGTCTCCGTGCCCACCCCTCGCAAAAAAACCTGGCTTTGGGTTAACGTATAGTCGTCACCGTCGCTGACCACTTTAGTGGCTAATATGTCGTCAGGAATAATTTCCATGTTCCTCACCTACCACACGAGACTGACGCCAAACGCGGCAAGCGCGCCAGCAACAAACGCACCAACGCTCACGCAAACCGAGAGAAGTCCAGGGGCATATCTTGCCTTTTGCCCTGGTTTCAGCCCTTTCGCCCAGGTTACCAGTGTCGCGTGTACTCTTCCTTTGGGGGCAGATCGGGACGAAGCACGCTGTGCCCGGCTTTGAGCACAGGGAACAGAGCGTCATCCAATCCGCGCCATTCATCCTCTTCCATGATTGCGAACTCCGCCCGACGCATGTCCAGAAAGGCCGACCACTTGTCGTCCCGGTCAAAAACGTCGAACCAGCGACCATCGAGTTCGCCGTCGATCACGAGGTAGTGATCCATTGTGACCACCGCCGGTGCGGTCAAATTTGATCCGAACTCCAGAATCCCGTCGTTGTAGTGACCGATTACAATGTCGGCAACCTCTGCGTCTCCTTCGAACACCAGTTCGGCGCCTCCGCCAACGATGGCATGCGCGCTGGACTGTCCGCCCACCAGAAGGAAAGGACCACTGTCCCCGCTGGCGTTGATGATCGAGCCGCTGACAGTGAGGTTGCCTGTCACTATCAGGCCATCTGAGCCCCATTTTTCATCCCAGTCCAGCAGCAGATTGCCGTCGATGCTCAGGTCGCCTTCTATTACGCGAATCTGCGCCCCTTCGCTGGCCTGAAAATACCGACTCGGTGGTCTCAGGATCCAAGTGCAACACATGAGATAGAGTGTTGCCATGAAAACCTACACGCATTTAACTACGGATGAACGGGTCGCCTTGATGCTGATGCGAAACAAAGGGTTGAGCCTGCGTTCTATCAGCCTCCACCTGGGCCGAAACGCCAGCAGCCTCAGTCGGGAACTCAAACGTAATAGCACCGGAAAGCGTTACGATGTCATTCATGCTTGCGCCTTGGCGCGTGAGCGGCGAAGCATACCCCGGCGCCAAAGTCGCTTGCTACCAGACAGCGAGTTTTTCCTGGTTGTACGCAAAATGCTCAAACGGGGCTGGTCTCCCCAACAAATCGCGTCCAGACTGAAACATCAATGGCCGGACAGCCCCGAGTTTCATGTGAGTCACGAAAGTATCTACCTTGCCATCTACGCGCATCCCCGCGGCGAACTCAAGCGGCAACTGATCAGCTACTTGCGCCAAGGTCACGGCAAGCGTCGCCGCCGCACAGTCAACGCAGAACGGCGTGAGCGCTATCCCTCTGAACTGAGCATCCATTTGCGACCTCCAGAGGTTGAGGGTCGCCTGATTCCGGGGCACTGGGAAAGCGATCTGATTATGGGAGCCGGTAACCGCTCGGCCGTAGCAACGATGGTTGAGCGTACCAGCCGCTTTGTTGTTTTGGCCAAGCTGGACGCCCCAACGGCTGAATGTGCGTCACAGGCGATAACGCGCGAAATGACTCGACTCGCACCTTCACTGCTCAAAACCATGACGCACGACCAGGGCAGTGAGATGGCACGTTATCAGGACATTACCGCCCAGACGGGCATGAAGATCTATTTTGCCGATCCACACAGCCCATGGCAGCGTGGTAGCAACGAAAACACCAACGGCCTGCTACGCCAGTACCTGCCAAAAGGAACAGACTTGTCCACGGTCAGTCAGGAGCGCCTTGATGAGATTGCCAACTTGCTGAATACTCGACCACGCCAGACGTTAGGCTGGAAATTTCCGGTTGAAGTGCTTGTTGAGTACCTTCAGCTGTCGGCGAGCAATAATCTTGAATCCATTAACTGAGTGTTGCACTTGGATCCTGAGACCGCCCTCCCGTAACTTTGCAGGCGGCGCTTTAGATCGAAGCGTTCGATCGCTTCAGCCTGCGCAATGCGCACCCCGGGTGTTGACCACTTGTCGAGCGGGGATGGTTCCACTGGTTCGATAGTCACCTGTTGCGCCTTATCTGCAAATGCATTAGCAGGATTACTTTCTACAGTGGCGTTCAAAGAATAAGGCGCAGAACCAGATGAGTTATTGCTATCAAGACCCTCATCAGCACTGCAGCTTGAGGCAAAAACTGAAGCTGTAAATATTAGAAAAGGTATATTGGCATTCATTTCTCGTCCTTGATGTTGCACTTATGGAGACTCTAAACAAGTCCCCGAAATCGGGGACAATACGGCCATCGTCAACCGTACAGGATTCGCTGTCACCATGGATCATGGTCATCTTTTCCGAAGCCGAGTAGCAGACGAGGAAGCGCAAGACCCGTCGGAGAAGTCCAGGGTCATATCCTGCCTTTTGCCCTACTTGCAATGCTGCATTATTAACAGAGGCAGATAGTAAAAGGCAAAAGGCAAGACCTGTCCCTGGTTTCATGACCCTAAATTCAAAACAATCCACTTGAATTTTAAGACGACTGGTCATATTATTTCCCGCATGAGCAGAACAGCCGATCCAACCTACATTCCAGAATGCCTGATCAGTGCAGGTCTCGACCTGTTTATAGGTCAGGGGTACAACGCTACGGGTATCCAGCAGATCACCGATCATGCCGGGGTGCCGAAGGGATCGTTTTACAATCATTTTGCCGGCAAGGAAGCCTTTGCGGCCCTGGTTGTTGCACGCTATGCCGACAACAACGAGAAGTCCTGGGCGCTGATGATGTCTACGGCGCCCAGTGGGCCGATGGATAAAATTCGTCACGTCTTTGAGCAGATGATCGCCTATCACGAGCACGGCGAACGGTTGTGTGGCTGCCTTATTGGCAACTTTGCCGGTGAAATTGCTTTGTCCAGCCCGGCCTGTCGTGCCGAGCTGCTCAAAGCCCAGGCTGCCTGGCGGGATCGCCTGGCAGAATTGATTGTGCAGGCACAAGCCGCGCATGCAGTGCGAGCAGATATTGATGCCACCTTGCTCTCCGAACTGACCTGGAATCTGTGGGAAGGCGCGCTGCTGCGGATGAAGATCGAAGGGTCTATTCGATCGCTAAAGCAAAGTATTTCTCTGATTCTCGACCTGTTCTATCCGCCCGTCAGCGAGCCGGTGGCCGCGCTCAACAAATAAGGTTTCCCCATGAAATACTTTTCCTCGCTTATCCCATTAGCCTTGGGTTTACTGGTATTGCTCCTGTCTGACAGCTTGCATGAGACCAGTCTGATCAACGCGGCGCTGCAATGCATCCTGTTTGCCCTGGTGGTGTGCCTTCCGGCCTGGCTGACAGGGCGTATGTCCTATGTCGATATAGGCTGGCCCTGGGGTTTGGTGGTGATTGGTGTAGTGGTTTACTTTTACGGAGAGGGCGATGCGATGCGGGTCACCCTGGTCAGCATTGCCTATCTGTTCGCTGGTGGAAGGATGGGGGTGGACGCCTTGAGGATGTGGTTGTCCGGCGAGTTGAAAACCGAGCTTCCACGCTATGAATACCAACGGCGCCGCTGGGAAAAGAACGGCAAAAGCAATGCGCCCTTGGTCAAGCAGGTTGAAGTCATCTCCCAGGGGATGGCGAACATGTCCTTTCTCGCCCTGCCTGCACTGATCATCGCGTCCAACCCGCACAGCAGTATTTCCGTTTTTGAAGTGATCGGTCTGGCGTTGTGGTTTCTGGCGTTCGCCATGGAATCCCTTGCTGATCGTCAAAAACATGCCTTTATCAAGAAGATGAAAGCGGCTGGAGAGACCAACAAGGTATGCAACGCAGGGCTGTGGAAGTACAGCCGTCATCCAAACTACTTCGCCGAATGGATGGTATGGAATGCTTTGGTCATTGCTGCCATCCCTTCCTGGATAGCGCTGTATGACAGCGAGGCATTGGCGATATGGGTCTTGCTCGGAGCAGGTTTGTTGTTTGCTTCAAGAATCATGTATGTGACGCTGGTGTATTACACTGGCGCGGTTCCTGCGGAGTATTACTCGGTTAAAAAACGCCCCGAGTACAAGGCGTATCAACAGAGCACCAATATGTTCTTTCCCGGGCGCAAGAAATAAAGCGCTCTTGGCCAAGCAATATCAGTTCGGCTGGGCGCGCACCCTCCGTTCAGCACTAAGACTTCCGGCTGATACGGAGCTGGCGCCTGGTCAGCTGCTCCCAAGTATTTACGTTCGAAGCTGCCGCTCCCCTCGCATTTCGCATGTACGCGCGACCACGACAAAATTAATAATGAGACATTGGTCACAGTTACGGGCAGACCACGTTGAATCTATTTTCGGTCGGACATAATCTCACTCTCGCTCAAGACACCCGGATGTTGACGCAAACCTCTACCCCATAGTTGTGTGCGAAATAACGTGCCTGGGGCTCATCAATACATCGCCATTTACCCCGTGGTGGCCTGCGCGCAGGCCGTTTTATGTCAGAAGAAAAATATGCGAATTGCACGTTTCACAGTATCTGTTGCCCTTTGGCTTGCTGCTCTGCCGGCAAATGCTCACTTGCTGTGGCAAGGCAGTGAGCTGGGGATGACTCCCGTTCAGATTCAACAGCTTTTCCCTGGTGCGCAACCGCCAGGCATCCAAGGTTCACTGTATGGCGGTGCGAAGGAGTTGCTTGCAGTCCCAGACGTAGAAATAGCGGGCAACACGTTCGTGGCTTCATTCTTCTTCAAAGACAATGGTCTGACACAAGTAATGCTGAAATTGACTGGCGAGGAGACAACGGATGGCATGGAACGTGCCTACGTCTCGCTATACGGTGCCTTCAGAGCCAAGTACTGTGATGAAGAGTTAACGACGATGAATACTGCCTTCATGCGGACAATGACGACAGAGTGGCTTCCAGAGGGGAGAAGAGTCATTCTCCGTTACTTTGAGTGTCGAGACTGTATTTCTGACCTCTCTATTGTTTATCAGGTGCGATTGCCATCCAGGGAAGAACTGAATAACCACTGAATGCGCCAGCGCGGATGTTGGTCGGCTTGAAACGTGAACCCCAGACACTTCACTCCCGTTACTTGTGAGCTTCTGGCCGTTCCCCTTTCATGCTTTCTTTCCTCCTTTCCCGTCCTCGAATCGCCTGATGAGCGGGCGTCCGCCCAGTGGAATCTATCAATGCGTATATGGAGTGTACTGCTAATGCGAGTATGGAGTGCTTTGCTTATGTCTGCCCTTGTGAGTGTTTCGAGCGTCGCCAGCGCGATGCCCTGGATTTCGCCCAATGACTTTCCCGGCGTCCGCCCGGCCACCGCCGAGGAGCGGGCTGGCATCTCCAGGCTATTGAGCGGCTACAACGTCCTCTACGATTTGGCGGACAGAGATTTCCTGGTGCACGAGGGCGATCTGCACGTGCCCGGGCACTTCAAGTCCACGGGGCCGCTGCTGGTGCGGGGCGATCTGCGGGTCTATGGTGTCTACGACGACGATAATCTGCCCTACGGCATCGTCGCGGTGCTGGGCAACATGCAGGCGCAGCACCTCTACAGCTTTGCCTCACTCTACGTACAGGGCAACCTGGAGGTCGAGGGTGTGATCGCGACGGTCTACAACGATTTCACCTTCGAGATCGACGGCGAGGTGAACGCCGCTGGCCTGATCGTCTCCGGCAAGTATGCGAACTTCCAGGTGGGTGAGCTGGGTTTCCAGCTGGATGATCGCTACCACGGGGCGGAAGCAATGTCGCCCGCGCACAAATTGCGGCATGAGAATGGTCTGCGTCGCCTGCGACCGGAGTTCTTCAGCTCGCCCGGCTTCCTCGAGGCCGTCTACAAGGGCCAGACGGCGTACTGTTTGGCCGTTGACGCGGATGCCCTGCGCCTTGCGATGCACCAAGGCCTCCCCCTGCTGCGCGACACCGAGGCTCCTCCGAAACTGCCGCAGTGGCTGGATGCAGCGATCGATTTCGAGGCCGACGACGCCAGTCTGCTTACCCTGATCGGCAAGGATCCCTTGGTCGACCAGTTGATGGCTGCACGCGAAGTGCTGAGCCCGGTCGCCGCTGAAGCGCTGGCCCCCGGCGGTGATCCGATCGTACTGGAGTGGCTGACCCAGATCTATCCGGAAATCGCCCAGGCGCACGCGGGCGAGAACCTGCAGCCCGGCGTGGCGCAGCGACTGGCTGCCGCCCATAGCACCGACGAAGCCACACTCGAACGCATCGCCCGCAGCCCCGACGCGGAAGTGCGTGCAGCACTGGCCATGCGCACGGATCCTCCGGTCGCGCTGATCCGTTTGCTGGCCGAGGATGCCGAGCCCGCCGTGCGCAGCACCATGCTGACCAAGGGCTTCAACGTGCTGGCACTTGAACCCACGGCGCTGGCGCCGCTGATCGAGTCTGCCGATCAGCCGCTCGTCAATGCCCTGGCCAAGGCCAGCCTCAGCATCGACGAAATCGAAGCCTTACTGCCGCGCATGGATCGGATGGGCCATATCTATCTGGCCGAATCGCTGTGGCGTCAGGCGCTGGGCGCGCAACCAGCGCGCATGGACACCGAGCAGCGCGTGCAGCTGATTGATCGTTTGCTGTCGATGCCGAAGATGGACGGCATTGCACGCACATACGCCTTCCTTGCGCTGGACGGCGCTCAACAGGCGGCGCGCATCGAACTGTTGGAGCAGGGCGATGTGGATGAGCGTAGCCTGGTGCGTCTGGTCGCACCCGAAGTCGCCGACTGGATGCTGACGCACTCGGACAAGACAGGCAGCGCGCCCATCGGGCTCGGCCTCAATCGCGGTCTGTCGCCCGAGCGCCAGCGACAGGTGCTGGCGCTCAGCCTGAAGGCCCCCGAAAACGAGCGCGCGCAGGCCTTGGCTGACCTCGCCGACAATGACTCCCTGGACCCGGATGTGGTGGGGGCACTGATGCACGAAGCGCTGCGACTGGGGCTGCCCAGGCACACCGATCTGGCGGATCAGCTGTTGGACCGCGGTGACCTGCCGAAAGCCGCCCTCGACGCGCTCGTCGCCAGGCACGGCTACATCGAGGACGTGGCGCTGACCCTGCTCTTCCAGGCCCATGCCGACGCCGATCAGCTCAAGCCTGCGGTCGCTCGCTGGTACAAGCACGAGGACGTGGCGAGTGAAGCCGCCACTCTGGCGGGGCTGCAGGGCGAGGCCTACTTTCATGGCCTGGCCAAGGCGAAGTCGCCCGAGCTGCGTGAGCTGGCCGCGTTCAACCACGGCACCCCGGCCGAGCTCATTCCCGACCTGCTGGCAGATGAGGTCGCCGAGGTTCGCTACGCTGCAGGCCGGCAGCCCTCGTTGACTGCCGAGCAAATCGCCGAACTTGTCGGCTCTGTCGGGTCCTGGCGCAATTCCTGGGACATGCCGGTGCTGCCTGCCGAGGTCTGGACTGCGCTCCTCGCGCGTCATCAAGAAGGCGTCGGTGCACGTCTCCAGCTGATGGAATGGGCTGCCATCGCCGAGCTGGAAGCACGCCGACGAGCCCAGCCTTGAAAACCTGAGCAGGACATGGGCATCTACCACTTTTGTTCAGCGGCGCCCTTTTCAGCAAGCAGAGAAAAGGACGCCCGGTGGAGGGCTGTCAGCCCCGGAACCAACCAACCCCCAACAATGTCCCTGTTATAGCACCACAGAAATCCAATCGCCCCCTGGTGCCGACAAAAAGGCGTCTTCAGCAATGAGCACCAACAAAACCAATGCCGCCGCATTCGTGGTTCGAGAAGCCCGAGAGGCGGATATTCCGGTACTCATCGATTTTCTGGCCAAACTGGCACTGCATGTCGCCGGTGGCGTCGACCACGTACTCAAAGACAAGGAACAGAAACGACTCGCAGAGTCGCTGCGTCGCACCATGAATGACGCGAACGCGCGAATCCTGGTAGCAGAGCTACCGGATCAGCGTCTCGCAGGGATGGGCTATCTCGCAGTCTGGCGCAGCCCGGGAATCTGGGAACAAGCCGGAGACATCGAATTCAAGTCAGGCATCATTGACGATATCTGGGTCGAACCGGATTGCCGGAAACTGGGTATTTTCAGTGCCCTGCTCCAGGACCTGATCGCCTTTGCGGAAAGCCGAGACGTTCAGGAGCTTATTCTGGAGTATTCAGTTACCAACAAGGAAGCCGACGCCGTTTGGTCTAAACTGGGATTCAAGCCCACGGGCGTTCGCGCCGCCGCCTTTACCCAGACAGTGAAGGCGGAACTAGCGAACAGACAATAACCGGGTAATGAAGCGGAGACAGCGTGATAGGTGATCGCACGGTAACCATATTTTATGACGAAGTCATGCTGCAGCATGATCCCAAAGTGGATCTTCCCTTTATTCCCAGCCGGGTGGAAAAGCGTGTCAGGAACCTTCTCGGCACACTGGACTTCAAATGGAGTTACCCGGAACACCCCGGACGACTGACAGCCATCCTGGATTTGCTCGAGAAAGAGCCCGTCCCCGGCACCAGTTTCCGGGCCGGGCCCAGTGCCACCTACGAGCAATTAGGCCGCGTTCACACCAGCGGCTATCTGGACGATATCTTTTCCCTTGATGGCAAAGCGGCCTGGCTCGACCGCGACACCACAGCCGTGTCGGAGGGCAGCATCAAAGCGGCCACCGCCGCCGCTGGGCAGGCGATTGCAGCCGTTGAATGTGTGGTCAAAGGCGAAGCGCAAAGCGCATTCGCCCTGGTCCGGCCACCGGGCCATCATGCCGAGCCCGTGCGTGCCCGGGGCTTTTGCCTGTTCAATAATGTTGCGGTAGCAGCGGCCCACGCGCAGGCAAAGCTGGGCTGCGAACGCATCCTGATCATTGACTGGGATGCCCACCATGGCAACGGCACGCAGGAAATCTTCTGGGCCGACCCCGATGTACTGTTTTTCGACATCCATGGCGCAGCGCCTTTTTATCCGGGTTCCGGTGACCTCGATGAAGTGGGCGCCGGTTTCGGCGAAGGCTATACCGTGAATGTTCCCATTCCGGAAAACTCCGGCGATATCGCCTTTGAAAAAGCCTTCCGGGAGATATTGATTCCCGCTGCCGAACGCTTCAAACCGGACTTGGTGTTGGTGTCTGCCGGCTTCGATCCCCACCGCAATGACCTGGCACTCAACCTGAGCTACGACGGATTCGCTGCGATCACGGGTATTGTTCAGCAAATTGCCGACCAGCACTGCGGTGGCAAGCTCGCCCTGGTGCTGGAAGGCGGTTATAACCTGACCTCACTTGCCAAGGGGACACGCACTGTTCTGGAGGTACTGGCCGGAGGCGACATACCAACCTTGTACGAATGCGGCGTAAAAGCCGTCAACGAGGCAGCAGAATTTCACCGTGACGCGTTTACCGATGATTGAAGTAACGCCCAAAGCAGCAGCCCGCGAACATTCAATAGCCTCCCTTTGTTGGTTAAGCATTTTCTGACTCGACTCTAGCCTTCAGATTATTGAGCCCCACACGCGCTTGAGCAATAATACTTTTTCGCAAAAATATGGGCTCTATTATCTTTAGCCATGACTTAGTCACATACCTGAATTCTCGTTTGAATGATGTACCATTAGCTATTGGCGTAAGCGTATAACTAGTTGTTGAGTCCACGAGACTCGAAGTGGCAGTAACTTCCCAGATCTTGGCATACTCCGATTTATAAACTGTGTAAGTGAGCGCTTTTTTAATCGTAAAAGGAAGTAATTTTATCGGTTTTTGCACAGTGACTATTTCGAATGTCTGTCCAACTTCACTAGCTCTATATTCTTTATTAGAAGGCTGTGATGACGGATACCATTCATGCCATCTATTTGGATTAGTGACATACTCAAATACTGATTCTGGATCACACACAATCTGTACTTCGTTCAAAAAATGTTGCGCAGACATCAGTTTTGTCCTCGTGATGTTTAATGCTGAAATAACCGGCGGCCCGATAGAGACGTCCGGTGGGCGGCGCCCCGGCCGTGACCTATTGCTTTTCAGGTGCAGCGGGAAAACACTCTCGGTCAAGCTATGAAAACCTCCATAGGTCAATTTCAAGCCTATATCCTGAGACCGTTCAGCATATCCTGCACCATCTCGTCCAAGTCTTGGTTGGCCTGATGAACGTTCGGCAGACTGCTTAGATTCATGGCAGCATTGACGAGCAGGCCATAAATCATATTCACCACTAACTCTCGCGAGTAAAGCTTCATACGTCCATTGTCCTGCAGGCTCGCCACTACCCGTTCGATATGCCCCAGAGTGTAATGAGAATCGATCGCACGCCACGCATCCCATCCAAGTATGGAAATCGCTTGCTGCAGGGAAATCGTGTGCTTGCCGTGGGCGACTATAAAATCCAGAAAGGCTCGACACTGGGCGAATGCATAAGCCCAAACGTCATCCTGCAGGGGGACAGCGGCCATTACCTCAGACACTTGTTTCGCCTGACGCTCTAAACAAGCACTGAAAACAGCTCGCTTGTCTTTGAAATGGTGGTACACAGCGCCCTTGGTTACTCTCGACTGCACCGCTATCGCCTCAAGGGTTGTGCCACTGAAGAGCTGCCGGCTAAAAAGTCTATGACTCGTTTCTAGAATAGCCTCCCGGGTTTCTTCTGCGTACGCCTGGCGCCTGCTCTGTTTTTCCATGGTTGATCTTCCATAAATTATGGGCCTAATATTACCTTACATACCAATAGTATGCGAGGTACCCTTGGTATGTCGTATTCTAAATGCGGTTGAAAAGCCAAGACTCTCTCCAGGTGAAGGCCGTAGCGATCGACTGCATATTCTTTTCATTCGGAAAACTAGAGGCACCTATGGACAAGGAAATCGCTGATAAACCAGTTGTACAACACCTGGTGTGCGAGGATGGATATCCAATCGCAGCGACTCTCTATCGAGCGAGTGTGCCTCGAGGGACGATCATTATCGCCCCAGCCTTGGCAGCTACCCAGTCTTTCTATGCTGACTTCGCGGATTTTCTGACTTCACAGGGTTTCGACTGCCTCACATTTGACTATCGAGGGTCGGGCCGCTCCCTATCAAAATCAGAGACGTACGACATCCGCCTTGAAGATTGGGGTAAACAGGATATTGAAGCCGTCATTAGGTTCGCAACACAGCGTTGTCGAAACGTTTCAGAGAACCACCCTATTTACTTGATAGGGCACAGTATAGGCGGCCAATTGGTAGGCCTGGCCCGATCTTCACGGGACCTCAGCCGGATTGTTCATGTAGCCGTATCCGCACCATACTGGCGCCGTTGGCCTTTTCCGCTTAACGCTCGTATGCTAGCGGTTTCCCGAATTCTGTTGCCTTTGTTTTCAGCCTTCCGAGATCGATTTCCTTCGCGGCAACTAGGATTGGGTGGCATGGATATTCCCGCCTCTGCTGTCAAACAATGGGCAAGGTGGATGCGCTGTCGCGACTACATGTTTGACCCTCGCTTTGGACTCGACCTGAGTGGCTATAAGGCGCTTGAGCAGCCCTTGCTTTCAATGAGTTTCAGCGACGATGATATGGCCCCCTATACCAACATCGAACATATATTGACTAATTTCCCGAATGCGCGAGTCACCCGCCGACATGTGGATGTCTCAACTCTTCAACCCGGCGCAGTTGGACACGCAGGCTTCTTCAAGCCTCGTTTCGAGAAATCTATTTGGCGGGAAACGCTCGCATGGCTAACGGCCACGGACACCAATATTCAGGATCAACCCGAGATGCAAGGGAACGAGTAGCTGAATGAGGCCCAACAGACCCAGCTAACAGGGAGCCACTGTGTCACATGTAAAAGTGCCGACTGCCTTTGTAGTGGTCAACAGATACCGGACAGTATTTTGAGTTTTTCTTCCGCCGCTAACGGCATGGGCCGGGGTCGTGGGCCGGGGTCAGGTCTCGCCTTTTGCTCAAAGCACATGTGTACCGCTATTGAGACAGGCAAAAAAAGACCTGACACCAAGGCTTGCCCCGCACCTTATGCGGTAACATCGGTTAGCGCAGTACCAGACCCCTCAATTATTGCTGGAGAAAAAAGTGTCAGATACCAACATCGAACTTACCTCGACCATCAGCGAAAACAACACACTGAAACTGGCCCTGAACGAGATCGAGATCCCGCAGCCGGGCGAAAACCAGATCGTCATCCGCGTCGAAGCCGCGCCTATCAACCCGTCTGACCTGGGCGTGATGTTCAGCGCGGCCGATATGACAACGGCCAAGCAGTCCGGTAGCCCCGATCGCCCGGTCATCAGTGCCGATGTCCCGGCCAAGTTCATGGGCGCCGTTAAGAAGCGGATTGGCAAGCCGATACCCGTAGGCAATGAAGGCGCCGGTACCGTCGTCGCTGCGGGCTCATCCGCCGCTGCGCAAAGCCTGATGGGCAAAACCGTTGCCTTCATTGGCGGTGGTAGCTACCGCAAATACCTTTGCGCCAATGTACAAAGCTGTCTGGAACTCGAGCCGGGTACCACGGCAGTCGAAGGCGCTTCCAGCTTTGTTAATCCGCTGACGGCATTGGCCATGGTAGAAACCATGCGCGCTGAAGGTCACAAGGCTATTGTTCACGCTGCCGCCGCCTCCAACCTCGGACAAATGCTCAACCGCATCTGCATCGCCGATGGCATCGACCTGGTCAATATCGTCCGCAAGCCGGAACAGGAAGCACTGCTGCGCGACATGGGTGCTAAATACGTGGTCAACTCCAGTAGCGACAGCTTTATGGCAGACCTGACCCAGGCATTGATCGACACCGGCGCTACCATCGCCTTCGACCCTATCGGTGGCGGTCGCCTGGCCAGCGATATTCTCACCTGCATGGAAGCCGCCGTCTCTCGCAACATCACTGAATACAGCGTGTATGGATCGGATATCTACAAACAGGTGTATATCTATGGCGGCCTTGATCGCGGCCCCATCACACTGAACCGCACCTTTGGTTTTGCCTGGGGTGTGAACGGTTTTCTGTTGTTCAATGCATTAGGAAAACTGGGCCAGGAAACCAACATCGCCATGCGCAAACGCGTAGCCGCTGAAATCAAAACCACCTTCGCCAGTCACTACACCCACGAAGTATCCCTGGCTGGTGCCTTGCAACTGGATGCCATCGCGGCCTACGGCAAACTGGCTACCGGCGAGAAGTACCTGATCAAACCACAGAGCTAACCTTTAGAGGGTCAGGTCAGGTTTTGCCGTTTGCTCAGAGCATATGCATCACGCTTTTGAGACAGGCAAAAACAAGACCTGATCCTCGTTTCGTTTTGACCCTCATTTCGTTTTTTCAGATGCTCATTGAAAAACTGTGAACTGCATCGCAGTTTGATCACAAACGACCCTGTCGCCTGCGGTTTTTTGATATCTTGCGGCTTGGCCATAAAGCCTGGGCGGCACTGACAGTTTTTCAGCGATAACCTGGATGTTGTAGCTTTCAAGTGATCACGTTTGAATCATGAGCAAGGATTAAAAATGGATTTTAACGATAGGCAGTATGCAACGGCAGTCATTAATTTTTTTTGGGGGGCTGGAACCACAACGCCAGAGGGGGTTAATGAGGCTGCGGTGCTTGCAACCTATGAAGCTCTTGAGCAAGCAAATGTCTGCTCAGATTCCATGGATCTGGTACCAAGGCCGGCTTTTGGGAGGGTTAATATCAAGTATGCATTGAAACAGCTGGCAGGGATTGGCAAACGAATAATGCAAGGCGATGACAATATATATAATTCCTGCAGGGCCGTAGTGGGTGTCCGGTATAAATCTAAAATAGTTATGGCACTGGCTGGAGTCTAAGATGAAGAAAGTATTTTTTGTGCTGTTCTTGTCATTTGCGGTAATAAGCTGCAAGGCCCTTGCCACTCCTGCAAAAACTGACTTGCATTATAGCGGCCACGTCTTTTCAGTTCCCGTCAATGCCCATGTGATTGCAGTATTGGGTGACGGAGATGAGACTATGCTGGTACTTCGCTATGGCCCGGAGAAGGGTGAAAGATACCTGGCCTTTTCAGATATTGAAGATGACAAAGACGCGAGTTATGGATGCGAGCCCAGCGTGTTTTTTGCGGCGCTGTTTACAGAGGCACCCGGTGAGGGCTGCAGCGCTGATATGTTGAGCTCTTTTAATGACGTGTTTGTAAAGCAACATGACGTGGGCAAGTGGGAAGGTGACAAACTGACGGTATATTTCAGTATTGGTGAAGAGCTGTCATTTCTCTTTGCCTTTGATGCTGCCGGAGAGTCCATCAAGATTGACACCGACTTTTTGTCGAAAGAAGAGCTGAAGGCGCTTGTGGATAGCGCGCTGTAGCCTGCCTGCAAAAGGCCCAGGCAGCAGTCATCCGGGCCGTTTTGCTGTTACCAACGCTTTAGGGGGCAGGTCTTATGCTCAAACGCTCGCCATCAGCCGCGCGAGCTACGAGCGTTGGTTGCATGGCATTGTTATAGCTCAACCGGCTCATCACGCATTTTTTCCCAGGTTTGCACCATAAGCTTCTTGGTTGGCCCCCAGCGGTATCCCCCCAGCGCGCCACTCTGCTGTATAACCCGGTGGCAGGGAATCAGTAAAGCAACTGGATTTGTTCCAATGGCGTTACCAACCGCCCTTGCAGATCTGGGGGCGCCGAGTGATTTGGCTACGTCGGCATAGCTGGCCACAGCGCCCGTTGGTATTTTCAGTAGAGCTCGCCACACAGCGATTTGAAAATTGGTTCCTGCCACATGCAGCGATAGCGGACCATGCCTGGAGGCAGCATCACTGCTAAAAAATGCATCAATAACATGGCGCGTAGAGGGGAGGCTCTCCCTGATCGAGCTGAGAGGCCAGGCGTTATGCAAGTTATCCAGCAACTCGTCCATGCTGTTGAAGTCCATGAACTCTGCCCGGCACACACCACGCTGGGTAACCGCAACAAACATTGGTCCCAGCGGGGTAGCGTGTACACCGTACTCGATATGAACCTGCTTACCTCGACTTTTATACTCGCCGGGTGTGACTGCTTCCAGCTGCACAAAGTGATCGTGCAACCTTGAACTGCCGCTTAACCCAAGTTCATGTGAGACTTCGAGCATGGAACGAGAATTCTCCAGCAACACTTTGCCCCGTTCCAATGTCAGGACCTGTAAAAAGCGCTTCGGCGTAGTACCCGCCCACCGACAAAACAGCCTTTGAAAGTGATAGGGGCTCAGATGCACATGGGCGGCTATCTCTTCAAGGCTGGGCTGATCAATTGCCCGATCAACCAAATAGGCCATAGCGCTTGCGATTCGGTCATAGTCTGACATGGCGCGGCCTCTCAGACACGATTTATGGATACACCACCATCTACCAGCATCGCAGAACCAGTTGTGAAACTGGAAGCATCGGATGCCAAGTACAATGCGGATTGAGCAATTTCATCGGGTGTCGCCATACGCTTGAGAGCATGCAGACTGTGCACAAACGCCAATGCTTCCGGCGTATTGGCAAATTCACGCCCCGCTGGCGTATCAGTACCACCGGGCAGAAGGGCATTGACCCGGATATTCTGAGGTCCATGCTCTGACGCCAGCACTTGAGTCAACCCAATAAGACCCGCCTTACTGGCTGCGTAGGCAGCCATGCCAGGCATGCCTGCGGTGTAACCAACAAAGGTAGAGGTAAAAATTAGCGAACCTCCATTTCGGACAGCCATGGCGGGCAACTGGTACTTTGCGCCCAAAAATGCGCTGGTCAAGTTGGTCGCAATAACCTGATTCCAGTCCGCTTGCGACATCTCCGGGACAGGGCCCATAGCACCCAGGATAGCCGCATTATTGAAAGCGATATCCAATCCGCCAAAGTGACTTACCGCCTTATCTACCAACGCTTTGGCAAAAGCCTCATCCCCAACGTCGCCCGCTAGTGCCAGTGCCTGACCGCCTTCCGCATTGATTGAGTCCGCAAGGTCATCAAGCTCCTTTTGTCGCCTTGCAGCCACCACGACGGCAGCACCTTCTTTTGCAAAAAGCTTCGCAGCTGCGTAGCCAATACCGGTGCTGGCGCCAGTAACGATAGCAACTTTGTTAGCAAGTATAGTCATCAATCATTCCTCCTGGCTCTGCCCACTGTATAAGGGCACATGCCCGAACAGGGGCTATATTAGGAGGACGAACGACTACTGCCGACCCGAATCTTGCTGTACTTCAATTGCGCTATAACGCCGCCAACACGCGCTGCTTTACAGTGAAGGC
Source organism: Halopseudomonas salegens (assembly GCF_900105655.1). Taxonomy (NCBI): domain Bacteria; kingdom Pseudomonadati; phylum Pseudomonadota; class Gammaproteobacteria; order Pseudomonadales; family Pseudomonadaceae; genus Halopseudomonas; species Halopseudomonas salegens. Next base: position 2,311,717 of record NZ_LT629787.1, read on the forward strand.
GAAGCCAGAACGAAGGAGCTGTCGCCGAGCTTGGCCTTGTCAGGTCTGTTGACACAAAATCGTACGGGAACACAGTACATAAAGGTGCCGATATGGACACAATGAGTGTAAACAAATTCAGAGACAACCTGAAAAGCGTTGTAGAGCAGGTGATTAGCAGGCATGAGCCGCTCAAGGTGACACGACGAGCCGGAGAGGCTTTCGTGGTGATAAGCGCCGACGACTGGGAGCGGGAACAGGAAACCCTCCACGTCCTTCAAAGCAAGGAACTTATGCAGCAGATTTCGGCTTCTCTTGAAAGCCACTCCCGTGGAGATGGCTATCAACCGACTGACGAGCAAATGGATGAGATCACTGGTATTTGAGGGTAACACCAGGGAAGCGTATGAGGTTATGCGTGAAAAGGACAAACGATTGCACAAGGGCTTGTGCAAATTGCACAAGGAAATGCTGCGATCGGACGATCCTTCTTCCGGGCTTGGAAAGCCTGAACCGCTAAAGCACAACCTCTCTGGCTTATGGTCAAAGCGGATCTCACAGAAAGATCGTTTGATATATCGGTTCGACGACAAGTCCATTTATATCTTCGCTATTGGTGGACACTACGATCAGCCCTAACGCTTTGCTCAGGGAAATCCCGAGGTCAGCTCTTGCCTTTTGCCCTGCCGACGATTCTGCTTATGCGCGAATAGTGCAGACCAAAATGCTCTCCAATGGCTTGCAGCGTATAACCTCCACTCACATAAGCACGACAAAAACTCTGGTAATTGGCAATGGCAATTGCGGCATGTACCGCCGTATTCACCACACCAACCAAGCCAAAGCGTATAAATTGATGATGTCTCGTGAAAATTATCATGCTGACTACTTGATCACTTCACGTACGATGTATACCGGACGTTTCTTTGATTCAGCAAAAATCCTACCAACGTACTCACCCAACACGCCGATACCGATCAGTTGCACGCCGCTGGCGAAAAGCACAGTGATCATGATAGAACTGTAGCCAGGAGTATCTACACCAAAGAAAAGTGCCGTGATAAACAGATAAGCAGCATAGACGAATGCCGCCACCGATACCGCACAACCGAGGTAAGTCCACACTCTAAGAGGCGCAGTGCTGAAGCTGGTTATACCTTCGATCGCGAAGTTCCACAATTTCCAAGTATTAAAACTGGTAGCGCCATGCTCACGGGGCGCCACTTTATAGTCTACTGTTGTGGTGCGAAAACCCACCCAAGCGAACAGTCCCTTCATAAAGCGGCTATTTTCCGGCAGGTTTTTCAGTGCCTCGACTACCTTGCGATCCATCAACCGAAAGTCACCTACGTCGGCCGGAATGTCAATATTCGAAATACGGTTGTGCAGCTTGTAGAAGTAGTTGGCTGTAAACTTTTGAACAAGCCGGTCTGTTTCACGGTCAACTCGCTTAGCCAGAACCACTTCAGCACCCTCTTCCCATTTTTCAATGAGTTCCAGAACGACTTCTGGAGGATGCTGGAGATCGGAGTCAATGGGAATGATCGCATCGCCGGTTGCATAATCCAAGCCTGCAGAAATGGCTGCTTCCTTACCGAAGTTGCGCGACAAGTCGACAATCGTCAAGTAATCATTATCTGCCTTGGCCTTGATCAGCTCTTCATAGGTCTGATCAAGGCTGCCATCGTTAATGGCAATAACCTCAACTTCGTATCGTTCGGTCAATGGCGCTAGCGCTTCATTGATTCTATTGAAGAACACCCGCACGCCCTGTTCTTCGTTATAGAAAGGGCACACCAAGGAAATTTTGCGCTTCATTAAGACTGTCATCGAGCTTCTTTTACCGATTATGAGATACCGCCGACGTGGAAAATTCCAATTTTTACTGTTTGGCTGCTGATCGCCCGGGACCCGGGAACAGAGCTTCCATCTCAGTCAATTGTGGCATATCGGCCTTAACAAACAAATATAAGGATTGGCGGTCTCAGGATCCAAGTGCAACACTCAGTTAATGGATTCAAGATTATTGCTCGCCGACAGCTGAAGGTACTCAACAAGCACTTCAACCGGAAATTTCCAGCCTAACGTCTGGCGTGGTCGAGTATTCAGCAAGTTGGCAATCTCATCAAGGCGCTCCTGACTGACCGTGGACAAGTCTGTTCCTTTTGGCAGGTACTGGCGTAGCAGGCCGTTGGTGTTTTCGTTGCTACCACGCTGCCATGGGCTGTGTGGATCGGCAAAATAGATCTTCATGCCCGTCTGGGCGGTAATGTCCTGATAACGTGCCATTGTTAATGGCCAATTAATCTGACCCACCTCTGGCCAACAATTTTGACCCACCCATGGTGGCATAGGCCACCGATCCATGTAGCGTCCCCCGCCTTATGCACAGGCCGGGGACAGATCATTGAAGGAGTGGGTTGTGATTCACAAGATCAAGGGGTTGTATGACCAGGGCCGTGGCCTGTCGGTCCGTGCCATCAGTCGCGAGCTGGGGATATCCCGGAACACCGTACGCAAGTATCTGCACCTGGATGAGGTGCAAATCAGCACTGCCATTGCTGACCCTTCACGCACCAAGTTGCTCGACCAGCACCGTGATTATCTGATCAATCAGTTGGGTCAGTTTCCAGCCCTCAGCGCGGTCAAGCTGGCCCGTCGTCTGAGGCAGCGCACCGTTGACCTAGCGGTGTCAGACCGGAGCATCCGCCGGTATGTGCAAGAGCTCAAGCAGCAGGTTGCCAGCGGTCAGTTGCGCTATTACGAACCGGTCGTTGAGTCGGTACCGGGCGTCCAGTGTCAGGTCGATCCTGGTGAGCTGCGAGGCGTCATGATCGGCGGCCTGGAGCGTGTCGTTCACTTTGTGGTGTTTGTGCTGTCCTGTTCCCGCTTGATGTATGTCGGCCTCGACTTCCGTCCCTTGCACACCGAGCGATTTATTCAGATGCACGACGAGGCCTTCCGTTACTTCGGCGGCGTCACCGAGGAGTGCATCTACGATCAGACCAAGATGGTGGTGATTAACGAGCAGTACCGTGAGCTGACGCTGAACCAGCGCTTCCACCAGTATGCGACTACCGTCGGGTACCGCATCCACGCGTGCGAGGGCTATGACCCGGAGAGCAAGGGCAAGGTGGAGTCCGGGGTCAAGTACGTCAAGCGCGACTGCTTCTACGGTGAGCAGTTCCAGGACGAGAACGCCGTTCGCCAGCACCTGCATGACTGGCTTGAGACGGTGGCCAACGCCCGCCTGCATGGCACGACGGGCCAGCATCCACGGGTCCATTTCGAGGCGCTGGAGCGTAGCCAACTCAAGCCCTATCTGGTCCCGCAGAGCCTGCTGCACTTGGCGCCGACAAGGGAGACACGCAAGGTCGACAAGACCGGCTTGATCTCCTGGCAGGCCAACAAGTACTCGGTACCCATGGCCTGGCAGCAAGCCCGTGTCGGTGTCAGCGCACAGGACGACCAGTTACTGATCCATGACCTGGAGAGCGGTGAACTCATCGCCACCCATGACCTGTGCAAGGCCAAGGGCCGGATGATCAAGAACAACAACCATTACCGCGACCATGCCCAGCGCATCACCGACTTGGAGCACAGCATCGACTCGATCTTGCCCGATGACCTGGGGGCAACCCTGTGCCAGTTGCTCAAGCGTACTTCCCCGCGCATCTACAAGGACCAGTTGGTCGCCGCACGCGACCTACTCATGGCCCATGCGCCGGTTGATACGACGCTGCTTGGTGAGCTGTGCGGGCGCGGCGAGCTGACTGCCACTGGACTCAAGCGCTATCTCGAAGCCTGGCAGCAAGCCAAGGCGCGGGGGCGGGTCATCAGCGATCAGGACTATGCTCCCGTAACTGGCAGCCAGGTCAGTCACGCCGACCTGAACGCTTACGCCCGGGTTGGCCAGTCGACTGGCCACGGGGTGACCCCATGAGCCTGCTCGACAGCACCATCGCGCAGTACCGCAGCCTTCGCCTCAGCGCGACCGCTGGTGAGCTGGCCACCCTGCTGACCAAGGCCGAAGCCAATGAACTGTCCTACCTGAACTTCGCCCAGTCACTGGTCGAGCATGAGCTGAACGCCCGCTCCAGCAGCCGCGTGAGCCGCAACCTCAAGCAGGCCCAGTTCCCCTCGGAGAAGCATCTGGAGGCCTTCGACTACCGGCACCAGACCACCATCACCAAGCGCCAGGTCAGTGCCTTGCTGGACTTCAGCTTTATCGACAACCGGGACAACCTGGTGTTCATCGGACCACCGGGCGTGGGCAAGACCCACTTGGCCATTGGGATTGGCCACAAGGCGGTCCAGGCTGGCTACAAGGTGCTGTTCCGCACCGCTCTGGCACTGGTCGAGGATCTAGAACTGGCAGAGATGAAGGGCGAGCTGAAGAAGCGTTTGAATCAGCTGAGCAAGTACGACGTGCTGATCATCGACGAGCTGGGCTATCTGCCGATGACACGGCAGGCCCGGTACAACCTGTTCCAGTTGATCAACAACCTGTACGAGTACCGCTCGGTCATCCTGACCACCAACAAGGACTTCACCAGTTGGGGCGAGTTCTTCCATGACGATAACGTGGCCGTGCCCATCATCGACCGCGTTATCCACCATTCACACATTTTTATGCTGGGAGGTGAGAGCTATCGACTGAAGCAGAAAACCGGCGGTTAGCGGTACGCAAGTGGGTCAATTTTATTGGCCAAAAGTGGGTCAAAATTAATGGCCATTGACAGCCATCTCACTGCCCTGGTCGTGCGTCATGGTTTTGAGCAGTGAAGGTGCGAGTCGAGTCATTTCGCGCGTTATCGCCTGTGACGCACATTCAGCCGTTGGGGCGTCCAGCTTGGCCAAAACAACAAAGCGGCTGGTACGCTCAACCATCGTTGCTACGGCCGAGCGGTTACCGGCTCCCATAATCAGATCGCTTTCCCAGTGCCCCGGAATCAGGCGATCCTCAACCTCTGGAGGTCGCAAATGGATGCTCAGTTCAGAGGGATAGCGCTCACGCCGTTCTGCGTTGACTGTGCGGCGGCGACGCTTGCCGTGACCTTGGCGCAAGTAACTGATCAGTTGCCGCTTGAGTTCGCCGCGGGGATGCGCGTAGATGGCAAGGTAGATACTTTCGTGACTCACATGAAACTCGGGGCTGTCCGGCCATTGATGTTTCAGTCTGGACGCGATTTGTTGGGGAGACCAGCCCCGTTTGAGCATTTTGCGTACAACCAGGAAAAACTCGCTGTCTGGTAGCAAGCGACTTTGGCGCCGGGGTATGCTTCGCCGCTCACGCGCCAAGGCGCAAGCATGAATGACATCGTAATGCTTTCCGGTGCTATTACGTTTGAGTTCCCGACTGAGGCTGCTGGCGTTTCGGCCCAGGTGGAGACTGATAGAACGCAGGCTCAACCCTTTGTTTCGCATCAGCATCAAGGCGACCCGTTCATCAGTAGTTAAATGCGTGTAGGTTTTCATGGCAACACTTTATCTCATGTGTTGCACTTGGACCTCGAGACCGCCCATCCTTAAAGATGATTCGGTCGACCTCACTAAGATCTTCAAGACGAATGCCGCCTTTCTCGACCAATGATTTGCACTCGCTTGCTTCTATGCCAATTTCAGTCCAGGCATAAGAAATGATTTCCCAGACGTAATACCGATCCATGGCATACCTCACGCCTAACGCTTGTAGCACCTGCACAAATTGTGACGTGCCTTTTGGTGTATTGTGAGCAACGCGAACACCAAAAGGCGCGTTGCAATTTGTGTCAGGTGGCTACACTTGTTAAATGTTTGTTTGCTACGTAGGCAATGCCGACCGCGATTACTATACCCACCGCGTCTGCGGCTAAATCCACAAAGTCAAAAGTTCTGGATGGTATAAATGCCTGACTAAGCTCCTCCACAACTACAAATAGTCCAACCAACACAGCACCATAATATAGTTTAAACCCGCCACAAGAAAAAGCCCGAAACTTTGATCCAACAATAGTGACCAAAGTCAAAAAACCAAAAAGGCACATATGCCCTAGCTTGTCGCCGTAAGGGATCGATCTAATAAAATCGAAAAAAACACTGCTCCCCCCTGTATTCGCCAAGTAGATTACCCACAAAATAAATGCGAAAAAAACAACAGCTATGGTTACGATTAGCTTATACAAAAATCACGCCTTAATTCTGAAAGGTTCTTTGGGATCATGGATGCAACAGGAATGTTAGACAAAGGCGTAGCGCTCTTTCCTCGAATTATTTCTTTCCGAAACAAGGAGTGCTTTGACGGGAAAACTATCCATCCAAGTATAAATAGGACTTTACCAGCGAAAGTGGAATTTTTGTTGCCCCACATAAACGCCTGAAGCTTCAACTCTTCTGTGACTGTCGTTCCGTACCCCAGCAACACGTGGTAGGAATCGTGCTCTTCGTATTTTGATAGATACCCTAGATTTCTACTACTTAAGAAATTATAGAGCTCCCGACCAAGCGTTTCATCTTCAAATTGAGCTAGATTCTCAAACGGATACGGCCACGCGTCCGGCGTTCTAAATAAATTCAAGACCGGAACACTCAATTGGATGAGCTTAGCAATAACTTTGTGTCGATTCATGATTACATTTAACGCCCAGCTCAGCGGGCAATTGAAGCGAAGCGTAGATTGCTCCGCTGCAGCTGCTTGTTATAAGGTCTATCTTTCATAGCTATTCAAGACTCCTTCGTGGAGACGGCGACATTGCTTCAGAATCTCCAGCGAAGCTGCTATTAGATGTTCATTTCTTCCCAGCTCAACTTCACCATCTGGTGAGTACTTACCGCCGTGGAAGAGATTATTCCTGACCGTTCGAACCATTTTTAATAACTGCTGAGTAGATCGCTGACCTTGCTCAAGCTCTTGCTCAACAAACTGAAGGCGACCATCTCTGAGCACTTGTTTCCTCGGCCGCTGTTCTAGTAAGAACTTTGCGGCCTCAGCAAGATGCTCGTCTTCCAATTGAGTAAAGCGCTCATGTATGTGGTTCGCGAAACGGTCCCAAGCAGGATCGACTCTGGCGGGGCCACCATCGGCAAACTCAGTTGATTTAAGAGCGTATTCCATGCGAGAAAACACTGCTAGAAACTCTGTCGCCAGTTCGACCGGGATATTCAACTGCCTGAAGATAGCTCCATTCATGGTTCTGCCTTATAACGCCCGCAGCATGCGCGGCTTTGGAATGGAGGCGAAGCCGCAATGGAAAAGCCGTCGCCTTGCCTGCGATTGTTAGGACAATCAACTATGCCCGAATTCATCAAGTCGTCGCACCTCAAGCCCGATCTCATCGGAAGACGACATTATATTGCGAAGGATCTGCGGTGAAATTGCCACGCCGTCCTCTTCGATAGCCAGTGAAAGGTTCAGCTCCTTTGACTGATCCAGCAAGCCCCGTACTAGCGCAAAAGTTTCTTCAATCTCGTTGTCAAAGATCTCACGCTCGAAAACAGGCGCCTCGGTTTCGAGGGCCCAAGTGACTTCAGCAATGCTTGCCTTGGTCAGCGATCGGACTGCCTTCACGACAGCTCCCGATTTGGAGCCACCAAGAACTGTAATTGAAATCACCGACTTACATACCCTCGGCTCATGTCCTAACGCCCGCAGCATGCGCGGCTTTGGAATGGAGGCGAAGCCGCAATGGAAAAGACGTCGCCGTGCCTGCGATGGTTATGCTTTTTACTCATACTGAGCGGCCTCATCTCTTAGGCATTGCGCCAAGTCAGCCGGTTCCATAACCCAGAACACCCACTCTTTGTTCGGAAATACCGCGACCTTAACATTGTCAGCCTCAAAGGTTGGCAGCCAATGGGATAGAAATTCTTCAAGTGCTATCTCTACCGCATGATGGCCAGGGAAATGCTCATCAACAATTTTTTGAGCATACTCGGGGTGCGGCCAAACGGGGAAATACTCTAAATCTTCGGGAGTGATCGGAACCAGCCAGCCAAGATCGTTTTTGACACCCCACAACTGCCCCCAATCAGCAACCTTTCCAACAAAATGAGAGCTTCGGTCAGCACTGCTAAGTGCTAACACAGCATCGAATTGTTGGGGATTCATTTTGTAAGGCACTCGAAATCCTTATGAGCATAACGCAGAGCTTTGCGGCAATTTTGTAGCCGCAAAGCGGTGGAAAAATTGTCCGGCAACAGTGACTGGTTATCCATTATTCGTAGTGGCTCCAGAGGCGGAGGACTTTTACCACTTTCTCGTCTTCGAGCACTTGGTATACCAGGCGGTGCTGGATATTGATGCGGCGTGAATAGGCACCCGCAAGATCACCAATAAGCTTCTCAAGCGGAGGCGGCTTGCGGTACGGATCTTCTGCAATTAGTGCCAACAACTCTTGGGCTTTTGGTTTGAGGCCGCTGGAGGCCAGCTTCTTTGCATCTTTCTGGGCTTGTTTGGTGTAAACCAACTTCCATGTCACCAGTTCAGCTCCTCATCGCATTCATCCACGGAGGTATCCATTCCCTCACGAATAGACTCACGCATACCCGGTACGGAAAGCAGGTAAAGCGTTTCCTGGATGGCAGACCAGTCATCCTCCGAGATCAGGACAGCTTTGTTTCGCTTGCCCAGAATGACGATTGGTTGATGGGATTCGGCAGTCTCGTCAATCAACCGATAAAGGTTGCTGCGCGCCTCAGTTGCTGTGATTCCGGTCATGACGCACCTATTGCGTGTTCAACTTTTCACCAAGTGTACGCCTCCAATCACGTACGTCAAGACGGACGTCATGCATAACGTGTGAACTCATGGGCCGGCTTATAGCCGCGAAGCGGCGGAGAGCCGGTCCCATGCAGTGATTGGTTATGAATTGGCAACACAGCCTCCAATCTTATGGACACGCTTTGTTGAAGCCGGATATTTGGCCAGGAGCTGCACAGGACGGATTGGGCGAGTCACAAGATTCCCGCCACAGTTTGGGCACTGGTGGTTCAGGACCTGGGCTGCGCAAGAAACGCAAAAGGTGCATTCGAAGGTACAGATTACTGCCTCGGTCGATTCCGGCAGTAGGTCTCTATCACAGCACTCACAGTTCGGCCTTAGCTCAAGCATCCATGTCTCCGTGCTGATTCATAACGTAGAGCTTTGCGGCAATTTTGTAGCCGCGAAGCGGTGGAGAAATTGTCCGGCAAAAGCGACTGGTTAGATTGCTTTTGCATAGCAGTGCCAGATGCTGAGCCCTGAGAAAACACCACTGGCACAAAAATACAACCCGTTGGTATGCCAGTACGCTTCGAAATGTCCCCCCGTGTATGGATAGAACCATACCGCCCAAAATGCAGCACCGCACAAAAAGCCGCCGAAAATAAAATACTGCCAGCCAATTGCACCCAATCTTCGAGCCAACAAGAACAATGGTACGCCCAATACGACTGCAACCACCCAGCCAATTATAGTCGCGACTATTCCATACATCCCAATCGCAGACATCAGAGAAAAACCACTGCTACCCAGGAGCGCAGCGCCACTCAAAAACAGCGCGGTGACCGCGAACATCGCAATGGGTATACCTCTGAAAATGCTGAGTAATAGGTATCTCATCGGTATCTCATAGCAATCTAACGCCCGGCTTTGGGGCGGTCTTGTAGCCGCGAAGCGGCGGAGGGGCCGTCCCAGCCCCGCAGGGGCGACAACAGCCGATTGTTAGTAGCTTTTCTACTCATGCTTTAAGTGGTGCTCGTAGAGATACTCGACGTTGACCGGCGTCATTTGTGCGCCACGGCATGATGGAATCTTGCTTTCCATAAATAGCTGCGATAGATCGTCTATCGGCCATGGTGAATTTGATTTTTCGAGTATCAAATAAAGCTCAGCGGCTGCACGGATGAACTCTCGCGAATACGTCGTTGCCCAGCTTCCAGGGCCGTGGGTGTTTGGCAGATATTCGCCTTGATATTTTTTACATGTAGAGATTAGCTCGCGAACCCTGGCCTTCTTCGATTTAGGAATTTTCATGAGACTCCCTGAGCGACTAACGAGGCTGTAGAAAAACCCATTTCGGACTCATCCAGCCGCCGTCTTCCTGTTCATGTGTGACCCCGAATCATCAGGGTTGTGTTTTCTCAGTTGCCGACCAAAAGCTGACTTTATCGCTGTACTGGTGTTCTGAGGCTTGGCAACCCAGTGCTATCAGCCATATTGTCCGTAATTCGCCAGTTTCTCAATGTTGTGTATCAGGCAATACAGCTGCCATTGGCCCTGGACCTTTCTACGGCCCCGCAAGCTGAAGCGACTCAGCCGCTTGTTGGTGCCGATATTGCCAAACACAGGTTCCACCACTGACATCCTGTGGCTGTAGATCGCCCTGCCTTCAGGACTATCCACCCGGTGCTTCATCCAGTCGGTGTAACTGGGAGGCCGGTTAGCTTCGAGCTGGAATGATACTTGTCTTCCTGCCCCCTTGCGGTGTTCTGCCGATTGCGGGTTATGCATGCACGCTTCGCGCTTGGGGCAGTGTCGGCATTGCAGCAGTCGGCCTTCGAAGTAAGCGACTGGGATGCCGTTGTCATTTGCACGTACGCCCCGGTGGCTCAGCTGTTGTCCGGCGGGGCAGATGCAGGTCATCTTGATTGGGTCAAACTTAAAAGCACCGGCTGGAAACGTGGTTTTGCGGGTCTGGCCTGCAGGCTTCTGGTGACGCTTGCCGTATTTGTCTTTCTGCTCGGCAAAGCGCGGGTCGCGGCTCCGGAACCGATTGTCCGGGATGTAGCCGTTGATTTTCCGGTCATGCAGGTAGTGCATATTCGCTTCGTTGGCGAAGCCCGTGTCGGCAGTGACAACCGTGCCTTGCTGGTAGATGCTGTCGGCGATGCCCAGCTTCTTATAGCGGGCTTCGACCGTTTCCAGCACCGGTTGTAGGGTATGGTGCTCCTGCCCTTCGCCAAAGGCCTGAGCATCGATGATGACCTGGTATTTCCTGTCCACTGTGGCCACGCCGTTATAACCCTGGATCGTGCCCTTGCTGGTGGTCATCTTGGCGCTTTCATTATCGGTGATGTTGCTCTTCACTTCCTTGCGGCGTTTACCCTGGCCCATCCTTGGACTCTGGGTCTTTAAAAAGCGATCGACCTTTTCCATGGCCTGATCCAGCGAGAGGATCATCTTGCCATGACGGATGGCGCGTTCCATCTCAGCTTCAGTCTCGGCGGAGTCGTGCTGACGGTGCTCAGCCAAGTGGTGGCGTATCAGTTTGCGTAGCTTATCGCGCTTGGCCTTCAGTTCCTTGAAGGTGCCTGACCACTCCTTGGCAGCATTGGATGAGGTCTTACAACCGTCGATAGCAAACAGCTCGTTTCCCAGCAAACCCTGCTGGTGACAGACCAACAGCACTTGCTCAAACACAGCTTCGATGGCTTCTGCATTCTCGCTGACAAAGCTCGCCAGCGTGGTGAAGTGCGGGACCGTATCGCAGGACAGGGCCTTGAACAGAATGTTGGTTTCACAGCACCACTGAATCTGGCGGCTGGAGGTAATGCCTTTGGAGTAGGCAAACAGGATGATCTTCAACAGGATGGCTGGATCGTAGGCCAGGCGGCCGGTGTCCTCATTGCGATAACGCGGGTGAAATACCGACAGATCCAGCTTGTGTTCAATCAGGTAGTGAACCGCGTACTCGAACGTACCTGGCTGGAGCTGCTCTTGGTAGTTGATCACCACCATGCTGTGCTGGCTGTAGTCGTAGGGCTTGAAGCGTGGCATGCAACACTCCTTGTTGGTCTGCCCAAATCCTAGCAAATCAGGGGTTTTTCTACAGCCTCAACGCCTGCCACAGCGGCTAAAAATGAACGTCAGTGAGTTTTTAGTCCAAAGCCCGGAACGGGCTGGCTGCTGGCGATTGTTAGGTTCTTTTACCATGATTTCTTTATGTTTGCCCAATATTCTTCGTGTTCTGGTGTGCACGGAAAATTACGTAAAAGTGTTGGAGATTTATAAAAGTCGTTTTGCGTATAACTCCACCTAAAAATATGACCATCATGAGCAAAAGCCGTATGGCCGTAAAACCCTTCTAGATTGATAAGTGCATCTATAAAAGACTCACGAATAATACATTCAGGTTTTGGTTCGGGTAAAAGATGGGAGATTCTGCTTTCCAATAATGCTTCCCCACTAAATAAAAATAACACTATGAAAGTACTGCTAGCTATAAAGTACTTAATTGCCAAATGCAGTTTTATATGTCGAATTAGCAATATAAGTGCAATAGATGAAAAACCCGAAATAAACAGGGGAATCCAGAGGAATTCAATGGAAGAAAGAAGATAAAAGAGTGCTAAAGGTGGTATCAAAGCTAAGTGATCAGCTCCAATTGTTAGCCAGAAAACAATCCATAGTAAGCATACTGGAATTAAATTGATGATTAGTTTCATGGGAACCTAACGTGGAGCTTTGCGGCAATTTTGTAGCCGCGAAGCGGTGGAGAAATTGTCCGACAAAAGCGAATTGTTAGGCCCTTTTGCGAATAATATAAACGGCTTCATCACCATACTTAACCTTGCCTATTTCATGTATGGAATCTACAACACCCTGTGCTTCTTCTGGAACCTCCGAACCCCATACAACACCCTCATATTCATATGGATAGGGCGTACCATTTGGATTTGGTGAATGAAGAAATATTCCATTATTTCCGGTGTTTTCACACAAAGTAGCCCATACCTGAATTGGCTCTTCGCGCTGTACACAACGCGCCTCAACCCGAAGAAGTAATTTGTATGTAAGCGAAGCAACCAAGCCCCTTGCTTTATTTGCACGGCACTTCATATCAGGATGTGTATGCCAATATGAAAACCAGCTAGACATATCTAGTCTGTCAATATGCGAGTTACATGAGGCTTCTCGCTCTGCTAGATAACGTGTGATACGTTTTTTGAATCTACGATCCATCTTTTTTTGTAGGCCTAACATTTATATAGTGGTCTCACCGACCAATATGTCGATGAACGTTTTGTCCTTCCGATATTCATCCCGGCGCCCCTTCAATCCTGCATTTAACCTTGCTTTTGGGCTTTTAGCGCTTATTTCACTAGCCGACAAAATGATCATCGAGCCTCATATCTCAGTTTTTCGCCAATGTCCCAACCCATTGAGTTTAGACAAGAAAATGGAGTGTCGCGCTGTTGCTCCAAGATATCGGTCACAAGGGCCGTTTTCCTGGCTTGCCCAATGCAATATTTTTATTAATACTGTTTATGCATACAGCATAAGGAGCAGTCAATGGATGACATTCCGATTCCCCTACCGGCGCAACCTGCGCGCTTTATGGATCGATTCAGGGCGCATATGCGGGCCAAGCGTCTGGCTTACCGCACTGAAAAAACTTATTGCCTCTGGGTGCTTGATTTCATTCGTTTTCACAAGCGTCGTCATCCTGAAACGATGGGAGCGGCAGAAGTTGATGCCTGGTTGAGCTACCTGGCTAACCAACGCCACGTGGCAATTAATACCCAGAAAACGGCCCTCAATGCAGTAGTTTATCTATATCGGCAGTTCCTTGAACGTGACTTGGGTGAGCTGCAGTTCAACAAAACCAACAAGGGCAGGCGCTTGCCTGTGGTGTTTTCCCATGAAGAGGCCATGCAGGTGATTGACGCCATGAACGGTGTCCATCAATTGGTGGCCAGTCTGATGTACGGTTCTGGTCTTCGGGTCATGGAAGCCGTGCGTTTGCGAGTGCAGGATGTCGACTTCTCCGAGCAATGCCTTTTTATTCGTGAGGCCAAGGGCGAAAAGTGGCGCCGTACACTGCTGCCGCATGCTTTGCTGGCACCCTTAAGGGCACAGATCGATATGGCTCTGGCGCTCCATAAACGTGATCTTCTGGATGGCTATGGCGCCGTTTATCTACCAGGCGCTCTCGACAAGAAATACCCAAAGGCTGCGACCAGTTCGCAGTGGCAATATATATTCCCTGCCCCTAATCGGGCGATGGATCCTCGCAGCCAGGTTATGCGCCGGCACCACGTCGGTGAACAACAGGTTCGTCGCGCGATGGCTGCTGCCATGTCCAGATTGGATATTCGTAAAAAAGCCAGTTGCCATACCTTTCGCCACAGCTTCGCCACCAATTTGCTCAAGGCCGGCACTGATATTCGCAGCATTCAAGAGCTGATGGGGCATACCGATGTGAATACGACAATGATTTACACCCATGTTGTCGGGGCGCATGCCCGTGGCGTGGCCAGCCCGCTGGACCGGTCTTGATGTTACAATTGATCGGAGACGCTACCGCCCTACCCTGTTTACGCGAGCATGCCGGTGGTACGCCACATCAACTGATTGTCACTTCAGGAAGGAAGTCAGTTCATCCATAAACGGGGACTGGCATCCGGCCATTAGTATTGACCATAAACCAGGATTGTCGGTTTTTCCAGTTGCGGGGGCGTTTTCTTGCTCGGATTGTTGTGCACTCAGAACGGCGGAAAGCCTGCCATGCGCCAGCAGCCGCTGAGATCCAGGGCCATATGAATGACCAGCCCGAGCCCGATCAGGCGTGTCGGGCGCCAGGTGCACATCAGCAGGTAGATGCCGATGGCGGGCCAGGTGTGCAGGGGATGAAAACCGATGGAGCAGCGGTCGGGAGAGAAGATGGGGGTGGCGAGCAGGTGGTCGAGGTCGACCAGCATGGTGGCCAGCATGATCAGCCAGGCTTTGAGCCAGATGCTGCGGTAACCGAACCAGGCGACCAGTCCGGGTACCAGGGCATGCAGCAGCAGATGTATTGCGGTGGTGAGCATCAGACGGCTTGTTTTGCCCCGGCGGCGAGCCAGCGCTCGAGCAGTGATTGCACGGCTTCGGGGGGCTGGTAACCGTTGGCCAACAGGGCCAGTTGGCCGTTGCGCTCGGCCAGCAGGGTCGGGAAGCCGCTGATACCCAGATCCCCTACCCAGTTGATATCACTGGCCAGGCCGGCCAGGCTGGCTTCCGCGTCGTAGGCTTCGGCAAAGCGCTGTGCCTTGTAGCCTGCCGATTCAGCCAGCGCCACCAGGGTGCTGGTGACGGTGATGTCTTCGGCGCGGGCATAAAAGGCCGATTGCATGGCTTGCACCAGCGGCCAGACCTTTTTGGCATCCAGCCCACGTGCGGTGACCAGTGCGCGGCAAGCAGGGGTGGTGTTATAGCAAAAGTCTGCCGGCAAGGCGTCTATCGAGGTAAAGGGCTGGCCGGAGACGTCGGCGACGGCGATCCAGTGCTCATTGAGCGCGTCGCGGGTGGCAGTATCCAGCGGTTCACGGGCTGACCGCAGGCCACCGGCAACCAGGTGCACAGGCACCTCGCCGGCTTGCACGATCTGCTCGATCACCGGCGCAAAGCCCCAGCACCAGGAACACATCGGGTCCATTACGTAGATCAGGCGCTGGGACATGGGCTTTTCCTCAGTCCGGGTTCTGGTTTGGCGATGCCAATTGCTGCGGCAAGCCAATCGGGTGTGGCTGGTTGCGCTGACGGGCCAACCGAATCTGCCGCTGGCGTTCTTCTGCCCGCTTGCGGGTTTTTTCCGGCAGGCTGTCATAGCAGTGCGGGCAGCTGACGCCTTCCTCGTATTGCTCGGAGGCCTTGTCTGCCGCTGAAATCGGGTGGCGGCAAGCGTGGCACTGGTCGTACTCGCCCGGCGCCAGGTCATGCCCCACAGTAACCCGATTATCAAACACGAAACACTCGCCCTGCCACTTGGTCTGCTCGGCGGGCACCTCTTCCAGGTATTTGAGGATGCCGCCCTTGAGGTGATACACCTCGTCAAAGCCCTGCTGCAGCATGTAGCTGGAGGCTTTTTCACAGCGGATGCCACCGGTACAGAACATGGCCACTTTCTTGTGTTTGGCGGGATCGAAGTGTTGCTGGATGTACTCCGGGAACTCGCGGAAGGATTTGGTCTTGGGGTCTACCGCCTGTTCGAAGGTGCCGATGGACACTTCGTAATCATTGCGGGTGTCGATCAACAGCACTTCCGGGTCGCTGATCAGGTCGTTCCAGTCCTTGGCTTCGACGTAAGTGCCCACACGCTCGTTGGGGTTTACGCCGGGTACGCCCAGGGTGACGATCTCTTTTTTCAGTTTGACCTTGGTGCGGTAGAAGGGCATCTCGTCACAGACCGAGACCTTGTAGCCCAGATCGGTCAGCCGCGCGTCGCTGCGCAGCCAGTCGAGTACCCGCGCCATGCCGGCGGGTTCACCGGCGATGGTGCCATTGATGCCTTCCTGCGCCAGCAGCAGCGTGCCCTTGACGCCATTGTCGAGCATTTGCGTGAGCAGGGGCTCGCGCAGTGCCTGATAGTCTTCCAGGGTGACGAACTTGTACAGCGCCACCACTTCGATTGTTGCCATGCCTTTTCTCCGTCAACGCCCGCGTAAAGGGCGAACAAGGCGCGCAGTCTAGCAAAATGGTCGGCGCTGCACAGCGCCTCCCGTCAGCCAGACTGCTGGCAACGCCCTAGCAGCCTAATGCCGCCGCATGATGCTGCATGTGCTCCGGCAGGAAGCTGGCGATAAAGTAATAGCTGTGGTCATAGCCCGGTTGCCGGCGCAGGGTCAGCGGGTGGTTGTGCTGATTTGCTGCGGCCTCAAGCAATTCCGGCTTGAGCTGCTCGACCAGGAAGTTGTCGTCTTCACCCTGGTCGACCAGCAGCGGCAAGCGCTCTTCGGCGCGAGCGATCAACTCGCAGGCGTCCCAGTCCTTCCAGGCTTGCCGATCCGGCCCCAGGTAATTGCCCAGCGCCTTGTGCCCCCAGGGGCAATGCAAGGGGCTGCTGATCGGCGCAAAGGCCGATACCGACTGATAGCGACCGGGGTTTTTCAATGCACAGACCAATGCGCCATGGCCGCCCATGGAGTGGCCGCTGATGCTGCGCTGGTCCGACACCGGAAAGTGCGCCTCGATCAGCGCCGGCAACTCGTCCACTACATAGTCATACATGCGGTAATGCCGTGCCCAGGGCTGCTGGGTGGCATTGACGTAAAACCCTGCGCCCAGGCCAAAGTCATAGGCGCCGTCTGCATCATCCGGCACCTTGTCGCCACGCGGGCTGGTATCCGGCGCAACCACCACCATGCCCAGCTCTGCCGCCAGGCGCTGGATGCCGGACTTCTGCATCACGTTCTCGTCGGTACAGGTCAGCCCCGACAGCCAGTACAACGCCGGCAAGGGCTTGCCCTGATCCGCCTGCGGCGGCAAATACACGGCAAATACCATATCGCAGTTCAACACCGCCGACGGATGCCGGTAGCGCTTGAGCCAGCCACCAAAACACTTGTTGGCTGACACCAGTTCCAGAGAGGTCGTCATAGTTGCTCCTGTGGTCGCGTTCAGAAATGCACCACCGAACGAATGCTCTTGCCTTCATGCATCAGCTCAAAGGCCTTGTTGATATCTTCCAGCCCCATGGTGTGGGTGATGAAAGTATCCAGCGGAATCTCGCCGGTCTGGGCCTTTTCCACATAGCCGGGCAATTCGGTGCGCCCTTTCACGCCGCCAAAGGCACTGCCACGCCAGACGCGGCCGGTGACCAACTGGAACGGCCGTGTGCTGATCTCCTGCCCGGCACCCGCCACGCCAATAATGGTCGACTCGCCCCAGCCCTTGTGACAGCACTCCAGCGCGGCACGCATCAGCTGCACATTACCCACGCACTCAAAGGAGTAATCCACCCCGCCATCGGTCATCTCGACAATGACTTCCTGGATCGGCTTGTCATGCTCCTTGGGGTTCACAAACTCGGTCGCGCCCAGTTCTTTGGCAATGGCAAACTTGTCGGGGTTGATATCAATCGCAATAATCCGCGACGCCTTGGCCATGGTCGCGCCGATAATGGCTGCCAGGCCAATACCACCCAGCCCGAAGATGGCCACGGTTGCGCCCTCTTCCACCTTGGCGGTGTTCAATACCGCGCCAATCCCGGTGGTCACGCCGCAGCCGAGCAGACACACCTTCTCCAGCGGCGCATCCTTGGGGATCTTCGCCAGGGAGACTTCCGGCAGCACCGTGTACTCGGAAAAGGTCGAGCACCCCATATAGTGATAGATCGGCTTGCCCTGGTATGAGAAACGCGAGGTACCATCCGGCATCACGCCCTTGCCCTGCGTCGCTCGCACCGACTGGCACAGATTGGTCTTGCCCGATGTGCAGAACTTGCAGACACGGCACTCGGCGGTATACAGCGGAATCACATGGTCACCGACTGCCAGCTCGGTCACCCCTTCACCCACCGCCTCGACAATGCCGCCACCTTCATGGCCCAGAATCGCCGGAAAAATGCCTTCCGGGTCTTCACCGGACAGGGTAAAGGCATCGGTATGGCAAACACCGCTGGCGACAATACGCACCAGCACCTCACCACGCTGCGGCGGCGCCACATCCACTTCGACGATTTCCAGCGGTTTGCCGGCTTCAAAAGCTACTGCGGCACGGGACTTGATCATGTGAGGCTCCAAAATAGTGATGGGATTAAGTTCACAGCTCAGCTAAACACTGATGAATGCACAGAATCTGAAAGCGGTGTTGCCAGCGCCCTGCCTCAGACCGTCGATGCACAAGGACGTGCATCGACGAGCCCCAGGGACGGCTCGTAGCGTGTCTGAGGCAGGGCGCTGGCAATGCCGCTTAACACCGAAACACGACTAATCAGGGTTTAACCGACACGAAGCGTTTAATTGATAGCAGTGTAGTAGACTCACTCACAGATAATAATCAGCCAATTATCAAAACATTATTGCCATACAGGGATAATCATGGATCCGTGGGAAGGTTTTGACGCCTTTGTCAGTGTCGCCGACAGTGGCCACTTCAGTACCGCCGCCCAGCGACTGGGCGTCTCCACCTCACATGTCAGCCGGCAAATCGCCCGCCTCGAAGAACGCCTGCAAACCCGATTGTTCTACCGCAGTACGCGCCAGGTCAGCCTCACCGAAGCCGGCCATACCTTCCTGCAACACTGCCGCCACCTGCTGGATGCCCGTGACGAAGCCATCCAGGCCGTCAGCGATCTCGGCGGCGAACCCAAGGGCCTGCTGCGCCTCACCTGCGCCGTGGCCTACGGCGAAAGCTTTATCATGCCCCTGGTTACTGACTTCATGCAGCGCCACCCCAAACTGCAGATCGACATGCAACTGACCAACCAGACCCTCGACCTGCTGCATGGCAGTTTCGATCTGGCCATCCGCCTCGGTCGCCTGCAGGACTCCAACCTGATCGCCACCCGCCTGGCACCGCGCAACATGTACCTGTGCGCCGCTCCTGGCTACCTGCAACAACATGGCGCCCCGCACAGCCTGTCCGAACTGAACCGGCACAACTGCCTGATTGGCAGCAGCGACATCTGGAGCTTCGACCAGAATGGCCGCGAAACACCGATACGGGTACACGGCAACCTGCGCTGCAACAGTGGCCGCGCCGTACTCGATGCCGCCCTGCGCGGACTCGGCCTGTGCCAACTGCCCGACTACTACGTGCAGCAACCCATCGCCGACGGCAAGCTGCACGCCCTGCTGCCCCAGCATCAGCCACCCCACACCGGTGTCTGGGCGCTGTACCCACAAAAACGTCACCTCTCGCCCAAGGTGCGCCTGTTGATTGATCATTTGCGAGCCGGGTTGGCCGCCCGCCCCGAATACCATCATGCAGAACTACCCTGGTCCCAGCAGCAGCGTTAAAAACAACCTTAAAAGGCTATTTACCCACGCGCACAAAAAAACCGCCCGGCGAACCGGGCGGTTTTCAGAACTGGAATCCAAACAACTCAGTTCATGGCTTCAGCGCGCTCTTGCAGCTCTGGGTCAGCCTGCAGGCGAGTAGCGATCTCGTTGTACTGGTTGACTTCAATGCCTGAATCTTCAACGGCTTCAACCATTTTTTCCTGGGCTTCGATCTGCAAAGCCTGTGCTTCTTCCTGGCTTTCTACGCCTTCAAGACGGCCAGTGAATTCGTCACGGATTTCGTTGACTTCGCTGGCGGCATCGACGAAGTTCTGCAGATCTTCATCGCTCACTGGCTCGGCAGCTGCTTGTTGTGCAGGCATGCCACTGGGCGGCTGCTGGGCCGGGTCTGACGCTTGTGCCATGGCAGCGGTAGATGCCATGCCAAAGGTGGCCAGAGCGACTGCAGCGGTCAATGTTTTCAAGTTCATCATAGGTGTTCTCCTTTCCGTTTAAAGTTATCAAATACTATTCAGATAGCGTGCCAACTTTCTAGAAAACTACCTATCTGATTGAATTTTATCGAATTTACCGAATAAAGGCGATATCGCGGCACGCGCCTGGCTGGTTAAAACCCACCCATTCATGTATCTTTTTTACACATGAGAAAATTATATCCGTTCATATTCAACACAGGTCTGCGTCTGAACACCGTTCAACGCAGCTTGTTGCTGTTCGTTGTCTTGCCCCTGGTGCTGCTCACCGCACTGGGCATTCGCTTCGGCCTGGGCCAGGCAGGTGACTACCAACAAGAGCGACTGAAGAATGACCTTGAACTGATCGGCCGCGCCATCAGCATCCCGGTCGGGGCCGCCCTGTCGCAAAACGATAGCCAGGCAATCGAGCTCGCGCTCGGCTCGGTGTTCGTGCTTGGCGAGGTGTATGGCGCATCGGTATTCGATGTTGACGGCAACCGTATCGCGTCTGCCGGAATCACCGAAACCGACCTCAGCCGCACGTCCATCCCCACCCGCATCGTCGCCACGGGCAAACAACAGGAAGCCTTCAGCCGGGTCGGCGGGCGCGAGCTGTTTTCCCACTTCGAGCCGCTGTTCGATACCAGCGGCCAGATCAAGGGCATGATCCAGATTACCCGTCGCGCCAGTGATTTCGGGCAGGCGTTGTCGCAATTGCAGATTATTGCCTGGCTGGTCTGGGGGCTGCTCAGCCTGACGATCCTCTGTGCCGTTCTGCTCGGCCACTACGGCAGCATCGGCCGCCATGTCGACAAACTGCTGCTGCACATGCAGCGCGTAGCCCAGGGCGACCACGCCCACCGCGCAGCTCTTGAAGGCCCCAATGAAGTCGCCGCGCTGGGTGAGGGGCTGAACCAGATGCTCGACAGCATCGAACAGGCGCAGGACAACCTGGAGCAGCATCGCAAGGCCGAAACCGAGCTGCTGGCCCGTCTCAAGGACAACGAAAAAATGGCCGCCATCGGCAGTATGGCCCGCGGCATCGCCCATGAGCTTGGAGCGCCATTGAGTGTGATTGATGGTCGCGCCCGGCGCCTGCAAACCAGCCTGAGTGACGACCCGCAGCAACAGCGCCAGCTGGAAGGTATTCGTGATCAGGTCGCCCGGCTGACCCGCACGGTACGCCAGTTGCTCGACTACTGCCGCCCGGCGGCCACCGAGCCGCGGACCCAGACTCTGCTGCCGCTGTTGCAGGGGCTGCACAGCGCACTGCAACCGGAACTGGATGCTGCCGGCAAACAGATGCACTGCCAGCTGCCGGACGATTTACCCCCCGTTTACGCCGATGATGGCCGCCTTGAACTGGCCCTGCTCAACCTGTGTCGCAATGCCCTGCAGGCCGCCGACGGGCAGATCGGCATCAGCGTGGAAGCCGATGCCGACTGGCTGCACATGCACATCGACGATGACGGCCCCGGCCTGCCGGACGGTCCGATCGAACGCTTGCTGGAACCCTTTTACACCACCAAATCCCCGGGCGAAGGCACTGGCCTTGGCCTCGCCATCGTCAACAGCGTCGCGGAAGAGCATGCCGGCAGCTTGCAGCTCGGGCACAGCCCGCTGGGCGGTTGCCGCGCCACCCTGAGCCTGCCACTCACCCGACCGGAGACCCCGCATGCCGAAAGCTGAAGCCATTCTGCTGGTTGAAGATGATGCCAGCCTGCGCGAGTTGCTGGCCGAAGAACTGGAAGCCGAAGGCTATCAGGTAGCTGCCTGTGGCGATGCCGAAAGCGCCGTTGAACACCTGCGTGAACACACCCCGGCACTGGTGGTCAGTGATCTGCGCCTGCCCGGGGCTGACGGCCTCAGCCTGGTCAGTCATTGCAGCCAGTTGCAACCGCCGCCGTCGATTCTGATCATCACCGCTTTTGGTTCGGTACAGCAGGCGGTGCAGGCGCTCAAGGTGGGGGCGGACGACTTTCTCACCAAGCCGCTGGAAATGGATCACTTTCTGCTCACGGTCAAACGCCTGTTGGACAACCGCCAGCTGCGCGATGAAGTGCAGCACTATCGCGAGCTGCTGGCGGCCGACCAGTTTCACGGCATCATTGGCCAGAGCCCGGCCATGCAGCAGCTGTTTCACCAGATCCGTCAGATTGCTACCGCCGAAGGCCCCGTTCTGGTCCAGGGAGAGAGCGGTACCGGCAAGGAGCTGGTCGCCCGTGCCCTGCACGAGCAAAGCTGCCGCGCCGGCAAACCCTACCTGACGGTCAACTGTGGCGGCATTCCCGGCGAATTGATGGAAAGCGAGTTTTTCGGCCATGCCGCCGGCGCCTTTACCGGCGCCCGTCAGCAACGGGCCGGGCTGTTTCAACAGGCCAACGGCGGCACCCTGATGCTGGATGAGCTGGGGGAAATGCCGCTGACGCTGCAGGCCAAGCTGCTGCGCGCGCTGCAGGACGGGCATATTCGCCCGGTCGGCAGTGACCATGAAATCCAGGTTGATGTGCGCGTGATCGGCGCCACCAATCGCGATCTGACTGCAGCAGTGGCGGCCGGTGACTTTCGGGAAGACCTGTTCTACCGGCTGGAAACCTTTGCCTTGCAGATTCCACCGCTGCGTCAGCGCACGGGCGATGTCATGTTGTTGGCCAAGGTGTTTCTGGCGCAGGTGAACAGTCGGCAGAACATCCGTCTGCGCGGCTTCACTGATGCCGCTACCACCTTGCTCAACAGCTACCCGTTTCCCGGCAACGTGCGCGAACTGCAAAATGCAGTTGAGCGGGCAGCAACCTTCTGCACCAGCGAATGGATTGATGTACCGGAATTGCCTCAGCGCATCCGTGACTACAACGGTACCCCGTGCAGCGCTGACCTGACCGCCACGGTGGAGCAGGATCTGACCAGCCCTGCCGTGCTGACGGACGACCTGCAAAGCCTGGAACAGGTGCAGCGGTTGCATATCCAGCGCGTTTTGCAGTCCACTGGCGGCAACAAGCGCAAAGCCGCAGAAATTCTGGGTATCACCCGCCGCACCCTGTATCGCTGGCTGGAATAATGCGGCCAGTGAATACACCGGCATAGCGCGCAAACCGCCTGACCACGGGTAGACTGACCTTTTCGGATTACCGGGGGACAATCCATGCAACTAGCCAAAGCTTTTTTCGATGTCGGCCTGTTCAGCAACCAGGCTGCCGCGCACCACAGCTTCTGGAGCGAACGCATCGCCCTTCCCTTCGATCACAGCCTGAAGCTGGGCGGCGGCGTGCTGCAGCACCGCTTTCAGGTGGGCAGCGCCGTACTCAAACTGAACGATGCCCGCGATCCCTTGCCGACAGCCCGGGGGCCGATCCGCGAACTGCTGGTGGCGCACCCTGACTGCCAGCAGGTGGAATCCCTGCAGGACCCCGACGGCAACCGGATCACCCGCGTGCCGTCGGGGCATGATGACATTCATGGCCTGGCCGTGCGTCTGGCCGTGGCCGACCCGGCCCGCAGTGCCGATTTTTACCAGCGGGCGCTGGGCTGCAAGCTGATCAGCCCGGCCCGGCTGCAAGCGGGTGAAGCCATCCTGCTGCTTGAGCAGGCCGACTCGCCAGCCGAGCAGGAGCAACCCCTGGCCGCTATCGGCCTGCGCTATCTGACGCTGCAGGTGTTTGACTGCGATGCAGCCCACGCGGCCGCATTGGCCGCCGGAGCCAGCAATGGCCGCGACCCGGTGACCCTTGGCAGCACCGCCCGGATTGCCTTTATCCGCGACCCGGATGGCACCTGGATCGAACTGTCCGAACGCGCTTCAGTGACCGGCAAGGCGGTGTGAGCCGACCTCACACAGGGATTTACACAGTCTTTACCCAACGCCGGCACAACAGTGGCCCCTTCCGATTACACTAGGCGCAGTTTTCAGTTGATTGGATAGTCCATGTCTGCGTCTCGTCGTTCCTATTGGTGGTTACTGCTGTTATTGCTTGTTGGCGCCCTGCTGGTGGCCGGTTATCTGTGGCATGCCAATCAGCAAAATACGCCGCAATACACCACGGCCAGCGTCACCCGGGGCGATGTGGAAGACAGCATCACTGCGCTGGGTACCCTGGAGCCGCTGAACTCGGTGGACGTTGGCACCCAGGTGTCCGGCCAGCTGAAACAGTTGCATGTCGAACCCGGCGACCAGGTCAGCGAGGGTGATCTGCTGGCTGAAATCGATTCGACAATTTACCTGGCCCGCGTCGAAGCCAGTACCGCACAGCTGGCCAACCAGCGTGCGCAGCTGACGGATCGCCGGGCCCAGCAGACCCTCGCCCGCCTGCAAGCGGAACGCCAGCGCGAGCTGTTTGCCCTTGATGCCACCAGCGAAGAAGCCCTGCAGACTGCCGAAGCCACGCTGCTCTCGGCCAATGCCCAGATCGAAGCCTTGCAGGCGCAGATTCGCCAGACCGAATCCGGCCTCAAGGGCGATCAGGCCGACCTCAATTACACCCGGATCTACGCCCCCATGGCGGGTACCGTGGTAGAGCAGTTTGCCAATCAGGGCCAGACCCTGAATGCCAACCAGACCGCGCCGGTCGTGGTACAGATTGCCGACCTGGCCACCATGACCGTGCGCACCCAGGTATCCGAAGCGGATATCAGCCGCATCGAGCCGGGCATGCCGGTGTACTTTTCCACCCTTGGCCAGCCCCAGCGCCGCTGGGAAAGCAGCCTGCGGCAGATATTGCCAACCCCGGAAATCATCAACAATGTGGTGCTGTTCAACGCCCTGTTCGATGTACCCAACCCGGATAACGAACTGCTGCCGAAGATGAGCGCCCAGGTGTTTTTTGTGCGCGCCGCCGCCGAAGACGTACTGACCGTTCCGATTGCTGCCTTGCAACCGTTGCCCAACGCCGACAGCCGTGACCGTTTTCGGGTGCGCGTTCTGCATCAAGGCGCGGTAGAAGAGCGCGAAGTGCGCACCGGCGTGCGTACCCGGGTGGTGGCGGAAATTCTCGAGGGGCTGAGTGAGGGCGAGCAGGTGATTACCAGCCAGCCACTGGACGCAGCCAGCGGCAGTGAAGGCATGCCACGGCGGATGCGTTGAGATGAATACGCCCCTGATCGAGCTGCGCGATATCAGCCGTACCTATCGCAACGGCGAGCTGGCCACCACGGTGCTGACGGATGTCTCGCTGAGCATTCAGCCCGGTGAGTTCGTTGCCATTATGGGCGCTTCCGGGTCCGGCAAATCGACCCTGATGAACATCCTCGGATGCCTGGACAAACCCAGCACCGGCCAGTACCTGTTTCAGGGCCGCGATATTGCCCAACTGGACAAGGACGCCCTGGCCAGCCTGCGGCGGGAAACCTTCGGCTTTATTTTTCAGAGCTACAACCTGATCCCCTCGGCCAGTGCCACGGAGAATGTCGAAGTACCGGCGATCTATGCCGGCATGCCGCGCGAAGCCCGGCACCGTCGGGCTGAACGTCTGCTGACCGAGCTGGGTCTGGGTGAGCGGTTGCGCAACCGTCCCAGCCAACTGTCCGGCGGCCAGCAACAGCGGGTATCCATCGCCCGCGCGCTGATGAACGATGCCCGCGTGTTGCTGGCCGACGAACCCACAGGCGCGCTGGATAGCCAGAGCGGCAAGGATGTACTGGCGCTGCTCAAGCAGCTGCATGAACGGGGCAAGACAGTGATCGTCATCACCCACGATCCGAAGGTCGCCGCCCATGCCGATCGGCTGATCGAGATTGCCGACGGTCAGATCATTGCCGACAGCGGCAGCCGCAGCGAGCAACCCGCCGCCCCGCAATCGCCGGCCGAGGAGCACCCGATACGCGGCCTGCTCGGCGACACCCTGGAAGCGGTACGCATGGCTTTGCGTGCGTTGCGCGCCAACCTGTTTCGCACCGTGCTGACGCTGCTCGGCATCGTGATCGGCGTGGCGTCGGTCGTGGTCATGCTCGCCGTCGGCAATGGCGCACAGAAAGAAGTGGTCGACCGCATCAGTGCCATGGGTACCAACCTGTTGCTGGTCCGCCCCGGCGCACCCAATACCCGCCGCTCGGTGGATGGCTCGACCAATACCCTGATGCCGGAAGATGCCGAACTGGTTGCCCAGGTGGACAATGTGCGCGCCGCCGTACCGGAAATGAGCGGCCGCGCCACCCTGCGCTTCGGCAATACCGATTATCAGACCAGCGTGACCGCCACCAGCCCCGATCTGCCGCTGGCACGCAGCTGGCCGGTCGCCAACGGCGTCTTTCTCGACCAGCAGGACAATGCCCGTTACGCCGCCGTGACCGTGCTCGGGCAAACAGTGGTGAACAACCTGTTCGGTGACCAGGACCCGCTGGGCGACTATGTGCTGATCAACAACGTGCCTTTCCAGGTGATCGGCGTGATGAGCGAACGAGGCGCAACACCCTGGGGCAGCGACCAGGATGATGTGGTGCTGGTACCCCTGAACACTGGCAGCCTGCGGCTGATTGGCCAGCGGCACCTGAACACCATTACCGTGATGGTGGATGATCTGGGTCTGGCCGACCAGACCCAGGAAGCTGTGCGACAAACCCTGATTCAGGCCCACGCCGGGGTGGAAGATTTCCAGATTCGCAATATGGCCTCGCTGATCGACAATGTGGCGCAGACGCAGAATACCTTTACCGTACTGCTCGGCTCGATTGCGGCCATCTCGCTGCTGGTTGGCGGCATCGGGGTGATGAACATCATGCTGGTGAACGTGACCGAACGCACCCGCGAGATCGGTATTCGCATGGCCACCGGCGCCCGCACGCGGAATATCCTGCAGCAGTTTATTGTCGAGGCGATGGTGGTTTCCGCCATTGGCGGCGCGCTGGGCGTGCTCTTCGGGCTGGCCTTTGCTGCCGGCCTGCAGGCTCTGGGCACCGCCATCCAGTTCACCAGCGGCCCGGTCATTCTCGCCTTTGCCTGTGCCTTTGCCACCGGCCTGATCTTTGGTTTCATGCCGGCGCGCAAGGCCGCTCACCTTGACCCCGTGGTAGCCCTGAATGCTGACTAGACTCCTTGCCTGCCTGTTCGCCAGCCTGACCCTGAGCGCCTGCGCCCTGCAAACGCCATTGCCGGAACAACCCATTGCGCCACCGGCCCACTGGTCAACCGAGAGCAGCGCCGAGCTCGAAACAACCGACTGGACGGCCTGGCAGTCAGCCCAGCTACAGACCCTGCAACAACAGGCACTGAGCGCCAACCTGGATATCGCCAGCTCCATCGCCCGGCTGCGACAGGCCGATGCGCAATTGCAACAAAGCGGCGCCAGCCTGTTACCCCAGCTCAGTGCCGGACTGGGTGCCAACCGCAGCGACAGCGAACGCACTGACAGCGACGGCAACAGCAGCCGCAACAGTTACAGCGGCAACCTGAATGCCAGTTATGAAGTGGACTTGTGGGGCCGCCTGCGCGCGGAACGCGATGCCAGCCGCGCCAGCCTGCTGGCCAGCGAGTTTGATCATGCCAGTCTGCTGTTGACCATCGAAGCCAGCGTGGCCAGCACCTGGTTCCAGCGTCTGGAAACCCGCCGCCGTCTGCAACTGGCCGAAGACAGCCTGGCCAATGCCCAACGGGTGCTCGAGCTGGTGGAAAACCGCTATCGCCTGGGTGCGATCGACAGTCTGGAAGTCAGCCAGCAGCGTACGCTGGTCGCCCAGCTGCAAGCCGGCTTGCCCACCCTGCGCCAGCAATACCGCCAGCAAAGCAACGCCCTGGCGCTATTGATCGGCCAGGGCCCGGATGCCGAGCTGCCGGAGTCAGCACCCGCACTGCTGGCCGACTTGCAGGTACCCGAGATTGCCCCCGGCCTGCCGGCCAGCCTGCTGCAGCGCCGGCCGGACATCCGTGCCAGCGAAGCCCGCCTGCAAGCGGCCAATGCCGATCTGACCGCCGCCCGTGCCGCCCTGTACCCGAGCATCCAGTTGACCGGGCAATACGGCGCACAAAGCCTGGCGCTGTCCAGTCTGGTGAATAACCCGGTCACCGCCTGGAACCTGGCCGCCGGCCTGAGCCAGCCCATCTTCCAGGGTGGCCGCCTGCGCGCTCGCGTTGCCCAGACCCGTGCCCGTCAGGACGAATTGCTGATCGATTATCAGCGCACCCTGCTGACGGCTTTTATCGATGTTGACAACGCCCTGAGCAATGTCGACCAGACCCGCCAGCGCGCCGCATACCTGGCCGCCACCGAAGCCGAGGCCAGCCGCGCTCTGGAACTGGCCGAGATCCGCTACCGCTCCGGTGCCATCGATCTGCAAACCCTGCTGGATACCCAGCGCACCTGGTACAGCAGCCAGGACAATCTGGCCCAGGTCCGTGCGGCGCAACTGCTGGCCAGTGTCGATCTGTTCCGGGCCCTGGGTGGCGGCTGGCAAGCGGGCGCGGTAAGCTATCCGACCGACAATGATTGACTGGAGCCAACACCACCTTGCCCGCCTGCCTGCATCTCGCCACGCTGAATGAGCGCCACTTTACCCGCCACCCCGAGCCCCTGCCCGCGCTGACGGCTTGTCTGGATGGGCTTGATCGTTTGGGCAAGGCGCTGGGCGCAGGCAGCCTGAGTCAGTTCGTGGATATTACCGAGCTTGAATTGCAGGATGCCGAAGCGCTGCTGGAAGCATCGGAAACAGTCAACCGCAGCGTTGACCCCGAAACCGGCCTGGTCTGCGCGCTGGAAGACATGCAGTGGTTTCCCGTCGCCGCCGGCATGATTACCCTGGAAGCCATGCTCAATCACCTGGCTCGCAATCACCCACGCGAACTCAAGGGTGCCGATCTGGCGCAACTGAGCGCCGAACTTGTCTACTGCGAACAGCAGCTACGCCCGCTGGAGCACGAGGGCGCGCAATTTCATTTGCATGCGGTCGTCAGCGACTGATCGCGCACTGCCAGCCCGACGCCTGACTCCAACTGATCATCCAGCACCTCTCCCATCAAACCCTGAATGGAGTGCCGGGTAGTCAGCATCAGCGATTCCAGTTCAGCGCGCGAGTAATCGCGCGTATCGATCGGCTCACCGATATGCACCGACACTGGCTGGCCCAGGTTGAAACGCCAGCTTCTGGCCGGCAGCACCTTGCTGATGCCGCGAATACCGACCGGAATGATCACCGCTTCGGTATCCAGCGCCAGATGAAAGCAGCCCTTCTTGAACGGCAATAATTCACCGCCCAGCGATCGCGTGCCTTCCGGCGCAGCCCAGAGCACAATGCCCGATTCCATCATCGCCCGCGCCTTGTCCAGATCTTTCAGCGCCTGGTTACGCTTGCGCCGGTTGATCGAGGGGAATTCTGCGGTACGCATGGTGATGCCGAGCAAGGGAATGCGGTACAGCTCGGCCTTGGCCAGCATGCGGATCGAACCCGGCATGGCGGCAAATATGGCCGGAATATCGTAGTGACTGGCATGGTTGCAGAGAATAATGTAACGCCGACCATCGTTGAGCTCCGGTGCCTGCCCCACGACGTGCAGATCCATGCGCACCAGGCGCAGCAACAGCGCTGCCCACCGACGGGTATAGCGATCAACCCGTGACCGGTCGAGGCGGCGGAAAGCCGCACGAACCAATACGTCGATACAAAATCCTGCTGTTACCAATACCGATCCCAGAACCACGCCAATACGGCGTGCCAGGTTGGCTGACTCGGTAAATACCGGCAGTCTGGTCATTGTTATTCTCCGGTCTTGCAACCTGGACGTGTCTTGAAATACAAAGGTTGCCATAATACCGACATAAAAGCCTATTCTGCACTCTCATTACCTACGTAGTACAAGGCATCACATGACAGAGCTGGTTCGCATCATCTACATCAGCCGGGCAACGTTCGACACTCTGCCAGCGGCAGACGGCGTTGAACCTACGGTTTCACGCATTCTTTCTGTTTCCCGGCGCAACAACCGCAACAATGGTCTGGTGGGCATGTTGTATTACGGCGACAGCTGCTTCTTTCAGTGCCTGGAGGGTGAGCGCAACAAGGTCGAGGCACTGTACCGGACCCTGCTGAAAGACAAGCGGCATACCGATCTGAAAATTCTTGCCAGCGAACCGATCAAGCGCCTGTCATTCCCGGACTGGAACATGAAATATGTTCCCCTGGATCAGAGCATGAGCCGTTTGATGAGTGAGCATGGATTCGAGCGCTTTGACCCTTACCGCTTTGATCACCACCTGGTTGAGCGCGTGATGCAGTTGATGCAGGGCGTACCCGACCCGACCGAGCCGACTACGGAACCCCGGCCTTCAGCCCCCTGCCGCAGCATCCAGCTGGACACCGCAGAGCAGGCACCGCCAGCGTCCGAGGGTAGCCGCACCCCCCTGCTGCTCCCCGCGATTGCCATCACCATCAGTAGCCTTGCCCTGCTGATAAGCCTCAGCTGCCTGGGCATGCAACTGGGCTGGCTCTAGCCACTGATCAGCGCTTCCAGGCGGGCCAGCAAACCGGCCTCATCCACCGTATCGCATTGCTCGGGTTGCAGAAACTGTTCCGCGTACTGGCGATAGACACCCCCGGCAATGAACAGGTGCAACAGATCGGCATCCACGTGTTGCTGTTCGGCCATGCTGACCAGAATACCGAGTGATACCGACAGGGTCTTGGCCTCCTTGTAGGGCCGGTCGGCAGCGGTGAGCGCTTCGAAAATATCTGCAATCGCCATAATCCGCTCCGGCACACCCAACTGCTCGGCAGTCAGCCGGCGCGGGTAACCCCGACCATCCAGCGTTTCGTGGTGAGTGGCTGCCAATGTCGGTACCCGTTGCAGGTAACGCGGGAATGGCAAGCTTTCCAGCATGATCAACGTCTGCACGATGTGATCATTGATCTTGAAGCGTTCTTCCGGCGTCAGGGTGCCGCGACTGATGCGCAGGTTGTACAGTTCCCCCAGGTGCATGGCGTGCTCGGGCAATGCCATATCAAAGCCCCAGTGGTTGGCCGGATTATCCCGCTCGACCGGTGGCTTTTTGTCGCCCCAGGGAAAAATATGCTCCGGACGGTCAGCCAGCAAGCCCTCGCTGACCGGCAAGTCTTGCGTCGGGATCTCTGCCATGCGCGCCTGCTCGGCCAGGGACAGCCCCAGGCGATTGTCAAAGTGGCGCAGCCAGCGCCGCTGGGCAATCTGTTCCAGTTCGGCAACCTGCTCATCTGACATGGCTTCGCCACCGATATTGGCCTTGGCAACCAGGGCAAACTCTTCCTGCAATTGCTGCTGCACTGCCCGGCAATCCTGGCGTAACTGCTCACCATCGCCACCGCTCAGCTGGGCGCGCAGACAGTCCAGCTCGGCATCGCGCCAGAGCACTTCGAAGCGGGTGCGGATTTCATGGATACGGTTGTAGATGGTTTCCAGCTTGGTGGCCTTGTCGACCACATATTCCGGGCTGGTGATCTTGCCACAATCATGCAGCCAGGACGCCAGATGAAACTCGTAATGCTGATCCTCGTTCATGTTGAAATCCGCCAACGCGCCTTCCCGCGCTGCTTCGGCCTTGGACAGCAACATCTTCGCCAGCTGTGGCACGCGCTCGCAGTGCCCGCCCGTGTAGGGTGACTTGGCATCAATCGCATCGGCCAGCAAGCGAATCATTGCATCCAGCAGTCGCTGCTGGCCGGCAAACAGGATGCGCGTTTCAATGGCCACCGACAGGGTGCCGGACAGGTCCTGCACAAAGCGCTGCAGGCGCTGCCGAAAGTCGCCTTCCAGTTGCACCGAGAGCTCCACGACCAGCAAACCGAGCAAGGCCTTGTGGCGGTCATGCAAGGCCACCACCAGATAGCTGTGATCGGCATCCAGGCGATGCAACAGCTGCTCTTCCGGGGCGTTGCGGAACGCCTCGTCCAGCACAAAGGTGTCAGGGTAATGGGCTCCCTGGTAGCGACTGCTGCAGTTGAGCCGGGTATCCGTTTCATTGCACAGATACACGGCGCCGCTGCGTCCTTCAGCTGTGGCCACCAGATGCTCCATGACCTCGTCGAGCATTTGCTCCAGGTGCGGCTCATGACTCAGCGCCAGCGTGATCTGCTGAAAATGGTCAATCGCCGAACCCATGCGCCCCATGAGCACGCTCAGGTGGTTGACCTCCCTGATTCGCGAACGCACGCGCGGGGGCTGGGTAAAATCGAAGTCGCTGAATGCACGCACCTGCTCGGCCAATTCACTCAACGGCTCCCCCAGACGCCGCCCGAATTTCCAGCCCAGCGGCAATATGACCAGCATAATGGCCAGCGCCCAGATGGCCTGATCAAGCAGGATGTCACGGGCGCCGGCAAGCAATTCCCAGCCGGGAATGGCGATCAGAACATGCACCCCGGAATCGGCAAAGGCCGCCAGCGGCAAGCTGATGCCATACCAGGTCGCGTTATCCGACACATAGCTGACGGGCTCACTCTGATCCGCCCGCAGGGCCACCTGCCCGGAGAGAGTGTGCAAGGCCGGGTTGGTCAGTTCTGACAGTCCGGCCAATCGAAAACTGCCGTTCTGCTGTTTCAGGATCTGCTCCAGGTCCGGGTAGGCCAGCACCCGGCCGTCGGCATCAACCACGGCAACTTCGCTGCCCGGTGTCATGCGCATATCGTGGAGTTCGCTGGCCAGATCACCCAGGGCAGCATCGAGGCCAATGACTGCATCGCCCACCTTGCTCGGCAAGGCCATGGTCAGGCCGACTTCACCGGTGGTAAAGAACACATAGGGTTCCGTCAGCAGCAGTTCACCGGTCTCTCTGGCCTGCTGGTACCAGGGGCGGGTACGTGGATCGAAGCGGTATTCAGCTTCAGCCTGCCCCGGCAGCACAGTCAGCTCGGCATCATAGAACTGCCAGTGCCCCCGGAGCTGTTGATCATCGCCATAATGCATGCTCTGGACCAGATAGGCTGCCTGCTCGGGAGGGGCCTGTGCCAGCGCCGGATTGCGCCCTTGCAGCGGGCGGACCAGCAGAAATTCGCCATTGGCATAGCCGATGAAAACCGCACTCAGGGTGGAGTTCGCCGTCAACACCTCGACCAGCAGGGGTAATCGCTCCAGGCGTTGTTCAATATCGGTAGCGGCACCCAATGGATCATGCGCCAAGGCATGCAGGGTATTTTCCGCCGGGCTGATCAGACGACCGGCCCGTTCATCCATGATCACCGCCAGTTGCCGCGCCGAATCCTCGGCGGCGGCCAGCATGGCAGCACTGGTTCCGCGATAGCCCTGAACCACGGTAACCAGCATGACCGCCAGCAGACTGAGAACGATACCGCCAGCCAGCATCCATTGCACCGGCAAGCCGCTATTGCGCATTTTCTTCATTCCTTGAACTACCCGTTAGCGATATACCTTTACAAGATAGGTCACTTTAAGGTGAACTGCCGTGGCAGACGCCATTCATCAGAACAATAATTCGTATTTCAATGCTCCGACTGCTGTTTACACTCGCCCTGACATTTGCCCTGACCGCCAACCACCTGTGGGCGGACTCGCTGCCCCTGGTACCGGATGCTGATGGCCGCCATCGCATTACCGTGGGCCTGATTGAATTCCCGCCCTATTCCTACACCACCGAGACGGGTGACATTGGTGGGCTTTTTATCCCCTTGATGGAGCAAATTCTCGACGAGGCGGGTTTCACCGCCCAGTTTCGCATGCTGCCGATCAGCCGCCTGAGCCTGGGGCTGCAGGATGGGGCTGTGCACCTGTGGCCGGGCATCGATGGCAAAAGCGACTTGCGCGACCATACCTTCGTCGGTGATCAGTCTCTGGCGCATATCAGTATCAACCTGTATCACCGCAAGGACTCGCCAGCTCCGGTCTGGCCCGATGCCCTGCATGGTCAG
The DNA here is from genome assembly GCF_900105655.1 of Halopseudomonas salegens. Taxonomy (NCBI): domain Bacteria; kingdom Pseudomonadati; phylum Pseudomonadota; class Gammaproteobacteria; order Pseudomonadales; family Pseudomonadaceae; genus Halopseudomonas; species Halopseudomonas salegens. The sequence goes on from NZ_LT629787.1 coordinate 2,345,643, forward strand.
GAAGTGATCATGCTCAGCGGCTACGACTACTCGCCAGGCATCATGCAGGTGATCAATTCACCGGCGAACCAGATTACACCGCGTTACTCCCACCAGCATGAAGGGGCTGTCGGGATGCTGCTGCACCGTCGTGCCAATTTTCTGATCAACTACCAGGCCCCCATGCAGCAACTGTTTCAGCAACAACCGGAACTCGCCGAGCAACTGCGTCAGCGGCCACTGGAACGCATCCCTCTGCAGATGGTGGTCTCTCGCCAGGCACCGATCGGCGGTGAATATCTGTTGCAGCAACTGGAGCAGGCCTACTCGACTCTGCGTACTGAACAGCGCGATATTCAGCTGCCCGATAGCTGATGCAGCCGGGCACTGGCTGACGTAAGCTGGCGGCAATCATGGCCCGACCGCATGGGGCTTTTTTACCGGGGAGAGTGCCGACATGCCGACCTTTGAACACCAGATGCTGCAACTCGACAGTATTCAACTCAGCCTGTACAGCGCAGGCCCGGTTAGCGGGCCCGTGGTCTGGCTGCTGCACGGCTTTCCCGAATGCTGGTATTCCTGGCGACACCAGATAGCAGCCCTCAGTGCTGCCGGTTACCGGGTAATGGCCCCGGAAATGCGTGGCTACGGCCGTACCAGTGCCCCCCAGGCTGCCGAGGCATACGACATCATTACCCTGTGCGGCGACATTCAGCAGGCCATGGACAAGCTGGGCCAACAGCGGGTGGCGATGATCGGACACGACTGGGGTGCACCGGTCGCCTGGCACCTGGCCCTGCTGGAACCCGAACGGGTGGCGGTAGTCGGCGGCTTGTCAGTACCCTATGGCGGCCGACCGAAGCGGCCGGCAATCGAGGTGATGCGCGAGCTGTATCAGGACAAGTTCCATTACATGCTCTACTTCCAGCAGCCGGAGCGCGCCGAAGCAGAACTGGCGGAAAATATCCCCCGCACCATGCGGGTGATCATGCATGGCATGTCATCCACTGATGCCGGCAATTCTCTGGTGCAGGACAAACCGGCCGATGCCCGCTGGCTGGATGACCGGGAAGACTCCGGCGAGCCACCCGTCTGGTGCCCGCCGGACGCCTTTCAGGTCTATGTGGATACCTTTGAACGATCGGGCTTTCATGGCCCCATCAACTGGTACCGCAACTTTGAACGCAACTGGGAACGCACCGCCGACCTGGCTGGCCGCAAGATCGAGCAACCGGCACTGTTCGTGATTGGCGACCGTGACCCGGTGGGCCAACTGGAAGCCTACACCATCAAGAAAATGCCCAGTGTGGTACCCCGCGTCGAGCAGCATCAGATAGCTGACTGCGGGCACTGGATTCAGGCGGAACAACCGGAACCGGTCAATCACTTGCTGCTGGACTTTTTGCAGCGTCATTTTCCGCTGCCCTGAAACATCAACGGGGGCCATCAAGGCCCCCGCTCTGATCCACGCTGCTGACACCGTCAGACGCGGAACTGCTGCACCAGAGCACGCAATTGCTCAGCCAGCTTGGCCAGCGCCTCGCTGGCCTGGGTCGATTGCTCCACGCTGTGACTGGTTTGCTGGGCTACATCATTGACGCCGTGGATGTTCTGATTGATTTCACGCGCGGTGGCAGTCTGCTCTTCCGCCGCACTGGCAATCTGCTGCATCATTTCATCAATCAACAAGACACCCTTGGCGATACTTTCCAGCGACTCGCCGGTCTCACCCACGTGTTCAACCGTGCCTTGCGCACTTTCCCGACTGACCTGCATCACCTGCTCTGCCCGTGACGCGCCAGCCTGCAACTTCTCGATGGTCGACTGGATTTCGGTGGTCGAATCCTTGGTACGACTGGCCAGTGAGCGCACCTCATCGGCAACGACGGCAAAACCGCGCCCACTCTCACCGGCCCGGGCTGCCTCGATAGCCGCATTCAACGCCAACAGGTTGGTCTGCTCGGCAATGTTTTCGATGACCTGCAACACATTGTCAATGCGGTCGCTGTCTTGCTTGAGCTCGGCGACCACCGTGGTGGCGTTTTCAATTTCATCCGCCAGACGGTTGATCGCAGTCACGGTATTGCCGACCACGACGCGGCCGTTATTGGCATTGCCGCTGACTTCCCGGGCGCTGTCCGCCGCCCGCAGGGTATTGCTCGCCACTTCTTCCACCGTAGCGGTCATTTCATTCATTGCTGCCGCTGCGCTGTTGATCTGGGTCGTCTGCTGCTGCATGCCGGCTTCGGTTTCTTCGCTGATTTGCGATAGCTCGGTCGCCGCGGCGGCGACCTGTTCGGAATACTGGTTGACCTCGCCAAGCATGGTGCGCAGGCTCGCCTGCATGGTCCGGATGGAAGCCAGCAGACTGCTGTCGTCCCCCGACTTGAGCGTGATTGTTGCCGTCAGGTCACCCTGCGCCACTTGATGCACGACATCAGCCGCGTATTGGGGATCCCCACCCAGGGTACGCAGGACCGAGCGCACCATCAGCAAACAGATGCCGACGGCGACAACGATAATCACCAGCGATACGCCAATGATCAGCCACATCATGCGATTGAGTTCAGCCATGGCGACCGAGGCTTCGGTTTCTACCACCAGCCCCCAGCCCAGCATGGGGAGATAGGTGTAACTCCCGATCACCGGCGTTGCCGCTGCATTGGCATACTGGCCTACCCCGCTGCGCCCGTTGGCCATGGCCTGACCCGCTTCGGTATCGACCTGGCCACTGACGCCACGCAATGAGTCAGCCGTGGTCACCGGCTCACCCTTGCTGTCGAGCAGGAAAATTTCCGTACCCGCCGAGCGATCAAGTTCGGCTACGCGTTCGATGATGGTGTCGACCATCACCGCCCCACGCATGACGCCAACGATCTCGCCGCCCCGGCGTACCGGAATGGCTACCGTCGACACGCGATTGCCGGTAGCACGGGAAACCACCGGCTGCGAAAAGGTATCCTGACCGCTGATAGCCTGTTTGAACCAGGCCCGGTCGGCCACATTGAATTCTGCTGCCTCACTTCGGCGCATCACTCGCGTACGACCATCATGGGCAACACCCACGACCCCGCGCCCATCGGGGCCGACAAAGAAGATGGTGTCATAAAACCCCTGGGCATCGGCGATCCGCTCCAGCAGATGTTCCAGCTCATCGAGGTTTCCATGCACGCTGGCATTCAGGTCCGCCAGGTAGCGCATCTCATCCTGCCGCGCCTGCGCCCAGTCTTCGAAGGACTGGGCATTGAGCCCACCCATGGTCTGCAGCTGGTCGAGGGTCGCGGTAGTGAAGGAGGCCCGGTACGACATCATGATCAGGCTGGAAATGGTAACAATGGATACCAGTATCAGGCCTACCAGCATCAGGGTCAGCCGAGCAGCGAAACTCAGCCGGGGTGTATTCTTGCTCATAAAAACTCCAGTGTTGGCAGGCAAACTCATGGCTTTGGGACCGCATGCATGACCACAGTGCAGCCGGGACACCAAACAGCGTCCAGTTCTTGACCAAAGCCTGTCTTACAGTTGGTTATGCTGAAATTATGGCATAATATTTCAGCTTTCACCGGAGCTATCGACCTCTCTTGACAGTTCTTTAGCGCACTCTGACGCCACGTCGGCAACTTGACGAATCCGCTATTCAGCGCCATTGTGACTGCTGAATCGTTCTGCCCGGCGCACCGCTCTGCCACAACATGTTGGAGTAGCCGTTTGGCGACAGGATTGACCGCCCGCGCAGGCAAGCAGTATCAATCTGAAACAGGTGTCCTTTATGGAAATGTCAGCCTTGGCCGGCACGCCGCTCACCGCTACCGGCGCCCTTTTTCTGGTGTTTTTTCTGATTTTCTCGCTGGTCTACAACCGCATTCTGGTCGGCCGTTTGAAAACCCGCGACAAGACAATCCAGGCGCTGCACAGCAAGCTGGAAAAGGCGGAAAAACACACGCATCAGAACAATCAGACGGACCCTCTGACCGGGCTGTGGAATCGTTGGCGATTGAGTGACGAAGCAGATGCTGAACTCAAGCGATGCCGGCGTCATGATGTTCCGCTGAGCACCCTGGCCATCGAACTCGATCAGTTCAATGACATCAACCAGAATCATGGCCACCAGGTCAGCGATGAAGTGCTAAGCAGTTTCAGCAAGCTGCTGAGTACGACTATCCGTCAGTCGGACCTGGTTTGTCGCTGGAGTGGTGGCAAGTTTCTCATGTTGCTGCCCCACACGGATCTCAAACAGGCAAAGGAGCTGGCAGAAAAGTTGCGCCAACTGACTGCGGACAGCAACCTGCTGGTCGATAATGCCATCAGCATCAGTGTCGGCATCGCCAGCCTGCAAAAGGATGAAGACTTCAACAGCCTGGTGACCCGAAGCGAGATGGCCCTGGGCGAAGCCCAACGCAATGGCCGTGACCGCAGCCAGGCTTGTCTGACCGAGCCCGGGCGCGAGGCTGAAGCCAAAGAAACCTGACCCAACCCGCACCTCAGCTCACCATTTTCACCATTAAAGAAAGACTGATTGACGCCACAAAACCCTTGCAGCCCGGTTGTTGCTGACCGGGCTGACGCACAGCAGTGATTTAATCGGTGTTTCCTGAATTCGCATTGAGATAAGACGAGCGGGTCAGACCCAGGCGCAAGGTATCCAGAATCCTGGCCCGTTCACTCGGACTCAAGCGAGCCCCTGCGACCTTGTCGCGATACAGGGTCAAGAGTTCACCGGGTGCAAAGTGCACATAGCGCAGCATGTCTTCAATGGTATCGTGGGTCTCGATGCCGCCATGCTCGACCCGGCCGCCTTCGCGCAGGTAGACGTTGACCGAATCGGTATCGCCAAACAAATTGTGCATATCGCCGAGAATTTCCTGATAGGCGCCGACCAGGAATACGCCCAGCAGATAATCTTCACCCTCGCGCAGATCATGCACCGGCAAGGTGTTCTCGATGGATTGCTCATCGACGTAATGGCGAATCTTGCCGTCCGAGTCGCAGGTCAGATCCTGTAGAACCGCACGGCGCAGGGGTTCTTCATCCAACCGGTTGAGCGGCATGATCGGCAACACCTGATCAATCGCCCAGGTATCGGGCAGACTCTGGAATACCGAAAAATTGCAGATGTACTTGTCGGCCATCTTGTCATTCAGCTCGTCCAGCACCTGACGGTGCGAACGCTGGCGCGCTTTCAACTGGGCATGCAGCCGATTGCACAGGGCAAAGTAGCACTGCTCGGCCAGGGCCTTTTCCGCCAGGCTGACCTTGCCCTCGGCATACTGGCTGGCGGCATCACTGATGTAATGCGTTGCACGCCAGTAGGTTTCAGTGACCAGCTCAATGTCATCCCGATCCAGCAGGGCGATCAGGTTGCGCACCACCGCCGGCAAGGCCTCCAGATCATCGATTGGCGGCACCATGTCGTTGTAGCGCTCGACATCGGTCACCTGGACTACCAGTACGGCATGGTGGGCGGTCAGTGCCCGACCGCTTTCGGAAAAGATGTGCGGATGGGGCAAGGATTGCTGGTCACAAAAATCCTTGAGCATGGCGACAATCGTGTGCGCATACTCATTGACGTCGTAGTTGATCGAGCTGGCATTGCGCGAATGGGTGCCATCGTAGTCCACCCCGAGGCCACCACCGACATCAATATGATCGACCGGCAAACCCAGCGCACGCAGCTCGCCAAAGTAGCGAATGGCTTCACGAAAGCCGTGCTGGTAGTCGGCCAGATTGGCAATCTGCGAGCCCATGTGAAAATGCAGCAGACGCATGCCATCCTGCAGGCCGGCGTCGGTGAAGCGTTGCACAACGCGCAGAAGTTGCGCGGCAGAGAGGCCGAACTTGGACTTTTCGCCCCCGGTATCGGCCCACTTGCTCGATGCCAGGGATGACAGCCGCACGCGCAAGCCGATATTCGGCGTCAGCCCCAGGGCGGCCGCTTCTTCGATCACCAGATCGACTTCGGACTCTTTCTCGATAACGATGAATACCCGGTGCCCAAGCTTTTGCCCGAGCAGCGCCAGATGGATGAATTCGCGATCCTTGTAGCCATTGCAGACGATGGTGCCGCCCTTGGGGGATAGTGCCAGCACGGCCATCAGTTCCGGTTTGGAGCCGGCTTCCAGCCCAATGGATACATTCGGGGTGGCAATGATGTTTTCCACCACCGCTTCCTGCTGGTTGACCTTGATCGGATAAAGCGCCGTGTAGCTGGCCTGGTATTCCAGCTCGGCAATACTCTGATCGAAAGCGCCGGTCAGTTGACGAACGCGGTGCTGCAGAATATCGGGAAAACGGATCAGCAGGGGCAAGTCCAGCCCGGACTCACGCAACTGCTGCACCAGCTCATGCAAATCAATCTCGGCACCCTGTTCGCCTTGGGGTGTCGCTTGCACATGCCCCTGATCGTTCAGATTGAAGTAGCCAGCGCCCCAGTGGCGAATACCGTAGACGCTGCGGCTGTCGGCAACGGTCCAGGCGGAAGCATCTTCCTTGCGCGATCGGCGAGGGCTGGGCATGGGGCAACTCCTTCAACTGTCTGAAATCAATGCGCAAGGATAACGCAAATACCCGCACGCCGCTGCCCAAGCTGGCGCGCGCCGTCTCAAGTCAGGGCATAACAGCCTATTTGTCCATTCGATAAGCATGGCAGGCTGACAGCAGCAGGACTATGGTGTTGGCTTTACCCCATTATGAAGGAGTCCGTCATGCAGGAATATTTCAGTCTCGCCGGTCGCACGGCGCTGGTTACCGGTGGCAGCCGTGGTATCGGTCGCATGATCGCCAAAGGGTTCGTCAAGGCTGGCGCCCGCGTTTTCATTTGCTCGCGCAAGCTGGCTGAAGGCGAAGAAACCGCGAAAGAATTGAGCCAGTTCGGTGAATGCATTGCCCTGCGCGCGGATCTGTCGTCGGAAGAAGGCGCCAAGGCGCTGGCTGCCGAGCTGCAGCAACATACCGGGCAGCTGGATATTCTGGTGAATAATGCGGGTACTGCCTGGGGCGGCGAGCTGGAAACCTTTCCAGCGGAAGGCTGGCACAAGGTCATGCAGTTGAATGTGACTGCGGTATTCAGCACCATCCAGCAATTGCTTCCCTTGCTGCGCAAAGGCGCCAATGCCGATAACCCGACGCGGGTCATCAATATCGGCTCGGTCGCCGGCATCAGTACCTTTGGTGAGCAGGCCTATTCCTATGGCCCGAGCAAAGCAGCCGTGCATCAGATGTCACGCCTGCTGGCCCGCGAGCTGGTCAATGAACACATCAATGTGAACGTAATTGCACCCGGCCGCTTCCCGAGCAAAATGACGCGCCACATCCATAGCGACCCCAAAGCTCTGGCCGAGGATTGCGAAATGATCCCGATGGGGCGTTGGGGCAAGGAAGAGGAAATGTCGGCATTGGCGATTATGCTGGCCAGTGCAGCAGGCGCCTACATGGCCGGCAATATTATTCCCATTGATGGCGGCTTCACTTTGTAAACAAGTGCATCCATCAGCCCGCTAAGAGTGCGTGCATGCGGCATTGCCATCCACCCGCTCCAGACACGCTACGAGCCGTCCCTGGAGCTCGTCGATGGCAACACCGCTCTCGGGCTTTCTGCATTCTGACAGCAAATAACCCGCAGTTTTTAAACAGCAATCACTCCGCAACCAATACCAACTTGCCCACTACCTTGTCGGCCGCCAATTCGGCGAAGGCATCTTCCGCCGCCTTGAACGGGTAAGTACCCGCCACCAATGGCTTCAGGGTGCCGTCCGCAAACAAGGGCCAGAGCCTCTGTTCCATTCGTGCCAGCAAGTCCGCCTTGAAATCGGCACTGCGCGTACGCAAGGTCGAGCCGGTCAGTTGCAGACGCTTGACCAGTACCTTGGCCAGATCCAGCTTGGCTTCTCGCCCGCCCATCAGACCAATCATCACCCAGCGGCCGTCCAGTGCCAGCAGATCAAGGTGGTCAGCGGCATAGCTGCCGCCAACGGGGTCGAGCACCACATCGAAGGGACCGAAATCCTGCAACTGGCTGATACCCTGCTGGCGCAATACCCCGCCGCTCGCACCCAGAGCACGCGTCTGGGCCAGTTTTTCCTCCGAGCCCAGGCTGACCCAGCACGGGTTGCCCATCGCATGACACAGCTGGATAGCCGCCGTACCCACGCCGCTGGCACCGGCATGAATCAGGACTTTCTCACCCCGTTTGGCCGCACCCAGCTCGAAAACATTCAGCCAGGCCGTCGCGAAGACTTCCATGATCGCACCCGCCTGCGCCCAATCGAAACCTTCAGGCACGGGCAGCAGGTGTCTGGCATCCACTACCACTTCTTCCGCCATCCCCCCACCCGCCAGCAAGCCGCACACGCGGTCGCCAACGGCCCAGCGGGTATCGCCACAGGTTTCAATGACTTCACCGGCGCACTCCAGCCCCAACACGGCTGGAGCACCCGGCGGGGGTGGATACATCCCAGCCTTTTGTAACAAATCTGCCCGGTTCAGTCCGGCAGCCTTGATTGACAGACGAACTTGCCCAGAATCAAGGGGTTGCGCAGGTTGTTCAACCCACTCCAGCTGTCCGCCATTGGCTTGCAATCCTCTCACGCTGCCTCCATAGTGTTTGTGTTAATAGGTAGGTTCGGCATTGGCCGACAATACCCCACCAGCCGCGGATACGATACCCACCATGAATGCTTTGAATACCCTGCGCTCGGCTTTCCTGATCAGCTTGCTGGCCTGTTCCAGCCTGCTGCCGGCCTATGCTGAACAAGCCGATAGTCTTGACCTGGAAGCCTTGCAACCTACACGCGAGCAAATGGTTGCCAGCCTCAACATTGTCGAGCTGTTGCGCCGCCATCACTACAACCGCATTCAGCTCAATGACGCGCTATCAAGCGACATTTTCGATCTCTATCTCGAGCAGCTTGACCCCCAACGCAGCCTCTTTACTGCGCAGGATGTCAGCAACTTTGAAGAATACCGCTATCGCATGGATGACTTGCTGCTTGACGGCGATCTGACCATCGGTTTCGGCATGCATGCACAGCAAATCCAGCGCGCAGATCAACGTATCGAATTTGCTCTCCAGTTGGTAGATGAAGGTCTCGAGCAACTGGACATGAACAGCGACGAGCAGATTCTGGTTGATCGGGAAAACGCTGAGTGGCCGGCGGATGAGCAGGCCCTCGAAGCCCTGTGGCGCAAACAGATTACCGACGAAGTGCTGCGCCTGTCGCTGGCCGGACGCGAGATGGAGGCCATCAGCGAGCAGCTTGAGAAGCGTTACAGCAATCAGCGAAACCGTTTGTACCAGACCCGCGGTGAGGATATTTTCCAGAATTACATCAATGCCCTGGCCCAGGCCTATGATCCGCACACCCAGTACATGTCACCGGAAAATGCGGAAAACTTCGACATCAATATGAGCCTGTCGCTGGAAGGCATCGGTGCGGTCTTGCAGAGTGACAACGAGTTCACTCGCATTGTCCGACTGGTACCCGCGGGGCCGGCACAGAAAAGCCAGCAGCTGGAACCGGCTGACCGTATTGTCGGTGTTGCCCAGGGAGCCGATGAAATGGTCGATGTCATTGGCTGGCGTCTTGATGAAGTGGTCAAGCTGATTCGTGGCCCCAAGGGCTCCAAAGTCCGCCTTGATGTCATTCCTGCCGCCAACGCCCCCGGCGATTTGAGCAGTCGCGAAGTCAGCCTGACCCGCGAAGCGGTCAAGCTGGAAGATCAGGCAGCTCGCTCCAGCATTCTCGAATGGCAGGACAAGGAGCAGGAATACCGCATTGGTGTGATCGAGGTGCCGGGCTTCTATCTTGACTTCAAGGCCTATCGCAACGGCGATGAAGATTACCGCAGCACTACCCGTGACGTACGCCGCCTGCTGAGTGAATTGCAAGAAGAAGGTGTCGATGGCGTGGTGCTGGATTTGCGCAACAATGGCGGTGGTTCACTGCAAGAGGCCACCGAACTGACTGGTCTGTTTATCGAACAGGGTCCAACGGTGCTGGTACGCAATAGCCAGGGCAAGGTGCAGGTGCTGGATGACAGCAATCCCGGCATTGCCTATCAGGGTCCACTGGCGGTGATGGTCAATCGTCTTTCCGCCTCGGCCTCGGAGATTTTTGCCGGTGCCATGCAGGACTATGGCCGTGCCCTGGTGATCGGTGAACCCACGTTTGGCAAAGGTACCGTGCAGTCAATTCAGCCGCTCAACCACGGCGAACTGAAACTGACGCTGGCCAAGTTTTATCGCATTTCCGGGCAAAGCACGCAACATCGTGGCGTAGTTCCCGATATTGTTTTCCCGTCACTGCTGGACAGCCGCGAGATTGGCGAAAGCAGCCTGCCCCGGGCCCTGCCCTGGGATACCATTGCGCCGGCAGACTACAACGCCGGATTGCAGCTTGCGCCCTTTATTCGGCAATTGTCGGAGCGTCACCTGGACCGGGTAGCCAGTGATGCCGAGTTCAATTACACCCTCGCCCGCGTTGACTTGAACAAGCGCATGCAGGAACGAGAATTTTTGCCGCTGAACAAGACGCTGCGGCAGGAACAGCAAAAAGGTTTTGAGGCTGAAATGCTTGCGCTGGAAAACCGTAGGCGGGAAGCACGTGGCGAGGAAGCACTGACCGAGATCGAGGAGAAGGACCCTCTGACCGAATCGATTCATGCCCTCAACCAGGAAGATGAGGATTCCGAGGATGACCCTTTCCTGGTTGAAACCGGACGCATACTCATTGACATGCTGGAACTGAATGAACGCCTGGCGCATGCAGGCTGAGCACTGAGCAAGGCGGGTAGCATGCGGTCACCCATGCTACCCCGCCGACAGCCCTCCGGGGGCCTGTCAGGCCGGTCGAGATTTGGCTTGAGTCCCTTACCAAAACCCCGCATAGTCCATGCTTGACGTTTGCTCCTTCCAGGTGGAGTTACCCAGTGCGCCTTGCCATCCTGAGCCTTTCACTGCTGCCCGCAACCAGTCTCTGCGCTGCCCCGCCAGAAGCACCCATCCGTTGGGGTTTTTCCCCGGCCGACCCTGCACCCTACGTAATAACGCAGAGCGACAACAGCCTGGCACCCAGCAGCCTGACCTACCTTATCGGCAATCTGGTTGCCGACCAGCACGGCAAACAGGTCGACTTTATCCCTACGCCGAATAACCGGATCGATGAATCGCTGCAGCAGGGCCGTATTGAATTGCTGTGCAATACGCAGCCGGATTGGCATGCCAACCCGAATGATTACCTGTGGACGCAGCCCTTGTACAGCGATGCCGACATCATCGTCAGCCGCGAACACCCCGCGCCGGACAGCTTGAGTGATCTGCATGGCAAAGTACTGGGGACCACCCTGGGTTATCACTACGCCGACGCGTTGAACCGTGCCTTTCAGGACCAGCAAGTCAATCGTCACGATGTACGTGATATCAGCGTGCGCATGGCCATGGTGCAACGCGGTCGATTGGACGCCAGCATTGAACTGCGTCGAGCTGCCCGGTTTTATATTCGCCAGGAGAATGTCAGCGAATTGCATTTGAGCGACTGGAGTCTGGAGAGTTTTGACTTGCGTTGTGCCATTGCCGGCAATGATCAGGCGCGCCGAAACAAGCTACGCAACAGTATCAATGAACTCCTGGCCGAGGGTGTTATTCAACGCCTGGTCAGACGTTACGATTAAACCGGAAGTTACCCACAGATGCTGTGGATAAGTCTGTGAAAAAGTCGGGTAAAGCCGCCTGAAATAGCCATAAAACAAGGCCTCAAGACAAACTGAGCAGATTTTGAGCAGACTGAAAAACACTTTAAAATCAGATAGATATAAAAAAACGCCAGTTTGAAACAAGGCTTGCATCGGGCCCGAAGAAAGTGTTACCGGCATTTGTGCATAAGGGTAACACTATTGAACCTGAAGGCTCTGGGAAAGGGTAAAACCGGCCAGTCAGAACGCCTGGCCGGTAACAGTCGATCTACTCTGCGGAATCGATGCTGAGCAATTCCATATCGAACACCAGAATGGAGTTCGGCGGAATGCTCGGGCTCGGGCTGCGTTCGCCGTAAGCCATGTCGCTCGGAATGGTTACTGTCCACTTGTCACCCACTCGCATCAGCTGCAGGACCTCAACCCAACCCGGGATAACACCGCTGACCGGAAACTGGGCCGGCTCACCGCGCTCAAGCGAGCTGTCAAATACCGTCCCGTCTACCAGACGGCCTTCATAGTGCACCGTCACCATGTCATTGGCGCCAGGGCTTGCTGCCTCTTCATCGGCAGCGCTGAGCACTTCATACTGCAAACCCGACTCGGTGGTGACCACGCCTTCACGCGCGGCGTTTTCTTCCAGGTAGCTCTGATTGGCAGCACTGGCTTCTTCCGCCAAGGCTTCAACCCGCTCCTGGGCACGATTCTGCAGCTGGGCAAAGGCATCATTCAGAGCCTCTTCATCCAGGCGCGGATCGTTACGCTCCAGCGCATCTCTCAGACCCAGTGCCAGTGCATCCGTGTCGATGTCATCCAGACCTTCCTGCAACAGGCTGCCGCCCATATTCAGACCGATGCCATAAGAGGCTTGCTGGATCGGCGTGGAGAGATCTGTTTCCGTAACTTCCGGTGTATCGTCGGCACAACCGACCAGGGTGATCATACTTATGGCAATGCTGGCTGCCAGCAGATTTCGCTTCATGCTTACCTCGATAAACAGGCCTGTAACAGGCAGGAATAAAGGACTCAGCTTAACAGGGCAGACAGATGCCGACCACAGCAGAATTCGGTTTTTCCCCTGCCAATCAATGCCTGGCGCATGGGCATGCCGACAAGGCGTCACCCTTGCATCGCGCGTAGGCGGCATGCCGGGAAGTGACAAGAAGAAGAAAGGATTCCGGGTGGTCAATTTACCAGGGCCAGAGACTAAAAAACCCTTGACCGGAAACCGGTCAAGGGTTTTGCAAGATGGCGCAGCGGACGGGACTCGAACCCGCGACCCCCGGCGTGACAGGCCGGTATTCTAACCAACTGAACTACCGCTGCGCGATACTTTGAGTGCGAGTGGTGGGTGATGACGGGATCGAACCGCCGACCCTCTGCTTGTAAGGCAGATGCTCTCCCAGCTGAGCTAATCACCCATTTGCTCTCGAAGTGGGGCGCATTATGGTCACCTTTTGCGCCTCTGGCAATACCTTTTTGGTTTTTTTTTCAGGTGTATTTCAATGCCTTACCCCAATACCGCAAAATTTGCCGGTTTGTCAGCCAGACGACTGCCTGATTCTGTCTGAAGACTGGCGAGGCAACGACTAGTCAGGCACTATCTGCCGTTCCGCCGCTTACGGCCCGCTCTATTTTCCGACACGACTTCAACGCAACAAGGAATGCTTCATGTGGTTTCGCAACCTGCTGTTCTATCGTTTCAACCAATCCGTCCCCTTTACTGAAGATCAGCTGTCGACCGCGCTGGAAGAGCGCCCTGCGCGCCCCTGTGGCAGCCAGGAACAGATTACTCTGGGCTGGACTACGCCCTTTGGCCGTCATTCGGAGAACCGACTGCAGGTTGCCGAAGGCATCTGGCTGATTGCCATGCGCAAGGATGAACGCATTCTGCCCGGCAGCGTCATCAAGGATGCCTTGACGGAAAAAATCGAGGAAATCGAAGCACGCGACGCCCGCAAGGTTTACCGCAAGGAACGCGATACGCTCAAGGATGAAATCGTGCAGACCCTGCTGCCACGTGCCTTTACCCGCAGCCGCACCACGCTGGCTTGCATTTCACCAGCCAACGGCTGGCTGGCCGTCGATAGTGGCAGCCATAAAACCGCCGAGGACCTGCTCAACCTGTTGCGGGAAACGACCGGCAGCCTGCCCGTTCGACCCTTGACGGTGAAAATTGCACCGGCCGCCTGCATGACGGAGTGGGTGCGTCAGGGAACAGCGCCCGAGCAACTGGTCATCGGTGATGAGTGCGAACTCAAGGATACCCATGAAGACGGTGGTGTGATCCGATGCAAGCGGCAGGATCTTTCCAGCGATGAAATCCAGCAGCACCTGACCGCCGGCAAGCAGGTCAGTCAGTTGGCACTGCAGTGGGATGACAAGCTGAGTTTCACTCTGGATGACAAGCTGACCGTCAAACGTCTGCGCTTTGAGGATGTGCTGCGGGAGGCAGCTGACGAAGCCGCAGGTGATGATATGGCCTCCCAACTGGATGCCAGTTTTGCCATCATGGCCAATACCCTGGAACAACTGTTGCCCCTGCTGGGCAACGCTTTTGGTGGCGAAGATCACCCGCAGGGTATCTGATCCGGGGCTTACCGCAAGCTATCCACAAAATCTGTGGATAAGCTTGTGGAAAGCGTCGCAGGATTGCCATTAAAGCTACAGCTTATGCGGTCGACAGTCAGATTGGTTAAATTTTGAGCAATTAAAAAGCGTTATAAATCAGCAGGTTAGCAAGTGTTCGGCAACGCACACAAAATCCATGCGGTTTTCCGGGCACAGCTCACGAACAGGTACCCCCCTGTGCACAGCTAGCGAGCACAAAGGGGCTAAGAGCGCTGTTTTGGCCATCAGTTTGCCCCGTTGTGGCGCTCCAGCCAGACTTGCGCATCGGCGGCTGCCGAGCTGCGTGGATAGGCACTGGTCACGTACTTCATTCGCTGCCTGGCTTGATCGTTGTCGCCACTGTCTGCACTCAAACGGGCCAGGCGGTATTCTGAGCGCGCCATCCCTTCATGAATTTCTTCCAGTCGGGGAACAACATCCTGCCGGTAGCTGGATTCCGGGTGGTCGCGGACAAAACGTACCAGACGGGCATGCGCCTCGCGGCCCGTTTCCAGGCGTTTGCGGTCGTCACCCTGTTCCAGCTCAAAGTGCAGGACGCCAGCCAATGCCCACAGGTACTCGCTGTAATCGGCATGTTCCTGATCCACGAAATCATCGCGGTAGCCCTGCAACAGACGTTCGGTCAGGGACAAACTGCCCTGCTGCAGACACGCAAATGCCGCCTCCTGATGCAACTGCGCATCCCCTGAACGGCGCACCTGATCGACCAGAGCGCGATCACAGCCGCCCAAGCTCAATTTGGCCCGCGCTTCGGTGATCGCTTGCTGATCGACGGGCTGACTGCCACCCGTACCGGCACAACCGGCCAGCACACTGACAACCACGGGCAACCAAAGGTGTTTCATTATCACTCCTTACTGCAGTTGGGCCTGCCATTGAATCCAGCCCTGTGCGTTCGGTTGGCCAAGCATCTGCAGGCCACCGGCCAGGCCTGGTTCGGCGTCCGCTCTGGCCTGCAAACGGGTATCCAGATACATTGGCTGGCCCGGCCGCCAGCGAGCATCCCCCTGCAAGCCCAGCGGGCCGCCCTGGTCCTGTAGATCCAGCGTCAGCCAGCCATCGCGCTGCCCCAGGGTGGCACTCAAATGACCCAGCGCAAGGGGCTGCGGCAAACCACCTGCCGCCCCCTGCCAGACCAGGCGACCTTCGGCTGCAGACACCTGGTCGAGATCGATCAGCTCAAGCCGAGGGACATCCAGCAACCAGCTGCCGGCGAGAATGAAAGGTGCGCGATTGACTTCAGCCATGCTCGCGGCATCCAGCTCACCGCTAACATCCTGCAACTGGATTCGGCTGGTGCCCAGCAACAGATGCGCGGAAACTTCTCCATTGCGGGGCTGCCAGAGCAGGTCCAGTGCGATATTACCGCGCAGCAGTCCCATGGGTCGCCAATCCCATTTAAGCCCCCCCTGATCCACGCCGTTTACCGTCATCCGGGCAACCTGCCCCTGCCAGAGGGTCCCATTGAGACCTTCCAGTTCGACATTGGCCGGCAAATCCGGGGCAATTCGCTGCCAGACGATACTGGCTGGCAACTGCCACAACAACGCCAGCAGATACAGGACAAACGCCAGGCCCAGCGTCAGTTTCACACCCGGCCCTTTCATGGCTGTGGCTCCACCAGCACACGCGCCGAGACCTGGCCCGGTTCACTGCCGACATCTAGCGCCAATTGACTCACCTGCAAACCGTGTTGACGTTCCAGTTCACCCAACCAACCTACCAGCGCATCAAAACCAACACCGTCAAACCACAAGCGCGCGCCCCCGGATTCAGGCTGCACCCGCTCCAGCGGCTGGCGGATACCCGCTGCATTGGCCGACACTTCGACCAGCGTCAAGACTGAGCCATTGCTGTCGCGCTGGGGCTTGCCGCTTTCCATGTTGGCCCGACGGCGGACCTGATCAGCCTGTTGCTGCATCCAGGCGACATCGGTAGACAAACGACTCACTTCTGCCTGCAGCTCACTGCGATTGGTGCTCAACGGTTCCCATACCCAAAGCCAGAGTACGATGACAGCCAATACAGCCAGGCCGGCTATGACGATTATGCGTTCACGGGGGACCAACCCCGACCACCAGTCATTCATGACTCACTCCTTTGCACACGCAAGCGGGCACTGACTCCGTCGCTGGTCGAGTCCGCGCCCTGCAGATCCTCTCTCAAATTCGGCTGCTCGCTCAAAGCGGCGCGTATGCTTTCCAGTTCGGCAAAAGACGCCACCTGCAACTCGAGCTCTACGGCAGTCAGGGTGCCTCGCAAGCTCACAATCTGCGCATCCGCATGGGCTTGTACCACCTGTAAAACATCATGCAGCAAGGGGCCCATGCTCGGCCCACCGGAAACCGCGGCGCCTCCGCTCAGCACCTCACGAAACTGGTTCACCGGGTCCACCGGTGGTGTGGATGGCAAACTGTTGGAGAAGATTTGCAACATCTGTACTTGCAGGCGGTCACGCTCCTGGTCCAGGGCACGCCACTCGATCAGTACCTGCGCCAGCACCAGGAGTACGATGGCCGCGGCCAAAGCCATGACGGGGCGCAGTTTGCGCCAGGGTGGCGCCGCCAGGCTGGTCGCGTACGCACCGGTCAACAGATTGCAGGCCGGGTTGCTCCCCTGTAACGAACGCAGCAAGGTCGCCCAGTCCAGTGGTTTGGCAGGATATTCGTCTATGGTGGTCGACGACGACAATCCCAATTGCCCAGCCGACAGACCAAGCAGCTCGATCGCAAGTTCAGGCTCACCATGCAGTCGACGCTGCAGCCAGAAACCAACCAGCTCAGGCTCCATCAATTGCGGTTCCTGGTCGGCGGCGGTCAGCACAACCTGCACCTGACCGTCCGGCCAGACGCACTCCTGCAGACGCACCCCCTGCTCCGGGGCCAGTGGGGAAAAAATCCGCGGCGCCGGGACTATGGCTTCAAGTCGCCAACCCGGAAGCTGCAACAATGCCTGCCACTGCTGCATCAGGTCATGGCTGACTACGGCGGCGACCAATTCATCGTTGGGCGTCCGCGGCCCGGCGACAAAATGCAGGCCATCAATGTCCTCACTCAACTGGTCTTCCAGTGCGTAAGGCAAGGCTGCCCGTTGTGCTGCCCCGCGGCGCGCCGGCATAGTGATCCGGTACAGGCTGACTGCCATGGCCGGCGCCAGCGCACGGACGCGGGTCTGGGCAAACCGGGCGTGCAAATCCGCCAGGCTGTCGACCCCGTGCGCAAGCAGGCTGCCATCACGCTCAAGCTGCCACCAGCACAAGGCTGGCTGCACAGCATCAGCTTCGGCGGGTGCTGGCAGGCTGTCCGGTAATAACACTATCAACATAATCTTGTCCGTTTTTCAGGGCTCGCAAGCCGTTTGTTCGCGCAAAACCACGATGCCATTGGGTGCATCCAGCAGGGTGCACTGGTAAAAACGCCGATCAGCAAACTCGGCCACAATCTGCAAACGCATAAACCAGGGTCCCTCCCCGCCAACACCACGCCCGGAAAAGACCTCCTGCATCAGCTCACTGCTGCGCTCGAGGTCAATCGGGCTGCTACGCCCCGGGTAAGCCGTCACATAGGGCGCCAGCGCCAACCAGGCTTCTTCATTCATCCCCGGCACATTGGCCAGTTCCGCTGCAAGTATAAAGTTGCGATTACCCGACACCCTGGCTGGCTCCTGCAGGCGATAGCGCGGGTCGTCAGATTCGGCATCCATCCAGTCGCTGACGGCTACCGCCAAAAGCGCTCCACTGGGCATATCTACCCCGCTTTCTTGTCCGACCCGGTCAACCAGTCGAGCAAAATCCCCTTGCTCGGCCTCATCTGCCCCCGCGAGGGCATTGAGGTTGTAACGGCAGCGCATGTCATCCAGCGTGGCCTGCAGTCGCACGGAATCCACATCAAAGGGCAAGCTCGGTGAACGGCAGGTATCCCACGGCAAATCATCCGGCCCTTCCACTTGCTCCAGCAGTTGCAACACCATTTTCTCCGCGCCAAGCGCAATATGGCGCGACATGTCACGCTCGAATACTGCACTGGTACGACGGATATCCGCCTGCCCGCGCAGCGCCATGGCCGCAGCCGCGCTGGCTGCCAGGGCGACCACCAGCAGTGCCGTCACCAAAGCGACCCCACCCTGCCTGCGCCTCATAAACCCACCGCCATCAACCGCCGTACTTCACCCAGTTGCGGTAAATCCAGCACCAGCTCGATCGCCAGCGGCAAACGCGCACTGTCGCTGCCATCCGCCGGTGGCCAGGAATCCACGCGTTCAATACCGCTGTCAGTGCGCACCAGGAAATAGAAACTGCTGTTGATTCCCAATTGCTCGTCTTCGTCAACCAGGTCGGCAAATCGCTGCAAGCGTTTACTCTCCGGATCGACCACATCCACCCCTGGCCATAGCTCGCGCTCCAGCCCGCGTTCATGCAACACCCAGGCAGTGCGGCGCAAGCGTTCACTGCCTCCGGCTCCGGAACGCACCAACTCCAGACGCACCGCATCACTGCCGGGACGCAAACGCAGCGGTGGCAAGCGGTCACCGTATTCATCCCGCGTACTGCTGCTGATGACTTGAGCCAGGTCGCGCTCCAGCACGCTCAGTGTCACTTGCAAATCAGCCAGACGCTGAGATTGCCCCCGCGTGATGTGGTCGGCATCCAGTATCGCCCGCAGCCCCTGATGGGCCATGATGCTCATGACCGCAAATACGGCCAGTGCAACCAGAATTTCCAGCAGGGTAAAGCCCGCCTGATTCCGCGTAACTCTGATCATGGCAACACAAACCCGCTGACGGTGGCGCGTTGCTGTTCTTCGCCCTGCTCCGCCAGCCAGAGACGCACATCTATACGTCGTACGGTGGGCAAGGGCAAAGCTGCTTGCGGGGCGTAATCAGTGATTTCCAGCTGATAGGCGAAACGGTAAGGCCCCATCTCGGCCTGACCACTACGCTCCCCCGGAGACGCCTGACGCATGCCGGTTTCATACTCAGCCAGGATATTCTGCCCGGCCCAGTGGGCCATGGTGCGCTCCTGCAGATAGGCGCTATTGCGCGCATGATCCGCGCCACTCTTGACCAGAGCAGCCAGCGCGACACCCAGTACGGTGAGCGCAACCAGCACTTCCAGCAGGGTAAATCCACGCTCAAGGCTGCGCTTCATTGATCACCTCGACCTGACCATCCAGACTGATGTCGATAACCTGCTGCAAATTGCGCCCCGGCACTTGCAGAATCACCTGCGAGGGCGTCATCTCGCCGGTATTGCCCAGACGGATATGCGGCTCCCAACTGCCGGTCTGGGACAAGGGGAGGCGACGGCCTTCCTGTTCCAGCACCACTTCCAGCAAACCCTGTTCAAATACCCGGGGCTGCAGCTGCTGATCCTGTACCGGCTGCCACTCGCGGCTGGCATTATCCAGGATCACCAGTTCCAGCAGGCTGTATCCATCCGGTCGCAGCCCCAGAGCACGCTCACCGCCGCCGGTAATCATTTGCTCGTCGCGCACCAGTCGCAACAGCCCGGCCAGTCGTTCGCTTTCGCTGCGCATCTGGCGTTCGGCACCATCGCCAATCGCCAGAGTCGCCATACTGACAATAATGCCCAGCAACAACAGCACCACAAGCAATTCCAGAATGGTAAAGCCGTGGCTGACTGCTCTTGGTTGCCGGGCACAACGCTGCATCAGCGCGTCTGGTCCGCGTTCCAGTTTCCGATGACGGCATTGGCTCCTTCACCACCCGGACGCCCATCGGCACCATAGCTGAACACGTCGTAATCGCGTCCATCACGCCCTGGGCGCATATATTGATAGTCATTGCCCCAGGGGTCCTGCTGCAAACGATCCAGATAGCCGCCCTGCCGCCAGTTACGCGGGGCATCGCCCCCCGTCGGCATTTCTACCAGTGCACGCAGCCCCTGTTCAGTGGTCGGATAATTGAAGTTGTCCAACCGGTAAAGGTTGAGCGCACTTTCAATGGCCCGCAGATCATTCTGTACCTTGGTAATCCGCGCCTGATCCGGGCGGTCCATAACCCGAGGCACCACCACGGCGGCCAGAATGCCGAGAATAACGACCACGACCATGACTTCGATCAGAGTAAAACCACCCTGACGCCCTGTTGTTTTCTGTGCAGACATAAGCATATTCAGTTGACCAGTTGGTTGAGTTCGAAAATTGGCAACAGAATCGCCAATACGATGATGAGAACAATACCGCCCATGGCCAGGATCAACAGAGGCTCGAAAACCCCCATGACCATGGCAATGCGTGATTCCAGCTCACGCTCCTGGGTTTCGGCTGCACGCTCGAGCATGTCGTCCAGTGTACCGCTGCTTTCCCCGCTCTTGATCAGACTCAGGGTCATCGGCGGGAAATAGCCACTGCGCTCCAGCGAGTGACCCACTCCAGCCCCTTCACGCACCCGGCGGGCGGCGTCCGTAACCGCTTCCCGCATGGGTGTGTTGGTGATCACGCTGGCGCTCATGTTGAGCGCCTCCAGTAGCGGCACACCACTCCCCGCCAGAATATTCAGTGTGCGGGCAAAGCGCGCGGTGTTCAGACCACGCGTCAGGCGCCCTATCAACGGCAAGCGCAGCATGGTGCGGTCCCAGGCAAAACGGAAACCCGGGCGCTTGAGCATGTAGCGCACAACGAAAACGGCCCCGATCAGTATCGCCAGCAGCAGCAAGCCCCAGTCTCGCAAACCGTCACTGACTGCAATCAGGGCGGTGGTCAACCAGGGCAACTCCTGATTCATGCCGGCAAAGACTTGCACCACCTCGGGCACCACATAGGTCAGCAAGGCCACAGTAACCAGTATGGCAACCAGGGTCAGTGTGGCTGGATAGAACATGGCCAGGAGGATTTTCTGGCGCATGGCATTCTGCGCTTCCACATTGTCGGCCAGTCGCTCCAGCACCAGATCAAGCCGCCCGGCCTGCTCGCCCGAGGCGATGGTGGTGCGATAGATAGCGGGAAATACCGAGGGAAACTCGCTCAACGCATGCGCCAGCGGCAGCCCTTCCATTACCCTGGTTCGCACCGCAGACAAGGTATTGCGAACCCGTTGCGACTCGCTCTGCCGGGCCACCGTGCCCAAGACTTCCTCGATCGGCATGCCAGCCCGCGCCAGCGTTGCCATTTGCCGGGTAGCCAACGCCAGTTCCAGGGGTTTGACGCGGGCCTGGAAAACCGGCAAACGCAGCCATGAAACCTTTTCCGCTACCTGGTCGACCGACACCGGCATCAGACCCTGATCACGCAGTCGTGAACGTACCTGGCGCGAAGAGTCTCCCTCTTCAACCCCTTTGCAGGTCTTGCCCCGTGCGTCCAGAGCGACGTACTCAAAAGCCGGCATGCTCAGTCTTCCCGCGTTACGCGTAATACTTCTTCGAGGGTGGTCTGCCCAGCCAATACCCGACGCAGCCCATCATGACGAATCCCCATTTGCCCCAACCGCGCATGCTTGACCATGACCTGCTCACTGGCACCATCGTGAATCAGCGTGCGCAGCGTATCGTCAATTTCGATCAGCTCGTAAATCCCGGTTCGACCACGATACCCTGTGCCGTTGCAGGCATCACAGCCAACCGCCCGGTACAGCGTCGGTGGCTGATGTTCATCCACGCCCATCAGGCGGCATTCATGGGTCGAGGCCTGGTGTGCTTCACGGCAATCCGGGCACAAGGTGCGCACCAGACGCTGGGCGAGCACCCCGTTCAGCGTGGAAGACAGCAGAAAAGGTTCGACACCCATGTCACGCAGACGGGTAATCGCACCCACTGCGGTATTGGTGTGCAGCGTGGAGAAAACCAGGTGACCGGTCAGACTGGCCTGAATGGCTATCTGCACGGTATCCACGTCACGGATCTCGCCGACCATGACCACATCCGGATCCTGACGCAGAATGGCGCGCAAACCACGGGCAAAGGTCATGTCGACCTTGGTATTGATCTGGGTCTGGCCGATGCCGTCGAGGTAATACTCGATCGGGTCTTCTACCGTAAGAATATTGCGGCTGCGATCATTCAGCCGCATCAAGGCTGAATACAGGGTCGTCGTCTTGCCCGAACCAGTCGGGCCGGTGACCAGCACGATGCCATGCGGCCGGCTGATGACACGTTCCATGGCGTCATAGTGCTCCTCGCACATACCCAGCTGACGCAACTCCAGGCGCCCCGCCTGCTTGTCGAGCAAGCGCAGCACCACGCGTTCGCCATGCCCGGAGGGCAGCGTAGAGACCCGCACATCCACCGCCCGACCAACCAGACGCAAGCCAATACGACCATCCTGGGGCAGGCGCTTTTCAGCGATGTCCAGCTTGGCCATGACCTTGATCCGCGAAACGATGACCGGTGCCAGCGCGCGCGGTGGCTCAAGCACTTCGCGCAACACACCATCGACGCGCATACGAATCGACAGGCGATTTTCAAAGGGTTCGATATGTATGTCCGAGGCATTTTCCTTCACCGCCTCGGACAGCAGGGCATTGATCAGCCGAATGATCGGCGCCTCATCCTGCGACTCGAGCAGGTCTTCCGGCTCGGACAGCGACTGGGCCACCGACATGAGATCGGCATCATCACTCAGGCCTTCAACAAACTGCATGGCATCGTTGGCCGAGCGCTCGTAACGATCACGCAATCGCGCAGCGAAAGCATCATCATCCAGCAACACCGGTTGCAGCGGATGACCGGCACGGCGACGCAACTCCAGCAGTGCTTGCGGGTCGCAATCCGCCCGCACAAACACTTCCAGGCTGTCATTGTGCAAGTCCCCCGCGAGCACCCCAAAGCGCCGGGCAAATCGGTAACCCGTCTCGGCATGCTGTTCCGGGCGTTCGGCAAATTCGCTGATGCTGCTCTGCTCGATACTCATGGCAGCACCTCAGGAACCCGGCGGCGCGGGGATGCGGGTTTGCGACGGCGGCTTGCCCTGCAATGCGTTTTCAAAAGGGGCTGGCAGGGACAGCAAATAGTTCCAGTCCGGCAACACCGGCACCTGATCACGCGATACCAGGCCACGCTTGGTCTGCTGCT
Organism: Halopseudomonas salegens; assembly: GCF_900105655.1. Taxonomy (NCBI): domain Bacteria; kingdom Pseudomonadati; phylum Pseudomonadota; class Gammaproteobacteria; order Pseudomonadales; family Pseudomonadaceae; genus Halopseudomonas; species Halopseudomonas salegens. The sequence goes on from NZ_LT629787.1 coordinate 2,368,963, forward strand.
CCTTGAGCTGCTGGTCGCGAATGAAGCTGTATTTACCGTGGGTCAGGCTTTCCGCGACCATGCTGTCGCGCACGATGACCGGGCGGATAAATATCATCAGGTTGCGTTTTTCCTGCCGTGCAGTGTCATAACGGAACAGCCGCCCCAAGCCGGGAATATTCCCCAGCCCGGGCACCTGATCGCGGGTTTCCACCATCTGATCGTCAATCAGACCGCCGAGTACAATCAACTGATCATCATCGACCATGACGTGCGTGCTCAGGTTGCGGGTATTGGTAACGATATCCGCCGCACCCGTTACACCGGGAGCAATCTGCGAGACTTCCTGGGCAATCTCCAGGCGCACGGCATTGCCTTCATTGATTTGCGGACGGATGCGCAGCTTGATGCCGACATCTTCACGCTGAATGGTATCGAATGCCTGGCCGGAGTCTTCCACCGAACGCCCGACCACGAAGGGCACATTCTGGCCCACCACGATTTCCGCTTCTTCGTTGTCCAGGGTCAGCAGGCTGGGAGTGGAGAGAATATTGCTCGAACTGTCGCCCTGCAATGCGCTGACCAGCAGGGCAATCTGTGAACTGCCCAGACTGCCGATACCGCCGAGGGTCGCACCACTGCCAATCGACGGCGGCGAGGAGATATTGCCTTCGAGGAAAGAGTTGATGCCAGCGCCCAGATCAAGCAGGCCCTGACTGCGATTGAAGTTGATGATGCCCACGCCGGTACGTTCATTGCCAAAGCCCCACTGTACGCCCAGCTCGCGCGCCCGATCATAGGAAACTTCGGCAATGACGGCTTCGACCAATACCTGGGCACGGCGAATATCCAGCTGGCGGATAATACCGGACAACTCGCGGCTGATTTCCGCCGGCCCGAAAATGACGACCGAATTGGTACTCTCGTGCGCCTGAATGCGAATAAGGTTTTGCTGTCGGCTGCTGGAGCTTGTTGAGCCACCCGCCGATGAGCTGCCCGTTTGCTGGTATTGGGGCTCATCACGACCTTCAGCAATACCGCGCAGGACTTCAGCCACTTCTTCGGCGTTGGCGTAGCGCAGATAATGCACCTGCGTGGCACCACCTTCTCCCTCCACATCCAGGCGTTCTATCATGCTGCGCAGAGCTCGGCGGGTTTCCGGGTCGCCGCGCAAGACCACTGTATTGGTGCGTTCATCGGCGATAAGCCGACTGCGCTGATTGAACTCTTCACCCGGTTGAGCATCCAGACCCTCGATGATGCGAACCATGTCAACGGCCGAACCGTGTTGCAGTTTAACCAGCTCGAAATCCTCCATGGATTCGAGGTCAATGCGCTCAATCAGGCTCTGAATACGGCGAACATTGGCTGCCGTATCGGCAATCACCAGACTGTTGGACTCGGCCGCCGCAGCCAGGTGCCCGCCTTTCGGCACCAGAGGGCGCAAAATACGCACCAGCTGACCGGCATTGATATGTTTGACGCTGATGACATGAGTAATCATATCGTCGCCACGTGAGTCGGCGGTCAAGCCGGGGACTTCATTTTCCTTGGCCTGGATATCCGGCACAATTCGCACCGACCCATCAGCACCTTCGACAGCGGCAAAGCCATAGGATTTGAGCACGCCGAGAAACAGGTCATAGAGATCACCACGTCGAATCGGCGCACCGGATACAACATTGACCTGACCGCGCACGCGGGGATCGACAATAAAGTTGATACCAATCTCCTGACTGACAATTTCGATCAGTCCGTTGATTTCGGCATCACGCAAATTGAGTGTCAGCTCTTCGTCCGGATTTTCTACAGTCATGGCACTGACAGGCAAGCTGAGGCCAGCACTGAGCAGACCGAGACTCAATACCAGAGGCAGGGCACGGCGGGAAAACTGGGGCATCTTTGGCATCGTTTCTCAATCCAGACTGATCGTTAGGCTTAAGGGTTCACCGTTGCGCTCAAGGTAGAGCGCAACCGAGCTGGAACTGCCCAGCTCTTGCAAAATATCGCGGTAATCGTTGATTTCGGCTACCGGCGTGCCTTCCACGGAAATGATGACATCTCCGGGTTCCAGGCCCGCTGCGGTAAATTCGCGTTCATTGCGTGCCGGGTTGACCTCGAGCCCATACACTTCACCGTCAACCATCACCGGATTGGCACTGACCACCTCGAGAAAACGCTGCGGATCGCTGGTCCAGGCCTCGCGATCGATTCGCGGCATGCCACCCATATCTTCGCTGGGGATATCCACCATTCGCTCTGGCGCCGCCGACGAACTTCCGGCGCGACTGCCGGAGCGCTGCTCTGAACGCTTCTGCAATCTCAGGGTTTCCAGAACACCGTCGCGTGCCAGCAGAACCCGATCACCCAGTACCTGATCAAGGCGTACATTCCCCGGCAGGTCGGCACCGACGCGATAGAGGCGCTCACTCTGACCCTGAGTGGTAAGAATAGCGGCGCTGCGCGCTGGATCAGGATCGGCAAAAACCCCTTTCAGAACCCAGTTGAGGGAGGTGTCGGGGGCATCAATGGTAACGACGCCAGCGCTTTGAGCTGCCTGACCAAAAACCGACAGGCGAGCCAATTCGGCAAAGCCGGCGCTGCGACGATTACGCTCACCGGCTGATGCCGAAGCAGCGGTCGGCGGCTCGTAAGCAGGCAACATGATGGATGGTTCGAGTACTATCCAGGTCAGACGGGCCAACAGCAGTGCACAGACCAGTGCCAACAGCAAAGTTGCGAAACGCAGCAAGGTATCCAAGGGTATCCGGGCAGCCAACGGCATGTGTTCTCCAGGGCAAAGACTGCGGCGAGGCGCGCCGGCGTCAGCAAACGGCTGTCAGTATGCCCACACTTCTTTGCAAAATTATTGTTATACGCCTGAAACAGGTCATAAACCTTCATCCGATTGTCACGAATTTATCAGTAGCCAGCAACCCCCCTGAAAAGGTTAATTCAGAGCCTCGCTCACAGTAACCTTGCCCTCCTGTTTCAATGTGAACCGCAATCACCTATTCGGGTGATTGTGGTAAACTGTCTCATCATTGCTACTAATGACGTCACATCGACAGCAACGAAATGCCACAAAGATCCCGACTTGAGACTTGCCAGTCGCCTGAATCGGGACTTTACTAGCGGGAGCGGTCACAGCATCGCCCGCCGGCTTTTTCATGTCCTGAACGTGAGCCAGGTAAGAACAACAACAAAGCAAGCCAGGAGAATTCCATGTTTTCACTTCGTAAAACCGCGTTGATTGGTCTCAGCGTCAGCGCCATAGCCCTGTCCGGCTGTCTCAGCGGGGGCGGAGGCGGCGGCAGCGATGATGTCGTTACGCCTGAACCGCAAACACCACAGCAAGAACGCATCGATGATGGCTTCTTTTTTGTAGCCGACAGTGTTGTGGATGATTTCGAGCCAATAAGCGGTACAGAGACCCAGCGCTTTGCCGGTGAGTTGGACGGTGCTGGTTACCGGGTTGAAATTCCGCCGAACTGGAACGGCACCCTGGTCATGTGGGCTCACGGTTTCCGTGGCGAAGGGCCGGAGCTGACCGTTGACAACCCACCCATCCGCGAGCACCTGATTGCCCAGGGTTATGCATGGGCCGCATCCAGCTACAGTGCCAATTTCTATGATGTGCGCGCAGGGGTGGTTGATACCAACAAACTGGCCCTGGCCTTCAGTGACATTACCGGTGCTGCAGAGCCTGATCGCTTCCTGATCAGTGGCTTTTCCATGGGCGGCCATGTTACCGGGGCTGCGATTGAAGTCGAGAACATCCAGGCGCTGTCGCAAGTTGATCTGGACGTGAACTATTCAGCGGCTCTGCCAATGTGCGGCGTAATGGGCGACACGACGCTGTTCGACTATTTTGGCGCCTACGGATTGTCCCTGTTCCAGCTGGCTGGCGTAGGCCCTGACGAGTATCCGATCAGCGCTGAAGATGCGGCAGACCGTCTGGCCGTTGCCCGCGACGTACTCTGGACCGACTACGATGCCAACAAGAATGCCGATGGCCTGACTTCAGAAGGCCTGGGGCTGTTTGCTACCCTGCAGAACCTGAGCGGTGGAGCACGGCCTATTTATCAGTTCTCGTTCGGTGCCTACCAGGACCTGCTGCAAGGTTTCGTCGGTACGGATGGTACGGTAACTGGTATTCTTAACGACAATGTGGTCGACACCACCTACATCCGCTACCGTTTCCAAAGCCCGCAGCCGGGTCCGAACATGCCCGGCAATCCCAACGAAGCCGGCTTGACGACAGCGGAACAGGGTTTCAATTCAGTGATTGCCCAATCAATACCCGATAACGACGCGAACCCGTTGCGCAATGATGGGCCACCGCTCATCCCACGCATCAATGGTGAGTTCGATATCCCGGTATTGACCATGCATGGCCTGGGCGATCTGTTTGTGCCCTTCAGCATGCAACAGATCTACCGTAACCGTGCAGTCGCAGCAGGTAATGGTGATTTGCTGGTACAACGGGCCATTCGTGACCCCAATCATTGCGGGTTCACCAGTGGTGAGATTATCGAGGCCTTTGATGATCTGATTGCCTGGGTAGATCAGGGCATTACTCCAGACGGCGATGACATCATGAACCCGGCTGCAGTAGCCGACTCGAGCTTTGGCTGTCAGTTCTCGCGCGCCAACCGCTTTGCCGGTACTGCACTGGCACCGGCTACCGCGTGCCCGTAAGCTACAGAGTCATGGCAGGCGAAGCAGACTTCGCTTGATCGTTTGATGGTACCAACAACAAAGCCGCTTTCAGCGGCTTTGTTGTTTCAACAGCACGGAAACCTGTTTCTCACTGCTTGTCCTGTTGCTTGCGTCCGGCTGCTCAGTGTCACTGACCGCCGAGCGAAAACCATGAACAACCCCACCCAGATCGCTGCCTATGGTCCGCAATCGTCTGCTGCCAAACAGCAGCATCACGATCACCAGCACCATCAATAGCGACCCGATACTTACTCCGCTGGTACCCATAGCCTGCTGCTCCCAAAAAAAGACCACCACAGCTCACTGTGGTGGTCAGATTCAGCACTAGTTTCAATCAGGTGCCGATAACACCGCCGTCGTCTTTCCAGATGACGACTGTCGCAGAACGCGGTGGATTGGTACCGAAAGGCCAGGTACTGCGCACAGTGCCGTTAGCCCATTCATCCGCTGCTGTGGTTGCTCCAGGATGCTGCACGTTGATAAACAGCGTGCGCTGGTCCGGTGTGGTGATACAGCCGGTAATTTCCTGTCCGATCGGGCCCGTCAGGAAACGACGGATTTCTCCGGTTTCCGGATTGGCAGCAAACATGCAGTTATTACCCATAATCGCGAATTGATTGCGATTCTGGCTTCCTTCACCAACATCGGTCTGGATCCAGATACGGCTGTCCTTGTCGATCCACAAGCCATCCGGCGAACTCATGTAGGCATCTTCGGTCAGCACATTACCGTTCATGTCACGGCCGATAAAGTTGGCATTGCCAGACTCGCCACCATCACCCGCCAGCAGGAACAAATCCCATTCGAAGCTGACAGCCGCCTGTTCATTATTGGCTTCAGCCCAGCGCACGATTTGACCATGACTGTTGCTTGCACGCGGGTTTGCCTCGTCAATTTCGGCTTCGGTTCGCGAGGTATTATTGGTCAGCGCGAAATACACGTCGCCATTGTTGGGATCCACTGCACCCCATTCAGGACGATCCATGCGGGTGGCACCGACCAGTGTTGCTGCATCTCGGGTATTGATCAGCACATCGGCCTGACTGGTATAGCCATTCGCCGGGGTCAGACCATTCTGGCCGTATACCAGCGGCAACCATTCCCCAGTACCATCAGCATTGAATTTAGCCACGTACAGGATACCGTTATCCAGCAAGCTGCCATTGGCTGTGGAGGCAAAGTAATTATCATGGCTGACATATTTATAGATGTACTGATAGCGGGCGTCATCCCCGGAATAACAGACTACCGGCTGGCCTTCTACCGCAGGGGCAAAAACCACCCCTTCGTGGGCAAACCGGCCTAACGCGGTACGTTTCTTCGGCACACTGTCGGGATCGAAAGGGTCCACTTCCACCATCCAGCCAAAACAGTGTGGCTCGTTGCGGTAATCCCCGGTCGCATCATCAGCCTTGATGCTGGCATCAAAACGGATGTACTGATCTTCACCGCTTTGCGCCAGCTCCCACCCATAGCGTCCGCGACCGGAAGCACGGACACCATACTGGGCAGTATCGCGCGAATTGCTGCCTCCGTTGACGAAATAACCCGCCCAGTTCTCTTCCGAAAACATGTAGGTATTCCATGGCGTTACACCGTGGGCGCAGTTGTTCAGGGTACCGCGCGTCATGGTGCCGTTGGGGCTGTACAAAGTCTGGACGAAGGCCGAGCCACGAACCGGGCCCTGAATTTCCATTGGCGTCAAGGCGGTAATTCGCCGGTTGCGGGAATCCTGCTGGATCTGCCATTCGTTGTTGATCTGTTTGCGGATGCGGTAAACGCTGATGCCATGCGCATTCATTTCTTTCAGCACTTCATCGGTCGGGCGATACTGATCATTCTCGGCACCGTAAAGACGTACAGCGCCCGAATTGAGGGGTTGCCCAATCGAGTCTTGATGCATGAAACGCGGCTCAACGTACTCATGATTGACTACCAACAAACCGTCTTCTGAGCTGCCTTCATACGGCGACTCCCCCTCGATGGGAAAGAAATGCATACCATCGTGGTGACTACCAATCTGTTGAGCCTGATCAGCGCCGGTGTTGTTGACCGAAAAAGCCGGCATGCTCCCCAGAATCGGCTCGCCCCAGGCACCCAGCACATGATAGCTGTAACCTTCCGGAACGATGATGTCGTCCGCTTCACTGGACGAAACAGCATTGAAGCCAATCAGGGCTGCCGGCGCTGGCGCCGGATCACTACTTGAACTGGAGCCACTGCTCAGGCAGCCGGTCAGACTGGTACCCAGAAAACCGAGAGCGGCAGCCCCCATGGACCCCTTGACCAGTTCACGACGACCCAGGCGAGCCTGTAGTACGGCAGCAAAGGTGGGATTGGGTGCCATATTGATCTGCGGCTCATCGCCATCACCATGATCAAGCAAAGTAACCTGTTTGCTATCAACTGACATCGGTATTTCCTCATAGGAGTGGTTGTAATCACTTCGCTATGATGAAAAGACAAGATGACGAATCCAGAATAAAACGATGAAGATTTTGCGCACTTTTTGCGACAGGAATGGGCGCGCAATCATCTCGTTATCACCTATTCCAGAGCATTCGCAGGCATTGAAAGAAAAGTTACCGGCCACTGACACGCAGGCGCAACAAAGTCTTGGCATAGTAAAGATGCTATTTCCAGCTGACAGGTTTACAGATGCCCTACCCCCTCGCCATTGGCCAACCCGTGCCGGACTTCCTGCTCAGCCCGGTCAAAGGTACCAGCCCGCTTTTTTATGAAGTCTATTGCGGCCAACCTCTACTGGTGTTGGTTGCAGATACTGCCAGTGAGCTGCAACCCTTGTACGACCTGACGACTCAACACCCGGTACTGGCACTGGTCCGCAGTAAAAATGACCCATGGGAGGGACTGCCCTGGCCGCTGGAACGCGGCAATGCTTCCCTGTGTCAACGCTTGACCGGTTGCGCTGGTGGCAAGGTTCATGCGCTCTTGCTGAACCATGAACTGCGTCTGATCGGAAGGATAGACAATCCCGGCCGAGGCAGCCTGGAGGCACAATGTGCTCTGCTGAGTCCGCCACCTGAATCACGCCTGATTGATCGTGTGGCCCCGGTATTGCTGGTGCCCGATGTCATTCCTGCAGCGCTGCGCAAACGCCTGATCAAGGCCTGGCAACAGGACCACAGCAGCAGTGGCATGGTCCGTTTACAGGCGGGCACTCGCGTACTGCAACCTGATCCAGCCTGCAAAACCCGCCTGGATCATGCGCTGACCGATCCAGAGCTGAATGCCGACCTGAACCAATGCCTGGTGCAAACCCTGCTGCCCGCTATTGGCCGCAACTTCCATTACAATGCCGACCGTTTCGAAGGGTTCAAGATTGTTGCCTACCAGGCCAGTGAACAGGGGCATTTCGCCGCGCACCGGGACAACATCAGTGCAGATACAAGTCACCGGCGTTTCGCCATGACGATCAATCTAAACGATGATTTCACCGGTGGCGAACTGGTGTTTCCCGAATACGGCCCCGACCGCTACCGGCCTACAGTCGGCGGGGCTATCGTGTTTTCCTGTTCCATGCTGCACCGGGTGTTGCCGGTAACCGCCGGCTGTCGCTACGCGGCGCTGACCTTTTTCTGGAACAGTTCTGCCCGGCACTGAGCCTGCCCGGAAAGATCAGGTACTGATCCGGTACACCCGTTCCTGAAGTTGCGTCATTCCCTGCTCACGAAACACTGCATGGTCGTCCAACACATCCTGCTCATCGAGCAACTCGATCCTGCAGCCAGCAAACAGACTGCGCACTTCGGCATCCGGCACGCTGAATGGCGGGCCGGGACGTTGCTGCTGCGGGTAATCCAGGGTAATCAAGAGCAGTTGCCAGCCAGGCGGCAGAATATGGCGCATATGTGCAACATAGCGGTGGCGCATTTTTTCCGGCAAGGCGATCAGCGCTGCCCGATCGTAAATCCCCTTTACACTGGCAACATCCTCGGTTTGCAGGCCGAAAAAGTCCCCGCAGTACAGGCAGTAGCCCTCTCCCTCGCTGATGGCAAATTCACCCTGTTGCCGCCAGCCCAACTGTAATTGCTGCTCAGCTGCGAAGCTTTCCAGTGCACTGCGCGCCAATTCAATCCCCAGAACCGGATGGCCACGCTGGCGCAGCCAGGCCATATCCAGACTTTTGCCGCATAAAGGCACCCACACCGTCGCGCCTTCCGGCAAGCCAAGCGCTGGCCACCAACGGCTGAGCAAGGGGTTCGGGCGTGACTTGTGAAAGCCAATCTCACCTTTGCCCCAGCGTTCGTGCCAGAATTCCGCCTCCATACGCCCTCCCGTTATCAATTCAGACCTGACTATACCCCAGGCACCCCTCAAGGTGACGCCGACGGGTCCCCAACCCGCTCAATTGATGAATTTGCACAATTGCACCTGCCAGCGCCCTGGCAAACGGTATACTGAAAAGGCTTATTCTCAGCGTGTGGAGATGCATGGACACAATCAACACTCTATTCATGATCGGCGCCCTGTTGCTCAGCGCCAGCATTCTGGCCAGCTCGCTATCCTCGCGGCTGGGGATTCCCCTGCTGCTGGTGTTTCTGGTCATTGGTATGCTCGCCGGGGAAGATGGCCCGGGCGGTATTGTTTTTGACAACCCGAATACCGCTTTCATGATCGGCAGTCTGGCATTGGCTATCATCCTGCTTGATGGCGGCATGCGCACGCGGGTAGAGAATTTTCGTGTCGGTCTCTGGCCGGCGCTCTCCATGGCCAGCGTCGGGGTAGTGATCAGTGCAGGCTTGACCGGGTTGATCGCCTGGTTGCTGCTCGACCTGCATTGGCTGCAGGCCCTGCTTTTGGGGGCCATTGTCGGCTCGACCGACGCTGCGGCGGTCTTTTCCCTGTTGCACGGCAAGGGGCTGAACCTGAAGCAGCGGGTCGGTGCCACACTGGAAATCGAATCCGGGTCAAACGATCCAATGGCGATTTTCCTCACCATAACCCTGGTCGAAATGCTTGCTGCCGGGCAGACCAGCTTCAGTTTTTCCTTTCTGGGAACGCTGGTACAGCAATTCGGTATCGGTATCGTATGCGGGCTACTTGGCGGCTATGTGCTGGCGGAACTGGTCAACCGCGTTCACTTGGCCAGCGGGCTCTATCCGCTCCTGATTACCAGTGGGGCCATTCTGGTCTTTGCGGCGACCAACAGCATTGGCGGCAGCGGTTACCTGGCGATTTACCTGACTGGGCTGGTGATCGGCAATCGGCGTACCCATAACCTGCAGAATATTCTCAACGTGCAGGATGGGATGGCCTGGTTGAGCCAGATTGGCATGTTCCTGATGCTCGGTTTGCTGGTAACACCCTCCGGGCTGATCGAAAGTGCACTACCCGCCATCGCCATCGCACTGTTCCTGATCCTGGTCGCGCGCCCGATTGCGGTACTGATCTGCCTGGCACCCTTTGTGTTTGCCTGGCGAGAACGTGCGTTTATCGCCTGGGTCGGCTTGCGCGGGGCGGTGCCCATCATTCTGGCGATATTCCCGCTACTCGCCGGCCTGGAACAAGCCCAGTTGCTGTTCAACGTTGCTTGTGTGGTGGTACTGGTATCGCTGCTATTGCAGGGCGTTTCACTCCCCCTGGCAGCGCGCTGGTGCCGAGTTGAAATTCCGCCCCAGCCTGTACCCTTGCAACGCACCAGTCTGGATACCGTGATCGATGCCGATTACGAGGTATTGATCTATCAGCTGGACAACGCCAACTGGTGTGTCGGCAGCAAGCTGCGTGAACTGACCATGCCCGGTGAAACCCGGATTGCAGCCCTGTTTCGGGGCAGTGAACTGCTGCACCCGAAAGGCAGCACTCGCCTCGCGCTGCATGATGTGATCTGCGTGATCGGTCGGGCCAAGGACTTGCCCGCCCTGTCCAAGCTGTTCAGCAAGACACACAAGCCGCGTCACCTGGAAGACCGCAGTTTCTTCGGCGACTTTATTCTGGAAGGGGATGCCCACCTGGGTGATGTCGGCCGCTTCTACGGTTTCAGCGTGCCGGATGATCTGGCCGGGCTGACGCTGGCCGATTTCTTTTATCGCCACTTTGGTCGCCACCCGGTCGTTGGTGATCGCCTGACCTGGGAAGGTCACATCTGGGTAGTCGCAGCGATGGACAACGATATTATCCTCAAAGTGGGCCTGAAACTGGGTAGCGGCTCGGGCAAGCCGCCCCTGGGATTTCTCTGAAGTGGCAGATACCGCTTGACCTTGACATGATGTAAGACTCTAAGCTGTCAACATTGACACGCCTGGAGGCCTGCATGAGCACATTGACTATTCCCATCAGCGGCATGAACTGCGGCAGTTGCGTCGGCCGGGTGGAAAAAGCACTGCAACAGGTCAACGCAGTACTCAACGCTGAGGTCAACCTCGCCAGCGAGTCGGCACGTATTGAACTGACCGATGATCAGCATTTGCCGGAAGTCTGTGCTGCCTTGCAGCAGGCCGGCTACGGTGTACCGCTGGAAACCCGGCAGTTGAGCCTGAGCAACCTGTCGTGCGCAGGCTGTGTACGGCGCAGCGAAACGGCGCTGCTGGGCGTTCCCGGCGTGGTCACGGTAGAAGTCAATCTGGCCAGCGAACAGGCGCGGGTCAGCTATGTTGCCGGCACCGATCCGGATAACCTGCTGGCCGCCTTGCGCAAAGCCGGTTACCCGGGTGAGTGGCTGGATAGCCAGCAGCCGCAGGCAACCCGCGAAGACGAGCAGCAGAAAAATCTTCATAGAGAACGCCGCCATCTGTTCTGGGCAGCCATTCTCAGCACGCCGCTGGCTCTGGCGATGTTCCCGGACATGCTTGGTCGGCCGGAATGGATGCCACCCGCCATCCTGCAACTGCTGTTGGCCAGCGTGGTGCAATTCTATTTTGGTGCCCGTTTCTACCGCGGTGCCTGGCATGCCCTGCGCAACCGCAGCGGCAATATGGACTTACTGGTCGCCATGGGCACCAGCGCTGGTTGGTCGCTGAGCACCTGGAACTTCCTGACCACGCCCGGCGGACAAATGCCGGTGCTGTTTTACGAAGCGTCGGCGGTGATCATCACCTTTATTCTGCTGGGTAAATATCTGGAAAGTCGTGCCAAAGGGCAAACCCTGGAAGCGATTCGCGCGTTGACGGCATTGCGTCCGGATCAGGCGCGACGGCGCACGGCTGCCGGTGATGAGATGCTGCCGCTGGCACAGATTCAGCCCGGCGATCATATTGTTGTACGTCCGGGCGAGCGCATTCCGGTGGACGGCGACGTCATCGAGGGTGGCAGCCATGTCGATGAATCCATGCTGACCGGGGAAAGCTTGCCAGTCAGCCGGCAAACCGGTGATGTCGTCAACGCAGGCTCAATGAATCAGGATGGTGTCTTGCTGATCAATACCACGGGGGTAGGTCAGGACACGCTGCTGGCCCGAATCGTTCGTCTGGTGGAAAGTGCTCAGGCCTCGAAAGCACCGATTCAACGGCTGGTCGACCGTGTCAGTGCCGTGTTCGTGCCCGTAGTGGTGGTTATCGCCTTGCTCACCTGGGGGATTGGCAGTGTGCTGATTGGCCCGCAAACGGCACTGCTGCATGCCATCGCCGTACTGGTTATTGCCTGCCCCTGTGCATTGGGCCTGGCCACACCCACAGCCATCATGGTGGGTACCGGGGTGGCTGCACGCAACGGCATCCTGATTCGCGACGCGGAAGCACTGGAGCAGGCCCACCGCGTTGATACGGTGATTTTTGACAAGACCGGCACTCTGACCGAGGGCAAACCAGCGGTACAGGCTTTCATTGCCCTGAATGAGGCAGCCAGCGGACAGGCGCTGCAACAGGCACTGGCCTTGCAGCAAGACGCCGAACATCCGCTGGCGGAAGCACTGCGTCAGTATGCCGAGCAACAGGGTGCCAGCGCTGGGCGAGTCAGTGATTTCACGGTACATGCCGGGCGCGGCACCAGCGGCGCACTTGACGGGCAGCGGCTGTGGCTGGGCAATGCGCGATTGATGCAGGAGCAAGGTCTGGATCTTGCTCCCTGGCAAGACACAGCCCGCGGGCAAGAAGCCAAGGGCCACACTCTGTCCTGGCTGGCCAGCGAACGCGATGGGCAGGCTGAGGTCGTGGCGCTGATCGCCTATGCCGACACCCTGAAGACCGGTGCGCGCGAAACAGTGGCACAATTGCGCGCCAGCGGGATTGAAAGCTGGCTGGTCAGCGGCGATAGCCAGGCAGCAGCGCAGGCGATTGCTGCGCAACTGGGTATTGATCAGGTACGGGCGCACGTGTTGCCGGAAGACAAGGCCAGAATAGTCAATGAGCTGCGTGAGCAGGGCCGGCACGTCGCCATGATCGGTGACGGCATCAATGACGCCCCCGCGCTGGCTGCCGCCGATGTCGGCATGGCCATGGCGACCGGCACCGATGTGGCCATGCACAGCGCCGGGATTACCCTGATGCGTGGAGAACTGCAGTTGATACCGGCCGCCTTGCAGGTATCACGTCGCACCTGGGCCAAGATTCGCCAGAACCTGTTCTGGGCCTTCGTCTACAACAGCCTGGGCATTCCACTGGCGGCGATTGGTCTGCTGACACCCATGATGGCAGGCGCCATGATGGCGGCCAGCAGTGTCAGCGTGGTAACCAATGCGCTGTTATTGAAACGCTGGCAACCGGAGATCAAACCCCATGAACATCAGTGACGTTGCTCGCGCCAGCGGATTGAGCCCGCGCATGATTCGGCATTACGAGCAAATCGGCCTGCTGCCCCAGGTCGCACGCAAGACCTCCGGGTACCGCGATTACAGCGAGACCGAGCTGCACAGCCTGCGCTTTATTCAGCATGCACGCAGCCTGGGGTTTTCCATGGAACAGGTTGGGCAACTGCTGGCCCTGTGGCAGAACCGCCAGCGCAGCAGCGCCGAAGTCAAACAGCTGGTGCAGGGCCACCTGCAGGAGCTGGAAAAGAAAATTCAGGATTTGCAGGCGATGCACGACACGCTGGCGCAACTGGCCGACTGTTGCCACGGTGACAACCGGCCAGAGTGCCCGATTCTGGATACCCTGGCGCGCTCAAGCTGAAACCGGAACGCACTGAATCGCCACGGGCTCCGCCCTCGCGATGACAGCCAGGGAGGCTATTGCGATGACGGGACCAGTGGCATTGCCTGGTTAACGGATAAAGTTGAACAGGTTCAGGCTGCTGATCTTGACGAAACTTTGCTGCGCGGCTTCCAGAACCACACTTTGCATACTCAGACGACTGAGCGCTTCGGCATAATCCAGATCTTCCAGTTCCGAGGTAATGGTCTGGTTGATCAGCTTGGACTCAGCCAGTTCGTTTTCCGATGAATCGACGATATTCAATCGCGCGCCCAGGCTGGTTTGCACGCCAAGCACCTGATTCATCGCATTGTCGATATTGCTCACAGACAGGCTGAGCACATCCCGGCGCTGCAATCGGCTTTCGGTGTCATCGCCATCATTGGCCAGAGTATCGCGCAGCAATGCTACGGTATCCAGGATACTGCGTTTCTCGCGATTATCACTGGCCGGGGTCAGGTCTCCTCGGTCAACGGTAAACTCATCGTTTTCCTGCAGTTCACCATCGAGCTTGACCACCACCCCGGCATGACGAATGCTGAAGCTGCCATCCGGGCCCGCTTCCAGATCACCGGTTACCGGGGGCAACAAGGGATTGCCCGCCGTGTCGAGGACTTCATAGGTCTCGGCGTCAACCCCGATACGGATGGTTATGCCATCGTTGGGGTAAAAGTCTTCATCATAGACCCGCTTGTTTTCCACTTCGCCGAGCGAAATACGCACATTGCCGGGGTTGGCCGGGTCAAATGGCTGGGCTGCCGTATTCACCCGATTGACGTTGGCTACATCAACAAACAGTGACTTGCCACTATCATTGATGGCGACCATTTTGGAACTGCCAATCTGGATCGAACGCTGGCCTTCATCGCCCTGATAGCTGTAACTGCCATCAGACTCCCGTACAAAGGGGGCCTGATCGCTTTGGTAACCACCAAACAGATATTCACCACGCGCATTACGCGTATTGAACAACTGGAACAATTCGTCTTCCAGCTCCCCCAGTTCCTGCGCCAACGCCTGCCTGTCCTGAACACTGTAAGAGCCGTTGCCAGCCATCAGGCTTATTTCACGGACCCGTTGCAGACTGTTGTTCACACCATTGAGAACACTTTCTTCCTGCACCAGGCTGTTGCGCGCGGCGCGCAGATTGTCTTCATACTGTTTGATCTGGCTGCCCTGCTGGCCCAGTTGCAACAAGCGCACAGTCGCCACCGGGTCATCCGCAGGCGACAGAATGCGCTTGCCGGAACTGACTTGCTCCTGGGTTCGTGACACCTGGGCATAGTTGTCCTGAATGCCGCGAACACCGTTATTGAAAGCCTGTATGGTGGAAATACGCATGGTAGCTACCCGTCAGCGAATGCTGCTTATCAAAGTATCGAACACTGAACGCGCAATCTGGATTACCTGCGCCGATGCATTGTAATACTGCTCGAATTTGATCAGATTCGTGGCCTCTTCATCCAGATTGACCGCCGATACCGAATCACGGTTATTGGTCGCCTGCTTCAGAATCGCACCGGTGGATTCGGCATCTGTCCGCGCCTGCGAGGTCACCGTTCCCACCCGCTGGACCAGGTCACCATAACCATCGAGGAGGGAAAAGCCCCGATCACCGTTGCCTTGCCCCAATACGGCTTCGGTTTGCAACGCTGAAATTTTCAATGCATTACGGTTATCGGCCACACCTTCATTAAACTGAAGTGCAAAACTGTCACCGTCCAGCGGTGAACCGTTGATTTGTGCTTCAAAGGTAAACCCGTTGACCTCGATTTCCAGTGTCTGGCGCTGGCCGGGGGTCACTGCCGCGGGGGTAACACTGCTCAACGCTACCGGGTTGCCGGCATCATCTTCCAGCGTCAGATTGCCACCGTTGAAGACCAGGTTGACCCCGCCAGCCAACAAGGCTTCAATATCGCCCACATCAGACCCTGGCGGTATGCCCGTCACATCTGGCTGACTGACTTCGCCGGTACCGCGGTTGTCCAGACTGGCATCCATTTTCGCCGGGGCGGCAAATGCCAACTCCTCGGGGCGCTGCATTTGTACTTCAATGCCTCCAGAAGCATAGCGGGTTGGCGTCAGCAAAAAACGATCACCATCGGCCAGCGTGCCCGAGTCGAGGTCGACACTGAATCCATCGATCACCGGCGGGTTCAGCGGATCGAGAACAAAAGGCCCGCTGACGGTTCCGTCACTGACCCGGCGCACGGTGAAATCAGTGGCCGAACTGAAGGTCAGCTCATAGTCTGATGTGGTCAGTTCGCTGCTGTCCTCAATCAGTACATTCAGTTGAGCCGTGTCGTCCAGGTTACCCGGCAAGGCTCTACTGCGCAGCTGAACGTTACCTTCGCTGTTGATGTCGGCAAACATCGGAGCGCCAACATTGCCGTTCAGATCCAGCCCCTGGGCCAGCTGGCTGTTGATCTGGTCTGCCACCGAAATGGCCAGACGACCGACACTGTTCAGTGCGGTATCCAATACCTCGCTGCGGTAACGAATCAGGCCACCCAGCTCACCACCGCCGATCAAGCCGGTAACATCCTGTGCGGCGTTGCCGCTGACCAGCTGCACATCCACCCGGCTTGGATCACTCCCCCCGGGAACCACGCGCATGCTGGAGGCATTGATACCGACAACCAGAGGCTGCCCGGTACCAACGAACAAGTTGAGCGTATTGTCATCCTGAGGCACCACGGTGACGCCAACCAGCTCATTCAGTTTGCGAATTGCTTCGTCCCGCGAGTCCAGCAGATCATTCGGTTGGCCGCCGTTGGCGACCGCCTTGGCAATGGAATCATTGTAATCGGCGACCGCGGATGCCAGCCGATTGACTTGATCGGTAATGGTGCCCAGTTGCTTGCCGATAAAATTGTTCTGTGTTGTGAGAGACTGCTGCACCGTATTGAAGCGTGAAGCCAGACCGTCCGCTTCGGATAGCAACAACTGCCGTGCCGGCAAGTTGGCCGGGTCTTCCACCGCCGTCTGCAGCGCATCAAAGACTTTCTGCATCCCGGGGGCAATGCCCGTCGCGTCACCGGCCAACAGGTTGTTCAGCTCTTCGATCTGGCTTTGAAAGGTCTCGATTTCACTGCTGCGATTGGTGCTCGACCAGAGCTGATTGGTCAGGAACTGGTTGCTGATACGCTGGATGTCGACAATTGAAGCACCTTTGCCGATAAAGCCGGCACCGGTGAAACCCGCCGGATTGGTCGTCTGCACCGTTCCCTGACGGCTATAGCCGGGGGTATTGACGTTGGAGATGTTATGGCCGGTCACCGACAGGTTGGTTTGCGACGAGCGCAAGCCACTCAAACCGACACTGAAAAGATCAGCCATGGTCAGGCCCTCGCCGCTGTCACGGCAGCATTATCTTGTTGTGCCAATTGCTCGGCAGCTGGAGCCAGTTGTCTGGCAATCTGCGACACCTTGCTGGCATAGTGCGGATCAGTCGCGTATCCGGCTTTTTGCAGCGCCCGGAAGAAAGCGTCCGGGTTATCGGTTTGCGTCAATGCCTGGCTATAACGGCCATTGCTCTGCAGGAAATCGACGTAATCCTCGAAACTCTGCTCAAAGCTGGCATAGCTGCGAAAGCTTGCCTGTTCCTTTACGCGCTGCCCTTCCCGGTACTCATGGGTCAGCGTGCTGGCCTTTTCTCCCTGCCAGCCGCCGTGTGACTTGATCCCGAACAGGTTATAGCTACTGCCACCATCAGCGCTCTTGATCATGGAACGCCCCCAACCGGTTTCCAGTGCGGCCTGGGCCACCAGGTAACGCGGCTCTACGCCCAATCGCTGGGCGGCCTTCTCCGCCATTGGCAACAAGGTACTGACAAACTGCTCCGGATTGTCAAAACGGGCAAATGGGCTGGCGGGCTTGCTGACCGCTGCAGTTGGCTGGCTATCCGTCGGCTGGGCAGCCAAACGCCGTGTCGCCAGCTGATCAGCCACTGGTGGCTGGCTCGTTTCGGGAGGCGCTGATGTGGCATCTTGCAACGCCGCATAACGACTGACTATCGCCAGGCGACGCTGGGCAAGCAGTGCCGAATGGTCCTGCCCGGACACCGCGGCAGACAGGGGCGCAGGCTGTGCTGCAGGTCCGGGTGCAGCTTTGGGCGACAGCTGGCGCATCAGTACATCGGCCAGACCAACGCCCTGCTTCTCCGCCATATGCACAGTCAACTGATTGTCGTACATGTCCTGGTACATCTTGGTGGCGTTGGAATTCAGCGGGTTGTCCTCGCCGAACACCGCATTGGCATCGCGCATGCTCTTGACCATCATGTTCAAAAACAGCGACTCGAACTGTTCCGCCACCTTGCGCAGGTTGCCTTCACTGTTCGCCTTGTCCCCGGTCCCCAACTGCTGCATGGCCGCCAGGTCGTTGTAGTTAAGACTGTTGCTGTTGATGTTCATGTTGGTCTCCACTCAGATGACCACCAGCTCGGCGCTCAAGGCGCCGGCTTGCCGTAAAGCTTCAAGAATCGCCATCAGGTCACCGGGGGCAGCACCCACCTGGTTGACCGCACGCACGATTTCGTCCAGTGAAACACCGGGATTGAAGACGAACATACGACTATCGCCTTCTTCAATATTGATTTGCGAGCTGGGCGAAATCACCGTTTGCCCACCACCAAACGGGGCGTCGGGCTGACTGACTTCCGGATTTTCCGTGATGGTCACCGTCAAGCCGCCATGGGTGACTGCTGCGGGCTGCACCCGGACATCCTGACCGATGACAATAGTCCCGGTCCGCGAGTTGATGATCACTTTGGCCGTTGCTGCGCCCTGCTCGATACGCAGATTTTCCACCATCGACAGGTAGTCAACCCGATGATTGGGATCCAGCGGAGCTCGTACACGTATGGAGCCCCCATCAATTGCCTGGGCAACATCCGGCCCAAAGGTTTCATTGATGCGATCCACCACGCGTTTGGCGGTCGTAAAGTCATGCCGGTTGAGGTTGAACACCAGGTGGTCATTGTTGGTGAAGGGGCTGGGTACCGCCCGCTCGACCGTTGCCCCTCTGGGGATACGACCGACACTGGGCACATTGACGGTAATCCGCGAGCCATCAGCACCTTCAGCACCAAAGCCGCCGACCACGAGGTTGCCCTGGGCAATCGCATACACCTGTCCATCGGCCCCTTTCAACGGGGTCATCAACAGGCTGCCACCACGCAGGCTCTGCGCATTGCCGATTGAGGATACGGTAATGTCGATAGCCTGCCCCGGCTGGGCAAAGGGCGGCAGATCGGCATGGATGGCCACTGCCGCCACATTGCGCATCTGAATCCGGGTGCCAGGCGGCACAGTAATACCGAACTCGCTCAGCATGTTGTTGAAGGTTTGTACGGTAAAGGGCGTTTGTGAGGTCTGGTCACCCGTGCCATCCAGGCCAACAACCAGGCCGTAGCCGATCAACTGGTTGCTGCGCACGCCGGCAATGCTGGCGATGTCCTTGATGCGTTCGGACGCAGACAGCGGCGCCAGCATGGTCAAACAGAGAAACAGGCAGAAAGTACGCATAATCCGTAACTCCGTTAGAAGGGCCACATCGGGCTCATGAAGAACTGACTCAACCAACCCGGTTGACTGGCATTGGCAAAAGCGCCGCGTCCGGAATAGGTGATCCGGGCATCCGCTATGCGGGTCGAGAGCACCGTATTGTCCGGACCAATATCATCGGACCGAACCAGGCCGGAAATACGAATCAGCTCATCACCGTTGTTCAGGGTGATCCATTTTTCCCCGCGGACACGCAGGATGCCGTTCGGCAATACATCGGCCACGGTTACCGTGATCGAACCACTCAGACTGTTGCTCTGATTGGCATCCGCCTCGCCGTTGAATGCCCGGTCACCAGAGATATCCACGCCCAAATCGATGCCGGTATCCAGTGCGCCAATTGTCGGGTTGGCAATCTGCATGGAGCTACCCTTGCTGATCTCGTTATCGGACTGTTTGCTGGCAGCAGTGCTCTCGCTAAGGGTGATGGTAATGATGTCACCAATCCGATGGGCCTTGCGGTCCTCATACAGGCTGACACCAAAACCGGCCTGGTAAATCGCTCCGTTGTTCATTTCCTGCGGCATCGGTGAGCGCGGCAGGACCGGGGCATACGCCGGGTCGTTCGGCACCGGAGGCATCTGCATACACGCACTAAGAGCCAATACAGCCAGCAATACAACTGAGATTCGCAGGGCATTCATGATCTGCTTACTCCATTAAAGAGTCTGACTGATGTACTGCAACATCTGGTCAGCGGTGGAAATCACCTTGGAGTTCATTTCGTAGGCGCGCTGGGTGGTGATCATGTTGACCATCTCTTCCACCACGCTGACATTGGAATTTTCCAGGGTATTCTGCAGCACCTGACCCAGACCGTTCTGACCCGGGTTGCCTACCTGTGGCGCACCACTGGAGGCGGTTTCAATGAACAGGTTGCCACCAATCGATTGCAGGCCCGCCGGATTGATGAAGTCGGCGGTTTGTATGTTGCCAACCTGCTGGACACCCGGATCACCAAAAACACTGATGGTTACCGTGCCGTCTTCCCCCACGGTAAAGGTCTGCACATCATCCGGCAGCACAATGCCGGGCTCCAGCGGGTAACCGTTACTGGTAACGATTTGTCCATCCGCATCCAGGTGGAAGCTGCCGTCCCTGGAATAGGCAATGTCGCCATTGGGGGTCAGAATCTGGAAAAAACCACGGCCATTGATGGCCATATCCAGTGGCTGCTCGGTTGTCTGCAACGGGCCCTGAGTAAAGATTTTCTGTGTACCGACCACCCGCACACCGGTACCCAGCTGCAAGCCAGAGGGCAACTGCGTGTCCTGGGTTGTCTGAGCACCGGGTTGACGCTTGATTTGATACAGCAGATCTTCAAACTCGGCACGGTCGCGCTTGAAACCCGTGGTCGAGACGTTGGCCAGGTTATTGGAAATGGTCGTCATCATGGTGTCCTGTGCGGACAACCCGGTCTTGCTGACCCATAGTGCTGCGTGCATCACAACTCTCCTCGCTGTTCGTCAACGAACAGTCGCCGATTAACTCATTTGCAGAAGACGGTCAGTCGCCTGTGCATTCTCTTCTGCGGTACGCATCATCTTGATATGCAGTTCGAACTGACGGGACAGGGACAGCATGGCAGTCATCTCTTCCACTGCATTGACATTGCTGCCCTCCAGAAAGCCGGACGCCAGGCGGACATTGCCATCCGCAGGCTGCTCCTCTGCGCCGATGACCCGCATCAACCCGTCGGGCCCTTTACTGATGGTTTGCGGATCCGGGTTGACCAGCTTGATACGGTCGACTTCAGCCAATACGTTGGGGGCTTCACCCAGCGCCTGAACGCTGATGGTGCCGTCCGCCCCGATTTCAACCTTGGCGGCCGGCGGAATCGCCACCGGCCCTCCATTACCCAAAACCGGCAGCCCGCTGCTGGTAACCAACTGGCCCAGCTCGGTGATATGCAGACTGCCTGCCCGGGTATATGCCTCGGTACCATCCGGAGCCTGTACGGCAATCCAGCCATCACGCTCGACGGCAACATCCAGCTCACGGCCGGTCTGCAGCATGCTGCCCGCCGAAAAATCAGTGCCTGGACGCTCGGTCATGGCATAGGCGCGGGTAGGCATGGTTTCACCGTAAACCGGCATGGAGCGTGCCTGCTCGAAGTCGCGCCGGAAACCCGTGGTTGCCACGTTGGCCAGGTTATTGGCATGTGCGCGCTGGCCCAGCATATTCTGGCTGGCTCCACTCATCGAGATATACAGTGACTTATCCATCCTGACTCCTGCGGCGTCGAAAATTTGCCGTAATTGTGGATCTCACTGGTAATCTTGCAGAAACTGTGCCAACAACCAATTTTCAATATAACCACATGATTTTATTGGGTTTTAAAATTGGAGCGAGGGCGACTGGAAGGACTGGCGGCAAACTACTGCCGACCGGGAAATGAACTGACAAAAAAACGCCGCCCGGAGCGGGCGGCGTTGTTGGAGAATCAACGCAAGTTGATGATGGTCTGGGTGACCGTATCCTGCGTTTGAATGGTTTTGGCGTTGGCCTGGTAGTTACGCTGAGCCACAATCATATTGATCAGCTGCTCGGACAGATCGACATTGGACTGCTCCAGCGCGCCCGACTGGATCGAGCCCAAGGTGCCACTGGTTGGTGCACCCACAACAGGCTCACCCGAAGCGGCTGACTGTGTCCAGGCCGTTTTACCCTGGGGGTTCAAGCCTTGCTGGTTGGCAAAAGTTGCCAACACTACCTGCCCTTGAACCTTGGTCTGGCCATTGGTGTAACGCGCTACCAGCAACCCTGTATCATCAATTTCCAGCCCGGCGAGCTCGCCCGTGGTAAAACCATCCTGAGACAGAGCGGTCACCCCGAAACTTGAGGCGTACTGGGTAGACCCGGTCAAATCAAGCGAGAACCCGGCGGGTGACTCAGCCCCGGTAGGCTGGCCGGCCGAGTCAAGCGGCTCCCAGAAATCAAGATCAGTATTGCTCCCCCCCACCAGCTCACCGACACTATTGAACGTCAGAGGAATCGGTTCTGGCGCAAAAGCCGGATCGGTGGGCAGCAAATTACTGCCGACCAGATTACCGCCACCATCAAGGGTGCCATCCAGGTTGACCTGCCGCCCATCAATCAAGGCAAACATGTTCCACTCGTTGGCGTCGGTCTTGACGAAATACTTGGTCAGAACGTGCTGATTACCCTGACTGTCATAGATGTTGACCGATGTAGAGCTGTTATAGGTTGCCGAGTTGGTCGGGTCAAAAGTCCCTTGAGCAGCCCCTTTGGCAGCAGCAATTTCAGCCGGTGTCGGGTTGGCTGGATCCACTGCGTTGGTGTCGATGTATGTGTCATAGGCTTGCTGCCATGGCTGTGGCCGGACACTGGTCGAATTCAGGTTCAGGGTCGACTCGATCTGAGTCGTGGCCTGGGGATTGGCCGAACGGGTATCTACCCGCAGATCGGTCTGTACCCCTTGATTGACCTGTCCAGTGACCTGATTGATACCGTAGCCCTGCAGTCGTTCACCAAAATTGTTGGTTATAAAGCCTTCGCGGTCAGTACCAAAAAAACCGGCGCGGGTATAGCTGAGCGCCCCTTCGTTGCTGGTCACAAAAAAGCCATTGCCATTGATCGCCAGATCAAGACTGTTTTGGGTAAAGTCGATATTGCCCTGAGTAAACAGCTGCGCCACATCGCCCAACAGCACCCCGCTGCCCTGGGCATTGCTGCCGGAACCCAGCACCGAGGCAGCATACACATCGGCAAACTCCGCCCGCGACCCCTTGAAACCAACGGTACCCACGTTGGCAATATTGTTACCGGTAATATTCAGATCGGAAGATGCCGCCCGAATACCACTCAAACCGATATTAAATGACATATCAAACTCCTTGCTTGTATCGGACGGCCGTTAACGGCCGATGGAAAAGACTTCAGACAGCTCCATGCTGCCAAGACCAGACAGATTGAGTACCATGCCGCCGTCCTTGCCCATACCCAGTGACACGCTGTCCACATTGGCAGGAAGCAAGGTTGCCAATTGCTTGTTCTCTCCCTCCAGCACAGCATTGGCCTCGAACTTGTAGCGACCGGGAGGCATCACATTGCCTTCACCATCCTTGCCATCCCAGGTGAACTTGTGCAGACCCGCCTCCTGGGCTCCCATATTGATATTGGCGACCAGACTCCCGGCATCGTCATAGACCGACACTCTGACTACCTGACTCGGCTGATTCAGCACCAACTCGCCGGTCAACCCCTCACTGGTATCCACCATGGCCTGAGAAGTAGGCACTGTAACGCTGCGCCCGACCAGTGAAGAGGCTTGCAGGGCTTGCGATGACTGATACCCGCCCAGCAATGACTCCATCGACTTGTTCAGGTTTTCAATCCCTTCAACCGTGCTGAACTGAGCCATTTGCGCAATGAACTCGCCATTTTCCTGTGGAGACAGCGGGTCCTGGTTATTCATCTGCGCGACCAGAAGCTCAAGGAATTCGTTCTTGCCCAGTTCATCACCTTTGGCAAAACGCGACTGATCGACCTGGTATTGATCCAGTACGCTTTCACCGGTAGCCAAACTGCTGTTGATGTTCATGCCCTACTCCGTTGCTGGTCTTACTGGCCTAGTGTCAAAACACGTTGCAGCATGGTTTTGGTGGTATTCATGATCTCGACGTTGGTCTGATAGCTTCGTGAAGCAGACATCATGTTGGCCATCTCTTCGACCACATTGACGTTGGGGTAATACACATACCCCTCTTCATTGGCCATCGGGTGCTGCGGCTCATAACGGGCCTGCAACTCAGCGTCAGACTCGACAATCCCCAGCACCTGAACGCCCTGGCCCTGGGCCTGATCCTGGTTAAACGGAGCGCCGCCGAACTCACCCTGTTGCTGGAACACCGTGGCAAACACCGGATTCCGCGCACGGTAGGTTTCATCCGTGCTGCTGGAAACGGTTTCGGCGTTGGCAATGTTGCTGGCCACCGTGTTCAGACGCAGTGACTGTGCGCTCATGGCAGAACCGGCAATATCAAAAATTTGACTCAGAGCCATGATTATTCTCCCCGCAGGGCAGTCATCAGCCCTTTGAATTTGCTGTTAAGAAAAGTAAAGCTGGCCTGGAAATCAATCGCATTTTCGGCAAACTTGGCTTGCTCTACCTGAGTATCCACGGTATTGCCGTCGATAGCCGGCTGCAGAGAGGTGCGAAACCGCAGACCAGCGGCCTGATCAACCAGGCTTTCAGCCGACAGATGTTGGGCATGGGTCCGAGCAGCTTTAAAGCTGCTGTCATTGCCGGTTTGCTGGGCCTGCAGAACACTCTGGAAATCCAGGTCGCGGGCCTTGAAATTAGGGGTATCGGCGTTAGCCAGATTATTCGCCAGCACCGAGGCACGTTCGGCACGGAACTTCAGTGCCTGCTCGTGGATACCCAGTGCGCGGTCAAAGTTAAGACTCATGGCGGCAACCTCGTGTCAATTTCTGCGGAGTTTTCTCCGGACACAAGCACACAAGCAATCGTCGTGCCAAAAATCAAATACCAACAACTTCAATGGGTTGGAGTGAAAGCAAGCGCAAAAGCGGCAACGTTTTTCCGTCGCCTGGCAAACAGGGGCAAAAGATGGCAAGCATTAGCGGCAAGGCAAAGGAAGGGCCGGACAAGCACTGAGCGGACTATTTTGCCTGGTAAACGATACCCGGGCTGCACTGCACCATCTGGTACAGTTCCGGCAAGCCGTTCAAGGCTTCCGAGGCCCCAAGCATCAGATAGCCGCCGGGTTTAAGAGTAGCGTGAATGCGGCGCAGGATGTCTTTTTTGACCTCAGCCGAAAAATAGATCAATACGTTGCGACAAAAAACGATATCGAACTTGCCGAGCATGGCGTAGCTATCGAGCAGATTGAGGGCGCGGAATTCGACCCGGCTTCGAATCGGCTGCTTCACCACCCAGCGCCCCGGCCCAAGTGGCTCAAAATAACGGGTAAGGCGTTCTGCGGCCAGACCACGGGCCACTGACAAGCTGTCATACTCGGCACTTTTGGCCGCCGTCAAAATGCTGCCGGACAAATCCGTTGCAACAATCTGCGCGCCTGCACGCAACTGCCCGAGGTTGCTGCGCTCGAACTCATCAATCGACATGCTCAGGGAATAGGGCTCCTGGCCCGACGAGCAGGCCGCCGACCAGATGCGCAATCGCTGATGGGGGTTGGCCTTGATAAATTCGGGGATCAGTTTTTTCTTCAACACTTCAAATGGGTATACGTCACGAAACCACAAGGTTTCATTGGTGGTCATGGCGTCTACTACAGCTTCTTTGAGGCCGGCACGGGGCTGGGCCTGAATCCGCCGCACCAGCTCGCCCAAACTGCTGATCTTTTCAGCCTCGAGCAGGCGATTCAGCCGGCTGGCAACCAGGTACTGTTTGTTGTCTCCCAGCACGATGCCGCAGGTCTTTTCCAGAAACTCGCGAAAAACCTGAAAATCCTGATTTGCTGAACTCACGCAGCCTTCCTGTTATGCCTGTCGCTTGAAATCACGGGTAGCGGCCTATTCTGCCACATCACCACGTAAAGCATGCAATCGATCAATGACCCGGTTGGCCAGCTCATCAGGCCTGAATTTGGCCAGAAAGTCATTTGCACCAACCTTTTTTACCATTGCCTGGTTGAACACCCCGGACAGAGAGGTATGCAGCATGATGTGCAGCCCACTCAAGCGAGGATCGTTGCGTACTTCGGCGGTCAGGGTATAGCCGTCCATTTCCGGCATTTCAATGTCGGAAACCATCAGCAACAACTCCTTGGTTACATCTTCGCCCCGTTCAGCCATATCCTTGAGGTAGTTCAGCGCCTGCTTGCCGTCGTTCAAGGCAATCACCTCGACACCGACCTCCTCCAGGCAGCGGGTGACCTGCTTGCGTGCAATCAGGGAGTCATCCACCACCAATACACGCCGGGAAACGGCCTCGGCCTGGGTTTGCTCATCGATGATCCCTGCAGTAATACCCTCTTCCATCGGTACGACTTCAGCGAGGATTTTTTCCACATCAATGATTTCGACCATCTGATCATCCACGCGGGTCACAGCAGTCAGGTAATGCTCACGACCAGTACCCCGGGGCGGCGGATGAATCTCCGACCAGTTCATATTCACGATGCGCTCTACCGAACGCACCAGAAAACCCTGAACCCGGTAGTTGTACTCGGTGATAATCACGAAAGCCGTGCTGATATCCTCCAGCCCCGGGCCACCCGTGGCACGATTGAGGTCGATAATCGGCAGGGTGCCGCCGCGAATGTGGGCAACACCGCGCACAACGGGGTTTAGCCTGGGAAGAATGGTCAGCTTGGGGCACTGCAAAACTTCCTTGACCTTGAACACATTGATTCCGTAGAGCTGCTTTCCAGCCAGACGGAACAACAATAATTCAAGGCGATTCTGACCAACCAGCTGGGTACGCTGGTTGACTGAATCCATCACGCCAGCCATAAGCCACTCCTTATTGCCATCCGGGTCAGGCACGCTAATTGCTTGATACACTGGCAACGACGTTTCATTGACATGCACAACCCCTTAGTCATCAAGGTTTATTGTATGCGTTTTCTCAACATCTGCGCGGCTTTGGCGATATTTTTTTCCGCCAATGCAACAGCCAACCCGCTGATAGAACAGCTTATCGGCGCGACTACGGCTTTTCTTGAGAAAGAAATCGAGCAGCATCTCGATCAAAGTAGCCGTGATGCCCGGCACAGCATCAGCGTCAATCGTCTGGATTCGCGATTGCGCCTGACCCCATGTCCCGAAAACAGCCTCAGGGCAACACTGGAAAGCCCTGCAGTTCCTGTTGGTCGGGTAACGGTGCGTCTTGCCTGCGAAAGCGAGCACGTACGTTGGCGCCTGTTTGTCCCGGCCGAGGTCAATCTTTATCAGCCGGTAGTCGTAGTGACCCGTGCACTGGGCCGACACGACGCCATCAATGCTGAAGATCTGACCTTGCTCGAGCGGGATGTCGGTCAACTCAATGGCGGCTACCTCACCGAACTGGACCAGGCCATTGGCATGCGCACCCGACGTTCAATGCGTGAAGACACTGTACTGAACCCAAACCATCTGGAGCTGGACGAGATCGTCAAGCGAGGTGACCGGGTAATCATCAGCGCAGCCAATAGCCAGATATCGGTACGTATGCCTGGTGAAGCCCTGGAGGGCGGCGTGATCGACAGTCAGATTCGGGTACGCAACAGTCGCTCGGGACGAACCGTGACGGCCAGGATTACCGCCCCGGGCCAGGTCGAAGTAGCACTGTGAAGGCCCCACTGCATTGCGTTATACTAGCCTCGTTGTCATCTGGATTCACAGCCCTGCAGGGCCAACTGACAACAAGGCAAAAAAACTTTGCATCCAGGGCTAAAGTTTTTGCCGCACTGGCCGTTATAGATGTCAGTAAAGTATTTAATTCTTGAGGACGGATAGAATGGTCATTGACTTCAACGCGCCCAATAGCGCCAACAACAGCGGCCGCAGCAGCCAGGCTGGTGCGGCGAACGGCAAGCGCGACGCCGGCATGGATAACGCCAGCACTGACAGCCGCAGCCCGCAAACGGCCAGCCCCGCTGCCGATACTGCGGTCAACCTGAGCTCTCAGGCTCAGCAGCTTCAGGTAATTGAAGATCGACTGAAGCAAATGCCGGAAGTTGACAGTCAGCGCGTGGCTGAATTGCGTGATGCGATTGCCAATGGCAGCTACCAGATTGACAGTGGTCGTATTGCTGACAAATTGCTCGCCAGCGAGGGCTGAACCGGAGCCAGCGCCACACGGGATTGATCACGGAGAACCGACATGCAGCAATTGGCAGCATTACTTGAAACAGCCAACCATGACTGCATTGCTTTTCTCGAGCTGCTGGACGCAGAGCAACAGGCGCTGATTGAAAGCAATATGCCCGCCCTTGAGCAATTGCTTGAGCACAAGGCTCCCCTGATCAAGCGCCTCAACCAGCACGACGTGCAGATCAATGAGTGGCTGACTGCGCAACAGATCGCAACAGGCGACCTCAGCGCGTATCTGGCCACTCATGCAGATTCCGAGCTGCAGCAGTCGTATCAGGACTTCCTCGGCAATCTCACGCAATGCCAGCAGGCCAGCAACCGCAATGCCCAGTTGGTGGCGCACAACCAGCACAGCACGCGCCACCTGCTCGATCTGCTGCGCAATCAGGGTGAAAGCACGCAAAATGTTTATGATCGTCAGGGCCTGACCCGTGGTCCAGGCGGCCACCGCACCATCAGCAAGGCCTGATGATTCCGTAGTCAAAAAGCCAGCATAGTGTGTATAGTTACGCCACTGCCGAACAACAACCGGGATTACTCAGTGACGAGTCTTTTTGCGCAATCAACCGGCCCGCAGCCGCCACGCAACATTCGTTCATCCATTGAAATCTGCGCTTTGCTGAAAACCCTGCAGCACTCCCGTACCCCCCTGACCGTCCACTTTGCTGACCGCAATGCCACCTTCCAGAGCTTCATTGTTGATATGGACAGCAAACGCCATCTGGTATGGATCGACGAAATGATTCCCCAGGCCGGTGATCGCTACATGGGTCAGGGCGAACCTTGTCGGCTGGAAGCCTGGCAAGAAGGCGCCCATTTACGCTGGGAGGGCGCCGATGCCGTCCGCGAAATGCTGGATGATGCGCCCGCATTCCGCATGGATATTCCCGATTTGCTGGTATACCACCAGAAGCGCGGCGCTTTTCGCGCCCCCATCCGCAGGAGCCTTGAAGTAGGCATCGGGTTGAGACACAGCAAATTGAATACTGCCCCACGTGGGTATCTGATGGATATCTCCGCGACCGGCTGCAAGGCCCGCGTGGAAGGAAATCAGGTCAACAGCCTGCCCACCGGCGAGATATTCGATCTCAGCCATATCACCTTGCCTGACAATGGACGCACCTCGGTAGCCGTGGAAGTTCGCCACCGACAGTATTTTTCTGACACCGACGAAACCCATGTCGGCTTGATGTTCCGCGACACAAGCCCCGCCCTGCAGCGCCAGATTGACCGTTTCGTCAATTTTCTGCAACGAGAAGCCCGGCGACTGGAACGCGACGACCTGTTCTGACCTGCACTTTAACCAGGCCGATGCTCTGCCTGATCGGCATCGCGTTCAGAGACAGCCACGGCGTAGGCTTCCGACTCATCGATCATTTGCTCGACAACCATCTGTTCATCCACCCGCGGATCAAGTGCAGCCCCCAGGGGTGAGCTGGCCAGGTTGCCCGCAGAAGGCATGAAGTTCAACGGCGCCTCTTGCACCAGATGCTCGCCCGTGACGATTTCCGGACGCACCCTGACCACAAGAACAAAGCTGCACAACCCGATAAATACATAGAGCCAATGCGCGCCAAGCAACTTCATCACCACTGACCCCAGCAAGGGACCAATACTGGCACCAACCCCGAAGGTCACCAACAGCATGGCCGCCAGAGGTACGCGATCTTCCTGTTCGACATGGTCATTGGCCAGGGCAACGGCCAGGGGATACAGGGTGAACAACAACAAACCGAATCCCGCAGTGAGCACCAGTAACCAAAAGCCGGGCGCAGCAACCAGCGCAATCAGCATGGCAACACCCGTCAACACGATGCCGTTGATCTGAATCATCCGGCTGCGATCAAAACGGTCGGATAGCCAGCCGACTGGCCATTGCGCTATCAATCCGGCACCAATGGTCACCGCCATGAACACACCGATATCAGACGTATCCAGACCGACATTACTGGCAAAGACCGGCGACATGCCATAGAAAGCCCCCATCGCCAGCCCCGACACCAGTACCGTGGTCAAGGCCAGCGGAATCCGCTCAAAGAAAACCCGCACCTTCATTGGAGCCGGATGCAGTGGTGCCGGATGCAAACGGCTGGTTACCGCCACCGGAATCAGACAGAGCGAATAACACATGGCGACCAGAATCAGGTGCTCGACCGCCAACTCCGGCATCAATGTCAGCACTACCTGACCCAATACCAACCCAAGGAAAGTCACTACCATATAGCCGGCGAATACGCTGCCACGTTGATGTGATTCAGCCTGCTCGTTCAACCAGCTTTCCAGCACCATGTATTGACACATCATGGCCATGCCAGCGATAACCCGCAATACCAGCCAGATTTCCACCTTACCCGTCAGCGCGTGCCCCAGCACCGATGCGGTTACCAGGCCGGCACTGGCTACAAAAGCCCGGATATGCCCGACCTTGGCGATCAGGCGATGCCCTACCGACGCGCCGAAAACCAGGCCAACGTAGTACCCCGTCATCAATAGACCAATCCATATCTCGCTGACTCCTTCGCCGGCCAGACGCAAACCCAGGTAGGTACCCAGCAGACCGCTGCCCAGCAGCATCAGCAAGGTCGCGAAATACAACGACGAAAAGGCAGTAAAGGCAGATGGCATTCCGACTCCAGACATTACAGGCAGGATCACACAGCAACAGACTGCCATGCAGTGTAGAAGATAGCTCTTCACGAACCGCATAAAAGCTATCGTGGCACAGGTATATTGCAACAGCCAGATGGATGAATAATGGCGCGCGAGCCCGGATTCGAACCGGGGACCTACCGCTTAGGAGGCGGTTGCTCTATCCAGCTGAGCTACAAGCGCGCAGACTAACGGCGAAGCCGTAAATCGACGCGAATAGTAACCGACACACAAGAGTCAGGCAAACCGACTGAAGTGGTTCGATAGCGTAACAATGGCAAAATGACGCATTTTTGGCGACATTTTATCGACACATGCCTGCAAACCGTCTATAAATAATGCTACGATATCTCTGGTTATGCCGATGCGAGTTCAGCCTGCCGCCGGGCGGCGACGAACGCGCATGGAACCATTGACGAAATGGTGTATCTTAAGGATGAGTGAAGGCATTTTGCAGCCATTGCACGGCATCTGTGGGATACCGTCCCCAACCATCAAATTGAGCGACTTGTTGCGATTATGAAAACAGCTACCCAAACCTATACCAGCCGCACGGCGGACAAGTTTGTCGTTCGCCTGCCCCACGGCATGCGCGATCGCATAGCTGATGTTGCCAAGCAGCACCACCGCAGCATGAATTCCGAGATCATCGCCCGCCTTGAGCACAGCCTCGATGATCTGCCCAGTCTGCCAGAAGGTCCTACGCGACATAGCCTGAATGCGCTCTCGGCAGACAGCCTGAGCGGGCATGAGCAGGAATTGCTGACCCGGTTTCGCGATATGAGCCGCCGCCAGCAAAACGCACTGCTGGCACTGCTGATGAGCGAAAGCGCCTGAGTTCAGCACGACGGCCTCGCTGCAGCCCTGGTTTGACGACTGAAAAGCCGCTCAATTGAGCGGCTTTTTTAGTGCGCCCTGGCCAGTCCAGTAGTGACTGGCGCTGCGAAATGCACAAAAAAGCCGCCCCAAGGGGCGGCTTTTTGATCGCACTGAAAAGGCCTCAGCCAACAAAGTTGAGCAGGATACCTGCCGCAACTGCCGAACCGATCACCCCGGCCACATTGGGGCCCATGGCATGCATCAGCAGGAAGTTATGCGGATTGGCTTCCAGGCCGACCTTGTTGGATACGCGTGCAGCCATAGGCACAGCGGAAACACCAGCAGAACCAATCAACGGGTTGATCGGCTGCTTACTGAACAGGTTCATCAGCTTGGCCATCAGCAAACCCGCAGCAGTACCGCCACAGAAGGCCACCATACCCAGCACCATAATACCCAGCGTACTCAGGAGCAGGAAATATTCTGCTTGCAGCTTGGAGCCAACCGCCAGCCCCAGACCAATAGTCACAATATTGATCAACGCATTACGCGAGGTATCAGCCAATCGCTCGACGACACCGCACTCTCGCATCAAGTTGCCGAAGCAAAGCATGCCCACCAACGGCGCCGCAGAAGGCAGCAACAAGGCTACCAGCATCATCAGCACCAGCGGGAACATGATCTTTTCCAGCTTGCTGACTGGACGCAGCTGAGTCATCTTGATTGCCCGCTCTTTCTCGGTAGTCAGTGCGCGCATGAGTGGCGGCTGCAAAAGCGGAACCAGCGCCATGTAGCCATAAGCGGCTACAGCAATAGGACCGAGCAAGTGTGGCGCCAATTGCGAGGTTACAAAAATCGAGGTCGGACCATCTGCCCCGCCGATAATCGCAATCGAGGCAGCCTCCTTGAGCGTAAACTCAAACCCCGGAATACCCCATGCAGTCAACGCCAGGGCACCCAGCAAGGTACCAAAGATACCAAATTGCGCCGCTGCCCCCAGCAACAAGGTGCGTGGGTTGGCCAACATGGGGCCAAAGTCGGTCATGGCGCCTACGCCCATGAAAATCAACAGCGGAAATACCGTGGTCGGCAAGCCTACCTGGTAGATCAGATAGAGCAGACCACCGCTGTCGGCAATCCCGGCAACCGGCAAGTTAGCCAGGATCCCGCCAAAACCGATCGGTATCAACAGCAAGGGCTCAAAGCCCTTGCGGATGGCCAGATAAATCAGACCCAGGCACACGGCAATCATGATTACCTGACCCAACTGCATGTGATACAGCCCGGTCGTCTGCCACAACTGAAGCAGCTTATCCATGAACAGTCCCCTTAGCCTATGGTCAACAAGGTATCGCCAACGGTAACGGCATCACCGACCTTGACGTTGACACTAACGACCGTGCCGGCTTTGACTGCACACACATCGGTTTCCATTTTCATTGCTTCAAGAATCATCACCACCTGCCCCTCTTCGATACTGTCGCCTTCCTTGACCAGTACCTTGAAGATATTGCCGGCCAGCGGTGCTGGCTGCTCTTCGGCATCGCCGGCCGGGACCGCAGCAGACGCACTAGCCCCGCCCTCTGAAGCCGCCGCACCCACAGGCTTGATGCCGGTTATATCACCGCCGTCAGCCACCTGGACAACAAAATCTTTGCCATTGACGGTAACGGTATAGACTTCCTGCTTGCCGGGTTGAGCGGCTGCAACCATTTCCTGACCGGTCGGCACCGGTTCGAAGGCATCCGGGTTGCCGCGATTTTCCAGGAATTTCAAGCCAATTTGCGGGAACAGTGCATAGGTCAGTACATCATCCACTTCTGCCTCGGCCAGCTTGAAACCTTTTTCCTTGGCCAGATCTTTCAGCTCGGCGGTAAGCTTGTCCATTTCATTATCAAGCAAATCTGCCGGACGGCAGGTAATCGCTTCGGCGCCATCCAGAACGCGATCCTGCAATTCCTTGTTGAATGCCGCCGGTGCCGCGCCGTATTCCCCTTTGAGAATACCGGCCGTCTCCTTGGTGATGGACTTGTAACGCTCACCCGTCAGCACATTGATCACCGCCTGGGTGCCTACAATCTGCGAGGTTGGCGTTACCAGCGGAATAAAGCCGAGGTCTTCACGAACACGAGGAATTTCCGACAAGACTTCATCAAACTTGTCGCTGGCGCCCTGTTCGCGCAACTGATTTTCCATATTGGTCAGCATGCCGCCCGGGACCTGCGCAACCAGAATGCGCGAATCAACCCCTTTGAGGTTGCCTTCGAACTTGGCATATTTCTTTCGCACTTCACGGAAGTAAGCAGCAACTTCTTCCAGCAATTCCAGGTTGAGCCCGGTATCTCGATCGGTGTTCTGGAAAATCGCTACTACAGACTCGGTCGGTGAGTGGCCATAAGTCATCGACATCGAAGAA
The DNA here is from genome assembly GCF_900105655.1 of Halopseudomonas salegens. Taxonomy (NCBI): domain Bacteria; kingdom Pseudomonadati; phylum Pseudomonadota; class Gammaproteobacteria; order Pseudomonadales; family Pseudomonadaceae; genus Halopseudomonas; species Halopseudomonas salegens. Next base: position 2,403,006 of record NZ_LT629787.1, read on the forward strand.
ATAGCGCTATCGACATTATCGATACCCGCCTCAGCAGCCTTGAGAATGGTCGCAGTAGACAAGCCGGCAGTCGCGTGGCACTGCATATGCACCGGGATACTCAGTGCCTGCTTGAGACGTGACACCAGATCGAAGCCGGTGTATGGCGTGAGAATGCCCGCCATGTCCTTGATCGCGATCGAGTCTGCACCCTGATCTTCAATCTGTTTGGCCAGATCCACCCACATCTCGATGGTATGCACCGGACTGGTAGTGTAGGAGATCGTGCCCTGGGCATGCTTGCCCTGTTTTTTGACTGCCTTGAGCGCAGTTTCCAGATTGCGCGGATCGTTCATGGCATCGAAAACACGGAAAACATCGACACCGTTTGCCGCCGCACGCTCAACGAAAGTATCGACCACATCATCTGCATAGTGCCGATAGCCCAGCAGGTTTTGCCCACGCAGCAGCATCTGCTGTCGGGTATTGGGCATGGCTTTCTTCAGCTCGCGAATACGCTCCCAGGGATCTTCACCCAGGTAGCGGATACAGGCGTCGAAGGTAGCACCGCCCCAGGACTCAACTGACCAGAAACCCACCTGGTCCAGCTTGCCGGCAATCGGCAGCATGTCATCCAGGCGCATTCGGGTTGCCAGAATGGATTGGTGGGCGTCGCGCAAGATGACATCAGTAATACCCAAGGGTTTTTTGCTATCGGTCATAATGTTATGGCCTTTCTGATTGTAATGTTAAAGCGATAAAGTGGGTGTCAGGAACCGCGACGGGCACGGTGCTGGCGAATCGCCGCTCTGATGACAGAGATGGTCTGCTCATCAACGTCGCCCGCCCCTGCCTTCGGTTTGGCCGCGGACCTGCCGGCGGGCACTGCAACCGGTTCCGGGAAATAACGCCCGAGGACTTTTGACATCAGCGTAACAATGACTACCAACATAATGAGAAAGACAAACACCGAACCCATGCCCAACAGCATCAGTTCAACGCCTTCCTCCATTAATTCGGACGAATTCATCTGACCTCCAAAACAATAAGGCGCACTAATGCGCACATCCTGATGTTATCACCAGTACAAATTCAGCTAAAGCGGCGCACGGCTACCCTGCGATTATGCACAGTAATTTACAAATCGCGTTAATGTAGCTTGCCGTCACACTTTTGGCAACGAATCAGAATGCCCGACAGGCTCCCGGCAAAAACCAGACTGCATTGCCAACCAAATGATTTACAAAAGAAAAATAGTTGCCAGACCCAGGAAAATGAAAAACCCGCCACTGTCGGTAATGCTGGTAATCATAACACTCGAACCCAGAGCCGGGTCGCGCCCGAAACGCACGCGCAGCAACGGGATGCACACCCCCATCATCGCGGCCAACAGCATGTTCAACACCATGGCAGACATCAGCACAATCGACAAAGGCGCATTGCCATAGAGCAGATAGGCAATCAGCGACAGCACAAATCCCCAGAACAGACCGTTGACCAGAGCTACCCCGATTTCTTTTTTCAGCAAGCGCTTGCCATGGGCAACCTGCACCTGTCCGGTCGCAATACCGCGCACGATCATGGTAATGGTCTGGTTGCCGGAATTCCCGCCGATACCCGCCACAATAGGCATCAGGGCCGCCAGCGCGACCAGTTGCTCAATGGAGCCTTCGAACAAACCGATGACCCGTGACGCGACAAGCGCTGTACACAAATTGATCGCCAGCCAGGCCCAACGGTTACGGACCGACTTCCATACCGAGGAAAAGATATCCTCCTCTTCGCGCAAACCCGCTGCGCTGAGCACTTCAGCCTCGCTTTGCTCACGAATGTAATCGACCACCGCATCAATGGTCAGGCGGCCGAACAGGCGCCCATCATCATCCACAACCGGGGCAGAGATCAGATCGTAGCGCTCAAACGCCTGGGTGGCCTCATCAGCATCATCGCTGGCCCGAAACAGGACCGGATCATCCGACATCACCTCGGCGACGGTCATTTCCGGTGAGCTGACGAGTAATTTGCGGATCGGCAAGACGCCCTTGAGCACGCCGTCGGCATCAATCACGAACAGCTTGTCGTTATGGTCAGGCAGCGAATCAAAGCGACGCAGGTAGCGGCTGACCACCTCCAGCGTGACATCATCCCGAATGGTGATCATGTCGAAGTCCATCAGCGCCCCGACCTCATCCTCGGCAAAGGACAAGGCTGACTTCAAGCGTTCGCGCTCATTGACATCCAGCGTATCCATGAGCTCGCGGACAACATCGCGCGGCAAATCAGGCGCCAGATCAGCCAACTCATCAGCGTCGAGATTGTTGGCTGCCGCCAGGATCTCGTGGCTATCCATATCGGCGATCAGCATTTCACGGACCGCATCGGACACTTCCAGCAGAATATCGCCATCACGCTCGGAACGAACCAGCTGCCAGGCCAACAACCGCTCTTCCAGCGGCATGGACTCCAGAATCACCGCCACATCGGCCGGATGCAATTCATCCAGCCGCTGCTGCAACTCGCGACTCACTTCCTCGCGCAGAACGTCAGCAACCTGATCGACATCTTCCTGCTCGGCCGATTCCGCCGCATGCAGTTGCCGCACCAATGCCAATACCTGATCAAGACGATCCTGCAAGCTTTCGGGCGACTTTCTCTGCATTTCCGGCATGGACGGGTTTCCTGACATCTGAACAAACGGCAATGGCTCTAGCTTAGCAGTTGGCGCAGCGCAATGCTGCTGCAAGTCCATGACAATCCAGCAAAACACGGACGAAAAAAAACCCACTGACGAGGCAGTGGGTTTTTTCAATATGGCGCACTCGGGAGGATTCGAACCTCCGACCGCTCGGTTCGTAGCCGAGTACTCTATCCAGCTGAGCTACGAGTGCGTTGTGGGTGCGCATTATAGGGCTTTTAAAACCCCTGTCAAACATTATATTTCGTTAAGAATCAAAAACTAACGTTTGACAAACTAATGAGCAAAAAGTGGCGGAGAGGGCGGGATTCGAACCCGCGATACGCTATTAACGTATACTCCCTTAGCAGGGGAGCGCCTTCAGCCACTCGGCCACCTCTCCGTAACACGCGAAGAATACTACCTACGCGCACGCCCTAATGCAATGGAAAATTCCATAAAAATTAGCTATTTGGTTCGTCATCCTTCTCTTTCTGGATGCGCTGGTAGATTTCCTCACGGTGCACTGCCACTTCCTTCGGGGCATTGACCCCAATTCGTACCTGATTACCCTTGACGCCAAGGACAGTCACTGTCACCTCATCACCTACCATCAGGGTCTCACCAACCCGACGTGTCAATATAAGCATTCCATTTCTCCTTGCTCTTGATCAGGACATAGCACTCTGCAAAAAACCGGCTCCTTGCCTACCAAGCCTGTCAGAGACATCAGTATAGACAGCTCAGATGGGCTTGCATGCCATCTTCGCCGCAGAATATTTCTGTGCTCGGCAGCATGCTGGCAGACGGGCACGGCGGCCAGAAACCGTGCCCTTGCGGACGAGCACATTGCACCCGCCCAAACAAACGGGTTTACAGGCGATCCTCGGTAGCATCGCCATCCAGCTCAAAGGCACTGTGCAGCGACCGCACCGCGAGCTCTAGATACTTCTCGTCAATCACGACTGAAATTTTGATCTCGGACGTTGAAATCATCTGGATATTGATACCCTCATCCGACAACGCCTGGAACATCTTGCTGGCGACGCCAGCATGTGAACGCATACCCACCCCGACAATAGACACCTTGACGATCTTGCTGTCACCGCCAACCTCACGGGCACCTATCTGCGCAGCGACCTGGTTGAGAATGTCCTGGGTCTTGCGCACATCGTTTCGATGCACGGTAAAGGTGAAGTCAGTGGTGTTATCGTGGGATACGTTTTGTACGATCATATCCACTTCAATGTTGGCCGCACTGACCGGGCCAAGAATCTTGAACGCGACACCGGGGGTGTCCGGCACACCGCGAATGGTCAGCTTGGCTTCATCGCGATTGAAAGCAATGCCGGAGATGACAGGTTGTTCCATTGCAGCACCATCCTCAAGGGTAATCAGGGTCCCGGGACCCTCTTTGAAACTGTGCAATACGCGCAGCGGTACGTTGTATTTACCGGCAAACTCGACAGCCCGGATCTGTAACACCTTGGACCCGAGGCTGGCCATTTCCAGCATTTCTTCAAAAGTGATCTTGTCCAGCCGGCGGGCATTCTCGACCACCCGTGGGTCGGTGGTATAGACACCATCTACATCGGTATAGATCTGACACTCATCCGCTTTCAACGCAGCGGCCAGGGCAACCCCCGTGGTATCCGAACCACCCCGCCCCAAGGTCGTGATATTGCCCTGCTCATCCACGCCCTGGAAGCCGGCAACGATGACGACACGCCCGGCAGACAGGTCAGCCCGCATGCGCGCATCGTCAATGTGCTGGATGCGGGCCTTGGTATGTGCGCTGTCGGTCAGAATACGCACCTGGCTACCGGTGTAGGACACCGCGTCGACGCCACGCTCTTTCAGTGCCATCGCCAACAGGGCAATGGTTACCTGCTCGCCAGTGGAGACGATGACGTCCATTTCCCGCGGATCCGGCTCGGCCTGAATAGCTTTGGCCAGATCAATCAAGCGGTTGGTTTCACCGCTCATGGCAGACACCACCACCACCAGGTCATCACCCCGGGCACGGAAGTCTTTCACTTTCTCGGCAACCTGGCAGATGCGTTCAACACTGCCGACCGAGGTACCGCCAAACTTCTGGACAATTAGCGCCATTTTGTTGAACCAACTCCCTGCTCGGACATCTGCTTTCGACTATTGATCAACCCGCATCGCGGGCATCCTATTGCGCAGCCAGCCACTCGGCGGCCTTGTTCAATGCAACATCCAGCGCAGCGACATCAGTACCGCCACCCTGCGCCATATCCGGTCGACCACCGCCCTTGCCACTCACCTCACCCGCTGTAAAGCGGATCAGATCGCCGGCTTTGACGTTGCCGGCCAAATCCTTGGTCACACCAGCCACCAGGACTACCTTGCCATCAAGCTCACCGCCCAGCAGAACTACCGCCGAACCCAGCTTGTTTTTCAGCTGATCAATCAGTGCCAGCAGAGCCTTGCCGTCCAGGCCATCAACACGCTTGATCAGGGCATTGAATTGGCCGATCGGCTTCGCTTCAGCAGCCATATCACTGCCCGCTGCGCTGGCTGCTTTGGCTTTCAGTTGCTCAACATCTTTCTCCAGTTGACGACTGCGCTCAACCAGCCCCGACAATTTGTCCAGCAAGGTGTCTCGCGAGCCCTTGACCAACTGCGCCGCCTGGCGCAACTGCTCTTCGGTCTGGTTAAGATAATCCAGTGCGCCCTGGCCGGTGACGGCTTCGATCCGCCGAACACCGGCAGCAATGCCGCCTTCGCTGACAATCTTGAACAAACCGATATCGCCTGTACGACTGACATGCGTGCCGCCACATAGTTCGACGGAAAAGCCGTCACCCATGGTCAGCACGCGTACCGAACTGCCATATTTCTCACCAAACAGAGCCATGGCCCCTTTGCGCTTGGCGGTCTCGATATCGGTAATCTCGATGTCTACCGCCGAGTTCAGTCGTACCTGCTGGTTGACCCGTTGCTCCAGTGCACGCAATTGCTCGGCGGTAATGGCTTCAAAATGACTGAAATCGAAGCGCAGACGCTGGCTGTCAACCAGCGAGCCTTTCTGAGTCACATGCTCACCGAGGATTTCACGCAGAGCTGCGTGCAGCAGGTGGGTGGCGGAGTGGTTCAGCTTGGTTGCCTGGCGTACGCCGGCATCGACGACGGCTTTAATATCCGCACCGACACTCAGGCTGCCCTGGGCTACCACGCCATGATGCAGATGGGCGCCGCCAGCCTTGGTGGTATCACGGACATCAAAGCGCACACCGGCACTTTCCAGGTAGCCATTGTCACCGACCTGCCCACCGGATTCGGCATAGAAGGGCGTGCGATCCAGCACCACAACCCCGGACTCGCCATCCGCAAGCACGTCAACCGCCTCACCCTCGCGAAACAGGGCGATGATCCTGCCGCTGCCTGCGGTCTGTTCGTAACCCTCAAAGCGGGTCTCGGCATCCACTTTAACCAGACTGTTGTAATCCAGACCGAACTGGCTGGCTGAACGGGCACGCTCGCGCTGCGCCTGCATGGCCGTTTCGAAACCGGCCTCATCCAGCGTCAAACCTCGCTCGCGGGCAATATCACCGGTCAGGTCCATGGGAAAACCGAACGTATCATAGAGCTTGAACACCAGCTCTCCGGGGATTTCCTTGCCCTGCAGGCCAGCCAGATCCTGCTCGAGAATCTTCAGACCCTGCTCCAGGGTCTTGGCGAACTGTTCTTCCTCGGATTTCAGTACCCGTTCGATATGCGCCTGCTGGCTTTTCAGCTCCGGGAAAGCCGCTCCCATTTCAGCCACCAGCGCGGCGACGATACGGTGGAAGAACAAACCACTGGCGCCCAGCTTGTTGCCATGGCGACAGGCGCGGCGAATGATCCGGCGCAGCACATAACCGCGGCCTTCATTCGACGGCAACACACCATCGGCTATCAGGAAGCTGCAGGAGCGAATATGGTCAGCGACTACTTTCAGTGACGCCGCGTCGTCATTGGCACAGCCGATTGCCTCGGCGGCAGCCGCCAGCAAATTCTGGAAGAGGTCGATTTCGTAGTTAGCATGCACGCCCTGCATCACCGCACTGATACGCTCCAGGCCCATGCCGGTATCCACACTGGGCGCCGGCAGCGGATTCATCTCACCAGCGGCACTGCGGTTGAACTGCATGAAAACGATATTCCAGATCTCGATATAGCGGTCACCGTCTTCTTCCGGGCTGCCCGGTGGGCCACCCCAGATATCCGCACCATGATCGTAGAAAATTTCCGTACAGGGTCCACAGGGACCGGTATCACCCATCGCCCAGAAATTATCCGAGGCGTAGGGCGCACCCTTGTTGTCACCGATGCGCACCATGCGCTCAGCCGGCACCCCGATTTCCTTTGTCCAGATATCATAGGCCTCGTCATCCGAGGCATAGACAGTCACCCAGAGTTTCTCGGGGTTCAACCCCATCCAGTCCTTGCTGGTCAGGAAGGTCCAGGCAAAGTTGATCGCATCGCGCTTGAAGTAGTCGCCGAAACTGAAATTGCCCAGCATTTCAAAGAACGTATGATGGCGCGCGGTATAGCCCACATTTTCCAGGTCATTGTGCTTGCCCCCGGCGCGTACACATTTCTGACTGCTGGCGGCCCGCGTGTAATCACGCTGTTCAAGGCCGAGGAAACAGTCCTTGAACTGATTCATGCCGGCATTGGTGAACAGCAGGGTCGGGTCGTCGGCCGGAATCAACGAACTGGAGGCGACACGACTGTGCCCCTGCTGCTCGAAGAAACGGAGGAAGGCTTCACGGATTTCAGCGCTTTTCATAACTCCCCTACCACAAATAGTTGAACCTGCCCGAAAATCGGGCAAAGGCTGGCATTATATAGACATTGCAGCGTGGGATGCACCAGCCCACGGCCTGAATCTCTCTATCAATCTGATAGACAGATCAAGATAGCAGGTGAACGAATAGCTTGAGGACCAACCCCCAGGGCTGGCTTATGTCACTGGCCAGGCTGAATCATCCTGGTATGGATCGGCAGCAACGTCAGGTGCGAGTGGAACGGCGCGTACCGGCATTCCCGCGCGCAAACGCAAACGCTGGGCGGTTTCCTTGGCCACGATCAAAGTGCCGGTGGCGACCCGACCAGCAGCAACGGTCATTCGACAGTCAGCCCGGCCACGGTTGTGAATCAGATAATCCTGCGCTTGCTCGCCGGGCGTACCGATCGCCAACAGCAAGACCTTGCTGTCACGAATCGAACGTATTTGCTGAATCGGCGCCTCTACCGTGGCACCGCCATCGAAGATATCGATGTAACCCTGATAGCTGAACCCCTCCTCCTGCAACATGGCCAGGCCAGGGGCCGATTGCGGGTGAACTTCCCCAATCGCGGCACGGGCCGCGTCACTGAGAAAACAGGCATACAAGGGGAACTTGGGCATCATCTCGGCAATAAAGGCCTTGCTGCCAATGCCGGTCAGATAATCGGCTCGGGCAAACTCCATCTTGAAGAAGTGCCGACCCAGACTGTCCCAGAAAGGCGACCCCCCTTGCGCATCACTCAATCCGCGTATTTCACAAATCGCCCGTGGTGCAAAATCTGCGGCAAACTCGGCCATGAACAGCAAACGGGATTTGGATAACAGCCGACCCGTTCGTGCTGTCCGATGTGGCGGTGGCAAGAACAACGAACAGAGAGCGGTACTCCCGGTCAGGTCATTGACCAGAAACAGTGTGGGATGCTGACGGTAGACCTGCATCTCACTGCTGGCTGAAACCGTCAAACCCATACGATAGCTGTACCAGGGTTCACGCAGACCAGCGGCAGCCAGCAAGGCACTGGTGCCCAGCACCTGACCCGAATCATCTTCCAGCAGGAACAGGTAATCCGCCTCAGCCGCCTCAACCTCACCGGCAAAGCTGCGCGCCACGCGCTGAAGCCGTTCGGCCAAATGCTCTTTATTGGCCGGTAAACTGGTCAGCCCCGCGCCAGCCCGTTCGGCAAATGCCAACAGACCTTGCAGATCACCCGGTATTGCAGCACGCACCAGCATGTCAGCTCACCTCCAACAGACGCAGGGCATCACCAGTGCGCACCTTGAGCAGTTCAGCCTGCTCGGCGCTGAGGGTCAACATCTGCCCTGGTTGCCAGTCCACGGTCAACACGCTGGCACGATAATCTGCCACCCGCTGATTACTTACCAGCCAGCACTGCCGACCCGGCACTACCTCGGCGACCACATCGGCACAGGCAACCTGACTTCCGGAAATTCCACGCAGGCTGTTGCCACGGGCATGCAGCACCGGGCCACCGTCAAAAATATCCACGTAGTTGTCGGTCTCGAAGCCCTGCTCCAGCAGCAGCTCGAATACTGGTTCGGAGACCGGGTTAACCTGACCTATGGCTTCTTGCGCGGCATCCGACAGCATGGGCACATAGATCGGATAACCCGGCATCAACTCGGCCAGAAAGCTGCGGCCACGCGTCAGGCCAATCTGCTCGGCTTCACTGTAACTGACAGCAAAGAAGTGCCGCCCAACGGCATCCCAGAAAGGGGCATTCTGGCCATCACTGATACCGGCAATCTCGACCGCAACAGATTCAGCGAAACGATCGGGGTGACTGGCCATAAAAGCCAGTCGCCCCAAGGCATTGAGCGCCAGCACTGACGCATTCTGGTTCGGCAGTTGATACAAGCCGGACAACAGGCTGTGGCCCGTCAGATCATGGCACAGAGACAACACATGGATGCGGTTGTGCAGCCCCAGCTCGCGCGAGGCATGCAAAAACACTTCATTCCGAAAGGTATAGAAAGGCTGACTGAAACCGGCGGCGGCGACGATGCTGCTGCAGCCGACCAGCTCGCCACTGTCGCTATCCTCCAGCACGAAAAAATAGCGCTCTTCACCACTGAAGGTTACCCCCTCAAGCATAGCCGCTTCCGAGGCCTCGATCAGTTCAGCCAGGCGCTGCTCTGCAGCGGGCACGGCTGCGGTGCCCGCTTTGGTGGCAGTGACCAGGCGCTGGATGCGCCCCATATCCTGACGACGGCAGAGTCGTTGCAGCAGCATCGGCAAATCTGCCTTATCCGACCAGCTCAGCGAGCGCTTGATCCAGCCGCGCCAGCGCTTCACTGATATCCGCTTGCGGAATCACCAGGCTCGGTGCAATTCGCATCACGTTGGGCCCCGCCTGCAGCACCAGCAAGCCATGACGCTCGGCAGTCGCCTGGATATCCTTGGCGCGCCCCTGCCAGGCCTCGCTCAATACCGCGCCGAGGAGCAACCCTTTGCCACGCACACTGGTAAATACCCCGTAACGGGTGGCCAGCGCCATTAGCCCTTCACGCAACTGTTGTTCGCGTTCGGCAACACCGGCCAGCACTTCCGGCGTGTTGACAATATCCAGCACCCGCTCGGCGACCGCACAACCCAGAGGATTGCCGCCGTAAGTGCTGCCATGGGTGCCCACTTCCAGATGACTGGCCACTGTCTCCGTTGCCAGCATGGCAGCAATCGGGAAACCACCGCCGAGACTTTTGGCCGTGGTCAGAATATCCGGCACCACATTGCCATGCATATAGGCGTAAAGCTTGCCAGTCCGACCCATACCGCTTTGCACCTCATCGAACACCAGCAGCGCCTGATGGGCATCGCACAGCTCCCGCGCCGCCTGTAAATAGGCCGGATCGGCCGGAATCACCCCGCCTTCCCCCTGGATGGGTTCGATAACCACGGCACAGGTGCGGGAAGAGACGGCAGCGCGCAAGGCGTCAACATCGTTGTACGGCACATGGGTGATGCCCTGCAGCGCCGGACCAAAGCCCTGGGAATACTTCGGCTGCCCGCCGACGCTGACGGTAAACAGCGTGCGGCCATGAAAACTGTTGGTGCAGGCAATGATCTCGTGCTTGTCTGCCCCATGCGTGTTGTGCGCCCAGCGCCGAGCCAGCTTGAACGCCGCTTCATTGGCCTCGGCGCCGGAGTTGGCAAAAAACACCTTGTCGGCAAAGGTCGCTGCCGCGAGTTTGTGGGCCAGACGCAGGGCCGGCTCGTTGGTCAGAATATTCGACACGTGCCAGAGCAGGCCTGCCTGGGCAGTCAACGCCTCGACCAGTTGCGGGTGGGCATGCCCCAGCGCATTGACCGCAATACCGCCCGCCAGGTCAACATACTCGCGCCCCTGCTGATCCCACAGTCGCGAGCCCTCACCGCGCACGGGAATCATCTGTACCGGCGCGTAGTTGGGCATCATGACCCGGTCATAGTCCGACCGGCCGACCTGTATTGACTGCGACATTGCCAAGCTCTCCTGTAGCCACCTGAAGTGGATGTTGATTAAACAGTAGCATCCTGCTGTTGCGCGCGCCGCCGGTTGCGGTCTTCACGCGGTGTAATACCAAAACAATTGCGATAGGCACTGGAAAAATGCGGACCTGAAGAAAATCCGCATGACAGGCCAATCTGGATGATGGACTTGCTGGTCTGCAGCAACATCTGACGCGCCCGGTTAAGGCGCATTTCCAGATAATACTGCGAGGGTACGCTATCCAGATACTGACGAAAAATGCGCTCCAGCTGCCGACGCGACACACACACATGATTGGCAATGTCATCCGTGGTCAGCGGTTCTTCAATATTGGCTTCCATCAGGATGACCGCCTGGGTCAGCTTCGGGTGACTGCTGCCCAATCGATTGCGCAAGGGCACACGCTGCTTTTCGGTCGCGTCCCGGGTGCGTTCCAGGGTCAAATCTTCAGCCACCAGGGCAGCCAGATCCTGTCCCTGCTGCTCAGCCAGATGTTTGAGGAATAGATCCACGGTGGCCTGCAGGCCACTGCTGGTCAAGCGTTTGCGATCTTCCACGAACAGCTGGCTGGTCGCTTCTACCGCTGGAAAACGCTCACGAAACTCATCCAGCATCCGCCAATGCACGGCGCAACGGCAGCCATCCAGCAGCCCCGTCATCGCCAGTGGAAACACGCCCGCCTCAATCGCTCCCAACTCGACACCCTCCTGCAACCGCAGCCGCAGCAAGGGGGCCAGCCAACCCGGCACCTGTGCCGGCAATTGGTCGGCATCCGCCACCAACCACAGGGACGACAATCCCTGCGTTTGCTCACGCACGGGATTGGCGGGCCAATGCAGCCCTTCCGGGGTTACGATGGGGTGTTCATCCAGAGTCAGGCAGGTAGCCTTGTAGCACTCTCTCTCGGCCAGACGGTTGGCTGAGCGCAGGGCTGCAAGCGCAGGCATCAGCACCGTCGGAGAAGCCCCCGGCCAGAGCAGAAAACCGACGTGCCGCAGTTCAGACGCCATGCACCGCACCTTTACATGCTACCGCCCAGCCTGTCATGCCAACGTCCAACCCGTTCAATCATCAAGCTGAACATTGTGCCACAAGCCGCAGCTGGCAAAACAGCTCAATTGTGAACTCAGGCGCGGCTCAGACCGAGTTTCTTTTCCGCCAGACGGGTCATTTCAGCATAGATGGCATCCGGCTGGGCTTGCTTCATGGCCCAGGCTTCACGACCTTTTTCGTGCGGCAGTATCATGAACTGTCCATCCGCTGACTCACGCACGATTGTGGCTGCCACCTCGGCCGCACTGATTGGCGAGTTTTCCAGCAGTTTGGCGATATCCGACTTGTCCTGCGAACTGGGGCCGCGATAGGAGTCGAGCAGATTGGTCTGAAAGAATGACGGGCAAACCACGCTGACGCCAACGCCGACAGGCTGCAATTCGCACAACAGGGATTCCGACAGGGCGACAACGCCGGCCTTGGCGACATTGTAATTGCTCATGCCCGGCGCCTGCATCAGGGCCGCCATGGAAGCGATATTGATTATGTGGCCACTTTTCTGTTCCAGAAACATGGGCATGAATGCCTTGCACCCCTTGACCACACCCATCAGGTTGATACTGATCTGCCAATCCCAGTCTTCCAGCGACAAGTCCCAGAACATGCCCCCGGACGCCACACCGGCATTATTGATCAGCACATCCAGGCCACCAAACTGTTCTTCACAGGTTTGCGCCAGAGCGGCCAACTGGCTGTAATCACGCACATCACAGCGCTGAACAACGCCCTGCGCCCCTTTGGCCCTGACCAGGGCCAGGGTTTCTCTGGCACCCGCCTCGTTAATGTCGGCCAAGGCCAGTTGGGCGCCGGGCTGGGCGTAACACAACGCCAGCTCACGTCCCAGACCACTTCCCGCACCCGTAATGACTACCCGTTGAGCTTGCTGCATTGTGACCCCTGCCTGCTTATGCTGGTTAATTGATACTTTTTGTTTTTGTGTCTTTATCAATTGACTCTCAGAGTCTAGCGGCATGCTTGCGTCCTGCGCAGTAAATCCCGTCGTTATAAGTCTGGCGAATAGGCCGCACTCACGGCTTGCCCGGTTTGCCCGCCCCACGATGTGCAAAATGCGCCTGGTAGGTCAGGGTCCCCATGGCCGCAATCTGACCATCAATGAGACGCTCGAAAGGGCGCAGCAAGGGAGTGAAGTCAATCGCCGGTTCAAGAATGCCGAGCGCCCTTACGCCAGCTTCCAGGGTCGACAGCGCCTCCGCACCGGGGGACTTGCGCAAGCGGTATCGACTCGGCGGCCCGGCAGGCAGTGCCACCTGCGGCAACGGGTGCAATACCGGATTCAGGTAGTACAGTTTGCGCGCCTTGCGCCAGGTACCATCCAGCAGCACAAGCCGGCGCGGCCGCCCGTCGCTGGTCGACGCCAACTCGCCAGCGTCAGGGCCGGGGAAAAGCAGCTCCGTCCGGTAGTCTGCATCCTGCAGCCAGGCCATCCAGTCATCTGGCACGTGCTCTGCCACCAGCAAGTGGGCAGTGTCCAACCCCAGACAGAGCAGGCGCGCGGTATTCAACGCGTGATGCTGCTCGCTGGGATGCTGCAATACCAACAACTCGGTGGCAGAGTGCAAGTCTGGTATGTCTGCGCACAGACAATGGCTTTGCGGGCGTAAACAGCGCGTACAACAAGGTCTTTTGGTCATGCCGCCATGCTAATCGATCACCTGGGGTTGGCCACAGATAAAAAAAAGCGGTTCACCCTCTCGGGGAACCGCCAAAGGCCTTGCGAGCCATGCCTGGTGAAAATCTGTCAGCCTTTTTTCTTGTCGGATTTTTTATGGCTGTCGTTCCATATGAAATAACCGAAGCCGCCCAGAAAAGCGACCATCAGCCCAACAGTCAGAATACCGGCTACTACTACTGTGTCCATGTACATGGTGATGACTCCTCTGGGTCATTAAGCAATGACTACAGAGTAACCACACTCAGCGGCAGGTTTATTGACAATAATCAATACAGGTGAGGGTTATTTCTTTTTTCGCGGGGATCGGCTTTTCTTGCCTTTTTTCTTCGCTGCGGAGGATTTCCGTCCGGGCAGAGGCAGGGCCTGCTCGAATGCCTGACGAACCCGCTGCAAGCGGGCTTCGTTCAGGTCATGGCGCCGCTCCTGGCGGGCCTGTTGCAAGTCGACCAGATTGTCTGGGGCTTTGTCTGTGCTCATATCGACAGAATATCAGACTTCGATATCAACCAGCAGCCCCTTGTCCGGCAGCTCATGCGGGGTAGTTTCGTCTCCGGCTAGCGACTCTGCCGGAGGCTCGCCGGCTACTTCCGGGGCAGTTGCTGCCCGCTTGCGGCCGCGGCGTTCGGGAAAATGGCCCAGATCGCGCTGACGCCGATCCCGCGACTCAGTCACCAGGTCATGCAGGAACTCGGCTTCAGCCAGCGGCTTGACCGTTTTGTTGATTTTCACTCTGTCATTCATCGAGCCCGCCGGGGGCAAACCTGGAATCAGCATGCTTACCCCTCCTCGCTGGCCGGTCCATACCTAGTATATCGACAACCAAAACGACAGCTTGATCCCCCAAAAGCGTGAAATTGGTCACAAAACAGACAAATAGTTGGTCGATTTATGCTATCCGACACTCGCCAAATAATAATTTCAGCCACTGAAAGCGGTTTTGACGACTCAAGCGATCAGTTACCATATGCGCCTTTTATCGCAGCAGGAGCATGGCATGTCGGCATTCACCCCGGGGCAACGCTGGGTCAGTGATGGAGAAGCAGAGCTCGGATTGGGCACAGTCTTGTCATTGGACGATCGTGCAGTCGTTCTGTTGTTTCCCGCCAGTGGCGAAACCCGCCACTACGCCCTGCGCAATGCTCCGTTGACTCGGGTCCGTTTTACTCCCGGCGACAGCATCAGCCACCATGAGGGCTGGCAGTTAACCGTCAATGACGTCAGTGAAGAAAATGGCTTGCTGGTCTACCGCGGTTTGCGCGAAGACGGCAGCCCGGCCGAATTTGCCGAAACCATGCTGGACAACTTCATTCGTTTCCGGCTCGCCAGTGACCGACTGTTTGCCAGCCAGAGCGATCCGCTGCCCTGGTTCAGCCTGCGGCATGAAACCCTGCGGCACCATTGCCGTATTCAGCGCTCAGCCCTTCTGGGCCTGGCCGGTGCACGCACCCAGCCAATCGGCCACCAGCTGCATATTGCCCGCGAAGTGGCTGACCGTATTGCCCCGCGGGTATTGCTGGCGGATGAAGTTGGCCTGGGCAAGACCATTGAGGCCGGCCTGATCATTCACCGCCAGTTGCAGAGCGGACGCGCACGCCGGGTACTTATCGTGGTACCGGAAAACCTGCAGCATCAGTGGCTGGTGGAGATGCGTCGACGCTTCAATCTGCGCTTTGCCCTGTTCAACAGTGACCGCTTGCTCGGCGCCGAAGACAATCCCTTTGAAGAAGAGCAGTTGGTGCTGATTGCCCTGGAAAGCCTGCTGGAGGACCCCCGCACCTGCCAGTGGGCTGAAGCCTGCCCCTGGGACTTGCTGGTGGTGGATGAAGCCCACCATCTGGTCTGGCATCCCGATGGCGCCAGTCAGGAATACACCCTGATCGAACAGCTGGCGCAGCAGATTGCCGGCGTACTGCTGTTGACCGCGACCCCCGAACAGCTTGGCCAGGCCAGCCATTTTGCCCGTTTGCGCCTGCTCGATCCTGACCGTTTCCACGACTTTGAGGCTTTTGTTCAGGAAACCAGTGACTATCAACCCATTGCCGCGGCCGTAAAACGCATGCTTGACGGCGAGCCGCTGAGCACGGAAGAACAAAACCAGCTCAGCGCCTGGCTGGAGCAGGACATTTCACCACTGCTGCACGGCCTGGAAGACCCCGACCCGGTTACTGCAACAACTGCACGGGAGCGTTTGCTGCGGCAATTACTGGACCGGCACGGCACCGGCCGGGTGCTCTACCGCAATACCCGCCAGGCAATCAGTGGCTTCCCGGGGCGCGAGCTGCACCCATATCCACTGCCCTGCCCCGACATCTATAACGACCTCGATGGGCAGACGGCACTCTACCCGGAAGTTGAATGGCAAACCATGAACGCCGCCGGAGACCCCTGGTGGCAGCAAGACCCGCGCGTCGACTGGTTGATCGATACCCTGAAAATGCTCAAGCGCAGCAAGGTATTGGTGATTTGCGCCCATGCGGAAACCGCACTGGACCTGGAAGATGCGCTGCGAGTGCGCACTGGTTTGCAGGCCGCCACGTTCCATCAGGGTATGAGCATCGTCGAGCGCGACCGGGCTGCGGCCTTCTTTGCTGATGAAGAATTTGGCGCCCAGGTACTGATCTGTTCAGAAATTGGCAGCGAAGGGCGTAACTTCCAGTTCGCCCATCACCTGATCATGTTTGACCTGCCCAGTCACCCGGATCTGCTGGAACAGCGTATTGGTCGCCTGGACCGCATTGGCCAGCAGGCCACTATACAATTGCACGTTCCCTACCTGGAAGATACCGCGCAAGAGCGCCTGTTTACCTGGTACCACCAAGCCCTCAACGCCTTTCTCAGCACCTGCCCGACCGGCAATAACCTGCAGCATGAATTTGGTGCGGAACTGCTGCTACAGCTGGATCATCCCGACCATATCGCCTGGGAACAATTGCTCGATAGCGCCGCCCAACGCCGTGAGATGCTGGAAGCTGAGCTCAACCAGGGTCGTGATCGGCTGCTGGAATTGCATTCCCGCGGCCACGGCGATGCCGACAAGATGCTCGCAGCCATTGAACGCCAGGACAACGACCCACAGCTGGCGATTTTCATGGAACGCTTGTTCGATGTATTCGGCATCGACAGCGAAGACCATTCAGACAATGCCCTGATTCTGCGGCCCAGTGAACGCATGCTGGACGCCAGCTTCCCGCTCGGCGACGACGAAGCCACTACGATCACCTACGACCGTGACACCGCCCTGAGCCGCGAGGATATGCAGTTCATCACCTGGGAGCATCCCATGGTGCAAGGTGGCATGGATATGGTGCTCGCCGGCAGCATGGGCAACAGCGCTGTCGCTCTGCTGAAAAACAAGGCACTGAAACCTGGCACCTTGCTGCTGGAATGCCTGTTTATCAGCGAGGCGATTGCCCCCCGTGAGCTGCAACTGCAACGTTATTTGCCACCGACGCCGGTGCGCTGTCTGCTGGACATCAATGGCACCGATCTGGCAGCCAAGGTCAGCTTCGACACCCTGGATAACCAGCTCGACCCCATGCCTCGCCATCTGGCCAGCAAAGTCGCCAAGAGTCAGCGTGACAATGTAGAAAAGCTGCTGAGCCGGGCCGAGGCGCTGGCCGAGGTGCAGCATGACAGCCTGCGCCAACAGGCAATTGCTGGTTTCAGCGCCGAATTGAGCGAAGCCATCGAGCGGCTGACCCACCTGCAACAGGTCAACCCCTTGGTGCGTCAGAGCGAGATTGACGCACTGCGCGAACAACACGAACAGGGGCTGAGTCACCTGCAACAAGCCAAGGTTCGCCTCGATGCATTGCGCCTGTTGGTGGTTCCCTGAGGCTCTCTGCTCTAACCGTCCAGAGTGGCGGGACAGGGTAGCCGCAGAAAACGCTGGATGGCCTCGCGTTGAGCGAGGGCATCACGGCGGCCGAGGGCTATCAGTTCCTGGCAGTACTCCGCCTCGAACAGCAGATAGCTGGCCATGCTGCCGCCTGAAGCCCGGGTAATCCCGCTACCCTTGATAAAAGCACGCAAACCGGCCGGCAGCGCTTTGCGATGACGAGCGGCAATCACGTCCAGCGGCTCGGTGGGAGAAATAACCAGGACTTCCACCGGGCGCACGCCATGGGCGCGCGTACGTGAGCCAGCCGGCATATAGGTCGCCAGACTGTTCATGCGCTCAAGCAGTTCGATATCGGTTTCCAGATTATCGACAAAGGTACTGTTCAACAGGTGACCACCAATCTGCGCCAGCGTCGGCGGCAGGGCTGCGCGCAGTCGTGGACTATGCTGACCGCCAGCCGCTCTGGCTTCCCGGGCCAGGTTGTCCGACACCCCGACAACCATGATTTTGCTGGCACCCAGATGCAAAGCCGGGCTGATCGGTGCCTGCTGTCGCACCGCCCCGTCACCGAACCATTCGCGGTTCAGCCGTACCGGAGGAAACAACAGGGGGATGGCAGCCGAGGCCATCAAATGGTCCAGCCCCAACGGCGCCTTGACCCCGACCCGGCGATGCCGACTCCAGGGCGCTATGCGCTCATGCCCTTGATAGAAACAAACGGATTCAGCCGACTGATAGCCAAAAGCACTCACCGATACCGCACGCAAATGCCCACTATTCAACGCTGGCTCAATGCGTGAAAAACGAATTTTTTCATCGAGCAAGTCACGCAGTGGCTGATTATTCAGCAATGAGGTGGGCGCCTTGCTCGGCCAACCGAAGAGATTGGCCTTGCCCCAGCGCCAGGCTTGAGCCAGCAGCGAGCCCCAGCCCGTGTGATACACCTGCTCGCAACTGAAATTTCCCCATACCTGCTGCAACCCCTCTATCGCTGCCGTGTAGTCTTCTGCATGGGTTGCCAGGGCCAGTGCATTGATCGCACCGGCCGATGTGCCACACACAATCGGAAAAGGCAGCGGGGAGCCAGCTGGCATGAGTTCATTGACCGCCTGCAGCACCCCGACCTGATAAGCCGCCCGGGCGCCGCCGCCGGACAGCACCAGCCCGGCACAGTCCTGCTGATGAAACTGCTTCAGCAGCTCACTCAAGACCGTCTCCGGCGCTTCTTGCGCTTGGCCGCATAAGGTCGTGCATCGCCCTCAGGGCGGGTCTTGAAACGTCGGTGTACCCACATATATTGCTCCGGTTGCGCCAGAACAGCCTGCTCTACCCACTGATTGATCCGCGTGGCATCGGCTACGGGATCATCGCTGGGAAAGTCGCTCAGCGGCGGGTGTACCACCACATCATAGCCACTGCCATCAGCCCGCCGATGCTGGGTAAAAGGTATTACCACAGCCTTGCCGAGCCGCGCAAAGGTACTGGTTGCGGTGACCGTCGCCGCCTGCTGACCAAACAAGGGAGC
The DNA here is from genome assembly GCF_900105655.1 of Halopseudomonas salegens. NCBI lineage: Bacteria > Pseudomonadati > Pseudomonadota > Gammaproteobacteria > Pseudomonadales > Pseudomonadaceae > Halopseudomonas > Halopseudomonas salegens. The sequence continues at coordinate 2,422,060 of NZ_LT629787.1, forward strand.
AAATACACTGACCTTGGGCCCGTAATCCTGATCCGGGGCGTACCAGGTCACGCGTCCCTTGCGCAAGGATCTGAGCATGCCACGCACATCATCACGCTCAATGGCTAGAGCCTCCTCGCTGTGCCGTTCCCGACCGCGGCGCTGAATATAGTCAAACGCCTTGTTTCGATGCTCGCGGTACATGCCATCAAACGTCACGCGTTGCCCCAACAGTGCTGCACCGATTTCCAGCGTAGTAAAATGCAGCGAGATCAGTACGACTCCCTGGCCCCGGGTCTGAGCTTGCTGCAGATGCTCCAGCCCGCTCACATGGGCCAGACGCGCCAGACGCTGTGGCGGCCAGAACCAGGCCATCGCCGTCTCCAGCAAACCAATGCCGCTACTGATGAAATTGGCCCGCAACAGTTTTTCGCGCTCCGCCTCGCCAAGCTCGGGGAAGCACAACGCCAGATTGATACGCGCGACCTCGCGCCGTTCGCGCATGCCAGCCAGCATTGCCAGACCGAGCAGGTGTCCCAGCCCGAGCAACCAACGATAGGGTAGCCGAATCAACAACCAGAGCAGGCCAAAGCCCAGCCACAACAACCAATAACGTGGATGCAACAATGCCATGCTGAAACCGGGACGCGCCATCAGATCCTGCCTTGCGGTGGAAAACATCTATTCTACCCAAGCAGCCGCCCCCTTGCGATCCGTGCACGCAACCGATATAAGGTGTCGCAGCCATACACCTGAACAGACTGGATGTCCCGATGACCGCCAACAGCACCCCGGACCTGCTCGACAATGACCCCGTGTTTCACCTCAAGGGTGGCATGCTGGCCATGACCATGATCGAATTGATCCGCCAGACGCCTTATGCCTTTGCCCGTCAACTGGCCGACAAGGTGGAGCAGGCACCGAATTTTTTCCGCGATACACCGGTCGTTTTCAGCCTGGAGAAGCTCAGTGGCGAGCTTGCACCGGCAACCTTGCAGGAATTATTGCGCATCAGTCGTGATCATGGCCTGCAAGCCGTAGCACTGCGTGGCGACGAACGCTTCCGTCAGCTGGCCCAGGAGGCCGAGCTGGTACTGCTACCACCCGGCCGCACGCGGGAAAAACCACTGGAAGAGCCCGCGGCCGACGCGCCACCCGTGGCCGACGAACCCGTTGACCAACCCACAGCCGACAACAACTCACCGGTTGTCAGCTGTGGGCGGGTGATTACCGACCCTATACGCTCCGGACAGCAAGTCTATGCCCGTGGTGGTGATCTGGTGGTACTCGCCCCGGTCAGCGCCGGCGCCGAGTTGCTCGCCGATGGTCACATCCATGTCTACGGCCCCCTGCGCGGCCGGGCCCTGGCCGGCGTGCGCGGCAACACCGAGGCCCGCATCATCTGCCAGAGTCTGGAAGCTGAACTGGTTTCCATTGCCGGCCAGTACAAGGTCGCCGAGGACTTGCGCAAGGCACACTGGAAAAAAGCCATTCAGGTCAGTCTGGATGGTGACAGCTTGAAGATAAGCGAGCTATGACAGATACTGTGCAACCATTCTGATACGCCGGAATTGCTGGCCTTGAGCCAATACGGAAACTGCGCGGGCAACGCCGGGCAGTGCCGGTTTCCGCTCCGGCAACCATTCACTCGCTAACCGACAGACAGGAAGGTCACCTTGGCAAAGATCCTCGTCGTAACTTCAGGCAAGGGTGGTGTGGGCAAGACCACCACCAGTGCCGCAATTGGCACCGGCCTCGCCCTTCGTGGCTACAAAACCGTTATCGTTGATTTTGACGTTGGCCTGCGCAACCTCGACCTGATCATGGGCTGTGAGCGCCGCGTAGTGTATGACTTCGTCAATCTGATCAACGGTGACTCCAATCTGAATCAGACCCTGATCAAGGACAAACGCTCGGACAAACTGTTCATCCTTCCCGCTTCGCAAACCCGCGACAAGGATGCCCTGACGCCCGAAGGCGTCGAAAAGGTTCTCAATGAACTGAAAGAGACCTTCGATTACATCGTCTGCGATTCACCCGCCGGCATCGAAAAAGGCGCACATCTGGCCATGTATTTTGCCGATGAAGCCATTGTCGTGACTAACCCGGAGGTCTCTTCCGTGCGCGACTCCGACCGTATGCTGGGTTTGTTGGCGAGCAAATCGCGCCATGCCGAGCAGGGCGAGAAGATCAAGGAAAATCTGTTGCTCACCCGCTACAACCCGGAACGGGTGGATACCGGCGAGATGCTCTCGGTCAGTGACGTTGAAGATATTCTCTCGATCCCGCTGCTGGGCGTCATCCCGGAATCCCAGGCCGTTCTCAAAGCCTCCAACCAGGGTATTCCGGTCATCATGGATGACAAGAGCGACGCCGGACAGGCCTACAGCGATGCGGTTGATCGCCTGCTGGGCAAGGAAGTACCGCACCGTTTCCTAGAAGCGCAGAAAAAGGGCTTGATGAGCCGACTCTTCGGAGGGCGCTGAATGATGAGCATCTTCGACTATTTCCGCGATCGCAAAAAATCCACGACTACCGCTTCGGTGGCCAAGGAACGCTTGCAGATCATCGTTGCCCATGAACGCGGTCAGCGCAATCAGCCTGACTACCTGCCGCAGCTGCAGCAGGAAATCATTGACGTGATCAGCAAGTACGTCGCCATTGATCGCGACCAGGTCAGCGTGGCACTGGAGAATCAGGGCGACTGCTCGATTCTCGAACTCAATGTCACCCTGCCCGACCGCTGACCCCGAGAGTGCGCCGCCGACCGGCGGCGCCAGGTAACTCCATGCCCTTGAGCACTATCCAGATCCTGCACCAGGATCCCTGTTTCCTGATCGTCAACAAACCCAGCCTGCTGCTGTCCGTCCCCGGCCGTGCCGAGGACAACAAGGACTGCCTGATCACCCGCCTGCAGGACAACGGCTACCCCGAGGCCCGCATCGTGCACCGCCTGGACTGGGAAACGTCCGGCATCCTGGTGATTGCCCGCGACCCGGACAGCCACCGCAAACTGTCGCGCCAGTTCCAGGACCGGGAAACCGAGAAAACCTACCACGCCCTCTGCTGGGGCCAACCGGAACAGGACAGCGGCCACATCGACCTGCCACTGCGTTACGATCCGGAGAACAAACCCCGGCATATTGTCGATCACGACCTCGGCAAGTCAGCCCAGACCTTCTGGCGTGTACTCGAGCGGCACCACGACCACTGCCGCATCGAACTGACCCCGATTACCGGTCGCTCACACCAATTGCGCGTGCATATGCTGGCCATCGGACACCCGCTGCTTGGCGACCGCCTGTACGCCAGCGGCCCGGCACTCGACGCCTGCCCGCGCCTGGCCCTGCATGCACAGCGCCTGGTCATCAGCCATCCGCACAGCGGTGAACGACTCAGTTACCTCTGCCCCACGCCTTTTTGAGTGGAAAACGATAGACTGAGTACATAGCAACGAACGCGTGCTGCTTGCACGAAGCACGCAGATTGCGTTGCTGCCCACCGGTTCCAGACCGTCGATAGCCATGGCAGAAAAATGCTCCTGCATTTTCTGCACTTCTGCCATCCTTGGCAGTCGGATGCTATCGACGAGCGCCCATGGACGGGACAGCGTGTCTGGGACCGGTGGGCAGCAATGCGATCTCGCACAGATCTACCGTTCACCGCAAACAGACTTTACGCAGCAGGAACATTAAATGCCCCATAGCGCCATCAACACCGACCTGGCCAACTTTATCCAGGCCTCCCCCACCCCCTTTCATGCCACCCGCAGCCTCGCCGCACGCCTGCTCGAAGCCGGCTACGTGCCACTCGACGAACGCGATGACTGGGAACTGGCATCCGGCGGGCGGTATTTCGTCACCCGCAACGACTCCTCGCTGATCGCCTTCAGCCTCGGCCAGGACGGCGCCCTGCAACGCGGCCTGCGCCTGGTCGGCGCGCATACAGACAGCCCCTGCCTGCGGGTCAAACCGCAGCCCGAGCTGGAAAAAGCCAAACTCTGGCAACTGGGCGCTGAAGTCTACGGCGGCGCATTATTCGCCCCCTGGTTCGACCGCGACCTCTCGCTCGCCGGCCGCGTCACCCTGCGCACTGACGACGGCGAACTGGTCAGCCGGCTGATCGACTTCGAACGTCCGATTGCCGTCATTCCCAGCCTGGCCATTCACCTCAATCGCGGCGTCAATGAAGGCGTGGCCATCAACCCGCAAACCCATTTGCCACCGGTTCTGGCACACGTACTGGAGCCCAAACGCGACCTGCGTCAATTGCTGCGCGATGAAACCCAGCGCCAGCACCCGGACCTGACCATCGACCAGGTGCTGGATTACGAACTCAGCTTTTACGACACCCAGCCGCCCGCCACCCTGGGACTCGACGACGATTTCTTTGCCGCTGCGCGCCTCGACAACCTGCTGTCCTGCCACGCCGGCCTGCGCGCCCTGCTCGACAGTGATGGCGAACAGGCCTGCCTGCTGGTCTGTACCGACCACGAAGAAGTCGGCTCGGCCTCAGCCTGTGGCGCGGATGGCCCCTTCCTTGAGGATGTACTCAGCCGCCTGCTGCCTGACAGCACCCAGCGCATCCAGGTGCTGCAACGCTCGATTCTGGTCTCCGCCGACAACGCCCACGCCCTGCACCCCAACTTTGCCGACCGGCATGACGGCAACCACGGCCCGCAGTTGAACGGCGGGCCGGTGATCAAGATCAACAACAACCAGCGTTATGCCAGCAACAGCGAAACGGCCGCCCTGTTCCGCCATCTGTGCGACCAGGCGGGTGTGCCGGTACAAAGCTTTGTCGTGCGCTCCGATATGGGCTGTGGCAGCACCATAGGACCAATTACATCCAGCCGTAACGGCATTCGCACCGTGGATATCGGCGCACCTACCTTCGCCATGCACTCGATACGGGAGCTGGCCGGCAGCCGCGACCCGGGTTATCTGATTCGCGTGTTGCGGACTTTCTTTGATGCTGACCGGCTGATCTAGAAAACCACTGCAAGCTACCTGCGTTGTCCGCCACCTGTGGCTGGCAACGCAGCACGACACAAGCCTCAGCCACCCCCTTCCCTGATCACTTTCTGACCGTTAGTCCGTTATCCGGCAAATCCGCTGGCGGATTATGCACGCCTGGACTATGCAGAATTTCTGTAAATACGTCGAAAACAGGTCGCGTTTTCAGTCCAGCAGGCATCGGCTTACAGCCCCCGCCAACTCTGGCTTTAGCAGGATTCCATGACAGATCTATTTAACAGCTAAAAATATTACATAAGCAACCAATATGGCCTGTAAGGCGCATTAATGCAGGGTTGAGATAATTTTCAGGATATGTTTATTATAGATAAAAGCATTTACGCATAAACATTGAGGATTCATTTTGACAGACGCTACTGCCTATTCACTGCGCACCCCGCAAGCCACCGATGGCTATGCCTTAAGCCAGCTGGTCGAGCGCTGCAAACCCTTGGACACCAACTCGGTCTATTGCAACCTGCTGCAATGCAGCGACTTTGCCGACACCGCGATCGCTGCAGTCGCTGAGGATGGCGATCTGGTCGGCTTTATCTCTGGCTATCGCCCACCAGCGCGCCCGGAAACACTCTTTGTCTGGCAGGTTGCCGTCGACAGCCGCATGCGCGGCCAGGGTCTGGCACTGAAGATGTTGCTGGCCCTGGTGGAACGCTTGCGCGCTGACGGTGTAACCCATATGGAAACCACCATCACGCCGGACAACGAAGCCTCACAGGCGCTGTTCAAAAAGGCTTTCCGCCAACTCGGTGCCGACTACAGCACCAAGGTCAAATTTGCCCGAGACACCCATTTCAATGGCCTGCACGATGACGAAGTGGTCTATCGCGCCGGTCCTTTCAGCCAAACTGTCACCGCTTGAAACCAGGAGCACCCATGACTACTTTCGAACAGTTCGAACAACATGAATCCGGCATTCGCAGCTACTGCCGTTCGTTCCCGGTTATTTTCAAGCAGGCACGCGGTGCCGAACTGATCACTCAGGATGGCAAGTCCTACATCGACTTTCTCGCCGGTGCCGGCACCCTGAACTACGGCCATAACAACCCGGTTCTGAAGAAAGCGCTGATCGACTATCTGGCCGATGATGGTCTGACCCATGGCCTGGATATGTACTCGGAAGCCAAGGAAAACTTCCTTGAAGTCTTCCATCGCGTGATTCTGGAACCGCGTGGCTATGGCGACTACGTCACCCAGTTCAGCGGCCCTACCGGTACCAACTCGGTGGAAGCAGCGTTGAAACTGGCGCGCAAGATAACCGGCCGCAACAACGTGATCAGCTTTACCAACGGCTTCCACGGTTGCTCCATTGGTGCCCTCGCGGTGACGGGTAACCAGCATCACCGTGGTGCTGCCGGCGTCGCCCTGACGGATGTCAGCCGCATGCCGTATGCCAATTATTTCGGCAAGGACGTCAACACCATCGCCATGATGGACAAACTGCTCAGCGATCCCAGCAGCGGTATCGACAAGCCGGCGGCAGTGATTGTTGAGGTAGTCCAGGGTGAAGGTGGCTTGAACACGGCATCTGCCGAATGGATGCGCAAACTGCAGAAGCTGTGCCGCAAGCACGAGATGTTGCTGATTGCCGATGATATTCAGGCCGGCTGCGGTCGTACCGGCACCTTCTTCAGCTTTGAAGACATGGATATTCAGCCGGATATCATCACACTCTCCAAGTCCCTCAGCGGTTATGGACTACCCTTTGCTGTAGTGGTCATGCGTCGTGAACTGGATCAGTGGGAGCCAGGTGAGCACAACGGCACTTTCCGTGGCAACAATCTGGCTTTCGTTACTGCGGCCGCGGCCATGGAACATTTCTGGACCACGGATGAGTTCGCCAAGAGCGTGCAGGCCAAAGGCAAGCTGATCAAGGAGCGCATGCAGAAAATCGTCAGCAAGCACGGCCCTGATTCTCTGTACGTCAAAGGTCGCGGCATGATGGTTGGTATCAACTGCCCGAATGGCGAGATCGCCTCTGCTATCTGTGCCGAGGCTTTCCAGCACGGCCTGGTGATCGAAACCAGCGGCAACCACAGCCAGGTCGTCAAATGCCTGTGCCCGCTGATCATCAGTGAAGAGCAGATCGACACGGCAATGACCATTCTGGATGCGGCCTTTGCCAAGGTCATGAAAGAAGAGGCGAGCAGCCAGGCCTCCTGATTTGGCCCGCGCTGTGGCCTGGTCCGCAGCGCTGCCCTTACCCATTTACGCTATACAAGGAATTCTTATGATTGTTCGTACTCTGGATGAATGCACCAGCTCCGATCGCCGCGTCAAAGCCGAAAACGGCAACTGGGAGAGTGTGCGCATGTTGTTGAAAGACGACAACATGGGCTTCTCGTTCCACATCACTACCATCTTTGCCGGTACCGAGACCCACATTCATTACAAGAACCACCTGGAGTCAGTCTACTGCATGAGCGGTAATGGCGAGATCAAGACCCTGTCCGACGGCAAGGTCTATCAGATACAGCCGGGCACCCTCTACATCCTCGACAGGCATGACGAACACATGCTGTACGGCGGTAGCGAAGACATGAAAATGGCCTGCGTATTCAACCCGCCGCTGTCCGGCAAGGAAGTACATGATAAAGATGGTGTTTATCCGGTCGACTGATCAGGCCACTCAACTGTCTGGCAGCTGTTAGACAAACCGATGCGGGAGCTGGTGATCCAGTTTCCGCATCATGCCAGTAGCCAAGTACAAAACGCCCACACACCCAGAATGACGGTAACCAGGACTATGCATACAGTAGAGAAAATCGGCGGCACCTCAATGAGCCGCTTTGACGAAGTACTGAACAACATTTTCATTGGCCAACGTCAGGGTAGCGAACTGTATCAGCGTGTCTTCGTTGTCTCCGCTTACTCTGGCATGACCAATGCCCTGCTCGAGCACAAAAAAACCGGTGAGCCCGGCGTTTACGAGCGTTTCGCCGACGCCACCAACGAAGATGCCTGGGGTGATGCGCTGGATACGGTGCTGGAAACCGTACTGGTGAAAAATGCCGAGCTGTTCCCCGGCAAATATGAGCGTCAAGCTGCTGATCGATTCATTGAGGGTCGCATCAGCGATGTGCGTGACTGCATGACCAGCCTGCAGCAGCTGTGTTCCTACGGCCATTTTCAGCTGGAAGAGCACCTGATGAAGGTGCGCGAAATGCTTGCTTCGCTCGGCGAAGCCCACAGCGCATTCAATACGGTTCTGGCACTCAAGACGGCTGGCATCAATGCCCGCCTGGTTGATCTGACCGGCTGGAATCAAAGCCAGGCCAAGTCCTTTCAGGACATGATCAAGGACAGCTTTGATGGTATTGACCTGAGCAAGGAGCTGGTGGTTGCCACCGGTTATGCGCACTGCAGCGAAGGCCTGATGAACACCTTTGATCGTGGCTACAGCGAAATTACCTTTGCGCAGATTGCTGCCACAACTGGCGCGCGTGAAGCCGTCATCCACAAGGAATATCACCTTTCCAGCGCCGATCCGAACAAGGTTGGCGTCGACAAGGTAGTGACCATCGGCCGGACCAATTATGACGTGGCTGACCAGCTGTCCAACTTGGGGATGGAAGCCATTCATCCGAAAGCAGCGCGTACCTTGCGCCGGGCCGGCATTCAGCTGCGCATCAAGAATGCCTTTGAGCCGGATCATACGGGTACGCTGATCAGCCAGGATTATGTCAGCGAAAAGCCCTGTGTCGAAATTATTGCCGGCCGCAAGGATGTTTACGCGCTTGAGGTTTTCGACCAGGAAATGCTGGGTGATGTGGGTTATGACATCGAGATTACCCGCCTGCTCAAGCAGCTCAAGCTGTATCTGGTGAACAAGGATTCGGATGCCAACAGCATCACCTATTACGTTGCCGGCTCGCGCAAGATGATCAACCGGGCAGCGCGTCTGATCGAGGAAAAGTATCCGATGTCCGAGGTCAATGTGCATAACATTGCCCTGGTATCTGCCATCGGCTCCGACCTCAAGGTCAAGGGTATTCTGGCCAAGACGGTCGCGGCACTGGCTGAAGCAGGCATCAGCATCCAGGCGGTACACCAGTCGATGCGCCAGGTTGAAATGCAGTGCATCGTCAAGGAAGAGGATTATGACGCGGCGGTAGTAGCCTTGCACAAGGCACTGATCGAGCCGGAAAATCATGGCGACGTGATTGTCGCCGCCTGATGGCACAGCTTGAAATAAAAACCGGTGCACTGCACCGGTTTTTTATGGACTGTAATCCGTTTCAGGCATCAACCTTTACGCCACTTCCGTCGATTGATCCAACAAAAAAGCACTGACTCGCTGCGCCGCAGCTGATGAATCTTCCTGCATAAAGCAATGCCCGCCGGTAATGGATTCTGCGCTGACCTGAGCATTGAGCTTTGCCCAGCGGGTTACGGCCTGGCGTACAAAGGGGTAGCTCTGGTCACCATAGATCACCCGGGTCGGCGTGCGCACCCGGCGTAGCGATGCCCAGAGGCGTTGCGGCATGGAATCGAAAACTTCCGCTTCACGGCTGGGGCGGCATTTGAGCTCAACACCCAATTCGGCATGATCGCGCAAAGCGTGCTCGATGTGCGCGCGGAAGGCCGCCTCTTCCCAACCACGGAACATACCCCGGTTGTGCAGGGCACCGTAGGCGGTATCCCGGTCAGGCCAGTGGTGACGACGTGCGCGCGCCTTGTCTGCAATCGGATTGCGACGTACACCGATCAGGCTGAGGCTCTGGCGCAAGGCAATCAATGATTGCGGGAAAAGCACCGGATCAAGCAGCACGGCGGCCTGAAACGCTTGCGGATGCTGAGCCATGATCAGACTGGTCAATACACCACCAAAACTGTGCCCGCAGGCCAGATGCGGCACCGTGCCAAACTGGCCGTTGCCGGCCTGAAAGGCTTCATAGGCCAGTTCGGCGTTGCGGTTCCAGCCGACAAAATGGCCGCCATGCTCGCTCTCACCATGGCCCTGCAGATCACACAGCCAGAGATCAAAATCATCCGACAAGGCTGCCAGAAGCGGCTCATAGGTGCGGGTACAGAAGCCATTGCCATGCAGAAAGTGCAGTAGCGGCTTGCCGCTGGGGGCGGTGTGCCAGCCACGCAGGGCAAAACCAGCGGAAGTGTCATGGGACCAGGGGAACAACTGCATCGTGAGAGCCTTGGCAAGTAAAACCACAGTTTACACAGCCAAGCCGCATGGCCCCAAGCCGGAAAATGCAACGCTGCAATGCCAGCCTGCAACAATTCAGGCCACCTTGCCGTCAACCAATGGCATCCAGTGACAGCATCAAGCGTGACTCATCCATTACCGGGCGCGGCGACCGATGCACAATCCCCTGTCCCACATCACCCGGCCAACTTTCCCCCTTCAGCAAGGCGATCGAGCCGCAGTCGACACTGCCGGTTGCCGGCAAAGAAGTCCAGGCATCTGCTGCCGGGGACCCCAAGTCATCCCGTGGCAGGTTGTCGTTCTGCAACCACTCAGTGCCAGGACCATAATAGGTGGTGACCAGCCGAATGCCGACCTTGTCCACGTGCCAACGCGGACACATAGCCCGGTCCAGCACGCGCAGGCGCAAACCAACACACTCAGCGTCCAGCAGGCAGGCATACATAGCCACCAACATCTGCACATCGGCAACAAAGTCAGCGTGACCGGGCACATGCTCAAGCCCGGCAAATAGCCGACTCAGGTCAGGTGCTTCATTCTCCGATGCCAGGGTAATACTGGTGGCTACGCTCAAGGGGGCCTGGCTGGCCAGTGCCCGAGCGACAAAGCCCTGCAGATTGTCTGTCAATGAACGCTGCCAAACGGCAAGATTGACCCCGTCATTCAGCGCCGCGAGCAGCACCTCCGCTTCAGCACCCTGGGCAACATGTGGCCAGGACGCAGCCGATCTGGCCAAGGCACTCATGCGGCTTCCTCAGTCCATGGACCAAAGGGATCAGGCAGCTGCGCCCAGGCATCCGGGCCACGAGCAAACTCTTCATCACTCAACAGACAGGCCTGCAGCTCAGCCTTGAGCCGGTCGAAGTCAACATGCTGACCAATGAACACCAATTCCTGCCGACAATCACCAAAATCACCCTGCCACTTCTGTTTTATTGCCTGCCGGCTGGCCTCGTCATCCGGCCAATGCTGCTCGGGCACATAACGCCACCAGCGCCCGGCATAGCCATAGCGCATCTGGGTACCTGCCTGCGACCAGCTGCCGGCCTCCTCCGGGCGACTGGCCAGCCAGAAAAAACCCTTGCTGCGCAACAAGCGACCATTGCGCAGCCCCGTGTGCAAGAAGTGATGAAAGCGCTCGGGATGAAAGGGGCGCCAGGCACGGAAACTGGTAGACGCAATGCCGTACTCCTCGGTTTCCGGCACATGCTCTCCGCGCATCTCCTTCAGCCAACCAGGTGCCAGTGCGGCGCGGTCAAAGCTGAAACGTCCGGTGTCGAGCACCTTCTCAAGCGGCACCTGCCCCATCACCGCGGGAATAATCTCGGCTTCGGCGTTAAGGCTGCGCAGAATCGCTTGCAACTCCTCCCGATCGGCAGTCGAAATCAGGTCCATCTTGCTGACCAGGATCACATCGGCAAACTCTACCTGCTCGATCAGCAGGTCGGTAACCGAACGGGCATCGTCCTCACCCAGGGTTTCACCCCGACTGGCCAGACTATCGGCGGCCTGGTAATCATTCAGAAAGTTGAGCCCGTCGACTACCGTCACCATGGTATCCAGTCGCGCCATATCGGACAGGCTGCGGCCTTGCTCATCGCGGAAAGTGAAGGTTTCCGCCACCGGCAGGGGTTCGGAAATTCCCGTGGACTCAATCAGCAGATAATCAAAACGTCCCTCGCTGGCCAGTCGGGCAACCTCTTCCAGCAGGTCTTCGCGCAGGGTGCAACAGATACACCCGTTGCTCATTTCCACCAGCTTTTCTTCCGCACGATTGAGGCTGACATCACGCTGCACCTCTGCGCCATCGATATTGATCTCACTCATATCGTTGACGATGACGGCCACCCGGCGGTTGTCACGGTTCTTCAGGATCTGGTTGAGCAAGGTACTTTTGCCGGCGCCAAGAAAGCCGGACAGCACAGTGACGGGTAACAGATTGGGTTCAGTAGTCATCAGGCACCTCCGATATATTTGTTATAACATATCAAATGTATCGGTAAATGCCTAGTTAGCGGGCAGCGATTGTGCGCTGCCCGCAGAGGGATATCAGGGATTCAGCGAGTCAAAGGCAGCCCCTTCCGCCTCGGCTGCAGCCGCACGCATCTTGATCAGATCCTTGATTTTGCGATGCGGGAAAACGTAGAACTGGTCATTCTCTACCGCTTTCAGCGTCATTTCAGCAATGTCTGTTGCCTGGATTCTGCCCTTGGCTACCGCTTGCTTGATCATCTCGGTGCGCTTTTTCATCATTTCGCTCGGCTCAACCGTATCCGCCTTGTCTTCCGGGCGATTACGCGCAGACTCATGAATCGCGGTAGGGAAAAACGCCGGGCAGAGACAGGTGACACCAACCTTGGAACCAGCATCACGCAGATCGAGTGCCAGGGTTTCCGACAACGCCACCACAGAGTGCTTGGTAACGTTATAGATCGCCATGCTCGGACCGTTCAACCAACCGGCAGCGGAAGCGGTATTGATGATATGCCCTTCACCCTGCTCGATCAGCATCGGAGTGAAAACCTTCACCCCCCAGACCACGCCATACAGGTTGACGCCCATAACCCATTCCCAGTCGGCCACCGTGTTTTCCCACGCTGGACCACCGACGCTGACACCCGCATTGTTGAAAATCAGATGCGCCGCACCAAAGCGCGACTTGCACAGTTCAGCCAGGGCCTCGACCTGCTCAAGGCTGGACACATCCAGCTTCATGGTGGCGGATTCGGTAGCCGGGTGTGTTTCAGCGACCAGGCGCAGGGTTTCCTGCATTCCCTTTTCATCGACATCACCGAGCACCAGGTGCATGCCACGGGCTGCACAGCTCAGTGCCAGCTCACGTCCCAGACCACTGCCGCCGCCGGTGATTACTGCCACCTTGCCTTGAAAATCCTGCATCTGTGTTCTCCTGTCAGTAGGGTTGCCGTAGGCATTAGCCGGTCATTAAACCCGCTGCCGCTGCGTACTGCCAGCCCCATCGGCCATGGTGATTGTGGAGGTTAAACCCGAGTGATGCGCAACCCGGGAAATCGGCTATGCTCAATCAATAATGACCTATCAGTCACACCCTGTTCAACGCTGGTGACCGTCATGCGTTCATGGTTGTTTGTTCTCAGTCTGTTGGCTTGTCTGCCGTTGGCAGCTGCTGAACCCGTTCGGCTGACGACTGACATCATGCCGCCCTATCAAGTCCGCGAAGGCGACCAGCTTGCCGGCAGCTCTGTCGACGCCCTTGACTGTATTTTCCGGGCCCTTGAACGCAACTACGAGATTCGCGTTTTCCCCTGGGAACGCGCCATGCATGAAGTCGCAGCGCAACGCGCGGATGCGTTCTTTTCCGCGACGCGAATGGCCCGCGCCAATCACTTCGCCACGCTCAGCGCTCCCCTGGCGCTGGAAAAATGGTACTGGTACAGCAATGTTCCGGTTGCCCCGCGCCACCTTTTGAGTGGTAGCCAGCCCCTGCGCATCGGCGGATTGCGCGGCAGCAACCAGGTAGCCTGGCTGCATGAACACGGGGTAAAAATTACCGTACAGGTCAATACCACTCGACAGTTGCTCCAACTGCTCGCTGCGGGCCGAATCGATGCCTTTGTGGCTGACCAGAGCACATTGAACATCGAGCTGACTCACCTGCCGACGGACATGCGTCCGGCTCATGAACATTTTCTGCAATACAGCACGCTCGGTGTCTATTTTGGGCATCATTTCCTGCAGCAGGAAACCGATTTCCTGCCACTGTTCAATGCCGAGATTCATGGTTGCATCGGAGAGATCAACAGCCTGAGCCCGGAAGAACGCCAACACATCGCCCGCCAGTTTGCACAGCATTTCGCTCACTGGGTAGAGTTGCCCGACATCATTGCCGCCGTTCAGGCACAAAACAGCCAGCACGAAGGCATCAGCCAAACCGACATCAACCGGCTTGATCAGCAGTGGATGAACGAAACAGCCTTGCGCGAACAACCATTGATCCAGTCCGTGCTCGAGCGGCCACTATCCCGTTGGTTGCAAACCCGCCAGGGTCTCAGTGCGCGGCTGATCAGCGAAATAATAATCACCGATCGCCATGGCCTGAACGTCGCGGTCAGTGAGATCACCACCGATTATTGGCAAGGCGATGAAGCCAAGTTTCAGCGGGCGTTCTTCAGCAAGGATTCCCGGCCGTTTCTCGGCGTACTGGAATACGATCAGTCCAGCCAACGCTACCATGTGCACTTCAGCAGTCAGATTCTCGACCCGCAGTCCGGCGAAGTCATTGGTGTCATGGTTATTGGTCTGGATATCGGCAAGGCCCTGCGGCAGCTCAACCAGAACCGATCCTGGACTGGCACGGTCGACCATGCAATCAGCCGCTGAAAAGACTGTATCCCAGCAGAATTACAATTGCCGTCGTCAGCACCGATGCAACAATCGCCAGCAGGCCATCTTCCGCTATCAATGAAAGCCCGTAAGCCAGCAAGGCAGCACCGGCAATATTGGCGCTGAAGGGGATGATTTCCGTGACTGGCGTGATGGCCGCAATAAACAGCGCGATACCGGCAATGACCAGAGCCGGCATACCTTTAACCAGAAAAGTCAGCCTCGGCTTGAGCCCCTTGTCGATAAAACGTGCAGGTTTGCGCGCCCAGGCAACCGATTTCTGCAGTTTTTCCCTGGAGACAGAACGGCGCAACAAGAAACCAGGCAACCAGAAGTAATTCCTTCCAGCCAGCAACTGGGTAGCGATCACCGCCACTATCACCGCAACCATAGTGGGAACGCCGGGAATATCGCCAACGATCGGCAAGGCGATGATTACTCCGGCCAGCACCAGTAACGGCCCGAATGAGCGGTACCCGATTTCTTCCATCATTGCGCCAAGTGAAACATCGCCATGTTCAACCGATGCCGATTCGATCCGATCCAGCACCTGCTGCAGATTTTTGATGCCTTTGTCTGTCATGTCACTCCAGATAGCCTGTACGTATTGGTTGCCGGCACCCAACTGCCAACGGGGAAATGGCTCCCTGAACACTATCAGCAAACAGACTACCAACAATCTGGAGAGTGGGAGATGTGTATTTTTATTCCGGGCGCTGATAGCCTCCGACCAGGCCATTCTTTGACAGCACCAGTTGCCACAACTGAATGTCACGCGCACGGAATGCACCCGCGCATGACAACAGATAATAGCGCCACATGCGGAAAAAACGCTCGCCCAGAGCGTCGGAAAATGCTGGCCAGGCCCGTTCGAAATTCACATACCAGGCCATCAGGGTCCGATCGTAATCAGCGCCAAAATTATGCACATCCTCGATCACGAACAAACCATCCACCGCATCGGCCAGCTGGCCCATACAGGGCAGATCACCATTGGGAAAGATGTACTTGTCAATCCATGGGTCCGGTACCGTGCCGCGTACATTCTTGCCAATGGTATGCAGCAGTAACAGGCCTTCTTCAGCAAGACAGCTCTGGGCGACCTCCATGAATATCCGGTGATTCTTGCGCCCTACGTGCTCGAACATGCCGATACTGGCGATCCGGTCGAACTTTTCATCCAGCTCGCGATAATCCATCAGGCGAAAGTCCAGCGGCAGATGCGGGTAGCGTGCCTTGACGAAATCAACCTGCTCGCGGGAAACCGTCACACCCACACATTCCACACCATAATGTTCAGCGGCATAGCTCATGAAGCTGCCCCAACCACAGCCAATATCCAGTACCCGCATACCCGGCTGCAACTGAAGTTTGCGGCAAACCAGGTCCAGTTTGGCTTCCTGCGCCTGCTGCAAGGTGTCGGCATTGCGCCAGTAGCCACAGGTATAGGTCATGCGCGGGTCCAGCATTTGCTGGTAGAACTCATTGCCCAGATCGTAGTGCTGCTCGCCTACCTGCCAGGCACGGGCTGTGGTTTGCAAATTGAGCAGGCGGGCACGCAGACTGTGAATCACCAGACGCAGCGGCTGTATTTCCTTATCCAGTCGCGCACTGAGCAGACGGAAAAAAAACTCATCCAGCCGTTCACAGTCCCAGTCACCGGCCATATAGGTCTCGCCGAGACCCAGATTACCGCGCGAGAGTATTTGCTCCGGAACCCCGGGACGCTGAATGCTGATATCCCAGGGCCTTTCACCGTCGACCTGAATATCGGCTTTCGCCAGCAGATCCGCAACCACATGATAACTGCTGGTATGCGGCACCTGGTCCCGGCTGGGCTGACGCTGAAGTGTAGAACTGCCGACCATGCTGAGACTCCTGTCAACAAAACTGACTTCGACCACCTGTCAGCTTTGTTCAGAAATCGCTATTGGTCAAATACTGACCAGAAAATCATGCCTGCAGGCACTCAGTCAGTTGCCTTTACCAGGGGCGACTGCGACCCGTCGGATTGACTTCCCCTTGAGCAGACGTTTGACATTCATTTTCCAGTCGAAGTAGTGAAAAGGCAGCCGGTAAAAGAAGCCAAAGTTGCGGCCAAGGACGCTCAGATAGCCTTCCATGAATGCAATACGGCCCTCCCAGTCGAGCTTGTAGCACGTACGCTTCAGGTCGGACAAGCGCGCTGCCATAGGCGTCCAATGGGGATAGAAACGCGCCCTGGCGGTATCGATCAGGCTGAAATGAATATTGGCCGGATCGTCCATATGGACCAGAATATTGCCGCCGGTCAGATCACGGAAATAAACGCCAAGCGTATGCAGGCGCATCAGGAAGTGCTGCAACTGGCGGAAAAAATCATCCCGTGAAATGCCGTGGCAATGGGTCTCGCCTCGGGCATAGGCACTGAAAAACTGCTTGACCGAAGGTACCTCTCCGGCATATTCACAGATGTACCAGTTATTCAGCGGATCCTTGCGATCAGAGCGCTCGAAATAGGCAACCGGTTTCGGCGAGCCCAGCCCGGTGCGCAATATCTGGTAGGCTCCGTTCCAGCTTCTGGCCGCCTTGCTGGGCTTCAGCCGGTCAGTCACCCGCTTGTTCAAGCTCAAGCGATTGGGTTTCTTTACTACCAGCCAGTCACTGGCATTTTCCCGTGGATCGGCGACCCTCCAGATCACATTGCGCGCCTTGCGCAACATGGCTGTTTTGCTGGGCTGTTCAATATGTGCAGGATGCAGGGCAGAGAGTATTTTGTCCGCTTCGGCCCGGTCACGGGCGAACACCAGGCCTCGCCATTGACCATCATCAAAGTGGTAATGCTGCCCACCGGGACGGTTGCCATAGACGCACAGGTCAGGCAGCACATCCTGTTGTTCGTCTGGATATACGTCGGTACCCGGCGGCCAGCTCAGGTACAGCGGTGACTCGGTAACCAGGTCCGGTATTTCCGCCACCGGCTGACCGTATAAATCATGGCAGCGGGCGGTAGCAAGCTCCTGCTCGCTATACAAGCGTGCAAGCACGGCCGCTTTTGCGTTCGTGGTCCAAACGACCTGCACCAGTTCCCCATCAGGTCGACGAAAAGCATGAACCTGCAGGTTCTCGCTACTCCCCTGTTGCCCGAGGTACGCACTACCCGGAATACGCTGATTGAAAGCAGCCAAGGCAAAAAACGCCGGACGCCGGCGAAAATCTGCCGGGCACCCATTATTGCAGTCGTAACGGGTGACCAGTTCATGAGCGGCAGGCTTGCCGGTGCCATCATCAACCAGCCCTTCGCGCTGACTGATCAACGGCCCCCAATAAGCACGCTCCAGACCACTGGATACGGCGGTCAGGATCATATAACGGGTAACATAGTCAGCCTGTTTTACCTCCGCATCGACCAGCCGCCTGGCGATGCGTGGCAAGGTCCAGAATGCGGTGGTTGAATAGGTTTTCGCCACGCCATACTCGCCGGACAGCTTGCCCAGCAAGCGGGCTTTCTTGATCAGGTTCAGCTTTGGCCAGGTGGCCAGACGCCGGCCAAGGACGCGGTGATCAAACAGCTCGGGTTCAATACTCCGTTCAGAAAACAGATTGTCGGTATGTATATCCGGCAACACGCCGGCCTGTTGCATCACGGCAAGAAAACCAGCGTTGAAGGGTGGCTCAAAATCGGACACATTGGGCCCTGCAATGGTTACGCCATGGGCGCGCAGCTTGCTGTGGGCAATTCGCCAGGCACACATGAACTGGTCCAGTGATGCATAACCAGACCAGCGCCGGCGGTTGACCGTATTGCCTACCTCTACCGACTCCAGATGCCGTCCAAAACGCAGCAACACCGCTTCCACAAAATCACCCCAGCGCTGTTGGGGCTCGGGTTGATCCATCCGGGCGGCGTCTTCCATGCTCGGCATCAACCGCAGCATGACCTTGAACCCCTTGTCCAGCAGCCGCTGCAAGAAGCGCGCGCAGTGATTCTCCAACGCGCTATAGGTGAAATCCAGACGAACCTGACGCACCGCCAGTTGCTGCAGATAGTCGATCACCTGATCGTCACAGGCGGCATCCGGCATGCTGGCAACACAAATACCACTGAAGTCAGCCGGTATCTGATGGTGAGCCAGGGGCTGATGCCCCTGAGCAAGCCGAAAACGTCCTTTCAGCAAGTATCCGATCATTGATTGATTGAACAAGCGCTTTTCAGACGCTGGAGAAATTGCACTGTCAGACATGGGTTCTTCTTGAATTATTGGGCAATCAGGCCAGACCTTTCTATCAGTAAGCGCACTGTAAAGAAAAGATCATCTGCCTAAAACTAACGCGACCCATCGTTGATAAAAAGCCTGTAACCTCACCAGCCAGAAAAGGCGCTCTACCCACCCAGCTCTGCGGCACAATCCACACACAGGGTGATAGCCGGGTCAATGCGCAAACGGCCAGGCGTAATGGCTTCGCCACACTCGACGCAGTCACCAAAGTCGTCACTGTCCAGTTGCTGCAGTGCGCGCTGCAAGCGCTGCACCTGAACGTTGACCCGGGCCTGGGTCGCATCCTGCATCGCTTGTTGCTGCAGCGCATCCATGCGCGACAAGCGACCCACCTTGGCCTGATCCAGCTCGACCGCTTCACTGCGTGTCGACTGCCCTTCGGCCTGCTGCATGGCGGCCTGCAAACGACTGTGCAGCAGCTGACGCAACTCGGCCTTCAGGGCAGCATCCATGGGCGACGGTCTCAGCGCAACAACAATAACGGACGCTGGGTATGCGCCAGAATGTTGGTCGTCGTACTGCCAACAAAGAACTGGCGAATCCGTGAATGCCCATAGGCACCCATCACGATCATATCAATATCCTGCTCTTCCTCGTACTCAAGCAACGCTTTCTCGACGTCACCGGCACGAATACTGGCATGTACGGTAAAACCGGCCTGCTCCAGTTGCCCTTTGGCAGCATTGATCGCTTCCCAGGCATCATTGGTATCGGCACCGACCATCAGCAAATGGATCGGCAAGCCCTTGAACAGTGGGCTACCCGCAATCATTTCAATGCCTTTGCGCGTGCTGGGGCCGTTGTCAAAGGCCAGCATCACGGAACGTGGCTCGCGGAACTCGCCCGCCGTCACCAGAATCGGACGATGCATGGTACGAATCACACTTTCCAGGTGCGACCCCACATGGTCCCCCTGGTTGTCACCCTGCTTACCCTGGCGCCCAATCACCAGCAACCGCATTTCGTGCTCCAGCTCACGCAGGGTTTCCACCAGGTCACCGTGGCGCTGCCGGGTTTGCGGTGCACCGACGCCGTCGGCGTGAGCACGCTCCACTGCAGCCTCGAGCATCAACTGGCCTTGTTCACGCATGATGCGTGCACGTTTGGCATCCAGATCCACCAGCTCCTCCAGCAGGTGCTCGCGACTACCCAGGCCAATATTGCCGGACAAGTCGAGTGACTTGCTGCTGCCTGCTTCGTCCAGCACATGCAGAAAAACCAGGGGGGCATCCAGGCGCAAGCTGGCCCAAGCGGCGTAATCACAGACCGCCGGGGTCGAACGGGAGCCGTCAATGCAGCCCATTACCAGATTGGTGGTCACTGAAGTGTTCTCCTTGTTATGCATGTTAGTGCCCCATCAACTTGTCGACGGCATCCGGCTTGTCATGCACGCCAAAGCGGTCGACGATGGTCGCACTGGCCTCATTGAGGCCCACAATGTCCACATCTGCACCTTCACGGCGAAACTTGATCACAACCTTGTCCAGTGCAGCAACGGCGGTAATGTCCCAGAAATGCGCCCGACTCAAGTCAATGATCACCTTATCAAGCGCTTCCTTGAAGTCAAAGGCATCAACGAATTTATCCGAGGAGCTGAAAAACACCTGACCCACCACCTTGTAATGACGCACACGACCATCGCTCTCCAGCTCGCTGCCGATATGCATGTAATGCCCGATCTTGTTGGCAAAGAACATCGCTGCCAGCAGCACGCCAACAAACACCCCGAAAGCCAGGTTATGCGTGCCCACGGTCACCGCTACAGTTGCCAGCATGACGATATTGGTCGATAGCGGATGCTGCTTCATATTGCGGATGGAATCCCAACTGAAGGTACCGATCGACACCATGATCATCACCGCTACCAGCGCAGCCATGGGGATCATGCCCACCCAGTCACTCATGAACACAACCATCAGCAGCAGCACTACACCGGCGGTAAGACAGGACAGTCGTGTGCGGCCACCGGACTTCACATTAATGACCGACTGCCCAATCATCGCACAACCGGCCATACCACCGAGCAGGCCTGAGCCAACGTTGGCAATGCCCTGCCCCTTGCACTCACGGTTCTTGTCGCTTTCCGTGTCTGTCAGATCATCAACGATGGTCGCGGTCATCATCGACTCCAGCAAACCAACTACTGCCAAAGCAGCCGAGTAAGGCAAGATAATCACCAGGGTTTCCAGGTTAAGTGGTACGTCAGGCCACAAGAAAATCGGCAGTGTATCCGGCAGCTCACCCATGCTGGATACCGTACGAATATCCAGGCCCAGATAGATCGCCAACCCGGTAAGAACAAGGATACAGACCAGCGGCGAGGGAATGATGCGCCCAATACGGGGCACATAGGGGAACAGGTAGATAATCCCCAAACCCGCTGCAGTCATCGCATACACATGCCAGGTCACGCCGGTGAGCTCGGGTAACTGCGCCATAAAAATCAGGATCGCCAGCGCATTGACAAAACCAGTGACCACCGAGCGTGAAACAAAGCGCATCAGCGATCCTAACTTCAGGTAACCCGCGCCAATCTGCAGCAGGCCGCAGAGAATGGTTGCCGCCAGCAGATACTCCAGACCGTGGTCACGCACCAGGGTCACCATCAGCAGCGCCATGGCCCCGGTGGCTGCCGAGATCATGCCTGGCCGGCCACCGGTAAAGGCAATAATCACCGCTATACAGAAAGAGGCATAGAGCCCGACCTTGGGATCAACCCCGGCAATGATCGAGAAAGCAATCGCCTCGGGAATCAGGGCCAGCGCGACCACGATACCAGCGAGCAGATCGCCACGGATGTTGGAAAACCAGTTCTGATGAACGGATTGGGCAAAGGTCATAACGAGATTCCGATTGGGTAAAAAGGCATGGGCAACAGAAAACCGACCGGCAACCGGACACAGGTGTCCGCCGGTTGGCTGGCAACACAGAGGGGGGAGCTTTACGGTGGCGTAAGGCGAAAGGTGCGAGGCACTGATCTGTCCATGCGGCTGAATCGAGGGCGCGCACTATAGCACAGCCGCGTGGCTGAGCGCCATTATTGGTCCGCAGACCGCTTTGCGCATAGAATGCAGAACGTTCTGTCCCTGGAGTTATTTCATGCGCCTATTGCCTGCCCATGCGCCATTCACCATGCCCAGCCGCTTGCCAACCACCTTGTTGCTAGGCTGCGCTTTGGCCCTGACGGCCTGTGCCAGTAGCGCGCTTACCGCTGAACTGAATCACTCACCAGAGGCCAGCAGCGCGGTCGAGCAAACGGTGGATTTCGAACAGTGGCTGGCAGGCTTTCGTCAACGGGCACTGACACAGGGCGTTGACCAGGACATTATCCAGCAAGCCACCCGTGAATTATCACCAGACCCCGCCGTGATACGCGCCGACCAGCATCAACCCGAGTTCAGTCGTCCGGTGTGGGAGTATCTGGAAGGAGCCTTGTCGACCATCCGGATAAATAACGGCCAGCTGCTGCTGCAAGAACACGCCGATCTGCTGACCGCAATCGAACAGCGTTATGGTGTTGACCGTCACATACTGGTCGCAATCTGGGGGCTGGAAAGTAATTTTGGTGGCAACATGGGCAACCGGAAAGTCGTGCGCTCACTGGCCACCCTGGCGCACCAGGGGCGTCGACCCGAGTTTGCCGAGACACAGCTATTGGCCGCTCTGACCATTCTGCAACGCGGCGACATCAGCGTCGACGCCATGGTCGGCTCCTGGGCCGGGGCCATGGGACAAACTCAATTCATTCCGACTACCTACAACAGCCATGCCGTCGATTTTGACGGCAATGGCAAGCGCGACATCTGGAGTTCAAAAGCCGACGCCCTGGCCTCGGCGGCCAACTACCTGCAAGCGTCCAACTGGCAGAGCGGGCAACCCTGGGGCTTCGAAACGCGACTGCCAGAGGATTTTGACTATGCCAAAGCCGACCTGAATCAACGCCGCAGTCTGGCTGAATGGCGCGAAGCAGGCCTGTATTTGCCTGAGCGGTACAACAGCCTGGAAGCCGACAGTACAGCGGCAATCCTGCTGCCCGCCGGGCATCGCGGACCGGCTTTTCTGGTGTTTGACAACTTCCACAGTATTTTGCGTTACAACAGCTCAACCAGCTATGCACTGGCGATTGGCTTGCTGAGCGAACGCCTTCAGGGGCGTGGCGAGATACAGGCCAGCTGGCCGACACAGGATCAACCACTGTCGCGCGAACAGCGGCATGAATTGCAGCAAATACTGACGGACTATGGCTTCGAGCCAGGTGAGGTCGATGGCATCCTCGGCGCCAATACCCGTGCAGCGATCCGCCGCTTTCAGCAAGAGCACCAACTGCCTGCTGACGGCTACGCCAATCTCAAGCTACTGCAATTGTTACGCAAGCTTTGAGCATGCGACGGGCAATGAGCAACACATTCATGCTCGCTCAAAGGGAAAGGCCAGCACTTCAGCAATGTGCTCCGCCCCTTCGGCCAGCATAAGCAACCGATCGAAGCCCAGGGCCACACCCGCGCAGTCAGGCAACCCCGACTCAAGGGCAGCCAGAAGATTCTGATCCAATGGGCGAGGCGGCTGCCCCAAAAGCTGAACTTTTCGCGCATCCTCGGCAAATCTGCTGGCCTGCTCGGCAGCATCAATTAGTTCATGGTACCCATTGGCCAACTCCATACCGCCGACAAAGAACTCAAAGCGCGCCGCCACCGGATAGCTGTCATCGCTCGCCGTAATTCGCGCCAGTGCAGCCTGCGAAGCAGGATAGGCATAGACAAAGGTCGGCTGCTGCAGCGTCGGCTCAATACAGTGCGAGAACAACAAATCCAACCAACCATCACGCGCCAGCTCGCCTTTGAAGCCGGTATGCTGCTCACCCAGAGCACGCAGGCTGGAAGTGGCGCAGGCATGAATATCCAGACCGGCAAAGTGCTCGGCAAACACATCCGCATACCTCACCCGGCGTGCGCTTGAATGCCCGAGCAGCCCGGAGGTCAAGGCTTCAACCTCATCCATCAATTGATGATGATCGAAACCCGGACGATACCATTCAAGCATACTGAATTCAGGGTTATGCCGCCGGCCCACTTCACCATTGCGAAATACCCGACACAGCTGCCAGATAGCACCGGACCCGGCGGCCAGAAGACGCTTCATGGGGTATTCGGGTGAGGTGTGCAGATAACAATGCCGAGCCTGTCCATCCCGGTCTACCCGCGTCTGCATCGGCTCAAGCATCGGGTCTGCTACTGCTGCAGCAGAGAGTATCGGAGTATCAACCTCAAGCACTTCACGCGCGGCAAAGAAATCCCTGATGGTTTGCTGCATAACAGCCCGGCGACGCAAAGTCGCCATGCTGGCACTTGGTTGCCAGGTCATAGTTCATTCCAGAAAATACAGAGTCACAGAGTGTGTTGTCAGTAACTCACACCCAGCTTGCGAAACACAAACCCCAGCAGCCAGGCCGGCCCCACCAGCAGGAACTGGACATCCTTGAAAAATGACGGTTTCTTGCCTTCCACCTGATGCCCGTAGAACTGCCCGATCCAGGCCAGCACAAAAATCGCCAGCGACGGCCAGAACACATAAGGCATCACGCTCAGAATCAGCAGCATGATCAGTCCGAGCACCAGCATCGCTGCGCCAATGCGCCAGGACAAGCTGAGATAAAACACCATCGACAACGCCAAAGCCCCTACCGCCACCCAGGGATGAATCGCCCACAGCATGCCCAGCACACTGAAGGTAATCAGTGGCACACAAATCCAGTGCACCAGCTTGTTCACCGGGTTCTGGTGACTTTCGCCATAATCGGCAAACCATTGATCAATCGTTTTCATGGTTACTCCTGCCTTACGCTGTTGTTATTTTTGACCTACAAAAAGATACCTTGGTTTCATGAAGTCTGCACCATTACCCGCAGCGATGAATAACAAGCACTCATTAACAGCACGAATGCCCGCTAGGCCGATTGGCGCTGCCCTGGTCTGGACCGTTAGATGCCAGGGATGGCATCTACGAGTCCCCAGGGAAGGGTTCACGGCGTGTCCAGACCAGGGCAGCGCCAATCGGGCTTACACACCGAACCGACTAAATCAGTGTTTCAAGACACATAACACGAATAAACAGACAAACCCGACAACATATCCACCTCTGCCGACCTGCCTTCAGCAGTGGTAAACTCCACGCCATGAATACACTCGCACCCAATCGTCCCGTCGTACTTTGCCTCTCCGGGCATGACCCCAGTGGCGGTGCCGGCCTGCAAGCCGACATCGAAGCCCTGCTCGCCCAGCATTGTCACGCCGCCCCCACCGTCACCGCCCTGACCGTGCAAGACACCGCCGACGTCAGCGACTTTCGCGTGCTCGACCGCGAATGGGTGCTCGCCCAGGCCAACAAAGTCATCAGCGACCTGCCCGTGTCAGCCGTCAAGCTCGGCATGCTCGGCTCGGTCGAGATGGTCGACACCGTACTGGAACTGATGCAGCGCCTGCCCGACACCCCCCTGGTCTGCGACCCCGTACTGCGCGCCGGCGGCGGCGGTTCGCTGGGCAAGGATGACGTCGGCTATGCCATGCGCGAACGCCTGTTCCCGGTCTCCACCATCGCCACCCCCAACCTGCCCGAAGCACGCATCCTCGCCGAACTGCCCGCGGGCAGCGCAGATGACTGCGCCGAACGCCTGCTCGTGCATATTGACCACCTGCTGATCACCGGCGGGCACGGCGATGAAGCCGAGATTCACAACCGGCTCTATACCCGCAGCGGCGAGCGTCACGACTTCACCTGCCCGCGCCTGCCCGGCAGCTATCACGGCTCCGGCTGCACCCTGGCCAGCGCCCTCGCCGGCCGCCTCGCGCTGGGTGAAGGCCTGGTCAGTGCCGTACGCAGCGCTCTGGATTACACCTGGCGCACCCTGCGTGATGCCGAGCAGCCCGGCCAGGGCCAGTATGTACCGCGTCGCCTGCCGCTGGATTTTGGCGCATGAGCCAGCCTCTTCGCGGCCTCTACGCCATCACCGATAGCCAGTTACTGGCGGACGGCAAACTCTTGCCCTATGTCGATGCTGCCCTGGCCGGCGGCGCCCGACTGCTGCAATACCGCGACAAATCCGGCGATGCCGGCAAACGCCATACCGAAGCCAGCGAACTGGCGCGGCTGTGCCGCTATTACGGTGCCGACCTGATCATCAACGATGATCTGGCGCTGGCCGCCGAACTCGGGGTTGGCCTGCACCTGGGCCGCGACGACGGCTCCCTGCGTGAAGCCCGTCAGGAACTGGGCCGTGATGCCATTATTGGCGCCACCTGCCACGCCAGCCTGGCCTTTGCCGAACAGGCCGCCGCCGAACAGGCCAGCTATCTGGCCTTCGGCCGCTTCTTTCAATCAGTCACCAAACCCGGTGCCCCGGCGGCTACGCCCGTGTTGCTGGAAACCGCCAATCGACGCTTCACCCTGCCCCTGGTAGCCATCGGCGGCGTCAGCACGCACAATGCGCCGCAACTGATCAGTGCCGGCGCCAGCCTGCTGGCCGTGGTTCATGGCTTGTTTGGCGCCAACTCGGCCGAAGAGGTCGAGCGCCGTGCACGGCATTTCAACGAACTTTTTCTCAGCTTGTGAGACACCCTATGTCACGTTCCGAACAACTCTTTGCCCATGCCCAACAGCACATCCCCGGTGGCGTCAATTCCCCCGTGCGCGCCTTCAAGAGCGTGGGCGGCACACCGCTGTTCTTCAAACACGCCGCCGGCGCCTACGTCACCGATGAAGACGACCGTCAGTATGTCGACTATGTCGGTTCCTGGGGCCCGATGATTCTGGGTCACAGCCACCCTGACGTGCTCGACGCAGTGCGCGCACAACTCGAACATGGCCTGTCCTACGGCGCCCCGACCGAGCTGGAAACCGTCATGGCCAACCTGGTCTGCGAACTGGTGCCGTCAATGGACATGGTGCGCATGGTCAGCTCCGGTACCGAAGCGACCATGAGCGCCATCCGCCTGGCCCGGGGTTATACCGGCCGCGACAGCATCATCAAGTTTGAAGGCAACTATCACGGCCATTCCGACAGCCTGCTGGTCAAGGCCGGCTCCGGCGCCCTGACCCTGGGCGTACCCAACTCCCCCGGCGTGCCGGCAGACTTTGCCAGGCACACCCTGACCCTGCCCTACAACGACCTGGCCGCGGTGGAAAAAACCCTGCAAGAAGTCGGCGATCAGGTCGCCTGCATCATCATCGAACCGGTTGCGGGCAACATGAACTGCGTGCCACCGGTTGACGGCTTCCTCGCCGGCCTGCGCACACTCTGTGACGCCCATGGCGTGGTGCTGATCTTTGACGAAGTGATGACCGGCTTCCGCGTTGCGTTGGGCGGCGCCCAGGCCTACTACGGTGTCAACCCGGACCTGACCACCTTCGGCAAGATCATCGGTGGCGGCATGCCAGTCGGCTGTTTTGGCGGCAAACGCGCGATCATGGAACATATCGCCCCGCTCGGCCCGGTCTATCAGGCGGGCACCCTGTCCGGCAACCCGCTGGCCATGGCCGCCGGTATCACCACACTGAAACTGCTCAGCCAGCCCGGCTTTCACGATCGCCTGAGCAGCTATACCAGCCGGATGCTCAGTGGCCTGCAAGAACGCGCCGATGCGGCAGGCATTCCTTTTACCACTAACCAGGCCGGCGGCATGTTCGGCGTGTTCTTTACCAACGCAGACAAGGTCACCACCTTTGATGACGTGATGGCCTGTGATGTCGACCGCTTCAAGCGCTTCTTCCACGCCATGCTGGCCGGTGGCGTGTATCTCGCGCCCAGCGCCTTTGAAGCCGGCTTCACCTCGATTGCCCATGGCGACAAGGAACTGGAGCTGACCCTGAACGCTGCGGAGAAGGCCTTCGCCCAGCTATGATCGCCTTCAGTTACTTGCTGCTGGCCGCCGCTGCGAGCTTTTTCTGCGTATGGCTCTGGCCGCGCCGCCAGCGTTGCCGGCCCGGTGCGCGCGGGGCCATCACTGCAGCCCTGGTCGCCCTGGTACTGGTTATCCTCAGTAGCGGCCTGCATGTACTTGGCCTGATCGGTGTGAGTAACGATGCCGTCGAGCACAGCCAGCGTATCTTCGGTCTGTCTGCCCAGGTGATGACACTGCCGCTGCTCGGGCTGGTCTGTTTTTACCTGGCGCACAACCTGCAATGGTCACCACCCACCTGGGCCAAGATCATCCTCGGTCTGATGGCCTTCTTCGAGCTGTCACGCTACCTGGAACAGCAGATCGCCTATCAATGGCTGGTCAACCTGACCGGGATTGCAGCCCTGCTCGCTGCCTGCGTGATCAGTTGGCCCAGGCAGCGGCTGATCAGCCTGCTGGGTGCGGTCACCGTTGTCAGCGTGCTGCTGCCCGCCTGGTTCGCCAATCAGGTCCCCCTCAGCGCGCTGATGGATGCCAGTGCGCACGCCAGCTGGCTGTTGCCGGGTCTGTTTGCCGTTTGCCTGATGGTTGGCCTGCTCGCCGAACAGGCGCACAATAGGGAAAACACCCCTGCCGCGGACAGCCGCGAGGAATAAGCATGGCCAGCTTCAAGCACCGCTCACTTGCCCGCCTGTCTGTTGCACTGCCGTTGTGCCTGCTGCCCGGCTTGCTGCTTGCGCAAAGCGGCAACCCGTTGCTGATCACCGCGGAAGATCGCTGCGGCTTCGAGCGGGTAGATGACTCCAGCCTGCCGCAGGCCATCGAACGCTGCACCGAAGCAGCCACGCAAGGCGACAGTCAGGCCCAATTCGAACTGGGTGACCTCTACTATCAGGGTGACCGGATAACCCGTGACTTCGATCAGGCACTGAACTGGCTTGAAGAAGCCTCGCTGCAAGGCCATCCGACGGCACAGTACCAGCTGGGCCTGATGCATTATCAAGGCGAAGGCGTTGAGCGCAATCTTGCCCAGGCCTATATCATCCTGAAAATGTCGGCCGTCAACGGAGAAGACGCCGCGATGGATGCCAGCGACCGCATCGCCCTGCAAATGAACCAGGAAGAATTGCAGGTGGCTACGCAGCTGCTCAGCACCCTGTTCCGCAATTACCTTGAGCAAATGCGCGAAGAACAGCTGCAGGGGCGTTAAACCGCCTCCAAAACTACCGGCGTTGCCGCAGCCGCGTTAAAGTGCGCATCCGGACCAAAATACCTATCTGCAACCCGCTGTAGCCCATATGGGCTATGGCTTTCCGCCACATTTTCCGCCCTAATCCAGTCTGCATGCAGTTCGTCGACCACGATGTGCCTAACAAGAACAATTCAACCGCGACGACGACAGGAAAACCATGACACGCAAACGTGCTCTGGTAGTGGATGATTCACGCTCGGCCAGACTGATTCTCAAGCGCCTGCTTGAGCAACACGGCATTGCCGTTGACGAAGCCGCCTCGGCCGAAGCAGCCCTCGACTTTCTGCACTACCACAAGCCCAACGCCATTTTCATGGACCACATGATGCCCGGCATCGATGGCCTGGAAGCGGTACGGATTATCAAAAGTGATCCGGAAACAGCGCTGATTCCGATCATGATGTACACCTCACGCGAAGGTGGCGAGCTGTACCTCAGCCAGGCACGTGCACTGGGTGCTGTCGGTGTACTGCCCAAGGAAATGAAGTCGGTCGACCTGCCGGCCATGCTGCGCACCCTGCATCTGCTGGATGATGATTCGCCCAGACCAGCGACCGCCGAACCCGTCAGCATCGATATAGACAGCAAGCCCTACAGACCAGCCGAATTGCGCCCCGAACCGGCACCGACAATGGATTTTCAGGCAGTCAACAGTGCCGCGCGTGCCGCAGCCGATGACGCCGTACTCAACACCTTGCGCCCGCAGCTGGAACGCCAGACCCGTGCACTGCGACAAAGTCTGCGTGAAGAATTGCAGCGCCTTGACAGCAACCGGCCTGAACCAGGCCCGGCTCGATCAGAACCCGTGCGCCGCTGGCCAGCACTATGCTTCGGCCTGCTGTTGGGGGTGAGCGGAACCTTTGGCGCCTATCAACTGATCGCTGACTCGCACGGCAACACCACGCCAGCTGCCGGGAACCCCGGCACAAATACCACGCCGGCACAGGAGCAAGGGCTGTGGCTGAGCGCCATGGCTGAAGAGAAAAACCGCACGGCACGCGAACAGGTTGCCTTGCTGCGTGCTCTGGAATGGGGGCTCAACCACAACGGACAATTCGACTTCGGCAGTATCCCTTTCGACAACGCCCTGCTCGGGCGACTGAACGAGCTCTTGCCTCTACTGCATGCCGGCGGTTTTCGAGGCCGTATCGAACTGACTGCACACAGCGGGCAGTTCTGCCTGCAGCAAAATGCCGAAAGCAGCCTGCAAATAGCGCCGGAGGGGTTACCGTTAACGGAGTGTGATGGCCTGAACAGCGAAGCAGAGCGCTTGCAGCGCAGCCGCGAACTGGAATCACTGGCCTTCGCCCGGTTTGCCAATCAACAACCCTTGCTGAACGGAAGTCCGATCACTCTGCAGCTCAATCCGAGCCGGGGCGATCAGCCGCTGGCCGAGTACCCCCCGGTAAACAGCATGCTCACTGCCAGCGACTGGAATGCGATTGCCAGGCAAAATCAAAGAGTCGAGATACGTCTGGTTCGTTAATGAGCCTCTGAATACGCCGGCGAGGCAGGTAGTTTTCAGAGGCTCATTTTGATCAGGGGGTAAGAGGTGGCCCCGGAAAGGTCATGATATTGCTACCCCCCTTGGCTTCACTCACCTTGGGTGCACCCGCACGTTCCACTTCGTCGATGCGCACGATCGCATGCACCGGAATAAAACTGCGTTTGACGCCTTCAAATTGACTTTTCAGCTTTTCTTCGCCCGGATCAACCAGCATCTGAGAGCGTTCGCCAAATACCAGCTCCTCGATCTCCATGAAGCCCCACAACTCACTCTGGTAGATCTGGCGCGCATAGAGTTCGAAGACTTCACCCTGGTTGAGGAAGATAACGCGAAAGATCGGCTGCTTGTCGCTACTCATGATGCGCCCATCGACTGAAAATAAAGGGCGCGAAGCATAGCACAACCCAATACCGACGCAGAATAGCGACCGACCGCTGGTAGCATCGCAGGCATAACAAAGGGCCCGTCATCCGTGTATAATCGCGCCTTTTCAGCAAGGTTACGCCCGACGCCCATGGCCAAGAAACTCTTTATCCAGACCCACGGTTGCCAAATGAACGAGTATGACAGCTCGCGCATGGCCGACCTGCTCGGCGAACATCAGGCAATGGAACTGACCGACAGTCCCGATCAGGCTGACATCATCCTGCTCAATACCTGCTCGATTCGGGAAAAAGCCCAGGAGAAAGTCTTCTCCGAGCTCGGCCGCTGGCGCCCGCTGAAAGAAAAGAATCCCGACCTGATCATCGGCGTTGGCGGCTGCGTCGCCAGCCAGGAAGGCAGCGCCATCCGTGATCGCGCCAGTTACGTCGACGTCGTCTTCGGCCCCCAGACCCTGCACCGTCTGCCGGAAATGATCGATGCCGCGCGCACCACCAAGACCGCCCAGGTTGACGTCTCCTTCCCGGAAATCGAGAAATTCGACCGCCTGCCGGAGCCGCGCATCGACGGCCCCACGGCCTTCGTCTCCATCATGGAAGGTTGCAGCAAATACTGCAGCTTCTGCGTCGTACCCTACACCCGTGGCGAAGAAGTCAGCCGCCCCTTCGATGACGTACTCGCCGAGGTTATCCACCTGGCGGAAAACGGCGTGCGCGAAGTGACCTTGCTGGGCCAGAACGTCAACGGCTACCGTGGCCAGACCCACGACGGCAGCATCGCCGACCTGGCTGACCTGATCCGCGTGATTGCCGCCATCGACGGCATCGACCGCATCCGCTACACCACCAGCCACCCGCTGGAATTTTCCGACAGCCTGATCCAGGCCCATGCCGAGGTACCGGAACTGGTCAAGTACCTGCACCTGCCTGTGCAATCCGGCTCCGACCGCGTACTCGCCGGCATGAAGCGCAACCACACCGCGCTGGAATACAAGTCACGCATTCGCAAGCTGCGCGCCGCGGTACCGGACATCATCATCAGCTCCGACTTCATCATCGGCTTCCCCGGTGAAACCGAGCGCGATTTCGAGCAAACCATGAAACTGGTTGAAGACGTCGGTTTCGACTTCTCCTACTCGTTCATCTACAGCTCGCGCCCAGGCACCCCGGCCGCCGACCTGCCGGACGACACCCCCACCGAGGTGAAAAAACAGCGCCTGCAGATTCTGCAGAACCGCCTCAACCAGCAGGGTTTCGAGAACAACCGCCGCATGGTCGGCACCACCCAGCGCATTCTGGTCAGCGACTACTCGAAAAAAGACCCCGGCATGCTGCAGGGCCGCACCGAGCACAATCGCGTGGTCAACTTCCGCTGCGACAACCCGGCACTGATTGGCCAGTTTGTCGACGTCGAGATTATCGAAGCGCTGCCGCATTCGTTGCGCGGCCAACTACTCTGAGCCTTCAAATCGTCAAGAGAGCACAACGTTGGTAAGTGCTCCGGACGCAGGGCCATGCTGGACCGTCCATGACCAACGACTGCCATGGATGGCAGAAGTACAGAAAACGCAGGAGCAGTTTTCTGTAAGGTCATGGACGAGCTTACAGGGATGTACTTGCAGCGTGTCCAGCATGGTCCTGCGTCCGGGGCACACCCACTGAACCAACCAACGCTTGCAGCCACGATTCCCCAGCTTTATGCTTGAATTCACCAATAGCCACACGGCGACCACGGACTACCTTGAACGCACCCCTGCATATACATCGCTTCACCATTGAACCCGTCGACTCGCGGCGTTTCGCCAGCCTGTGCGGCCAGTTCAACGAACACCTTCAACTCATCGAGCAACGCCTCGGCATCGAAGTGCGCAACCGCGGCAACGAGTTCGAGCTGATTGGCGAACAGGCCCTGACCCGTTCCGCCGAAGCCGTTCTGCGCCAGCTGTACCGCGAAACCCGCGACAACGGCGAACTGACGCCCGATACCGTACACCTGTTCCTGCAGGAATCCGGGCTGGAAAGCCTCAGCGAAGCCCTGCACGACAGCAGCAACCACAAGCCCGTCGTCTTGCGCACGCGCAAAATGACCATCCAGCCGCGCGGCCCCAACCAACAGGCCTACGTACGTTCGATACTGGATCACGACATCAACTTCGGTATCGGCCCGGCCGGTACCGGCAAGACCTATCTGGCCGTCGCCTGCGCCGTTGATGCCCTGGAACGGGAACAGGTGCGTCGCATCCTGCTGGTTCGCCCCGCCGTTGAAGCCGGCGAAAAGCTCGGCTTCCTGCCCGGCGACCTGGCACAGAAGATTGATCCCTACCTGCGCCCGCTGTACGACGCCCTGTATGAAATGCTCGGCTTCGAGCAGGTCGCCAAACTGATCGAAAAGCAGGTCATTGAAGTCGCCCCGCTCGCCTACATGCGTGGCCGCACCCTGAACAACAGCTTCATTATTCTCGACGAAAGCCAGAACACCACCCTGGAACAGATGAAAATGTTCCTCACCCGCATTGGCTTCGGCTCCACCGCCGTGATCACCGGGGACACCACCCAGGTCGACCTGCCACGCGGTACTCGCTCCGGGCTGATTCACGTCACCGAGGTGCTCAAGGGCGTCAAAGGGATCGGCTTTACCGAGTTCAAATCGAAGGACGTGGTCCGTCATCCATTGGTCCAGCGCATCGTTGAAGCTTATGACCGCTTCGATCAGACCCAGGAACAGGCTCGCATGGAGCGACAGGAACGGCACAGCAAGCCGGACAGCAGCAATGACGGTTGAGCTGGATATTCAGCGCGCCACTGAGATCACACCGCAACCCGATGATGCCAAGCTGTTGCTCTGGGCCAAACTGGCCCTGCGCGAGCATCCCGGCAGTGAATTGACCATTCGTCTGGTCGACGCTGACGAAAGCCGCGCCCTGAACCATGCTTATCGAGGCAAGGATGCACCTACCAACGTGCTGTCCTTTCCTGCAGAATTACCGCCCGAACTCGAGATCCCGCTGCTTGGCGATCTGGTGATTTGTGTGCCGGTAGTGGACCGCGAAGCCGGCGAACAAGGCAAAACGGCTGAACAGCATTGGGCGCATATGGTTATCCATGGCTGCTTGCATTTGCTCGGGCATGACCATACAGACGACGTTGAAGCGGATTTGATGGAAAGTCTGGAGCGCCAGTTATTGAGTGAGCTGGGGATACCTGACCCCTATATCAGCAACCAAGAGTGAGGATCATGAGCGAAGACCGATCGACCAATGGACACAAGACCTGGCTGGACAGACTGGTCCAGGCTTTTGTCCATGAACCCAAAAGCCAGCAGGAACTGATCGAACTACTGCGTGAAGCGCACCAGAATGACGTGCTGGATATTGAAGCCCTGTCGATTATTGAAGGCGCCCTGCAGGTCGCTGACATGCAAGTCCGTGACATCATGGTACCGCGCTCGCAGATGACCACCATCAAGGTCACCCAGAGCCCGCGCGACTTTCTGCCCAGCGTGATCGAAGCCGCCCACTCGCGCTACCCGGTGATCGGGGAAAGCATGGATGAAGTTCTTGGCATCCTGCTGGCCAAGGACCTGCTGCCCCTGTTGCTGGAAGGCAGTGTCGAGCGCTTTGACATCAAGGACATCCTGCGCCCGGCCACCTGCGTCCCGGAGTCCAAACGACTCAATGTGCTGCTGCGTGAATTTCGCGCCAATCGAAACCATATGGCCATTGTCATCGACGAATACGGCGGCGTCTCCGGCCTGGTCACCATTGAAGATGTATTGGAACAGATCGTCGGCGACATCGAAGATGAACATGATGTCGATGAAGACGATCAGATCAAACCTTTGTCCAGCAGTGATTTCCTGGTCAAGGGCCTGACCCCGATCGAAGATTTCAATGAGCACTTCGAAACCGAATTTCCCGATGAAGAGTTTGATACCGTTGGCGGCCTGGTGATGAATGCCTTCGGTCACCTGCCCAAGCGCAACGAAGTGGTTGAACTGGATCGCTTTCGTATACGCGTTCTGAATGCCGACAGTCGCCGGGTACACCTGCTGCGCGTCAGTCTGATTCAACCCTGAACGGAACCCCTGCATGCACGAACCCGGCAAGCAATTTCTCGCCTGGCTGAGCAATCCCGGTTGGCCCGGACACTGTATTGCCCTGCTGGCAGGGACCATGAGCACCCTGTCACTGACGCCCTTCGGCCTCTGGCCGCTCGGACTGTTGTCGGTAGCACTGCTCTATACCGGTGTGCAACAACTCAATCCGCAACAGGCTTTCTGGCGTGGTTGGGCCTGGGGATTGGGCCTGTTTGCCAGTGGTGCCTCCTGGGTATATGTGAGCATTCACGTCCACGGTCACGCCCATCCACTGCTCGCGGGCCTGCTGACTGCCGGCTTCGTCAGTGGGCTGGGGCTGGTTTTCGCCCTTATGACCTGGACCTGGGCACGCTGGCTGCGACCTGAGGCATCTGGCTGGCTCAGCCTGTTCGCTTTCAGCGCTCTGTGGGTGCTGCAGGAACTCTTTCGCGGCTGGTTTCTTACCGGCTTTCCCTGGCTCTACCATGGCTACGCACATACCGATACCTGGCTGGCCGGCTGGGCGCCCATTGGCAGTGTCTGGCTGCTCAGCCTGCTCAGCGTGTTTACTGCCTGCCTGCTGACCCGCGTCTGGGCCTGGCGCCGACAACCGCTCCAATTGGCTCTGGCTACCGGGCTGATGGCCGCGATATGGCTTGGTGGCCTGGGCCTTGGCCAGGTGCAATGGACCCAGCCACACAGCCAGCCAGTCAGCGTAGCGCTGATTCAGGCCGACGTGCCGCAATCCCAGAAATGGGACCCGGAGTACATCGACAACAGCCTGGCCCGTTACCGCGACATGAGCTATGCCGTTGCCGGAGTTGACCTGATCGTCTGGTCGGAAACCGCCGTGCCTGTTCTGCAAAGCCACGCCCAGGCCTTTGTCCAGACGATGGCTGACAACTTGCGCGCTGAAGGCAGTCAATTGATTACCGGCATTCCGGCCGACGAATATGCTGATGAGCGCCTGCATATCTACAACGCCATTACCGTCGCAGGCGCCGCTGATCAGACTTACCGCAAACACAAACTGGTGCCCTTCGGTGAATTTGTTCCGCTGGAAGACTGGCTGCGCGGTCTGATTGCCTTTTTCGACCTGCCGATGTCGAGCTTTTCCCGCGGCGGTATTGATCAGCCGCCCTTGCTGGCCGCCGGACAGCGCCTGGCGCCTTACATCTGCTATGAAGTTGTCTATCCGCACTTTGCCGCTCGGCTGGCAGCCAAAAGTGACCTGTTGATTACCATCAGTAACGACAGCTGGTTTGGTCGCTCGCTAGGGCCCTTGCAGCACCTGCAGATGGCTCGCATGCGGGCATTGGAAAGTGGCCGCTGGATGCTGCGCGGAACCAATAACGGGGTTACCGCGTTGATAGATCCGCAAGGAAGGATTACCCAACAGATCCCGCAATTCGAACAGGCCAGCCTGGTCGGTGAAGTCCAGCCCTATCAGGGGCTGACGCCCTGGTTACGCTGGCGTTCCTGGCCGCTGGCAGCAGTCATCGGCAGCATATTGCTGCTCAGCCTGATACAGCGGCGGCGCCAGACTTGAGTGCTGCCCGAGACGGGTCAATACCTGCTGCAGCAACAGCAGATCGCCAGCGCTGAGCCCCTTTACCTCCAGTTCCAGTGGTGGCTGACTGTGACCAGCAAGCCATTGGCGAGTTCGCGCCATATCCAGCGCCTGATCCAGCCGCCGCAACAGTCGGTCATAGCCCTGTTGTGGTCGACATGTGTCCAGCAAGGCTGGTTCCGCTGACTTCATTCGCTGCCTCCTGCCCGCACACACTGCCCGGGCCTTACCGTTTTCTTCCCCTGTGCTTCAGCATAGTCGCCAAAAGAGGCCCCCGGCGAGCCGGCGACGAACGGCATATGACTACCTCAGGTGGCTCGGGTGGTGTATCCTGCCGGCTTACTTCTGACCTTCCGACGAGCCCCTTTGACAGCCCCGACTATGCAAGAACAGTACGCACCCCGAGAGATCGAAGCCGCCGCCCGCAGTGACTGGGATGCCAGCCAGGCCTTCCGCGTGGAAGA
The DNA here is from genome assembly GCF_900105655.1 of Halopseudomonas salegens. Lineage (NCBI taxonomy): Bacteria > Pseudomonadati > Pseudomonadota > Gammaproteobacteria > Pseudomonadales > Pseudomonadaceae > Halopseudomonas > Halopseudomonas salegens. Next base: position 2,458,993 of record NZ_LT629787.1, read on the forward strand.
AACTCCCGGCCGGGATACCTTCTACTGCCTGTCCATGTTTCCTTACCCCAGTGGCAAACTGCACATGGGGCATGTGCGCAACTACACCATTGGTGACGTGATTGCCCGCTATCAGCGCATGCAGGGCAAGAATGTCATGCAACCGATGGGCTGGGATGCGTTCGGCATGCCGGCAGAAAATGCCGCCATGAACAACCAGGTGCCACCGGCCGAATGGACCTACTCGAACATCGACTATATGCGCAGCCAGCTGCAAAGCCTTGGGCTGGCCATTGACTGGTCTCGTGAGTTCGCTACCTGCCGGCCCGAGTATTACCGTTGGGAGCAGTGGCTGTTTACCCGGCTGTACAAGAAAGGCGTGATCTACCGCAAGAACGGTACCGTCAACTGGGATCCGGTCGACCAGACCGTGCTGGCCAACGAGCAGGTCATCGACGGCAAGGGGTGGCGCTCAGGCGCCGAGATCGAAAAGCGCGATATCCCCATGTATTACTTCCGGATTACCGACTATGCGGAAGAGTTGCTCAGTTCGCTGGATGAGCTGGATGGCTGGCCGGAACAGGTCAAGACCATGCAGCGCAACTGGATCGGCAAATCAGTCGGCATGGAAGTGCATTTCCCCTATGATCAGGCCAGTATTGGCCAGACCGGCAAGCTGAAGGTCTTTACCACCCGCCCGGATACCCTGATGGGCGCTACCTATGTGGCGGTTGCTGCCGAGCATCCGTTGGCAACCCGGGCTGCTGATGGCAATCCGCGCTTGCAGGCTTTCATTGATGAATGCAAACGGGGTGGCGTGGCCGAAGCTGACATCGCCACCCAGGAAAAGAAAGGCCTGCCAACCAACCTCTTCGTCGAACACCCGCTGACCGGGGAAAAATTACCGGTATGGGTCGCCAACTACGTGTTGATGAGTTACGGCGATGGGGCGGTCATGGCTGTACCCGCCCATGATGAACGTGACTTTGCCTTTGCCGACAAGTACAAGCTGCCAATCAAACCGGTGATTCGCACCTCGGCCGGCGATACAACACCCTCGCCCTGGCAAGACGCCTACGCGGAAAAAGGTGTACTGATCAATTCCGATGAATTCGACGGCATGGATTTCGACAGTGCACTGACCGCCATTGGTGAGGTGTTGCAGCAAAATGACCTCGGCGCACCGCGAACCCGCTTCCGCCTGCGTGATTGGGGCATCAGCCGTCAGCGCTACTGGGGTTGCCCGATTCCGGTCATCCATTGTGACAGCTGTGGCGACGTTCCGGTGCCGGATGATCAATTACCGGTAATACTCCCGGAAGACGTGGTGCCTGACGGTACCGGCAGCCCGCTGGCGAAGATGCCTGAGTTTTATGAATGTGCCTGCCCCAGCTGCGGCAAGCCGGCACGGCGTGAAACCGACACCATGGATACCTTTGTTGAATCATCCTGGTATTTCGCCCGCTATGCCTCACCGCATTTCGAAGGCGGCATGGTGGACCCGAAAGCAGCCAATTACTGGCTTCCGGTTGATCAGTACATCGGTGGTATCGAGCATGCCATTCTCCACCTGCTGTATGCGCGCTTCTTCCACAAGCTGATGCGTGATGAAGGCCTGGTCGATAGTGATGAACCCTTCAAGCATCTGCTGACCCAGGGCATGGTACTGGCCGACACCTACTATCGCACTGACGCCAAAGGCGGCAAACAATGGTTCAATCCGGCCGATGTCGAGGTCGAGCGTGACGCCAAAGGCAAGATTACCAGTGCCCGCTTGAGCAGTGATGGCCAACCGGTCGAGATCGGCGGCACCGAGAAAATGTCGAAGTCGAAGAATAACGGCGTTGATCCGCAAGCCATGATCGACCAATACGGTGCAGACACCTGTCGCCTGTTCATGATGTTCGCATCACCGCCGGATATGAGCCTGGAGTGGTCTGACTCCGGGGTCGAGGGCGCTCAGCGCTTCTTGCGCCGGGTCTGGCGTCTTGCCAGTCAGTTTGTTGCTGAAGGCGCGGCTTCAGCACTGGACGTCGGCAGTCTGAACGACGCGCAAAAAGATGTGCGTCGTTCGATTCATCTGGCAATCAGGCAAGCCAGTCACGATATTGGCCAGCAACACAAGTTCAACACCGCCATCGCTGCGGTGATGACCCTGATGAACGTGCTGGAAAAAGCCCCGCAGCAGTCGCCACAGGATCGTGCGCTTTTGCAGGAAGGCCTGGAAGCCGTCACCCTATTGTTGGCACCAATCACTCCGCATATCTGTCACAGTCTGTGGCAGGCCCTGGGTCATGCTGATCCGGTCATTGATGTGCGCTGGCCCAGTGTGGATGACAGTGCCCTGGTGCAAGACACGTTGCAAATGGTGATTCAGGTCAACGGCAAGCTGCGGGCACATATCGACGTTGCTGCCGATGCCAGCCGCGAAGCGATCGAAGCCATCGCCCGCGACAACGAGAATGTACAGCGCTTCACCGAAGGCCTGAGTATTCGCAAGGTCATCGTCGTGCCGGGTAAACTGGTCAATATTGTCGCCAACTGATCGCGGTTCAAGGAGAACATAGCGGATGAAAATGCTCAGCTCACAGCGCGGTATGCGCACTCTGGCCAGTGGCACCTTGCTGCTCGGCCTGCTTTTCCTCACTGGCTGCGGTTTCCAGTTGCGCGGTGCCGGCGTCGACAATGTCAAGCTGGACAGTCTGCAGGTCAGCGCCGAAGATCCTCACAGTGCCATCGTGCGTGAAGTAGTCGATACGCTGACCCGTGAGCAGGTCAACATCAGTTCGGCGGCGGCCTACCAGCTGCATATTTCCGCTGAGCGTCAGGAAAGCAAGGCGATCACCTACTCTGGCCGTGCCACACCGGCAGAAATGTCCCTGACCAGTCAGATCGAGTACGTCATCAGCGACCGTCAGGAACGCGTACTGGTCGGCCCTGAAACCCTGAGCACCGAGCGCGTCTATGTCAATGACCGTGACAACGTGGTCGGCAGCGGCCAGGAGGCCGAGTTGTTACGCCGCGAAATGCGCCGCGACCTCAGCCGTCAATTGCTGTTTCGTCTTTCCAGTCTCAGCGAAAGCGAGCTCCGGGCCCGCGAACAGGCGCTGGGTCAGCCGCAGTGAGCCATGAAGCTCAATAGCCATCAATTGGCGCGCCAGCTCAACGAACAGCTGGCGCCCGTCTATATCCTGTGCGGGGATGAACCGCTGCTGCTGGGTGAAGCTGCAGATCTGATTCGGCATGCCTGCCGACAGGCTGGCAGTGAAGAGCGCCAGGTCTTTCATGTTGAGCGCGGGTTTGACTGGTCACACCTCTACGCCGCCAGCCAGAGTCTGTCTTTATTCGCCCAGCAACGCCTGCTTGAGCTGCGCTTGAACGGCAACCCGGGTGACGACGGCAACAAAGCCTTGCAAGCGTATCTGGAGAGTCCGCCAGATGACACAACCCTGTTGGTTACCTTGCCCAAACTGGACAAGAATGCGCTCAAAACAAAATGGGCCAAAACCCTGATCGAGCACGCCAACAGTCGTTTTGTGCAGATCTGGCCAATTGATAGCCAGCAACTGCCTGACTGGATGCGCCAACGCCTGAGCAACGCAGGCCTGCAAGCCAGCCCGGAAGCGCTGGAATTGCTGGCAGAACGGGTGGAAGGCAACCTGCTGGCTGCGGCACAGGAAATCGAAAAGCTCAAACTCTTCGACCAGGGCGGCCAGATTGAGCTGGAAACCATTCGCCAGGTGGTTGCCGACAGCGCCCGCTTCGATGTCTTTGGCCTGGTTGATGCCTTGTTGCAGGGCGATGCCGGACATGCCCTGCGCATTCTCAGCGGCTTGCGCGGTGAAGGCGTGGAAGCGCCCATCGTACTCTGGGCCATTGCCCGTGAAATACGCGGACTTACGGATATGGCGCAGCAGATCGAGCGCGGCATACCCAGCGACAAGGTCTTTGCCAGTCAACGCCCGCCGATCTGGGACAAGCGCCGACCGCTGTTGAGTCAGGCGCTGCAGCGCCACCCGGCCAGCCAATGGGCCAGCTGGCTACGCCAGGCCCAGCTGGTCGACGAGCAGATCAAGGGGCTGCAATCAGGTTCGCCCTGGGACACCCTGGCCCAAATCATCGCTGGCGCGGCGCACCGGGGCTCGCCGGTGTTGCGCAGTCTCTGAGCAGGCGATCTGATCAGGGTACGGCGTTACCAGTCACACTCATCACAGGTCCCTCGCTGCCCGCCCCAGGGCCTGCAGGGCTTGCCACAGGCGCGGCGGCAGGTGCTCCGGGTCCAGACTGTCGAGCAGATTCTTCACCGCCAGCCCCAACTCGGTATCGCCCGACAACTGCAGGCGACGACGAAAGAACAGCGTATCCGGGTCCTCCTGTCGACTGGCCAGCAGCAGGAAATCACGCCAACTGCCGGCAATGCAGGCATCCGCCGATTGGTCGCGGCAGACGCGCAAGCCAAGGCGGTCGCGACTGACGCACCAGCTCAGACCCAGATCAGTGATCGTCAGCTTCAACCAGCGACCTTGCAGCATATCCAGCTCACCCATAGCCAGCGGTGCAGCCAGCAAGCGCGCCAGGATCGGTTCCAGAATGGCCTGCTGCAGTACAAAGGGGACATGCCGGGTAACCGGCAATACAGGTGACACCAATCGCAATCCCGCGACTGCCGGCGCGAACAACGAGCCATTCAGCATAATCCGGCCTCTTCTACCCGCAACATGCCAGCCTGCCCATACCAATAGCCATTGCAGCCATCCACCACCAGCGGTGGCTCACCACCATGACGTACCTGATCAAAATAATTGATCACCTGCGACATGTTCTGCAACCGCGGGCTCAGGCGCAGCATGTCTACCCCCATCTGCTGCAGCTGTGGATACTCGGCAAGCAGATTGCACACCCCTGCCGACAGGGTCTGGATACCATTCAGGGTAAACAATGGCTGACCTTCCTGGGTCAGCATCGGCAAGCCTTCCGGATAATATTGGCAAACAAAGTCGCAGGCATCTTTCGGCCGGTGCTCGGCGCGGGCGGTAAAACAGCGCGCCGAATAGGCCAGCGGCAGATAGCCCCAGGCAAAGACCTCCAGTTCCGGCAAGCTGATCGTCTCCTCTCGGCACTGGTTCAGCAGCGCTTGCAACAAGGCACCGGAACACTCCACAGGAGGCACCCAGCGCTGCATACCTGCGGCCTGCAATTCAGCCAGAGCAAAGGCGTTGTAGACATTCAACGCCGGCCCACCAACAAAGTCCTGGCCCAACTCACTGAGCATCTGAACCGCCGCCATATCATTGGCCTCGACCATCAGTTCGCCATTGGCACACAAACGCCGCAGGCTGGCACGCTCGGAGCCGGCCTCGATCAGGGCCAATCCGGACAGTACGACGTCAACCCCGCTATGCTCACGCAGATCACGCGCCAGCCCCAGCCAGTCATCCAGTGAAAGCGCACGCCGCTTGCTGCATACGGTTTCACCCAGATAGATCACATCCAGCGGCTGTTCGGCCATCTCGGCATAAAAATCCAGCAGTTGCCGGCGTGACCAATAAAACAGCACCGGTCCCAGACTCAGTCGCATTGGTTGGCTCTCCTATTGCCAGGCCCGTTGGTAGGCACCCAGGGTAGTTTGGCTTCCTTCCGACAGTGCAGCCAGGCGCCGCATCCATCCGGCATCAACCTGAAAACCAGCCGGATCGGCGGCATAGGCATCCAGCGCCTGACGCCACACCCGGGTTACCTGCTCGACATAGGCTGGACTGCGCTGGCGACCTTCAATCTTTACCGCCGCAATACCCATGGCGACCAGTTGCGGTATCAGATCCAGGGTATTCAGGCTGGTCGGTTCTTCCAGTGCATGCGTCCGCTGCCCATTGACCATAAAGCGCCCTTTGCACAGGGTTGGATACCCGGCAGGCTCATCCTCGGCATACCGGTCAATCAATACATTATTCAACCGGGCTGACAGGTTGTCCGACTCCTGACTCCAGCGCACGGCACTGGCCGGCGAACAGACACCGCATAAATTGGGTGACTGCGCGGTAACATATGAGGATAAATGACAGCGCCCTTCAGCCATGATGCACAGGCTGCCAAAGGCAAACACTTCCAGCGGAACCGGACTCAGCGCGGCCAGGCGCTCGACCTGTTGCAACGAGAGCACACGGGGCAATACTGCACGGCGAATCCGGTAGCGCTGATGATAGAAGCGCAGTGCATCGGGGTTGGTCGCCGAGCCCTGCACCGACAGATGCAGCGGCAGATCCGGATGATGTTTGCTGGCATACGCGAGAACGCCCGGGTCAGCTGCAATCAACGCATCCACGCCCAGCGCCGCCGCCTGGTCCACTGCACGCTGCCAACGTGCCCAACCATCCGGCAAGGCATAGGTATTCACTGCGATGTACAAGGCCTTGCCCTGCGCTCGCACCAGCGCCAACCCCTGCTCCAGTTGCTGATCAGTAAAATTGAGGCCGGCAAAATGGCGCGCATTGGTATCATCGCGAAAGCCGGTATAAACAGCATCGGCGCCTTCACGCAAAGCCGATTTCAGTGCAGGCAGGCTGCCTGCGGGACACACCAGTTGCATGCCTGCATTCCTCTTGCATCAGACCAGCCATGACTGTGCGACAAGGTGTGGGAAATTGCCTTGATAATTGTCAAGACTTGTCGGCTGAATGCGGTTGACGGGGAAGCACTGATCAGCCAGGTTTTTTTGCGCCCGGCAGCATTGCCAGTCACCGATGCCAGACACGCTACAAGCACATCCATGTGCGCTCGTCGATAGCCATCCCTGGCTAGCGACGGTCTGGCACCGGTGGCTGGCAACACCGCCGACACTTATTGTGTGGCTGATCAGTGCTTCGCACCGCAGCCTGCGACCTTGGTGCCATGCAGGGCGCAAGCTGGCTATGATAAACTCGGCGCATGATTCTGCCGGGCAGCCTGCCCCCAAGACGAGAACCCAACCCATGAGTGAGCAGCCATCCAAGCCGGTATCCAGCGGTGAAAAGTTCCGCACCGAGCACGGTATCGCCGCGATCAAGGATGGTCAGAAGCAGCGCAAGCAAACTGACGAAGGCGTCAGCAACGGGCCCAAGCCAAAGTGGCTGCGGGCAAAAATGCCCAGTGGCGCCCGCTTTGAAGCGGTCAAGCGCAACGTCAAGGAACACCGCCTGAGCACGGTGTGTGAGGAATCGCATTGCCCCAATCAGGGTGAATGCTGGGCCAACGGCACGGCCACCATCATGCTGATGGGCTCCGTATGCACCCGTGCCTGCCGCTTCTGTGCGGTAGACACCGGCAATCCGAATGGCTGGCTGGATCAGGAAGAGCCGGCCAACACCGCCAAGTCAGTCGAACTCATGGGCCTGCGCTATATCGTCCTGACCTCGGTTGACCGGGATGATCTCGATGATGGTGGCGCTGCCCATTACGCGGCCTGCGTGCGTGCGATCAAGAAGCGTACGCCGCAGGTGGTGGTAGAAGCATTGACTCCGGACTTTGATGGCGTACTCAGCGCTATCCAGGCCGTGATCGACTCAGGCCTGGAGGTTTTTGCCCAGAACGTGGAAACCGTCGAACGCCTGACGCACAAGGTACGCGACCCGCGTGCCGGCTACCGCAAGACCCTGGATGTGCTGGCCTATGCCAAGCAGCATCGTCCCCAGGTACTGACCAAGACCAGCCTGATGTTGGGGCTCGGCGAAACCGACGCCGAGATTCTGCAGACGTTTGAAGATCTGCGCGCCATCAAGGTCGATATTGTCACCCTTGGGCAATATCTGCGCCCAACGCGCAACCACCTGGCGGTTGAACGCTGGGTAACTCCGGAAGAATTCAATCGCTATCGCGACATTGGTCTGGAAATGGGCTTTATGGAAGTCGCGTCAGGCCCGCTGGTTCGCTCCAGCTACCGCGCTGACCGGGTGTTTGAAAAGAACAACCTTGGCCTCGCCGAGCCGGCCAGAGTGCCGGGGCAAGAGAACAGCGCTGTTATTGAGTTGATTCCCACCAGAACTATCTAGGGAGGCCACTGAATAAACTGCCGGCCCAGGCTGTGCTGTTACCTGAAGGCCAGCTCAAGCAGCGCCATCATGATCAGCCAATAACCGCTGCAGGTGCCCCTGTAAACGCTCAGCCACCTCACTGACAGCAACAGGCCCGGTCATCTGATCGCGCATCTGGGTCATTTGCAGGCCGGCGTAGCCGCAGGGATTGATACGGCGGAAGGGCTCCAGGTCCATGTCCACATTCAATGCCAGTCCATGGAAAGAACAACCCCGGCGGATACGCAGTCCGAGCGAGGCAATTTTTGCCGCGCCAACATAGACGCCCGGTGCATCCGGCCGTGGTGCCGCGCTGATGTCGTAATCGGCAAGCAGGTCGACCAGTGCCTGCTCCATCAGACTGACCAGCTCGCGCACACCCATGCCACGTCGGCGAATATCCAACAGCAAATAAACCACCAACTGACCGGGGCCGTGGTAGGTCACTTGCCCGCCGCGCTCAACCTGAACGATCGGTATGTCGCCGGCAGCCAGTACATGCTCGGCCTTGCCCGCCTGCCCCTGGGTAAATACCCGCGGGTGTTGCAACAGCCAGATCTCGTCGGGTGTATCGGCATCACGCTCGGCGGTCAGCTTGCGCATGGCGTCAAGGGTCGGCAGATAGTCCACCAACCCCAGATCACGAACCCGTAAAGGAGGAGGTGCCATCACAGCACCATATGCACACGACCCGTGGACTTCAGGGCCAGATGCAACGCCTGCAACTGCTCTTCACCCGTCGCGGTTATACGGATGCGCACAGACACAAAGCGCCCGTTCTTGCTGTCGCGCACATCGACCAGCTCGACATCACCCGCCGAGGTGTGCTGCTCAACGACAGTCACCACCAGATCAGTAAAATCGTCCGTCGCCGTGCCGATCACCTTGATCGGATAACGGCAGGGAAATTCGATTGTCGGGGCTTGCGGGGTATCCGCCATAACAGTTACCTGTAATCAGTTGAACAGACCGTAGAAGAACAGTCGCAAGCTGTCCCACAGACGGCCAAAAAAACCGGCGGCTTCAACGTCGGCCAAGGCGACCAGTGGTGCCTTGTGCACGACTTCATCGCCCAGACGGACCTCTACCTCGCCCAGCTCGTCGCCCACTACGATGGGGGCGCGCAGGGTTGATTTCAAGCTGACACTGGCTTGCAAGCGATCAGCCTGACCACGCGGCAGGGTCAACAGCAGGCCATCGGCCAGGCCGGCACGCACCTGGTTGTCGACGCCGGCCCAGACACGAGGGGTAGCCAGCACTTCGCCTGGCTGATAGAAGTTGCGCGTTTCAAAAAAGCGGAAACCCCAGGTCAGCAATTTTTGCGTTTCCGACGTGCGGACCTCGTCGCTGCTGGTACCCATGACCACGGAAATCAGGCGCATGCCTTCACGCTCCGCCGAGGCCACCAGACAATAACCCGCTGCCTCGGTATGTCCGGTTTTCAAGCCATCGACACTGCTGTCACGCCACAACATGCGATTGCGGTTGTTCTGCCGGATACCGTTCCAGGTAAACTCACGTTCCTTGTAGATCTCATAGTATTGGCGGTCGTCACGGATAATCGCGCGCGCCAGCAGTGCCATATCGCGGGCACTGGAGTGCATCGCATCATCCGGCCAGCCAGTCGCATTGGTGAAATGGCTGTTCTGCATGCCTAAACGCCGGGCATGGCTGTTCATCAGGTCGGCAAAGGCATCTTCACTGCCGGCAATGTGCTCGGCCATGGCAATGCTGGCGTCATTGCCGGACTGGATGATCACCCCGCGCTTGAGATCAATGAAGGGGACCCGATCGCCCACTTCGATAAACATCTTCGAGCCGCCCTTGCGCCAGGCTTTTTCGCTGACCAGCACTTCATCCTGTTCATTGATGCGCCCTTCCAGCAACTCAAGACTTCCGAGATAGCTGGTCATCATCTTGGTCAGGCTGGCGGGTGGCAGGCGTTCGTCCGCGTTGTGTTCGACCAGAATCCGACCACTGTTGGCATCCATCAGGATATAGCTGCTGGCAGCAATTTGCGGTGCTGCCGGGACCATCGGAATGGATGCGTTTTGCGCCTGCACCAGCGTTGTCATACCCAGCACCAGGCCAGTCACAAACAGGTTTTTCATTGATTTAAACATGATTCTCACAAAGTCAAAGGCATGGGATTTCAGTTGGCACGGATCAGTGTGGGTGAACCCAGATCCGCCAGACGCAGACGATCCATCAGACGCACGGCCTCAGCTTCACTGGCTACCGGACCGACCCTGACGCGATGCAGGGTCTGACGCTGTAACTGCACGGGGGACACGCTGACACTGGCACTGACCATGGCTTGCACACGCTGGCGCAGTTGTTCAGCCGCCTGGCTGTTGGAGAAGGCACCCAGTTGCAGATAAAGTTCCCCATTTGATGCGGGAACATTATCAAGCGCGGCATCCACCAGCTGACGATCTCTGTTGTTTTCCTGCTGCCAGGCTACCGGATCAATTCCCTCGACCAGCACCCGCGCTGTCCCCTTGTCGGCAAAGCCGAGACGTTGCGCCGCAGCATAGGACAGATCAATAATTCGCTCTGAATAGAAAGGTCCGCGATCATTCACCCGGACAATCACCTCGCGATTGTTTTCCAGGTTGGTTACCTTCACGTAGCTTGGCAGAGGCAATGTCTTGTGGGCGGCCGTCATGGCATAAAGGTCATACACCTCACCATTCGCTGTAAGCTGACCGTGGAACTTGGTGCCATACCAGGACGCAATGCCTTCTTCACGGTAGTTGCGGCCATCCTGCAAGGGTTCATAACGGACACCCATCAGGGTATAGGGGGTGGCCTTGTAGGCGCCGTCGTGCGGCGTCGGAACCGCATCCGGGATACCCGAGACATCCATCAGATAACTGGGCGCGCCATCCTCCAACGTGGGTCGAATCGACGGTGCATTGCGATCAATCGCCGTGGCCGCCGGGCTTTCGATCCGCTTGCCACTACCGGAACAGGCAACCAGGCTCGCGCCCAGAACAATCAGCAGACAAGTCCGGCAAAGTCGAGCGACAGTCATGGGATTCGCGCCTCACGTAGCTGTTGTGCCAACTGATGTACGACCATGGCGTACATCACGCTGTGATTATATCGGGTAATGGCGTACAGATTATCCAGGCCGATCCAGTGCTGCTGCTGATCGCCGGCGTCAAACTCGAAACTCATGACGCTCTGCTCATCCGGCAGATCCGTGGCCGGCTGCCAACCCAGGGCGCGCAGCTCGGCCACCGTCAGTCTGGCCTGCAGGCCGTCATTCAGAGTGATGCCTTCAGCATAGCGCTCACCATTGACCTCGGCGGCGACCACGACCGGCGCACCATGCTGCCACTTGTGCTCCTTGAAGTAGTTGGCCACGCTGCCAATGGCATCGACCGGATTGTTCCATATATCCACTTTGCCATCGCCGTCAAAGTCGACGGCAAACACCTGATAACTGCTGGGAATGAACTGCGGATAACCCATGGCACCGGCGTAAGAGCCGGTCAAAACACTCGGGTCCATTTGCTGTTCACGGGTCAACACCATGAAAGCCTTGAGCTGGCGACGGAAGAAGTCAGCCCGCGGCGGATAATCAAAACCCAGCGTGGTCAACGCATCCAGCACCCGATGAGTACCTGTGTGCCGCCCGTAAAAAGTCTCTACACCGATAATGGCGACAATTACTTCCGGCTCAACACCGTATTCCTGCTCTGCCCGCGCCAGCGCCTCTGCATGCTCGGCCCAGAACTCAAGTCCTTGCTGCAAACGCTGCTCGGTCACGAAAATGGCTCGATACTCATGCCAGGGGCGCACGCGTTCCGCCGGCCGCGAGATAGCATCCAGGATCGGTTGACGGCGTTCTGCCCCGGACAGCAGGCGCAACATGTAATCGGCACTGAAACCGTGTTCGCTTTGCATTTCCTGGATAAAGGGCAATACTGCCGGGTGCTCGACCCCATAGTCCGAAGCCGCCGCCAGAGGCGCCAGCAAGCTGCAAGCGACTGCCAGCACAGACCGCCGCCAGTGATACACCACGCCCGAAAAACCGGTATTTAGCATCTATTCTTCTTCCTGATTGCGTCACCCGGACACCGCCGGGTTTACGGTCAACCTTCTGACATCCATTTGCGGTGGGTATGAATCGACATCAGGATGCCGAACCCTGCCAGCAAGGTCACCAGAGATGTACCGCCGTAACTGATCAATGGCAAGGGTACCCCGACCACCGGCAAGAGTCCGCTGACCATGCCGATGTTGACGAACACGTAGACAAAAAAGGTCAGGGTGATACTGCCTGCCAGCAGTTTGCAGAAGCTGTCTTGTGCCTGCAAGGTAATATAGAGTCCCCGGGCAATGATCAGCAGATAGACCGTCAAAAGCAGGCAGATACCGACCATACCAAACTCCTCACCCAGCACCGCAATCACGAAATCGGTATGCCCTTCGGGAAGAAAATCCAGGTGCGACTGGGTCCCTTGCAACCACCCCTTGCCATAGACCCCACCGGAGCCGATGGCAGCTTTGGACTGAATGATATTCCAGCCAGCCCCCAAGGGATCCGACTCCGGATTGAGGAAGGTCAGCACCCGTTGTTTCTGATAATTGTGCAAGACAAAAAACCACATGGCGACCGCAGCCGGCATCAGCAGAATGGCTGCACCGATCATGTAGCGCCAGCGCAAACCGGCCAACAAGAGGACGAAAAAACCGGAAGTGGCAATCAACAATGAAGTGCCCAGATCGGGCTGCCTGAGCACCAGGAATACCGGCACAGCGACAATCAACAGACTGATCACCACCTGAGGCAGTGTTGGTCGCAGGGTATGCCGGCCAAGGTACCAGGCCAGCATCATCGGCATAGCCAGTTTCATCACCTCTGAAGGCTGAAAGCGCATCAGACCGGGAATACTCAGCCAACGCTGCGCTCCCTTGGCCTGCACCCCCGCCACCAGTACAGCGACCAGCAACAACACACCAGCCAGATACGCCAAAGGCACCCAACGCTGCATAAAGCGTGGCTGAAACTGGGCTATCACCAACATTACCGCCAAACCCACTGCATAGGCCGCACCCTGACGGTAAACCAGAGCCAGGCTGCGTCCGCTTGCCGAATACAATACAAACCCGGCCACTGTAGCCAGCACCAGTAACAGCAACAGCAGCCAGGGATCGACATGAATGCGTTGCCACAGCGGCATCCGTCGCCCGTAACCCTGGGGGGCCGGAGTGTTCAGGCGTTTCAGCAGTTTCATTGACTCTGCTCCTGCTGCGGGTCAGGTGTCTCGGCGCCGGTCAACAACCAGGCATCAAACAATGCACGCGCTACCGGCGCCGCCTCACGACCACCTGATTCACCATTCTCGACCATGACTGCCACTGCAATCCGGGGCTCATCCGCAGGTGCAAAGCCGATAAACAGAGCATGATCCCGGTGCCGCTCCTGCAAGGCTTCAGAGTCATATTCATTGCCCTGGGCAATAGCCACTACCTGAGCGGTACCGGTCTTGCCGGCAATCTGGTATTCCGCATCCCGGGCCGCCCCCCGGGCTGTTCCATGGCTGGCGTGCATCACATCTTCCATGGCATCAATGATAAATTCCCAATCGTCCGGATTGCTCAGCTGGATGTCATCCGGCGTGTCACTGGTATCCGGTTCGAGGCCTTCGGCATCCTTGAGCAGGCGTGGTCGCATCCATTTGCCACGACTGGCCAGCAAGGCGGTTGAATGGGCCAGTTGCAGCGGAGTCATCATCATGTAGCCCTGGCCAATCCCGGCAATCAGTGTTTCGCCGGGATACCAGGGCTGACCACGGGCATTTCGTTTCCACTCACGGGAAGGCATCAAACCGGTCTGCTCCTCGAACATATCCAGAGCTACCCGCTGACCAAGCCCGAACTTGCTGAGGAAATCATGCATATGGTCAATGCCCAGCTTGTGCGCCAGATCATAGAAAAAGGTGTCGTTCGAGCGAGCAATCGAGAAACGCATGTCCACCCAGCCATCACCCCGTCGATTCCAGTTGCGATAACGGTGACTGTGATTGGGCAGCTGATAAAAACCCGGGTCATACACCCGACTGCTTCGGGTAGCCGCTCCATGCTCAAGCCCGGCCAGGGCAATCATCGGTTTGATGGTCGAGCCGGGGGGATACTGACCACGCAACACCCGGTTGAACAAGGGCCGATCCAGCGAATCTCGCAGAGCAGCGTAATCGGCGTGGCTAATGCCGGTAACAAACAGATTGGGATTGAACGATGGCTGGCTGACAAAGGCCAGAACACCACCAGTGTCCGGTTCAATCGCTACCACGGCGCCTCGACGCCCGGCCAGAGCCTCTTGCGCAATCTGTTGCAAGCGAGCGTCCAGATGAAGCGTGAGGTCACGTCCTGGTTGCGGATCGGTTCGTTTGAGTACGCGCAACACCCGTCCCCGGGCATTGGTTTCCACTTCTTCATACCCCACAGTACCGTGCAGCCAGTCTTCGTATTGTCGCTCGATACCGGTCTTGCCGATGTAATGGGTGCCAGCGTAAGCCACCGTATCGATACGTTGCAATTCCGCCTCGTTGATCCGCCCGACATAGCCGATTGCGTGAGCAAACTTTTCCCCCAGCGGGTAATGACGAACGAAACTGGCCTGCACTTCTACCCCGGGCAAACGGAACTGATTGACGGCCAGCCTGGCAATCTGCGCTTCGGTCAGCTCGAACATGATCGGTACCGCTTCAAAGGGCCGCCGCCGCTGCTGCAACCGCCTTGCAGCCCGCTCCATCGACTCGGCATCGAGCTCGAGCAAATCCTGCAGCAATTCCAGCGTGGCCGGGAGATTCGGCACCCGCTCATGGGTAATGTTCAGGCTGTAGCTGGGACGATTCTCGGCGAGTACGATGCCGTTGCGATCATGGATACGTCCTCGCGTCGGCGGTACTGGCTGCACATGCACCCGATTGTTGTCCGACAGCGTCGAATGGTAGTCATACTGCACTACCTGCAGGTAGTACATACGCGCTACCAGGGCACCCAGCATCGACAGTATCACCAGGGCACAGAGCAGCACGCGTCCCTGCACAATGCGGGCATCGCTCTTGAAATCAGTGAGCTTGATCGGCTTGGCCATTACTTACTTGTGATAGGGGTGACGGTTGAGAATGGTCCAGGCCCGATAGAGCTGTTCAGCCAGAAGGATGCGCACCAGAGGGTGCGGCAGGGTCAATGGTGACAGAGACCAGCGTTGCTCACTGGCCTGGCACACCGATTCGGCCAGCCCCTCGGGACCACCGACCATCAGGTTGACCGTGCGCGCATCCAGCCGCCAATTATCCAGTTGCTCTGCCAGCGTTGCCGTTGACCACTCACGGCCATTGACCTCCAGCGTCACGATTCGTTCCCCTGGCTGGGTTACGGCCAGCATCTGTTCGCCCTCACGCTTCATCAAACGGGCAATATCGGCATTCTTGCTCCGGTTGCCAAGCGGGATTTCCACCAACTCCAGAGGCAATTCAGGCGGCAGGCGTTTGGCATACTCCTGATAACCCTGCTCCACCCAGCGCGGCATACGCGACGCCACGCTGATCAGGCGAATGCGCATATGACTACTCCGTCGGCTGCTGGGCCGCTGCGCGGCGGCTTTCAGCACTTTCCCACAGCCGTTCGAGATCATAGAACTGGCGCGTAGCGGGTTGCATGATATGCACCACCACATCCCCCAGGTCGACCAGAACCCACTCGCCGCCCGCCTTGCCTTCAACACCCAGCGGTTTATTGCCGGCCAGCTTGGCCTTCTCCACCACGTTGTCACTCAGGGCTGAGACGTGGCGGCTGGACGTGCCGCTGGCAATCATCATGTAATCGGTAATACTGGTCTGTTCGCGCACATCAATCTGGACGATTTCTTTCGCCTTGAGTTCTTCCAGTGCGTTGTTGACCAGAGTGATCAGTTCATCGGTTTGCATAGTAAGGGGTCAGTCCTGTCTGTCCGGGCGATACAGCCCATGGGTATGAATATAGTCAAGTACCGGATCGGGTAACAGAAAACGAGCCGACTGGCCCTGCCCGATCAGGTGGCGAATCTGGGTAGCGGAAATCGCCAATGGCGTCTGTTCCAGGGTAATGATTTGCCCGGCCGGGCCTTGCAACGCATCCAGACTGGCTATGGTTCGTGCTGCGAGCAGGTCTTTCAGAGCTTCCGGTGCTTCCTGATCGAAGTCCGGGCGCTGCAAAATTACCAGATGAGCCAGCTCAAGCAGTTCCTGCCAACGTTGCCAGCCAGGCAGGCCGCAAAAAGCATCCCAGCCCAGAATAAAAAACAGTGGCGCCTCGACGCCGAGTTCGTCACGCAGTGACGTCAGGGTATCCACCGTCCAGGAGGGCTTGTCGCGTTGCAGTTCGCGATCATCCACCTGCAACTCCGCCGTATTGCCCAGGGCCAGATGCACCATGGCCAGCCGCTGCTCGGCAGAAACGCCCGGCGCTTCCCGATGCGGCGGCCGCGCACTGGGCACCAGACGCAGCTCATCCAGCGCCAGCCGTTCGCGCACCTCTATGGCGCTACGCAAATGGCCGAAATGCACCGGATTGAAGGTGCCACCGAGCAAGCCTATACGGCGACTCATGGCCCACTCACTGACGGATGTGTCCGTCGCCGAACACCACGTATTTCTCGCTGGTCAGCCCTTCAAGACCTACCGGGCCACGGGCGTGGATCTTGTCGGTGGAGATACCGATTTCGGCTCCCAGACCATACTCGAAACCATCGGCAAAGCGCGTCGAGGCATTGATCATCACCGAGCTGGAATCCACCTCGGCGAGAAAACGCCGCGCGCGGGTAAAATCTTCGCTGACCATGGCATCCGTGTGCTGAGAGCTGTAGGTATTGATGTGCTCGATAGCGGCGTCCATATCAGCGACAATTCGAATGGCCAGAATCGGCGCCAGGTATTCGGTTTGCCAGTCGTCATCACTGGCCGGAACAGCCTGCGGCAGCAGCGCCAGAGTCTTCGGACAGCCTCGCAACTCAACCCCTTTCTCGGCAAATAGCGGCGCCAGGCGTTGCAGACACTCAGCGGCAACCGACTCATGCAGCAGCAGGGTTTCCATGGCATTGCATACCCCGTATCGGTGCGTCTTGGCATTCAGCGCAATGGCTGTGGCTTTATCCAGATCGGCACGATCATCAACATACACATGGCAGATACCGTCCAGATGCTTGATTACCGGCACCCGGGCATCCTGACTGATGCGCTCGATCAGACCCTTGCCACCGCGCGGCACGATGACATCAACGTATTCGGGCAGTGTAATCAACGCACCAACCG
Source organism: Halopseudomonas salegens (assembly GCF_900105655.1). Taxonomy (NCBI): domain Bacteria; kingdom Pseudomonadati; phylum Pseudomonadota; class Gammaproteobacteria; order Pseudomonadales; family Pseudomonadaceae; genus Halopseudomonas; species Halopseudomonas salegens. The sequence goes on from NZ_LT629787.1 coordinate 2,476,328, forward strand.
CTTCGCGATCAGTGGTCTCAACCACTTGCACCACCTCATCCGGCAAACCGGCCGCAGCCAGCCCCTGAGCAATACAGGCAGCAATCGCCTGATTGGAATGAATCGACTCCGAGCCGCCGCGCAAAATGCAGGCGTTGCCCGACTTCAGGCAAAGACTGGCGGCTTCCACGGTCACATTGGGCCGTGATTCATAGATGATGCCAATGACGCCGAGCGGCACACGCATCTTGCCAACCTGGATACCCGACGGGAGAAATTTCATATCCTGAATAGCGCCAACCGGATCCGGCAAGGCCGCCACCTGACGCAAGCCCTCGACCATGGCCTGGATACCCGCCGGAGTCACAGCAAGGCGGTCAACCATGGCCGCATCCAGGCCCCGCTCACGGGCGGCTTGCAAGTCCCTGGCATTCGCAGCAACCAGCGTATCGGCAGCCGCCAACAGGGCATCTGCAGTTGCCAGCAGGGCCTTATTCTTCACCGCGGTCGGCGCGCGCGCGATCACCCGCGACGCTGCCCGGGCCTGCTGCCCGAGACCAACCATGTACGCCCTGACCTGCTCGCTAGTCATCTATTCACCACTTCACTGTTGACGCAAAACTCCCATTATACCGACAGCGTGCGTATGAAGACAGGCGCAACTGCTGCAGGTTTTTCTAGCCCCGGGCAGGTTCCGTCATTCAGCAAACCAATGGAAGGCGTTCAGCAATTGACCCCAAGGCAACCGACTGCAACTATGTTGGCAGCGATCGCAACTACGCCGGTCGACACCCTCGACAATAATAGCCATGGAGAACGCCATGTCCGCCGTACCCGTTTCCGAACTGACTTCCTACATTGGCAAGGACCTTGGACATTCCGACTGGATGACCATTGATCAGCAGCGCGTCAATCAGTTTGCCGAATGCACCGGTGACCACCAGTTCATTCATATTGATGAAGAAAAAGCCAAGCAAACACCTTTCGGTGGCACCATTGCTCACGGCTTCCTGTCATTGTCACTTTTGCCGGTGCTGTCTGCCGGCCTGCTGATTCGCCCTGAGGGGCTGAAAATGGCGGTCAACTACGGTCTCGACAGCCTGCGCTTTATCCAGCCCGTCCGCGTTGGCTCGCGGGTACGCCTGCAGGTCACTGTCATCGACGTAACCGAGAAGAACCCCGGTCAGTGGCTGGTGAAATCCCGCTCCACCATGGAAATTGAAGGTCAGGACAAGCCGGCCTTCATTGCCGAAGGTCTGACCCTGTACTTCGTCTGACCTTGCATGAGCCCCGCCATGCGGGGCTCATGAGCCTGCCCGGCCTTTGCCTACTCGCCCCAGCGGGCCAACAGTGTCTGCTCGATACCCAGCTGATTGAGAATCCGCGCCACGACAAAATCGATCAGATCTTCAATACTCGCCGGCTGATGATAAAAGCCCGGACTGGCCGGTAGTATCACCGCCCCCATCTGACTCAACTTGAGCATATTCTCCAGGTGCAACGTCGAATAAGGGGCTTCTCGCGGAACCAGAATCAATGTACGCCGCTCCTTCAGGGCGACGTCTGCTGCACGCTCAATCAGGTTATTGCTCGCCCCGGTGGCGATTGCCGACATACAACCCGTCGAGCAAGGGCACACCACCATTGCCCCCGGCGCCCCTGAACCCGAGGCCACAGGAGCCATCCAGTCCTGCTTGCCAAAGACCCGGATCTGACCTTCGCGCGCGGCAAAATGCTCACTCAGATAGGCTTGCAATGCTTGCGGCTTGGGCGGCAGCTGCCAATCGGTCTCGGTTGCCATCACCAGTTGCGCCGCCTGGGAGATAAGGAAAAACACCTCGACATCGGCTCTGACAAGGCATTCCAGCAAGCGCATGGCATATTGGGCGCCAGACGCGCCGGTAACGGCCAGGGTTACCCTTTGCTCAGGCATAGTGCTGCTCCAGTGCGGCAACCAGCTGGCCGTGCAGGCCGGCAAAGCTGCCATTGCTCATGATGACTACCTGACAACCGGGTTCGGCGACCGCCAGAACTCGCCGGATAATGTCAGCCGTTGAATCCAGCACCCGAGCCGGCACCGGGCTCGCTGCAATAACGCTATCCAGCGACCAGTCCAGGCCCGGTGGCTGATACCAGATCACTTCACTGGCATCCACCACACTGCGCGGCAAGGCGGCCTGATGACTACCCAGACGCATGGTGTTGGAACGCGGTTCAATCACCGCAATCAACTGCCCGGCGCCCAATTGCTTGCGCACGCCGGCCAAAGTAGTCGCGATTGCCGTCGGGTGATGGGCAAAATCGTCATACACGCGGATACCATTGATCTCTGCCAGCAGCTCCATGCGCCGCTTGACGCTGGCAAAGCGGCCCAGCGCCGCGACAGCTTGAGCTGGCGCCACGCCGACGTGTCTGGCCGCCGCCAGTGCTACCAGCGCATTGGCGACGCTGTGCTCACCGGTCTGCTGCCAACGCACCTCGCCCTGGCATTTACCCTGCAGCCAGACCTCGAAGTGCGAACCGTCCGCTTCCAGCAAACGCGCTTGCCAGTCGCCCCCGGCGCCTGTTGTCTGCTCTGGAGTCCAGCAGCCCTGCTCAATTACGCGCTGCAAGGCGCTATCTGCCCGTGGATAAATGATCAGGCCCGCGCCTGGAACGGTTCTTACCAGATGATGAAATTGTCGTTCGATCGCGGCCAGATCAGGAAAAATATCCGCATGATCGAACTCCAGATTATTCATCACCAAAGTCCGCGGGTGATAATGCACAAACTTGGAACGTTTATCGAAAAAAGCGCTGTCATACTCATCGGCTTCAACGACAAAAAACGGGGTATCACCCAAGCGTGCCGATAGACCGAAATTCTGTGGCACTCCGCCAATCAGATAGCCTGGCGCCATGCCGGCATCTTCCAGCAACCAGGCGAGCAAACTGGCCGTAGTGGTCTTGCCATGGGTGCCGGCAACGGCCAACACCCAGCGCCCCTGCAACACATGATCAGCCAGCCATTGCGGGCCGGAGACATAAGGCATGCCTTGATCCAGCACATATTCCACCGCTGCATTGCCGCGCGACAGGGCGTTGCCAATCACGACCAGATCCGGCGCCGGTTGCAGATGTTCCGGCGCATACCCTTCCTGCAATTCAATACCCTGCGCCGCCAATTGCGTGCTCATCGGCGGATAGACGTTGGCATCGGACCCCGTAACCCGGTGTCCCAGCTCCCGCGCCAGCAAAGCCAACGAACCCATAAAGGTGCCGCAGATACCGAGAATATGGATGTGCAACGGGGAGCTCCTGTTCTGAAAGTAAGCGGCTGGTTTCCAGTGGCAAGCAGCAAGTGCCTGGCAGCCTGCAGGATAGTCATGGCTTGCCGCATACCAGCCTGTCGCATGTTGGCGAAGTTTACCACGCCCGCCAGACGGCCATGCAAAAGCAACGGGATTCCGCTATCATTCGCGCCATTCATTACGTCCCATCAGTTGCCAGACCGGTTAAGGACTGGCCTTGCGCACACATGGAGCCTGCATGACCGTCAAGAATGCTTTTTACGCCCAATCGGGTGGCGTCACCGCCGTGATCAATGCCTCTGCCGCGGGGGTGATCGAGACCGCACGCAAACATGGCGATCGCATAGGCACTGTCTATGCAGGACGCAATGGCATCATCGGCGCGCTGACCGAAGACCTGATCGACACCAGCCTCGAATCGGCCGAGAACATTGCCGCCCTGCGTCATACCCCGTCCGGCGCCTTTGGCTCCTGCCGCTACAAACTGAAGAGTCTGGACGCCAATCGCGCGGAGTACGAACGCTTGATTGAAGTATTCAAGGCGCATGATATCGGTTACTTCTTTTACAACGGTGGCGGCGACTCGGCAGATACCTGCCTCAAAATCTCACAGCTGGCCGAAACCATGGGATACCCGATACAGGCTATCCATGTCCCCAAAACCGTAGACAATGATCTGCCGGTTACCGATTGCTGCCCCGGCTTCGGCTCGGTAGCCAAATATGTCGCCACCTCGATTCGGGAAGCCGGCTTTGACGTTGCCTCCATGGCAGCCACATCAACCAAGGTCTTCATTCTTGAGGTCATGGGTCGGCATGCCGGCTGGATCACCGCAGCCTGCGGCCTGGCCAGTGAAGCCGAAGGTGAGCCGCCGCATATTCTGCTGTTCCCCGAGATCGAATTCGACCAGGCTACCTTCCTCGCCCGGGTTGATGAATGCGTGAAAACGCATGGCTATTGCGTGATCGGGGTGTCGGAAGGCATCAAGAATACCGACGGCAAGTTCCTGTCGGAAACCGGCCTCACCGACGCCTTTGGCCATGCCCAACTGGGCGGCGTCGCCCCGACCATTGCCAAACTGGTCAAGGACGAACTGGGGTACAAATATCACTGGGCGGTGGCTGACTATCTGCAGCGCGCCGCTCGCCATATCGCATCCAAAGTCGATGTCGAGCAGGCCTATGCCCTCGGGGTAGCCGCTGTCGAGATAGCCCTGGCCGGCAAGAATTCGGTTATGCCGGCGATCCGTCGCCTGCAGGACAACCCCTATCAATGGGATATCATCGAAGCCCCCCTGAAAGACGTTGCCAACGTGGAAAAATTCATGCCGCGCGACTTTATCAGCGCCGACGGATTCCATATTACGGAAGCTTGCCGTCGCTATCTGTCACCACTGATTCAGGGTGAAGATGCACCGCCGTTCAAGAATGGCCTGCCCAGCTATGTGCGCCTGACCAATACCAGCATCGCTCGCAAGCTGCCACCTTTCAGCGTCTGAGCACGCCCCAGAGCAGCAACGGCTCCCAGTCTGAGACTGTGGAGCCGTTTTTTTGTCCCGCCCCATTGCGCATTGTCTCGGCCTGAGGCAGCATTTAAGGCTGACCCCATACAAACTGACAGCCATTAACTGACCAAATCAGAGGAATTCGTATGCGTATTGTGCAAGCGGGCGTTGAGCGTCTGGATGAAATCACCCCGCTGTTTATCAAATACCGCGAGTTTTACGGCCAATCCCCCAAACCGGAAGCCTCCGAACGCTTTCTTCGGGCTCGCCTGCAGGAAGATGAAGCGGTAATCCTGCTCGCCGAAGATGAAAGCACTGGCAAAGTCCTGGGCTTCTGCCAGTTCATTCCCAGTTTTTCTGCCCTGACGCTGACTGCCAGCTGGGTGCTCAAAGGCATTTACGTGATTGAAGAAGCGCGCCGACAACTGGTGGCAGACCGCATGATCAACCACGCCAAGGAGCTGGCAAAAACCAAGGGCATCGGTCGCATGACGGTAATGACAGGGGAAAGCAATGAAGCTGCCCATGAGCTCTATCGCTCATTGGGTTTCACCGATGATGTCGATTTCCGTTATTTTGCCTCCAAGCTATAGCTGCCCGGCACAGGACAGCCGGCAAGAACCGGCTGTTTATACCTTGGTCGAAGTCATTTTACTTGGTATCGCGGCCCCGAACGCCTATAATGCGCGCGACTTTTTCCTTCATGCCCGAATCAGGTAAACCATGAGCTACGACCAGATCCCCGCAGGCAAAGACATCCCCAACGACATCTACGTCGCCATCGAGATCCCCGCCAACCACGCACCGATCAAATACGAAATCGACAAGGACAGCAGCGCACTCTTTGTTGATCGTTTCATGGCTACGCCGATGTTCTACCCGGCCAACTACGGGTATATACCCAACACCCTGGCTGATGATGGCGACCCGCTTGACGTACTCGTGGTTACCCCTCACCCGGTAGCACCGGGCGCAGTTATCCGGGCACGCCCGGTTGGCGTGCTGCACATGACCGATGATGGCGGCGGCGACGCCAAATTGATCGCCGTACCGCACGACAAGCTCAGTGCGCTGTACCGTGACATCAAGGAGTACACCGACCTGCCGGAACTGTTGATTCAACAGGTTCAGCACTTCTTCGAGAACTACAAGGATCTGGAGCCCGGAAAATGGGTCAAGATCGACCGCTGGGGCAATGCAGACGAAGCCCGCGCGGAAATTGTTAAGGCCGTGGAAGCCTATCAAAAATAAGCTTCCTGCCCCCTGAAAAAGCCGGCCACAAGCTGGCTTTTTTTATGCCTGCGCGCCAGCCGCTTCGCCTCGGTTACACTGCTTCTTTTACCTTATTCGACTGCAAGGCTCCACTCAGCCATGAATGACCGCTACTTTGATCAGTTGGGCAGCCATCTGGCGCGCAAAATCTACGCCGGCCCCAAGGGGGCGATCCGCCTCGCCGTCCTTACCCGGGACCTGCAGGAATGGTTGCCGGCAGCGGACAGCACCGCCCTTGAAGTACTGGACGTCGGGGCCGGGCTGGGCCATATCAGCGCCTGGCTGGCGGAACGCGGGCACGATGTAACCGTCAGCGAACCTTCCCCCGAGATGCTGAGCGCCGCTCGCGAGCGACTGGACAATGCAGGCACTCCCGCCGGCGCCTATTGGCCATTGCCACTGCAGGACCTCCCTGCCCAGGGGCAACAATTTGATCTGGTAATTTGCCATGCAGTTCTGGAATGGCTGGCTGACCCGCAATCGGCCCTCGCGCACCTGAGATCATTATTGAAAACCGGCGGCATGCTATCGCTGGCTTTCTACAATCGCGACGCCTTGATCTATCGCAACCTGATCAAGGGCCAATTCCGCAAACTCGAGCGCCAGCAGTTGGCTGGAGTAGGCCAGCGCGGCCTGACCCCGCAGCAACCTGTTGATCCACGCGAATTGGCCCATTGGGCCAGCAACGCCGGTCTGACCAGGGAGCACGAAAGCGGAATACGGGTGTTTTACGATTACATGCCGCCCCACTGGCAAAAGCTGGCCGAAGAAGACGACGTGATTCGCGAGGAACTGGCCTACAGCCGCCACCCGGCATACGCCCCTCTCGGGCGTTATCTGCATTGGTGGCTAAGGCGTGACTGAGCTCAACCGCCACTGCGTTTGACACTGAATCCTTGCTCACGCAGCCATTGGCACAAGAGCTCGACCTGATCCCCCTGTATCTCGATCACACCCTCCTTGACTGCGCCGCCACAACCACATCGGGTTTTCATTCGCTTGGCCAGGGCCTTTAGCTCTTCGACCGGCAACAATACTCCAGCGACCGTGGTCACCGTTTTGCCGCCCCGGCCCTTGCTTTCTCGCCGCACGCGCACAATGCCGTCACCTTCCGGCACCCTTGGTTCAGCACAGCGACATTCCGCCACCGGGGCACCGCAGTCAGGACACATACGCCCACTCTCGGTGGAATAAACCAACCCACCCAGAGCCTGCAAACCACTGGCTTTCTTCATTGCTGACCGCCTTGTTAACTACCGGTTAGGGAACCAATTTGCTCAATAATCTATCTGAAGAATGATTTTACCAGCCAGCGAGCCGCTGAAAAACAGAGACGAGGCAGTCGCAGCCGCTGACCGCAACGCAATGTTCAGCAACAACGTCAGGCAGCAATGTGCAGCCTGAGACCATTTGCCACTCGGCAGTGGCTTCCTGTGTCATTATGATGGTGCCTTTTGAATGACTTGAGACTGCTTATGCTGCTTTTGCGTGTCCTGCTGATCTGTATCCTGTTGCTTGGCGCCAGCGCTCAGGCCAACCCGTTTTCATCCGACAGTGACAGCGGACTGAGCAGCCCGTTCTCTTCCGGCAGCTCCCTGCAGCATGACTTTCTGCCCGTCAATGAAGCTTTCCGCCCCATGCTGGACGAGGTCGACGAGCAGCACATCAGCCTGTACTTCGATATTGCCCCCGGCTACTACCTGTATCGCCATCGCTTTGAATTTGCCCTGACCAGTGGCGACGAGATTACCCGCATCGACTTGCCATCCGGCAAAGCCATGCATGATGAGTTCTTTGGGGATATCGAGGCCTACTACGACGAGGTCAGCGTCCAGCTGCAGCATGCAGTGGGCACCCTACCCGGCGGCCAACTGCAAGTGAGCTTTCAGGGCTGCGCCGATGCAGGCCTGTGCTATCCACCGGAAACCGTATTGCTTGATTTACCCGGTGCAGGCGGCACCGACAATACCAATAGCCAGGCAAACCCCGCAGCCACTGCCAGTGGCGCACCGGATGCGGGCGGTGCCAGTCGTTTTCAGTCGCTGCTGCAAGGCGGGCAACTCGGTCTGGCACTCTTGCTGTTCTTTCTTGCCGGCCTGGGGCTGACGTTCACCCCCTGCGTGCTGCCGATGTTGCCGATTCTGTCCAGCCTGGTCGTCGGGCGTGATGATATTGACCGCCCAAGGGCGTTGATACTCGCGCTCAGCTATGTGCTGGCCATGGCTATCAGTTTCGCCCTGGTCGGGGCACTGATCGGTACCTTTGGTGCCGCGCTGAATATCCAGGCGCGCCTGCAATCGGTCTGGGTCTTGAGCATTTTTGCCTTGTTCTTCGTCGCCTTTGCCCTGGCCATGTTCGGCCTGTTCGAACTCCGCTTGCCCGCTCGCCTGCGCGAACCGATAGAGCATCTGGCCGGCCGCACACGCGGCGGCTCGATTCCCGGTGCAGCAACCATGGGCGTGCTCTCAACACTGGTGGTCTCGCCCTGTATTTCAGCCCCGCTGGCCGGAGCGCTGGTTTACATCAGCGCCACCGGCAATGCCATGAGTGGCGCAGCCACCCTGTTTGCCCTGGCCCTGGGCATGGGACTGCCACTGCTGCTCGTCGCAGTCTTCGGCAACGCCCTGCTGCCCCGCTCAGGCGCCTGGCTGGAAACGGTCAAGCAGCTTTTCGGCTTCGGCTTGCTCGGGGTCGCCATCTGGCTACTGGAACGTGTGCTCCCCGGCCCCGTCAGCCTGGCACTGTGGGCTGCGCTCACTGCGGGCCTGGCTGTACGCCTCGGACTATTTGACCGTACGCCGAAAAATGCACCCGGCAAGATTGCCCAGACACTGGCCCTGCTCAGCGCCATCTATGCGGCCGCAGCATTGTTCGGCAGCCTGGCCGGCAACTCTGACCCACTTCGCCCACTGGCCAACCTGGGTACTACCAGTGGTAGCGCCAGCAGCTCAGTCAACACCGGCTTTGCCAGCGTGACTGACCAGGCGGGACTGCAGGCCATGCTGCAGCAGGCAAACGAGCAACAACGTCCTGCCATCATTGAGCTTTACGCTGACTGGTGCATCAGTTGCAAACAGATCGAGCGCGATATTCTGGCCCGTCCAGATATCCAGCAAGCCATGCAGGGCCTGGTGCGCATCAAGCTTGATATGACAGCCAACACTCCGGACCAGCGTGCATGGCTGCAGCAACACCAATTATTTGGTCCACCGGCTTTTCTTTTTTTCACCCCTGACGGCATTGAAGCTACCGAACTTCGCATACAGGGCGAGACTGATCGCACCGCGTTCAGCGCACGGCTAGAGGCACTGGCCGCTCTCAACTGATCAACTTCTGAACAATTTCGGCCTTCTTGCGGGCATCATGCTGCTATCTGAAGACAACCAACAGATTCTGGACAGCGCTTGCGCTTTCCGGCAAACTCCCAGACAGAACACTGACCCAGTGGTCAGCTCAGCAACAGGTATTCAGCCGGATTCAACATCATGGCCAGCATTCTGGTTCTGCACGGACCCAATCTAAATCTGTTAGGCAGCCGCGAACCGGGTGTCTACGGTGCCGTCACTCTGCCGCAGATCGATCAACGCTTGCGCGAGCTGGCCAGCAGCCAGGGGCATCACCTGCTCAGCCTGCAAAGCAATGCCGAGCATGAGCTGATCGAGCGCATCCATGCTGCCCGTGACGAAGCCATCGACTACATCATCATCAATCCCGCCGCATTTACTCATACCAGCGTTGCCATACGTGACGCATTGCTGGCGGTGAGCATCCCATTCATCGAGGTGCATTTGTCCAACGTGCATCGCCGAGAAGCTTTTCGTCATCACTCCTTCTTTTCCGACGCCGCCGAAGGGGTGATTTGCGGCCTTGGCGCCCAGGGTTACGAACTGGCCTTGCAAGCCGCACTGCAACGCGCCGAACAAGCGAATTCGATTCAATAAATAAATCTGTACTGGAGTACATACAACAATGGATATTCGTAAAGTCAAAAAACTGATCGAGCTGCTGGAGGAATCCGGTATTGACGAACTGGAGATTCACGAAGGCGAAGAGTCCGTTCGCATCAGCCGTCACAGCAAACAGCTGGCTCCGCAGCATCAGTACTTTGCGCCGCAACCCATGCCAGCAGCCTCAGCACCGGCACCAGCCGGTGCGGCCCCGGCCGCCGCACCGGCAGTCGAAGCTGCCGAAACACCGGCTGGCCATCTGGTCCGCTCGCCCATGGTTGGCACCTTCTACGAAGCCCCGTCACCCGCCTCGCCGGCCTTTGCCAGTGTTGGCCAGAGCGTAAAAGCCGGTGATGTGCTGTGTATCGTGGAAGCGATGAAAATGATGAATCACATCGAAGCCGACAAGAGCGGCGTGATTCAGGCCATCCTGGTTGATAACGGCCAGCCGGTGGAATTCGATCAACCCTTGTTCAGCATCGCCTGAGCCCTGCCCGGAGCCAACGATGCAGAAAGTACTCATAGCCAACCGCGGTGAAATTGCCCTGCGCGTGATTCGCGCCTGCAAGGAACTGGGGTTGAAAACCGTCGCCGTGCACTCTACGGCTGATCGCGAACTCATGCACCTGGCACTGGCTGACGAGTCCGTGTGTATTGGCCCAGCCAATGCCACAGCGTCTTACCTGAATATTCCAGCCATCATCAGTGCCGCCGAGGTAACCGGCGCCGAGGGCATCCATCCCGGTTACGGCTTTCTCGCCGAGAATGCTGATTTTGCCGAACAGATCGAGCGCTCGGGTTTTACCTTCATTGGCCCCAAGGCCGACGTCATTCGCCTGATGGGTGACAAGGTATCCGCCATTGCCGCCATGAAGGCCACTGGCGTTCCAACGGTACCCGGTTCCGATGGTCCCCTGCCGGAGGATGAAGCCGAATGTCTGGCCATTGGTCGCCGGGTAGGCTATCCGGTCATCATCAAGGCTGCCGGCGGCGGCGGCGGTCGCGGCATGCGCGTGGTGCATCAGGAAGAAGACCTGCTGAAATCCATTCGCCTGACCCGTACCGAAGCCGGTGCAGCTTTTGGCAACCCTGTCGTGTATCTGGAGAAATTCCTGACCAACCCACGTCACGTGGAAGTACAGGTGCTCTCCGATGGCCAGGGCAATGCCATCCATCTGGGGGATCGTGACTGCTCACTGCAGCGTCGCCACCAGAAGATCATTGAAGAAGCACCGGCTCCCGGTATCGATGAGAAAGCCCGCGCCGAAGTGCTGGCTCGCTGCGTACAAGCCTGTATCGATATTGGCTACCAGGGGGCGGGTACTTTTGAGTTCCTCTACGAAGATGGCGGTTTCTATTTCATCGAAATGAATACCCGCGTTCAGGTTGAGCACCCGGTTTCGGAAATGGTTACCGGAGTGGATATCGTCAAGGAGCAGCTGCTGATCGCCGCCGGTAACAAGCTGAGCGTGACCCAGGATGACGTGGTGATCCGCGGCCATTCCATCGAATGCCGGATCAACGCCGAAGACCCGACGACCTTCATGCCCAGTCCCGGCACCGTAACCTTCTTCCATGCTCCTGGCGGGAATGGCGTTCGGGTGGATTCGCACCTGTACAGTGGTTACAAGGTACCCCCGAACTACGACTCACTGGTTGGCAAGCTGATCACCTATGGCGCTACCCGTGATGAGGCCCTCGCCCGTATGCGCAACGCTCTGGATGAACTGGTGGTTGACGGCATCAAGACCAATACACCACTGCATCGGGAACTGGTGCGCGACGCAGCCTTCTGCAAGGGTGGTGTCAACATTCATTACCTCGAGCACAAGCTGGGAATCAAGTAGCGCAAGCTGCAAGAGTATGATGCGGTATCTGCGGGAGCGCACGGCGCTCCCGTTGTTTTATGGATGTTTGCCCCTGACAGCTATCTGCTTGACGCTTTTCTGAAGGAAACCTATGCCCTGGTTACAACTGCGCCTCGCCATCAGCCCTGATCAAGCCGAGGTGCTGGAAGATGAACTGCTCACCCTGGGTGCGGTATCGGTGACCTTTATGGATGCCGAGGACCAGCCGATTTTCGAGCCGGATCTGGGCACCACCCCACTGTGGAGCAATACCCATTTGCTCGCGTTGTTCGAGGCCGACCAACAGCCCGATGAACTTCTGGCGCAATTGCGCTTGTGGCACGACGACACACTGCCTGACTATTCCCATGAACTGATTGCAGATCAGGACTGGGAACGCAGCTGGATGGCTGATTTTACCCCGCTACGCTTTGGCCGGCGGCTATGGATAGTACCCAGCTGGCACAAGGCGCCCGAACCGGATGCCGTCAATCTGCTGCTTGACCCTGGCCTTGCGTTTGGTACCGGTACCCACCCGACTACCGCGCTGTGCCTGGAATGGCTCGATGGTCAGGCACTGGAAGGCTGCAGCCTGGTCGATTTTGGCTGCGGCTCGGGTATTCTGGCAATTGCCGCTCTTCTGCTCGGCGCAGGCCCGACGACCGGTACGGATATTGACCCACAAGCATTACAGGCCAGCCGTGACAATGCACAACGCAATGGTATTGCCGATGCTGACCTGTCACTGTACCTGCCCGCAGATATGCCGCAGACTCCGGCTGATGTCGTCGTTGCCAACATTCTCGCCGGCCCGCTGGTCGATCTGGCCGAACAACTGACACGCCTGGTCAGGCCTGGCGGCCGGTTGGCGCTGTCAGGTATTCTGCGCGAGCAGGCTGACGAGGTTCTAGCGGCCTACCGCAGCGACTTTGACCTCGACCCGGTGGCCGAACGGGATGGCTGGATTCGTATCAGTGGCCGCCGGCTTGGCGCCGCGCACGGATAGCGGCAGAATAGGTACTGACTGTTTTTGCCGGCGACAACAAAGGATCCGACCCCCATCATGAGTGCCACTCTGGTTACCCAGTGCCCACATTGCCAGACCCGCTTTCGGTTGTCGCAGGAACACCTGCGGGCTGCCGCTGGCAATGTACGCTGTGGCGCTTGTCTCAAGGTGTTCAATGCCAACCCGCCTGCTGCCGGCGATGGTGCTGCTGCAATCAGTGACGACCTGAGGGCCATGCCCGACCACCAACCGCGCACCAAGACCCGTCTGGATGATGTACTGATCCATGACGACCTGGAACTCGATGACCTGGACCTGGAAGATCTCGGGCTGGATGAATCCATTATTGACGAGGTCAATCCGGCGCCACCACCGCAGCAAAGCAGCTTGCCATTAGCCAGCCCTGCTGCGCCCAGCTCAGCGGACAAACCGCAAGCCGTTCAGCCATCATCAGCCTCACAACCATCATTTCCCAAACCGGAACCAGAACCAGAACCAGAACCAGACATCGAAACTGTTCCCACCGTCGACGAGCAACCCCGGCATGCCTCGTGGCTCAGCCCGTCAGACCAAACAGCGGCGCCCCTGTCAACAAAAGATGACAGCCCCCCGGCTACGACCACCCAGGCCGACATTGACGACCACCCGCCTGAGCACGGCATTTTCCTCCGCGATCAACCGCAAACGGAAGCACTGGAGACAACGCCGAGCAGCCGCAAGAGCGCCGAGCAACCAGCGGATACGGAACCGGACAGGCCCGGTAACGACAGGCAGGCCGACAGCAACATACCTGCCGGCTCCGTCACGGACGAGACCGACGCTCGCCGAGAACCCCTGCTCGGTGATGATTTCATTCTGCCTGACATGGACAGCGAAACCTTTTTGCTGGATGACCAGGCAGTTTCCCGGCCACGCCCACGTAACGCCCTCTGGGGCATACTCAGCCTGCTGGCCATAGTGGCTCTGATCGGGCAATTCGGTTATTTCAATTTTGCCGCTCTGGCGCATGATGAGCGCAGCCGGTCTTTTATCGCCAGCTGGTGCAACCTGGCAGGCTGCCAACTACCCCCCCAGGTTGATATCAGCCTGATTCGCAGCAGTAACCTGACCGTTCGCCCGCATCCGGAATATCCCAATACCCTGGCGATCGATGTCATCCTCTACAATCGCGCCGACTTTGCCCAGCCCTTTCCGGTACTGCGCATGCGCTTTTCCGACCAGCGCGATCGCGAAGTTGCCAGCCGACTGTTCCGGCCGCAGGAGTATCTTGGCGGTGAACTGGCAGGTGCCCGGTTGATGCCGTCGCAGACTCCCATCCATGTAGGGCTCAGCATGCTGTCCCCAGAGCAGGCCGGCAGCAGCTACCGGCTGGACTTTCTCAGCCCGGAACACTGAGCCGGCCATCGAGGCGCCTTCATCCCGACCCGCTGACGACCCTTGATCGGGCTGATTAAAAATCAGCCAGATCAGACTTTATATGGTCATTCTTTACGGGTATGATGACTGCCCTTTTTCATTCTTCCCGCATTCGTCAGCGGCCCTTACCAGCGGCCATTAACGACTGTGGCCTTGACGACTGGCAACCACAGGGATGGACATGCAGTGATCAGTATCGGCCCTTACCAGCTCGCCAATCCGGTCATTCTGGCGCCTATGGCCGGCATAACCGATCGTCCTTTCCGGCAACTGTGCCGGGAACAGGGCGCCGGGCTGGTTGTATCGGAAATGGTTACCAGCGACGTGCGCCTATGGGGCAGCCGCAAATCCCGCCAGCGCCTGGCACATGACAGCGAGGCAGCACCGCGCTCAGTGCAGATTGCCGGCGGTGATCCGGCAATGATGGCTGAAGCGGCACGCATGAATCAGCAACTTGGCGCCCAGATCATTGATATCAATATGGGTTGTCCCGCGAAGAAGGTCTGCAACAAGGCGGCTGGCTCGGCATTGCTGCGCGATGAACAACTGGTCGGACAGATTCTGGCGGCCGTCGTCGCTGCCGTCGACATCCCGGTCACCCTGAAAATCCGCACCGGATGGGACCGCGAGCAGCGCAATGCCCCTCGCATTGCACGCATTGCAGAAGACAGCGGTATCCAGGCACTCGCCGTGCATGGCAGAACCAAAGCCGACCTTTTCAATGGCGTGGCAGAGTACGACACCATCGCCGACATTCGTCAGCAGATCAGTATTCCCCTGTTCGCCAATGGCGACATCGACAGCCCGGCAAAAGCCCGTCAGGTACTCGATTACACGGGCGCCGATGCCGTAATGATCGGTCGTGCCGCTCAGGGCCGACCCTGGCTGCTCGGGCAAATTGCCCATTACCTGAGCCATGGTGAGCAGCTGGCAGAGCCGGACATGGCCAGCCAGCGCGACATTATGCTCGGGCATATCCGCGCCCTGCATACCTTTTATGGTGACCTGCAAGGCGTGCGCATCGCCCGCAAGCACGTCGGCTGGTACCTGAAAACCCTGCCCGGCGCCGAACCTTTTCGCAAGATTTTCAATCGCATTGAGTGCCCCAAGGAACAACAACAAGGCATCAATGGCTTTTTTGCCCGCGTAATGGAAGGAGGCCTGGCGGCATGACGCTTCTGAATACTTTCCAGACTAACGGAACCCTACCCGTGAGTGATACCACCGAACCCAGCCCGGAATCCCTTGGCGCCCATAGCTCCAACCTGACTCCCAACGCCACCCTGCGGGATAGCGTGGAACAGGCACTACACAATTATTTCAATCACCTCGACGGCCAGGACGTGACCGATGTCTACAACATGGTGCTTTCCGAAGTGGAAGCTCCACTACTGGAAAGCGTGATGGACTACGTCAAGGGCAACCAGACCCGCGCCTCCGAAGTACTCGGCCTCAACCGCGGCACCCTGCGCAAGAAGCTCAAACAATACGGCCTGCTCTGAAAGTTGGCGCCTGCGGCGCAAGGCTGAAAATGCCAACGGTACAAGTGGCAATACCAGGCCACGGACACTGGAACCCAGGGTGATCATGGCCTTCCAGCGTCAAGCCTCCAGCCATCAGCGAATAAACAGACGAATAGTCACGACCTGAAAACCAACCCGGGACCCAAGATGACCGACCAAACTACCCGCCTGCCGGTACGTCGCGCGCTGATCAGCGTGTCAGACAAAACCGGTATCGTAGATTTTGCCCGTGAACTGACCAGCCAGGGAGTGGAAATCCTCTCGACTGGCGGCACCTTCAAGTTACTGCGTGAGCAAGGCATCAATGCCGTTGAAGTGGCCGACTACACCGGCTTCCCGGAAATGATGGATGGTCGGGTGAAAACCCTGCACCCGAAAATTCACGGCGGCATTCTTGGCCGGCGTGACCAGGATGGTCCGATCATGCAAGAGCATGGTATTCAGCCGATCGACATGGTGGTGGTCAACCTGTACCCCTTCGCAGCCACCGTGGCCAAGCCGGGTTGCAGCCTGCCGGATGCGATCGAAAATATCGATATCGGTGGCCCAACCATGGTACGCAGCGCAGCGAAAAACCATAAAGATGTTGCCATAGTGGTCAATGCCAATGACTACAGCAGCATTCTGGCCAGTCTCAAGGCCGGCGGCCTGAGCTATGCCGAACGCTTCGACCTCGCCCTCAAGGCCTTCGAGCACACCGCAGCCTATGACGGCATGATCGCCAATTACCTTGGCACCATCGACCAGACCCGTGACAGCTTGAGCACCGACGATCGCGCTGCCTTTCCACGCACCTTCAACAGCCAGTTCATCAAGGCGCAGGACATGCGCTACGGTGAGAACCCGCACCAGGCGGCAGCGTTCTACAAGGAAGCCGCCCCGGCCGATGCCTGCATTGCGACCGCGATTCAACTGCAGGGTAAAGCCTTGTCGTACAACAATGTGGCTGATACCGATGCCGCCCTGGAATGCGTCAAGAGCTTCAGCAAGCCGGCCTGCGTGATCGTCAAACATGCCAATCCCTGTGGGGTTGCCGTAGTCCCCGAGGCCGACGGTGGTATTCGCCAGGCCTACGAACTGGCCTATGCCACCGACAGCGAATCGGCATTCGGCGGCATCATTGCCTTCAACCGCGAACTGGATGCCGACACAGCCCGGGCGATTGTTGAACGCCAGTTCGTCGAAGTCATCATTGCCCCCAGCATCACCCCTGCAGCCCGCGACGTGGTTGCCACCAAAGCCAATGTGCGCCTGCTTGAAACCGGTCAATGGGGCGCAGCGCCTCAGGCCGACTGGGACTTCAAACGCGTCAATGGCGGCCTGCTGGTTCAGAGCCGCGATATCGGCATGATCACCGAGGCGGAGCTCAAGGTCGTCACCCAGCGCGCGCCAAGCGAACAGGAAATGCATGACCTGATTTTCGCCTGGAAGGTGGCCAAATTCGTCAAATCCAATGCCATCGTCTATGCCAAGCAGCGCCAGACCATTGGTGTCGGTGCCGGCCAGATGAGCCGGGTCAACTCGGCGCGCATCGCCGCAATCAAGGCAGAGCACGCCGGCCTGCAGGTCGCTGGCGCTGTCATGGCCTCCGATGCCTTCTTCCCGTTCCGCGATGGCATCGACAATGCCGCAGCCAACGGTATCAGTGCGGTCATTCAACCCGGTGGCTCGATGCGCGACCAGGAAGTGATCGATGCAGCCAATGAAGCGGGCATGTCGATGGTGTTTACCGGGATGCGGCATTTCCGGCACTAAAAACCGCTGAAGGCTCAAGGCTGACAGCCAATAACGTCTATCCAATCAGGGCAGGTGGCTTGAATGAATGTATTGATTATCGGCAGTGGCGGACGTGAGCATGCGCTGGCCTGGAAAGTGGCGCAGGATGCCCGTGTCGAGCAGGTGTTTGTCGCCCCCGGCAATGCTGGTACGGCACTGGAACTGAAGTGCGAAAACGTCGCGATTGATGTTCTTGAACTGGATCGACTGGTTGATTTTGCCCGTGACAACCATGTCGCGCTGACCATTGTCGGTCCGGAGGCACCCCTGGTTGCCGGAGTGGTCGACCGTTTCCGCGCGGCCAACCTGCCCTGCTTCGGTCCGACGGCAGCCGCCGCGCAACTGGAAGGCTCCAAGGCTTTCACCAAGGACTTCCTCGCCCGGCACAGCATACCCACTGCCGAATACGGCAACTTTACCGAAATCGAACCGGCACTGGCCTATTTGCGTGAAAAATGCGCGCCGATAGTGATCAAGGCTGATGGTCTCGCCGCCGGCAAGGGTGTAATCGTCGCCATGACGCTGGCAGAGGCGGAAGACGCCGTCCGCGATATGCTCGCGGGCAATGCCTTTGGCGAAGCTGGCTCGCGCGTGGTTATCGAAGAGTTTCTCGACGGAGAAGAAGCCAGCTTTATCGTCATGGTAGACGGTGAACATGTACTTGCCATGGCCACCAGCCAGGATCACAAGCGCGTTGGTGACGCGGATACCGGGCCGAATACCGGCGGTATGGGTGCCTATTCACCAGCCCCGGTGGTTACCCCTGCTGTACACCAGCGAATCATGGACGAAGTGATCTGGCCGACCGTCAAGGGCATGGCTGCCGAAGGCAATGTCTATACCGGATTTCTCTACGCCGGGTTGATGATCGACAAGGCTGGCGCCCCCCGGGTTATCGAGTTCAACTGTCGTTTTGGTGATCCGGAAACCCAGCCAATCATGCTGCGCCTGCAGTCCAGTCTGGTTGATCTGGTCGAGGCCGCGCTGAATGGCTCACTGGACCAGGCCAATGCACATTGGGATCCACGCCCCAGCCTGGGCGTAGTACTGGCAGCCGGTGGCTACCCGGGCAGCTATGCCAAGGGCATCCCGATCAGCGGCCTGACGCAGGCTACGGCAGCCGACGGCAAGGTTTTTCACGCGGGCACCACGTTGCAAAATGACCAGGTAGTTACCAGTGGCGGTCGAGTGCTCTGTGCAACCGCACTGGGTGACAGCGTTCTCGGTGCCCAGCAAGCGGCTTATGCGTTGGCCAGCAACATCCAGTGGGAGGGCTGTTTCTACCGCCGGGATATTGGTTATCGGGCCATTGTGCGTGAGCAGAACAGCTGACCTGACAGCCTTTGCCGGCAGGCGTCACCGGCAGACGACAGCCGGCAATACACTGAGCTATACTGTTGGTTTACTGTTATATGCCCATGGACAGGACTGACCGAACGTGAAGCAAGTACGCTGGTTGTTGTTCGCGAGTCTGCTGTCACTGTTGTATGGACTGCTGCCAGGTGCCGCAGTAAACGCCAGTGAACTTCCGCAGCCTCAGGTTTTCATTGACAGCCAGGGTGAGCTTGAGCTGGCCGATGTGCTGACCAATCGCTATGCCAATCGTTTCATTCCACTGCCTCCGGGACGCATCAAGCTTCCCGGACAACAGACCGCTGTCTGGCTCAAGGTCCGTGGCCCCTTGCCAAGCCGTCAATGGCTGCATCTGAGCAACCCGGCCATTCAGTCGATCAGCTACTACCATATGGTTGACGGTACGCTGGAAGAGCATTATCAGACCGGGGCTCACCAGGCTCCGGCTGTGCGTGCCGAGCCACATGCCAATTTTGTTTTCGCGCTGCCTGCACTGGGTCAGCGTGACCAGTTACTACTGCGGCTGCACAACCCCTACCCTCAGCAAACCAAAATGGATTTCTGGCCGCAAGACAGCGCCTTGCTATTGCATGGTAACCGGCAAGCCCTGGAGGGACTCCTGGTTGGCCTCGCGCTGGCATTGGTGCTGCACGGGTTATTGCAGGGTTTCAGTGGTCGTGATCCCTTCCATTTGCTGCTCGCCGCCGCTGCACTGCTTCAGGCGCTGAGTGGAATGAGCCATATCGACTGGGTCGCCACCCAGCTACCGCGGCTGTACGGCCAAAGCGGCGATTTACTGTATTTGCTCAGCTTACCGCCGGTGCTCTTGCTCTTTCGCGCCTGGCTGCCAACACCCGAGCCGCTGCAGGAACGTCGACTACTCCATGTCGGCGCATTCGCCCTCTTTGTCAGCGCCCTGTTGATCACCGCGTGGCCGGTCGTACTGGGGAGCATGGCGCCATTGATTACCTTGCTGGTGCCGCTGGCTGGTATCGCGCTACTGATCCATCTGTGGTTGCGGCAACAAGGGTTTAATCTGGCCGGTCTGCTCGCCTGCGTTGCACTTGTCGGCAGTGGCCTGCTGCATTTCCACCTGATCGACAGCAACCAGGCCGAACCCTTGTGCCGCCTGTTGTTCTGGGTCGGCCTGGTCGCTCTGGCCTGGCACCTGTATTTGCGTCAACAGCGGGCATTGAAGGCGCGCACCCGTACGCAGCATCAGGCTGCTACCCGGTTGGTTGAGCGCCGCACCCGGGCAGAGTTCCTCAGTCGTGTCAGCCATGAAATCCGAACTCCGATGAACGGCGTACTGGGAATGAGCGAACTGCTCCTGGACACCGCCCTGTCGACCAAGCAACGCGATTACGTACAAACCATTCACGCCTCCGGCAACGACCTGTTGACCCTGCTTAACGAGATCGTCGACATGTCCCGTCTGGAAGCCGGAGAACTGCAGCTGGAAAGTGTGCATTTTGATTTGCATGCCCTGGTCAACGAATGCCTGGATACCTTCCGCTCCAGAGCGGAAAGCCAGGGGCTTGAATTGATCGGTTTTGTTCATCCGGATACTCCAAGGCGCGTCAACGGCGATGCAGCGCGTCTTCGCCAGGTACTGTCCAGCCTGCTCAATAATGCCTTGCAGCATACGCACAGTGGCGAGGTGCTGCTGGTTGTGGGTCTGGATCAGCCACTCAAGCACGACAGCCAGCCAGAACCGCAGACCCGCCTGCGCTTTGCCATTCAGGATACCGGGCTGGCACTCTCGACCAGCTTGCGCCAACGCCTGCTGGGTGAACGCCCCCCACGGGTGGACGGCTTGCCGGGGGCTGAAGGTGACGGTCAACTGGCACTGCTGATCAGCCGCCATCTGATCGACATGATGCATGGTCAATTGGGCATTAAATCGGGCGCGCAAGGAAATACCCTGTGGTTTACCTTGCCACTGGAGGTGTTGGAACAGGGACCGCCAGCGACCGATGAGGGTGATTGCCTGCGCGCCCGCAACGTGCTCGTAGTCGATGACAACGCCACCTGCCGCAAAGTGCTGCAACAGCAATTGAGTGCCTGGCAAATGCAGGCTCAATGCGCTTCCAGCGGCAAGGAGGCCCTGGCCCTGATGCGCAACCAGGCCAATCTTGGCCAGCCTTTCGATATGCTGTTGATTGATCAGTCGATGCCGGGCATGACCGGACTGGAGTTGGCCAAACGCATTCAGGATGACCCGGGGCTGACGCAGGACGTTCTGTTGATCATGCTCACCGGCATCAGCCAGATTCCCAGCCGGGTCGTCGCACGCAATGCCGGCATCAGCCGTATATTGAGCAAACCGGTGGCTGGATACAGTTTGCGTACCACTCTGATAGATGAGTGGTTGCTGCATCAGGAACGACAGCGCTTACAGCAGCTCAATCAGACCCATTCATTGCAACTGGGGCAGCACCCGACCAATCAGCGACCGACAATTCTGGTCGCTGAGGACAATGCCATTTCCACCAAGGTGATACGGGGCATGCTGACCAAGCTCGGGCTGGACAGCGAAGCCGTTGCCAACGGCCGCGAAGCCTGTAAACGACTACGCGAAGCACATTTCGACCTGGTGCTGATGGATTGCGAAATGCCGGAAATGGACGGCTTTACGGCTGCTGAGCATATCCGTCAATGGGAGCAGGACAATCATCGTCAACCCGTGCCGATTATCGCCCTGACCGCGCATATCATGCCGGAACATCGCGAAAGGGCCAGCCGTGCGGGCATGAATGGACACATGGCAAAACCGGTAGACCTCGGGCAACTGCAGGAGCAATTAAGCTACTGGTTGGGAACCCGTCTCGGCCATTCCGATTCACTGGGCTGACAGCCTGCACAGGCGCATGCATATGCGGCATACAGCTGGGTCAACAAAGCAGACAGTGACATCGGGCATTTCCTCGCTAACAGCCATGATCCTGCTGTTAGCTTAGCCCGGCACCGCACGGAGACCAGTTGGATCTGCCTATAAGCCTGATAGCTGCCGGTCTATCGCGCTCCCGAACGCGGCTTGCCCTTGCCTGCTTTGCGTTTGCCGGTTTCCCGTGGCGGCAAACCGGTGTGCTGGGTGAGCACACGCCCGGCTTTCGGGCTGCCGGCGGGTGTGGAGTTTTTCCGTCGCGCACTCTGGTAACTGTCGATTGCCGGCTGAAAAGTCGGAATCAGTTGATGCTTGCCATTACCGATCAGGTCACTGCGTCCCATGGCCTTGAGCGTCTCACGCAACAGCGGCCAATTGTTCGGATCATGGTAGCGCAGGAAAGCCTTGTGCAAACGACGCTGTCGTTCACCCTTTACCGTATCTACCGACTCGCTTTTGTAGCTGACCTTGCGCAGTGGATTCTTGCCACTGTGGTACATGGCCGTGGCACTGGCCATGGGTGACGGATAAAACGCCTGTACCTGGTCAGCGCGGAAGCCATTGCGCTTGAGCCAGAGGGCGAGATTCATCATGTCCTCGTCGGTAGTCCCGGGGTGGGCGGCGATAAAATAGGGGATCAGGTACTGTTCCTTGCCCGCTTCCTTGCTGTATTTTTCGAACATCTGCTTGAAGCGGTCATAACTGCCAATACCCGGCTTCATCATTTTATCCAGCGGACCGTTCTCGGTGTGCTCTGGCGCAATCTTCAGATAACCACCGACATGGTGGGTCACCAGCTCTCTGACGTATTCCGGCGACTCCACTGCTAGGTCATAACGCAGACCGGAGGCAATCAGGATCTTCTTCACGCCGGGTAATTCGCGGGCCTTGCGGTACAGACCGATCAAGGATGAGTGATCAGTATCCAGGTTCTCGCAGATACCCGGATAGACGCAGGACGGCTTGCGGCAGGATGCTTCTATTTCGCGGCTCTTGCAGGCGACCCGGTACATGTTGGCCGTTGGACCGCCGAGGTCGGAAATCACCCCGGTAAAGCCCGGCACAGTATCGCGGATGGCTTCAATCTCGCGGATGATGGAATCATGCGAGCGGTTCTGGATAATTCGCCCCTCATGTTCGGTGATCGAACAAAAGGTGCAGCCGCCGAAACAGCCGCGCATGATATTCACCGAAAAGCGGATCATCTCATAGGCAGGTATACGCGCATCGCCGTAGGTCGGATGGGGTACCCGCGCGTAGGGCAGGTCAAACACATAATCCATCTCTTCGGTACTGAGCGGGATGGGTGGCGGATTGAACCACACTTCCTGATCACCATGCCGCTGCACCAGTGCACGCGCATTGCCGGGATTGGTCTCCAGGTGCAATACCCGATTGGCATGCGCATAGAGTACCGGATCGCCTTTGACCTTTTCATAGGCCGGCAGGCGGATCACGGTACGATCTCGCTCCAGACGTGGATGCGGCAACAGTTCCAGCACCTGCACGTCAGAGCCCGCCTCCTGCTGCGCATCACCCTTGGACTGCTCCACCGCACAGGCAGCGGTATCCTGGGTATTCACATAGGGGTTGATGATCTTGTCGACCTTGCCTGGCCGGTCGATACGACTGGAGTCCAGCTCGAACCAGCCTTCCGGGCTGTCCTTGCGGATAAAGGCCGTACCGCGGATGTCGGTCATCTCGGCCAGTGAGTCACCGCGGCTCAGGCGCTGGGCAACATCCACAATCGCCCGCTCGGCATTGCCGAAGAGCAGCAGGTCGGCACGCGCATCGAGCAGAATCGAGCGACGCACCTTGTCTTGCCAGTAATCATAGTGCGCGATGCGGCGCAGTGAAGCTTCAATGCCACCCAGAATGATCGGCACATCCTTCCACGCTTCACGGCAGCGCTGGCTATAGACCAGACTGGCCCGATCAGGCCGGCTACCGCCCTTGCCACCCGGGGTGTAGGCATCGTCCGAGCGTACCTTGCGGTCGGCAGTGTAGCGGTTGATCATCGAATCCATGTTGCCGGCAGCCACGCCGAAAAACAGATTCGGCTTGCCCAACTGCATAAAGGCATCCTTGCTCTGCCAGTCCGGCTGACTGATGATGCCAACACGGAAGCCCTGGGCCTCGAGCAGGCGTCCGATAACGGCCATGCCGAAAGACGGATGATCCACATAGGCATCGCCGGTAACAATAATGATGTCGCAACTGTCCCAACCCAGCTGGTCCATTTCGGCGCGACTCATTGGCAGGAATGGCGCCGGACCAAAGCACTCGGCCCAATACTTGGGATAATCGAACAGCGGACGGGCCGCCGGCATACTGAGGGACATGACTACTCCAGATCACCGTAACCGGAGTAAGCCCCCGGTGCCAGGTTCTCGAAACGGGTGTATTTGCCGAGAAAGGCCAGCCGCGTGGTGCCGATAGGCCCGTTCCGCTGCTTGCCGATAATGATTTCAGCCATTCCCTTGTCTTGGGTATCGGGATGGTAGACCTCGTCCCGGTAAACGAACATGATGACATCGGCATCCTGCTCGATTGCGCCCGATTCCCGCAGATCGGAGTTGATCGGTCGCTTGTTGGGTCGCTGTTCAAGAGAACGATTGAGCTGCGAGAGCGCCACGACGGGCGTATTGAATTCCTTGGCCAGCGCTTTCAGCGAGCGGGAAATTTCGGAGATTTCATTGGTGCGGTTTTCCGCCCCGCCGCCGCCCAGGCGCATCAACTGCAGATAGTCGATCATGATCAGCGCCAGATCACCATGCTCACGCACCACACGGCGCGCGCGCGCGCGCATTTCCATCGGCGACAGGCCGGCGGTGTCATCGATGAACAGCTTGCGGTCATTCAACAAGTTCACCGCCGAGGTCAGCCGTGGCCAGTCATCGTCATCCAGCCGACCTGAGCGCACCTTGGTCTGGTCGATGCGACCCAGTGATGACAGCATACGCATCATCAGGGATTCACCGGGCATCTCCAGGGAAAACACCAGCACACCCTTTTCGCTGCGCAGCACCGCATTCTCGACCAGATTCATGGCAAACGTCGTTTTGCCCATGGACGGACGGCCGGCAACGATAACCAGATCGGCAGGCTGCAAGCCTGAGGTCATTTCATCCAGATCCGTAAACCCGGTCGACAAGCCGGTAATTGCCCCATCACTGTTGAACAGGGTATCAATACGATCAATCGCCTTGGCCAGCAGATCATTGACACCAACCGGACCACCCACTTTGGGCCTGCTTTCGGCAATCGAAAAAATCTTCTGCTCGGCCTGATCGAGAATTTCGGTGGCTTGCAAGCCTTTCGGGTTGAAAGCGGTATCGGTAATTTCCGCACTGATGCCGATCAACTGACGCAGAGTGGCCCGTTCACGAATAATCTGCGCATAGGCAGTAATGTTGGCTGCAGAGGGCGTATTCTTGGCCAACTGGCCCAGATACGCCAGCCCGCCAACCTGCTCACTCAGGCCTTCGCGATCGAGCTCTTCGGCCAGTGTGACGACATCGAAGGGCTGATTGCGCTTGGCCAGACTGACCAGCGCACGAAAAATAAGCCGGTGATCGTGGCGGTAGAAATCCCCCTCACTGACCAGCTCGGCAATCCGCTCCCAGGCCATGTTGTCCAGCATGACCCCACCCAACACCGCCTGTTCCGCCTCAATCGAATGCGGCGGCACCTTGAGCGAACTGGCTTGCAGATCCAGCTCTTCAGTAAAGGTTGACGGCTGTGACATGGAGTACACCTGTGCTGACAGCGGAAATGACAACACGGCGCTGCCCGAGGACAGACGCCGTGTTGCACAGTCTAGCGGTTGCGCCCGGTTAAATCACCTGGCGGTGACCGGAGCAGCAGGTATCAACCCGCGACAACAACCAGCTTGACGGTGGCTTCAACATCCGTGTGCAGGTGCACAGTGATCTCGAATTCACCAACAGTACGCAGTGGGCCTTCCGGCAGGCGCACTTCGCTTTTCTCGATAGCAACACCAGCAGCGGTGACGGCATCGGCGATGTCACGCGTACCGATGGAGCCGAACAGTTTGCCTTCTTCACCAGCGTTGGCGCTGACAGTTACTGTCAGATCAGCCAGTTTCTCCGCACGGGCGTCAGCAGCCGCTTTCTTCTCGGCGGCCAGTTTTTCCAGTTCGGCGCGACGTGCTTCAAAAGCAGCGACGTTGTCTTCGGTAGCCGCAGTGGCCTTGCCGAAGGGGAGCAGGAAATTACGCGCGTAACCGGCCTTGACCGATACCTTGTCGCCAAGGCCGCCCAGGTTTGCGATTTTCTCGAGCAGGATTACTTCCATTACGATGACCTCTAAATCAGGGTTGGTCGTTCGAATCAGGGTCTTGCGGCGGCGCTTGTGGCGGCTGCATGCGACCTCGAAAATCAAACAGACTGTCAATTAATGCCAACAACAGAATCAACGGAAAAACAAACTGGGCAAACAACACCAGCAACAGGTAGAACATGACCAACCAGGCCACACCCATACCCTTGATGCCAGCCACGCCATGCACCAGTGCCAGACCTGCCAAAAACAACGGCAAGGTGGCAATCGGCGCCACCATGGCCAATTGGCCAAGCTGGGCACCGAACAGTGACAGCAGCAGCAAACCACCAGCCACCAGCGGCGTCAGGCGCAGACGGTGGAACTCCGTCCGAAAACCACCCGGGTTGTACAGCCGCGCCTGCAGTGAGCGACCAATCATCACACTCACTACTGCCAGCAATGCATGCGAGCCGCCGATCAGTCCAGCCAGGATCGGCAACAGCAAACCGTCCAACCGACTCATGGTCGCTTCGTCCAGCTCGCTCATGTCACCCAGCAACTGTGGCAACATGTCGCGCACTTCGGCGGCCAGTGCCTGCATTGGCGCGTTCAGCGCCATCAGCAGGACAGCGCCGAACAACAACCCCAGCGGTACGCTGGCCAGTACGACCGGCACCCAATCATTGCGTTGCCGCAACAAGGTCGCCAGCCCGGCAGCACCAGCCATTACCAGCACTGGCGTCCAGTCACCGAGAAAAGCCCAGACCAGAGCGGGCAAGCCGCCCCAGATCATGATACTCAGCGCATCCTGAAGCCCACGGCGCAATATCACCAGCGCCAGGGCCGCAGCGGCCAGCCAGAATAACAAAGGCACCGCAGCGCAGACACCCACTACCAGAGTGGCCTGCCGGCTGCCGCGCATGATGTATTCAGCCAGACCGCGCATCCGTTTGCTCTATCCCGTTCTGTTGTACAGCCGCCTCAGCGACCGTGGCTGTCGGTGTAGGGCAGCAGTGCCAGGTAGCGCGCGCGCTTGATCGCGGTTGCCAACTGACGCTGATATCTGGCCTTGGTGCCGGTGATCCGGCTGGGTACGATCTTGCCGGTTTCGGTGACATAGGCTTTCAGGGTGTTCAGATCTTTGTAATCGATCTCTTTAACGCCTTCAGCGGTAAAACGGCAGAACTTTCTGCGACGGAAAAAACGTGCCATGGCAGCGTCTCCTTATTGATTCGGATGGGAAAAGCGAAAACTTACTCGTCGTCGTTGTCGTCAGCGTTGTTATCGCTGTCGTCATCGTCGCGGCTGTTATCGTTGCGATCGTCATCACTGCGCTCACGACGCTCACGACGCTCGCCACGGCCGGTGTCTTCAGCTTTCAGCATGTCAGACGGCTCGGTAACGGCTTCATCGCGACGGATCACGAGATTACGGATAACGGCATCGTTGTAACGGAAGTTTTCGGTCAGCTCTTCCAATGCCTTGGCGCTGCACTCTACGTTCAGCATGATGTAGTGTGCCTTGTGGATCTTGTCGATCGGGTAAGCCAGTTGACGGCGTCCCCAGTCTTCCAGACGGTGCAGCTTGCCGCCGTCTTCTTCGATGAGCTTGGTGTAACGCTCGATCATAGCGCTGACCTGCTCGCTCTGATCCGGGTGAACCAGAAATACGATTTCGTAATGACGCATTGTAGCTCCTTACGGGTAATAGCCAGCCACCCAATTATGGTCTGGCAAGGAGTGGAACTTAGAATTGGGCCGCACATTCTAGGGGAAGCCAGCAACAGTAGCAAGCGGAAACACACCAGCAGGAAGCGGCTGGCGGCCTCGGAATGACCGCTTGCATCTTGCAGCTTGTAGCTGGCGCTATGGCTGCCGCTGCCGGACGGCTTCGAACAGACAGATGCCCGTAGCGACCGAGACATTCAGGCTGCTGACACTGCCGGCCATTGGCAGTTTCGCCAGATAATCACAGTGCTCGCGAGTCAGTCGTCGCATGCCACTGCCTTCGGCCCCCATGATCAGCACACTGGGCACCCTGAAATCGATCTGATAAATCAGCTGCTCGGCCTCACCGGCCGTACCGACCGTCCACAAGCCGCGCTGCTGCAAGCTTTTCAGGCAGCGCGCCAGGTTGGTCACGGCCACCAGCGGCACAGTCTCAGCAGCACCACAGGCCACCTTGCGTACCACTGGCGTCAGGCCGGCAGACTTGTCCTTGGGGATAATCACCGCCTGCACACCGGCGGCATCCGCCGTACGCAGACAGGCGCCGAGGTTGTGCGGATCGGTCACTCCATCCAGCACCAGCAGCAAGGGCGGGGTGTCCAGTTTATCCAGCAGGTGCCCAAGCATATCTTCGGACCACAACTGGCTCGGCAGAACCTGGGCCAGCACGCCCTGATGCACACCACCACCACTTTGCTGATCCAGCTCGTCCACACTGACCCGCTGAACACTGATAGCGCCCTGCTCGGCCAGATTGACAACCGCCTGCATACGCTCATCCAGACGGCCGCGCTGTAGCCACAAGGACTTGACCCGCTTGGGGTGACGCTCCAGCAGCGCCTTGACGGCATGCAGGCCGAAAACCGTTTCCAGCTCACTCATTGAACGCCGTTACTCCTGCGGTTTCTTGCGCTTGCGCGGAGCACCACTGCTCGCACCGGATGCAGCACCTGGTTCCGGCGGGCGTCGCCCAGCCTTGCTCTTCTTGCTCCTGGGCGCTGTCGTCACAGGCTTGTCACTGCCGCCCGCCCTGGCTGACTTGCCCGCTTTTCCCGCCGCCGCTTTTGGCTTGCCACTACGGGGCTTGCTGGTTGTTGACCTGGGTTTGCCTTTGCCTGCCCCCGGCTTTCCAGCCACAGGACCACGCCCCGGCAAGGGGGTTGGCTGTTCGGCGGACATTTCGAAATCGATCTTGCGGTCATCCAGATCGACCCGCGCAACCTTGACCCGGATCGGATCACCCAGCCCGTAGCGACGGCCCGAGCCTTCACCGGTGAGCCGGTGATGTACGGCATCGAAGTGATAGTAGTCGGCCGGCAAGGCGGTGATATGCACCAGCCCTTCAATATAGATATCGGTCAACTCGACAAACAGACCAAAGCTGGTTACCGAGGTAACCAGGCCTTCGAAATCATCACCCACGCGGTCTTTCATGAACTCGCACTTGAGCCAGTTGACCACATCGCGCGTGGCCTCATCTGCCCGACGCTCATTGCGCGAACAGTCTTCACCCAGACGTTCGAGGTCTGCCACTTCATAGGGATAGATTTTTGCTTTCGGCAACAGGCTGGCACCCGCACGCCGAACACAATCCGTCTTGCGCCGTGAACGCACGACGCTGCGAATGGCCCGATGCACCAACAGATCCGGGTAACGCCGGATCGGCGAAGTAAAGTGGGTATAGGCTTCGTAATTCAGGCCGAAATGCCCTTCATTATGCGGGCTGTACACCGCCTGACTGAGAGAGCGCAACATCACCGTCTGAATCAACTGGGCATCCGGGCGACCCTGGATCTTCTGCAACAGAGCGCTGAAATCTTCCGGCGCCGGCGAGGCACCGGGCTTGCGGTTCAATGACAGCCCCATGCTCGAAAGGAACTGGGTCAAGCGCTCAAGCTTCTCCGCCTGCGGCGCATCGTGCACCCGATACAGTGAAGGAATGCTGTGCTCCTGCATAAACCGCGCAGTCGCCACGTTGGCGCACAGCATGCACTCTTCAATCATCCGATGCGCATCATTGCGCGTGGTCGGACGAATCTCACTGATCTTGCGATCTTCACCAAAGACAATCTGGGTTTCGGTGGTTTCAAACTCGATAGCACCGCGCTGCTTGCGCGCCTTGAGCAAACCCTTGAACAGATCATGCAGGTTGTGCAGATGCGGCAACACTTCGGCATATTCAGCCGACAGCGCCTTGCCTTCCTTGCTGCGCGGGTGCTCCAGCATGGCCGAGACCTGGTTGTAGGTCAGCCGCGCATGCGAGTTGATCACCCCTTCATAGAAACAGTAATCGGTCAGCTCGCCACTTTTCGACACGGTCATCTCACAAACCATGGCCAAACGGTCCACTTTGGGATTCAGCGAGCACAGCCCGTTGGAAATCGCCTCCGGCAGCATCGGAATCACCTGGCTGGGGAAGTACACCGAGGTTCCGCGCAGCTCGGCTTCCTTGTCCAGTTCGGAGTTCAGTGGCACATAGTGGCTGACATCGGCGATCGCCACATAGAGCTTCCAGCCACCGGAAAACAACCGCCAACCACTGGCTTTTTGCGGCTCACAATAGACCGCGTCGTCAAAGTCGCGGGCATCGGCTCCATCGATGGTCACCAAGGGCAAATGACGCAAATCAATGCGCTTCTGCTTGTCGCGCTCTTGCACAAAGTCAGCCAGCTGGTCTGCTTCAGCCATGACCTCTTCCGGCCAAACACTGGGGATGTCATAGCTGCGCAGCGCGACCTCAATCTCCATCCCCGGTGCCATGTAGTCACCGACCACCTCAACGACCTCACCCATGGCCTGGCGATGAAAGCTTGGCCATTCGGTGATGCGCACCTCAACGAACTGACCATGCTCGGCGCCACCTTCGTGACCCGGCTGCACCAGGACCTCATGATTGATTTTGGCGTTGTCGGCAACCACCCAGGCAATCCCTTTTTCCTGGTAAAAGCGGCCCACCAGGAATTCATGCCCGCGCTCAAGCACTTCAATGATCGCACCTTCACTGCGTCCGCGACGATCAACGCCGGTGACCCGGCCCAACACGCGGTCACCATCAAAGACCAGGCGCATCTGTGCCGGACCGAGGAACAGGTCATCGCCACCTTCATCCGGCACCAGGAAGCCGAAACCATCCCGATGACCCTGCACCCGGCCTTTGATCAGGTCGAGCTTGTCGACCGGTGCATAGGCGCCCCGACGGGTATAGATCAACTGACCATCACGCTCCATGGCGCGCAGCCGACGGCGCAGGCCTTCGACCGGATCTTCGCCGGTGACCCCCAGCTCATCCTGCAGCTGGGCGCGCGTAGCCGGGGCCCCACGCTCCTTGAGCAACTCGAGGATAAGTTCACGGCTGGGGATGGGATTGGCATATTTTTCTGCTTCGCGTTCTGCTGCAGGGTCACGCTCGACCCAAGGCGTTGCAGCGGCAGAATCCGCCGCAACAGAACGGCTCGACCGGGAGGCCGAGGCTTTATCTTCAGTTTTTTTCGTCATAGGTGTCTATTGAACCGCGAATCACCTGCCCTTGTGAAGCACTGTCTGCATTCAGGCCGCATATGGCGACCATGCCAGGGATGAGTAATTTCGCCAGCAGGTTGAATAAAATAAACTTTTTTCGCATCCAGGGCTTTACAAGCCCCCCGATGGCTACGTATTATTCGCGCCGTCAACACAACAACGGTTGGCAGCGAAAACCACAAGGTTTAGCATAGCATCCGTTGGTCATGTGACGCCCAGGTGGTGAAATTGGTAGACACGCCAGCTTCAGGTGCTGGTGGGGGCAACCCCGTGGAAGTTCGAGTCTTCTCCTGGGCACCAATTCTGAAAAAACCGAGCTTATGCTCGGTTTTTTTATGCCTGCAATACGATACAAGGCGTCCACTGCCCGACCTGAAGCCGCTTGAGAGCGGACATTTCTGGCGGTCACAAAAAAAGCGCCCCGCGGGACGCTTTTCAGCAACTCAACCCACTACCTCAATACAATTGACGCAGCACGATGGTTTCGTGACGATCAGGCCCGGTCGAGATAATGTCGATTGGCGCACCCACCAGCTCTTCAATCCGGGCAATATAGGCGCGCGCGTTGGCCGGCAACTCTTCCAGCGTTTTCGCACCCAGCGTAGTTTCACTCCAGCCGGGCACTTCCACGTACACCGGCTCCAGGCCAATGTAGCTGTCAGCATCGGTAGGTGCTTCAATCACCGCGCCATCGGCATTGCGATAGCCGATACAGATGCGAATCACATCCAGGCCATCCAGTACATCCAGCTTGGTCAGACACAGGCCACTGATGCTGTTGATCTCGATGGCACGGCGCAGCATAACGGCATCAAACCAGCCACAGCGGCGTGCGCGACCGGTGGTTGAGCCAAATTCATGCCCTCGCTGGGCCAGACGCGTACCAACATCGTCAAACAGCTCGGTCGGGAACGGCCCGGAACCGACTCGCGTAGTGTAGGCCTTGGTGATACCCAGTACGTAGTCCAGGAACAAGGGGCCAAAACCCGACCCGGTAGCCGTACCACCAGCCGTGGTGTTCGAGCTGGTCACGTAGGGGTAGGTACCGTGATCGATGTCGAGCAACGAGCCCTGGGCACCTTCGAACATCAGGTTGGCACCTTCCCGACGCAGCTCATGCAGACGCGCAGTGACATCGGTCATCAAAGGTGCCAGCCAATCGGCATAACCCAGTGCTTCATCCAGGGTCTTCTGGAAGTCGACCGGTTCAGACTTGTAGTAATGCTGCAGGGCAAAGTTGTGATAATCCAGCACTTCGCCCAATTTGGCAGCAAAACGTTCGCGATGAAACAAATCAGCAACGCGCAAACCGCGCCGAGACACTTTATCTTCATAGGCTGGGCCGATACCGCGGCCGGTAGTACCAATCTTGGCTTCGCCACGGGCACGCTCACGCGCCTGATCCAGCGCCACGTGATAGGGCAGGATCAATGGACAGGCCGGACTGATGCGCAAGCGCTCACGCACCGGGACACCTCGCGCTTCCAGCTCTTTCAGTTCCTTCAGCAGGGCTTCCGGCGACAACACAACGCCATTGCCGATAAAGCACTGAACATTCTCGCGCAAAATACCTGACGGAATCAGGTGCAAGACAGTCTTTTCACCATCAATGACCAGGGTATGCCCGGCATTGTGCCCGCCCTGATACCGCACCACTGCCGAGACCTGATCGGTCAGCAGGTCAACGATCTTGCCTTTGCCTTCATCGCCCCACTGCGTGCCCAGGATGACAACATTCTTGCCCATGTTCAGCTCTTGCCTCGTTGGTTCGGGGGGCCACACGGCCCGCCAGTTCAAATGGAAATCTTGCCAATCTGCCATTGGCCATCGACGTGGTTCAACTGGCGATCACAACCCGCCTGATACGCATCCGCATCCAGTTGACCGGGTAACGCCACAACCACACGCTCGCCGGCACTTCGCAGGCGCGCCACTTCGTCCTGCAAATCGCTGGCTGCGCTGTAGGGAACCCAGATACCGCGGCGCTGTTCGGCAACCACCTCTCCCCGCGCCACCAGCAGACGCAAATCGGTGGAAAACCCGGTGGCTGGCCGCGCGCGCCCGAAATCGGCACCAATGTCATCATAGCGACCGCCCTGGGAGATACTCTGGCCCATCCCCGGAACATAGGCAGCAAAGACTATACCCGTGTGGTAATGATAGCCACGCAATTCGCCCAGATCGAAATACAGCGGAATATCCGGATAACGACGACGCAGAGTCTGGGCAATTTCACTCAGATCATCCAGCGCTGCCATAACCGACTCCGGCGCGCCATCGAGCAGCGCGTGCGCCCGCTCCAGCACTTCTGCACCGCCAGACAATTCAACCAGCGAACTCAGCATGGCCCCCAGGCCCACGGCATCTACCCGGGACGCCAGTGCCTGCACCTCATCGACCGCCTTGCGCTGCAAGGCGTCAAACAGTGCTTGCTCACAGTCATCATCCAGACCCGCGGCCTGGACCAGGCCGCGGTAGATACCTACATGCCCGATGTCCAGATGAACATCCGGCACCCGACAGGCAGTCAGGGTTTCCAGCATCAAGGTCAACACTTCGATATCACTGGCGCTCGAGGCATCACCATAGAGCTCGGCACCCAACTGGATCAGGCTGCGCGAAGTGGACAAGGGGCGCGGCCGGGTGTGCAGCACACTTCCGCAATAGCAGAGGCGCGAGGGACCGGGCTGGCCAAGGGTATGCGCGTCAATCCGCGCCACCTGGGGAGTGATATCTGCTCGCAACCCGAGCATGCGACCAGACAGCTGGTCGATCATTTTGAAGGTCTGCAGCTCAAGGTCGTGGCCGGCACCGGTCAACAGTGATTCCAGATACTCGATATGCGGGGTTATCACCAGCTCGTAACCCCAACGGGAAAACAGGTCCAGCAGCTGGCGGCGAGCGGCTTCAATACGCGCCGCCTCGGCAGGCAGCACCTCTTCGATCCCATCTGGCAAAAGCCAGCGATCAACTGTCGGCATTGTCACAACCTTCAATAATTCAGGAGAAACCGGCTCACGTCAGCGAATCAGATACAGGATGCAGGTACCTGTCAGCATGCTGGCCAGGCCGATGATCCGCAATTGGCGGTCACTCACTTGACTGACGCTCAGCAACATCGCTTTCCAGCGGGCCGGCGCCAGAAAGGGCATCAGCCCTTCGATCACCAACACCAGGCACAAGGCCGTCAGCAAGCTCTGCCAATCCATGCTGTACGCCTCCGCCATCAGGCGCAGTGCGCCACCGGTCACAAAAAAGCCGGGATATCCCGGCTGCGCAAGTGTAACACGTTTTTTTCAGGGCTCTGAACAATCAGAACCGCTAGTCGACAAATTGCCGGCTAGCGATTCTCGCCAGATCAGCGCTGACTACCCCGCAGATAGCGGAAGAATTCGCTGTCCGGGTCCAGCACCATGATATCGGCCTTGCTGGTAAAGCTTTCGCGATAGGCCTGCAAGCTGCGATAGAAAGAATAGAACTCCGCGTCCTGATTGTAGGCTTCGGAATAGATAGCTGCCGACTGGGCATCGCCGTCACCCCGGATCTCCTCGGACTCACGGAAAGCTTCCGCCAGAATAACCCGTCGCTGACGGTCGGCATCAGCGCGAATCCCTTCGCCGATCTCACGACCACGGGCACGATGCTCGCGCGCCTCACGCTCACGCTCGGTACTCATGCGCTCAAACACGCTGCGATTGACCTCACGCGGCAAATCAATCCCCTTGACCCGCACATCCAGGACCTCGATCCCCAATTCACGCTGTGCATTTTCATTAAGCGAGCTGGTAATGTCAGCCATCAACTGATCACGCTCACCCGACACAACTTCGTTCAGGGTACGCCGCGCGACTTCATTGCGCAGCCCGGATTCCAGCTGACGAGACAGGCGTTCTTCAGCCAGTGAACGCAGGCCCGACGTTGCAGTATAGAAGCGCTGCACGTCATCGATGCGCCATTTGGCGTAGGAATCTACCATCAAGGCTTTCTTTTCCAGAGTCAGATAACGCTGGGTAGTGGTATCCAGGGTCAGCAAACGTCCATCGAAAATGCGTGCTTCCTGGACGAAGGGCAGTTTGAAGTGCAGGCCGGGATTGATGTCGTTGCGCACCACCTTACCAAATTGCAGGACAATGCCCCGTTCGGTTTGTGATACCACGAAAAAGCTCTGCCAGCCGACTACCAATACCACCAGGGCAATGACCAGCCCGAAGATTGTCTTGTTACTCATTAGCGCGACTCCCTTGAGCGTGCATCACGCTGCTGCAATTGCGCGGGCACGCGAGCGGAACCATCGGACAACGAAGAGGCCGCAGAAGAACTGCTGCCTGAACTGCTGCCACTACCGGATTGCTGCATCAATTTATCCAATGGCAGATACAACAGATTGTTGTTGCCTTCGCTATTGGAAATCATGACCTTGCTGGTGTTCTGCATGACATCCTGCATGGTCTGGATATACAAGCGCTCACGCATGACCTCGGGTGCCTGCTGATATTCGGCCAGCAGTTGATTGAAGCGGCTGGTTTCACCCAATGCACGGGCAATCACTTCATCGCGATAACCGTTGGCTTCCTCCAGCATGCGCTGGGCATTACCGCGGGCTTCCGGAATCACGCCATTGGCATAGGACTCAGCCTGATTTCGCTCACGCACTTCATCTTCACGGGCACGAATCACGTCATCAAAGGCATCCTGAACTTCCGTCGGCGCCTGCGCGCTGGCGACGTTGACGGCCACCACGGTAATGCCGGTCTGATAAGTGTCCAGGTAGCTCTGCAGCCGCTCGGAAATATCCACTCCCATTTGCTCACGGCCTTCCGTCAACACCTGGTGCATGGAGGTCGAGCCAACAACATGACGCAAGGCGCTTTCGGTTGCATGGCGCAAACTGGTTTCCGGAGCTTCCACCTTGAGCACGAAATCTTCCAGGTTGGAGATGCGATACTGCACGGTCAACGGGACCTGAACGATATTCTCGTCTTCGGTCAACATTTGCCCCGTTTGCTCATATGAGCGCACCTGGGTCACATTACGCTGGAATTTCTTTTCGAGCGGCGGGAAATACATACGCAGGCCTGACTCTTCGGTACGGTGATATTCACCGAAACGAAGAACAATCGCCTGCTCCTGCTGGTCCACCTTATAAACGGCATTGAACAACCAGAAAGCAAACAGGATCAACAGGCCAATACCCCAGATACCTTTGGGAATACCCTGGCCACCGCCCGTATTGCGCTTGCCTCCGTCGTCATCACCGCCGCGCTTCTTGCCACCAAACATGCCGTTCAGGCTGTCCTGCAACTTGCGCAGTGCCTCATCCAGATCCGGCGGTCCTTGCTTGCCCCCGCGATTACCGCCGCGGTTGCCACCAGAACCCCATGGGTCCTGATTATTTGAATTGTTACCGCCACCAGGCTCATTCCAGGCCATAGCGCTCTCCGTCGTCCCAAAAAACCAAATCTACATCGCGACCGGACTAAGATGCCACGACGATTATCGATCTGAAATAGTACCTTAGTTCAGCCACCACAGGCGACCGACAAGGCGATGCATTATTGCAAAACGTGTTGACTGAGGAAGTGCTCCGGCTCCAGGCCTTCTCGCTTGATCAGGCGATTGAAATCCGCTCGCGGCAGTCGCAAATCCAGCTGTTGCCGACCGTCATCATTATTGTGCTCAGCCAACACTGCGCCAACCTGGTAAAACTGGGCACGCAAGCGGGCCTGATCATGCTCAATAAGCACTGTCGTCTGCAGAATATCGTGCCCCAGGCGCTCGGCAATGGCCTGGTTCACCAGGTCCAGCCCCTGATTGTTCTGTGCCGAAACCCAGACCCGCACCGGAACGCCCTCTTCATCACGCTGAATATGCGGCTCGATGGCCGGCAACAAATCAATCTTGTTGTACACTTCAAGCGTGGGCAATTCGCTGGCACCGATTTCATGCAACACCAGATTGACCTGCTCAATATGCGAATCACGCTCGGCATCAGCAGCATCAATCACATGCAGCAGCAAGTCCGCGCGACTGGATTCCTCCAGCGTGGCACGAAAGGCTTCAACCAGTTTGTGCGGCAAGTGACGAATGAAACCTACAGTATCAGCGAGGATGACAGGCCCGAGCTCGGCCAGCTCGATGCGCCGCAACGTCGGATCCAGAGTGGCAAACAGCTGATCAGCCGCATAGACGGTCGACTCAGTCAGCGTGTTGAACAAGGTGGATTTGCCGGCGTTGGTGTACCCCACCAGGGATACTACCGGGATTTCTGCTCGCTGCCGCCCACGCCGGGCTTGCTCACGCTGCCCACGCACTTTCTCCAGACGCTTGGTAATCTGTTTTATGCGCGCGCGCAGCAAGCGGCGGTCGGTTTCCAGCTGGGTTTCCCCCGGGCCACGCAAGCCGATACCGCCTTTCTGCCGCTCAAGGTGGGTCCAGCCACGCACCAGCCGGGTGCTCAGGTGGTCCAGCTGTGCCAGCTCAACCTGGAGCTTGCCTTCATGAGTACGTGCGCGTTGGGCGAAAATATCCAGAATCAACCCGGTACGATCAAGCACCCGGCATTTCAGCACACTTTCCAGATTGCGCTCCTGGCTGGGCGACAGCGTGTGATTGAAAATCACCAGCTCACCCTCATTGGCATCCACCAACGCCTTGATTTCATCCACCTTCCCTGGCCCGACCAGAAAGCGCGGGCTGGGGTGGAAGCGCGAAACCGTCAACAGACCAACCTGTTCGGCGCCAGCAGAGCTGACCAGCTCAATAAATTCGTCGGGATCTTCTCGGCTTTGTTCATCCAAGCCTTCCAGGTGAATCAGAACAGCCCGTTCACCACCTTCGTGACGCTCAAAGAACAATCAGACCTCCCACAGATCAGGCACTGCCTGCGTCCGCCTCGTCCGCGCCCTGCACCGGCAAACGCACCGGACGACCCGGTACCACGGTGGAGATGGCATGCTTGTAGACCATCTGGCTGACAGTATTCTTCAGCAGGATGACGAACTGATCGAACGACTCGATCTGACCCTGCAGCTTGATGCCGTTGACCAGATAAATGGATACCGGAACACGTTCCTTACGCAGAACGTTCAGGTAAGGGTCTTGTAGTGAATGCCCTTTTGACATTGCCTAACTCCTTATGGAAACCGTTATTGTGTGCACTTGTGATGCGTTAATATTGCCGGCCTGTCTCTGCCGAAAAACGCTGCTCCCACCCTGGGAACCCCGGTTTTCCACTGGTATCC
Source organism: Halopseudomonas salegens (assembly GCF_900105655.1). Classification (NCBI taxonomy): domain Bacteria; kingdom Pseudomonadati; phylum Pseudomonadota; class Gammaproteobacteria; order Pseudomonadales; family Pseudomonadaceae; genus Halopseudomonas; species Halopseudomonas salegens. The sequence continues at coordinate 2,514,899 of NZ_LT629787.1, forward strand.
GACAAACTGGCCCAACCACAGCAACCGGGTACGATCACTGCGAATCTCTTAATATGGCGACCTGCCGTACTGCTTTCAAGGCCCGGTCATATCTTTTTGCATCCAGGCTGTCCAGCCACTCGATTCGCGCCTGCCATCCGCGCAACCAGGTGAACTGCCGCTTGGCCAACTGCCGTGTAGCGATGATACCCCGTTCGACAAACTCGGCGTAGGAAAGTTTAGCGTCCAGATAATCCCATGCCTGCCGGTAACCAACCGCACGCACCGACGGCATCATCACGTCCAGATCTCCCCGCGCATGCAATGCCTCAACTTCGGCGACAAACCCCTGCTCCAGCATCTGCTCAAAGCGCCGGGCTATTCGCTCGTGCAATACACTACGCTGCGCCGGTGCAACCGCCAAGTTGAGCATAGTATAAGGCAAATCATCCTGCCCGCGCGCCTCTGACTGCTGTTTTTCAGCCGCCTGTCGGGCATGGTGAACGCTGAGCGGCATGCCACTGAGGTAATAGACCTCCAGCGCTCGCTGAATACGTTGCGGATCATTCGGATGAATGCGCGCGGCTGAAACAGCATCCACACTGGCCAATTCGGCGTGCACTGCAGCCCAGCCATCGGTCTCGGCCTGCGCCTCGATTCTTGCTCGCACTACCGGATCGGCCGCCGGCAGCCGTGCCAGCCCCTGGCTCAGTGCCCGAAAATACAGCATGGTGCCGCCAACCAGCAAAGGCACGCGCCCCTGGGCATGCGACGCCTCAATCAGAGGAACAGCATCAGCAACAAATTGTGCAGCTGAATAAGCATCCACCGGGTCGAGAATATCTACCAGCTGGTGCGGATATCGCGCCAATGTTGCTGCATCGGGCTTTGCAGTACCAATATCCATACCGCGGTAAACCAGCGCCGAATCCACACTGATCAGATCGCAGGGCAGATTATCGGCCAGAAACAAAGCCAGATCTGTCTTGCCGGCAGCCGTTGGCCCCATCAGGCAAATGACAGGCGGGCGTTGAGTATCAATCATGGCTCAACGGCCACGCAAAAACAGTTTGTCCAGTTCAGTCATACTCATCGACGTCCAGGTCGGTCGCCCATGATTGCACTGGCCACTGCGCTCTGTCTGTTCCATATCGCGCATAAGGGCGTTCATTTCGGCATGGGTCAAACGCCGGTTGGCGCGAACGGAGCCGTGACAGGCCATGGTCGAGAGCAGTTCATTCTGATGGGCCTGGATACGATCGCTGGTACCGTATTCGAGCAAATCAGCGAGCACATCACGCACCAGTTGCTCGGCATCAGCCTGGCGCAGCAATGCCGGAATTTCACGAATGGCCATGCTTTCCGGGCCCATGCGCTGCAAGGCAAAACCCAGGCGCTGAAACCAGTCGGCATGCTCTTCGGCGCAATCCGCCTCGCGCTGGCTGAGGGCCAGCGAAGCGGGCACCAGCAATGGCTGGCTACGCAGCCCTTCTTCAGCCATCGCCAGCTTCAAACGCTCATAGGTAATACGCTCATGTGCAGCATGCATATCAATCACTACCAGACCATCGGCGTTTTCCGCCAGGATATACACCCCGTGCAATTGTGCGATGGCATAACCCAGCGGCGGTATCTCACGATCATCGGCAGCGGGTAACGATGGATTGCCCGGCGCAGCAGGGTCACCTTTGGCCCCATATAGCGCCTGGTAACCGGCCATATCAGCAGCGATGCTGGCCGGGGCCGGGCGTGCGGGTACCTGCCATTGCCCGGCCGGCTCACTCAGCGGCATACGTGTCTGGCCGGAAAATACGCCGGCTTGCAGACCACTGGCAGGTTCCGTAGCCGGGGCTGGCGGGGCTTCGGGTTGAGTGGTATCGCCTGGCCGCTGATCCGCCAGTGCCCGATGCAGGCTGCTGAACAGAAAATCATGCACCATACGGCCATCACGGAAACGCACTTCATGTTTGGTCGGATGCACATTGACATCAACCACGCCCGGATCCAGCTCCATAAAAAGGACAAAGGTCGGGTGCCGGCCATGAAACAATACATCGCGGTAAGCCTGGCGAACTGCATGGGCAACGAGCTTGTCCTTGATCATGCGGCCATTGACAAAGAAATACTGCAAATCCGCCTGGCTGCGTGAGAAAGTCGGCAGCCCGACCCAACCCCACAGGCGCAGCCCGCCACGCTCCACATCCAGGGTAACCGATTGCTCGACAAAAGCCGGGCCGCATACGGTAGCTACCCGGCGCCGAGCCTCCTGCTCGGTCTGCGCCGGACGCAAATTGAATACTGGACGGCCGTTGTGACGCAGACTGAAAGCAACATCGAAACGCGACAGGGCGAGACGCTTGACCACCTCCTCCAGGTGAGAGAATTCGGTCTTTTCGGTACGCAGGAATTTACGCCGCGCCGGCGTATTGAAAAACAGGTCACGTACTTCCACCGTCGTGCCTTGCGGATGGGCCGCCGGCTGCAGTCGCGGCTCCATATCACGACCTTCGGTTTCAACCTGCCACCCCTGATCAGCCCCGGCTGCGCAAGAAGTCAGGGTAAGACGTGAGACCGAACTGACCGAGGCCAGGGCCTCGCCGCGAAAACCCAGGGTATTCACCCGCTCCAGATCATCCAGCTGCTGAATCTTGCTGGTGGCATGGCGTGACAGGGCCAGAGGCAGGTCACCCTCAACAATGCCGCTGCCATCATCACGTACGCGCAACAACTTGACCCCGGCCTGCTCGACCTCGATATCCACCCGCCGGGCGCCAGCATCCAGGCTGTTCTCCAGCAATTCCTTGATTACCGAAGCCGGGCGTTCAACCACCTCACCGGCGGCAATCTGGTTGGCCAGCCGCGGGCTGAGTAAATGTATTCGGGACATGAAACCTCAGTTACGTACCAGCATGCTGCCGGCAGGAATCTTGATAACCTGACCAACGCGAATCCGGTCGCCGGGCAAATCGTTGGCCTGACGCAGGCTGGCCAGGGTAACGCCATAACGGGTGGCAATCATCGACAGGGTGTCGCCACGGGTTACCCTATGTTCGGAGGCACGGGCGGTCTTCAGTTCACCGCTGTCCTTGAGCGCGGAAATTCGCGTACCCGGTGGTGGATTACGGTGAAAATACTCACGCACGCCAGTGTGAATGGCTCGCGCCAGCGCCTGCTGATGACCGCTGGTAACCAGCTTTCGAGCCTCACCGGGGTTTGAGATAAACCCGGTTTCTACCAGAATAGAGGGAATATCCGGTGACTTGAGCACCATAAAGCCGGCTTGCTCCACTCGGCGTTTGTGCAGCGGGGTGAACTGACCAATCGAGCTCAATACCTGCTGCCCGACATCCAGGCTGGCCGACAGGGTTGCGGTCATCGACAGGTCCAGCAGCACACTGGCCAATACCTGATCCTTGTTGCTCAGGCTGACACCGCCAACCCCGCCGATCAGATCGGAACGGTTCTCCCGATCAGCCAGCAAGCGGGCAGTTTCCGAGGTCGCACCACCGGTAGACAAGGCATACACCGAAGCACCAAACGCACCCTGCCGGGTGAACGCATCGGCATGCACGGAAACCAACAGATCAGCACTGTGCTGACGAGCGATCTCGGTACGCCGGCGCAGGGGAATGAAATAGTCCCCGGTACGCACCAGCACCGCCTCGAACCCTGGCTCGGCATCAATGATAGTTTTCAGTTGGCGCGAAATGCGTAACACCACATCCTTTTCCTGGGCCCCATGCGCTACTGCGCCAGGATCTTCGCCGCCGTGCCCGGCATCAATGGCGATAATGATATTGCGGTCCCCACCCTGAGGCGCCTGACGGGGCAAAGGCGCCGCTTCAGGGCTGGCGGTCTTCGGCAAACTGCTGCGTGGGGGCTCGTTATCATACAGATCGATCACCAGGCGATGACCGTATTGCTGATTGGGTGGCAAGGCAAAGCTGCGCGGATTGACACTGGCGCTCAGATCCAGCACCACCCGCAAATCCGTTTCATCGCGTGGAGCCGAACGCACTCCGGTCAACGGCGTATTCTCCAATGGCAGCGCATCGGTGCTGGCGGCGAAACGCGCATTGCTGATATCGATGACGATACGTTCGGGACTGCTGAGGGTGAACAAGGTGTGTTCGGCCGGGCCGGTCAAATCAAAAACCAGGCGGGTATTGTCCGGTGCGCGCCAGAGCCGGACATTTTCGATCTCGGCGGCTTGCAACGCCGGCGTGACCAACAGCATCAGCAGCAGGCCGCACAGCAGCCAGATCTGGTTATTATGTCTTGCAGACCCTGACATCACGATTATTTTGCACCCCACGCTTGGTTCAGGCGCTGACAAACGGCCAGTCCATGCGGACTTTGCCCTTGAATAGCTACTTTACGTCCCGTATCCGTCATCCTGATGGTAATCGTCAGATCAGCCGTTGGCAAAAAACCAGCGCCTTTATCGGGCCATTCAATCAGACACAGGCTATGTTCGTCGAGAAAATCCCGCACGCCGAGAAACTCCAGCTCTTCCGGATCGGCCAATCGATACAGATCAAGATGATAAAGACTGACCGCCCCCAGCTCATAGGGTTCAATCAGAGTATAGGTCGGGCTTTTAACCGCACCCCTGTGACCCAGTGACTGAATCAGACCACGACTGAGGGTGGTTTTACCAGCACCGAGGTCGCCGTGCAGAAATACCAGCCCGTGACCTTGCAGTGCAACACCCAGCTCCGCCCCCAGCGCCAGCATGGCGGCCTCCCCCTCTACTTCTTGCTCTAGCTGCATGCCTTTACTCCGAAAATCCATTGAGCAGACGCCGAACCGGCATTATCAAATCACTGGCCAGCAGCCCCCACTGACCCTGCTCCGCAGCCATGTCTCCGGCACGGGCATGCACCAGCACCGCCAACTGCAGGGCCGTCGCCGGCGGCAACCCCTGTGCCAGCAAGGCACCGCACACGCCGGACAATACATCGCCCATGCCGGCAGTCGCCATGCCCGGGTTACCCGCGCGACACAAGCCCAACACCCCGGGAGCTGACGGCAGACCAGTAGTCAGGCTACCGACCCCTTTGAGCACTACCTGGCAGCTATACTGCTGTGCCAATGCATGAACCGCTGCCGGCCGGTCGTCCTGTACTTCTGCCGTCGTGCAGCCGAGCAAACGCGCCGCTTCGGCAGGGTGCGGAGTCATCAGGGTACGACTGTCCAGTTTCACCGCAAGCCCCGGATCGGCGGCTATCAGGTTCAGAGCATCCGCATCCAGAATCTGCGGCAGACCTGCGCTCAAGGCTTGTTCCAACAGACTGTGTGACCAGGTACTCTGTCCAAGCCCCGGGCCGATTACCAGAGCATTGGCCCGTGCCAGCAGTTCACTGGCCTGATGGGCCTCGGTGACCGCTTTGACCATCACCTCCGGGCAACGTGCCAACAGGGCTGGAACGTGTTCGGCTCGGGTCAGTACACTGACCCGACCAGCGCCACTGCGCAGTGCGGTTTCTGCCGCCAGCATGATCGCACCACCCATACCCTGGTCACCGCCGAGTAATAACAGATGACCAAACTGGCCCTTGTGCGCAGACCGTGCACGGGGCGGCCGCTGCGCCAGCAAAGCAGGCAGATCCAGTATCCGGGCCAGCGCAGCAGGGGTCTCGATGGGTAATTCTGCCAGCGGGGCGAACACCAGCTCGCCGCAATGGTCCGGGCCCTGGGCAGTCAGCAAGCCTAGCTTGGCCGCAATAAAGGTCACCGTCAGCTGCGCCTTGACCGCAATACCTCCGATGCGGCCAGTGTCAGCATCCAGCCCGCTGGGCAGGTCTACCGCCACTACCGGCAAGTTGCTGGCGTTGATCGCGGCAATAGCGGCAGCAACATTTGCGCGCACTTCGCCGGTGATGCCAGTACCCAAGAGTGCATCCACCAGCACGCCCTCCAGCGGCTGGCCCGGCGCCCAGGCCTGAATGCGGATACCTGCGCCAGCGGCGCGTTGCCAGGCGGTGGCGGCATCACCCTGCAAACGTTGCGGATCAGCCAGATAATAAATACTGACCTCCCAGCCTGCGGCCAGCGCCTGATGCGCCAGCAGATAACCGTCGCCCGCATTGTTGCCCGCGCCACAGAACACTGTGAGCACGCCTGCACGCGGCCAGCGTGCCTGTAACGCCTGCCACAGGGCATCCGCTGCTCGCCGCATCAGCTCCAGACCCGATATGCCACCAGCAATCAGCGCGGCATCAAGTTCTCGGGTAGCCGCTGCTGAATAAAGCGCGGCGGGAAAGTCGTTCGCCATTGCATGTATCCCTGGCCGTTGTCTGGCACAATTGTACACCCCAAAGACACCCCACTGCTGCCATGACTATGCCTCCCACCAACCCTGCTGATCTGGCCGAACGCATTCGCGATATGGCAACTGCGCTCGGCTTTCAGCAGTTGGGCATCAGTGCTGCCAGCACCGGACAGCACGCGGATCATCTGCAGCGTTGGCTGGATGCCGGTTATCACGGCGAGATGCAATGGATGGCCAGTCATGGCCGCAAGCGTACCGAGCCAGCAGAACTGGTTCCCGGCACCCTGCGCGTGCTGTCGGTGCGCATGGATTACCTGCCGCCGGAACCGGATATGGCCCGTTGCCTGGGGCAACCTGAACGGGCCTATATTTCACGCTACGCCCTCGGACGTGATTATCACAAACTGATGCGCCGTCGTCTGCAGCAACTGGCTGAACACATTCAACAACTGATCGGCCCCTTTGGCTACCGCGCCTTCGTCGATAGCGCCCCGGTACTGGAACGCGCGCTGGCAACCCAGGCCGGGCTCGGCTGGATTGGCAAGAACACCATGCTGATCAATCGGCGCGCCGGCAGTTACTTTTTCCTTGGCGAGCTGTTTACCGATCTGCCCTTGCCGCTGGATGACGCCCATGAACAGGAGCATTGCGGTCGTTGCACTGCCTGCCTGGAACGCTGCCCGACCCAGGCCTTTACTGGCCCCTGGAGTCTGGATGCGCGGCGCTGTATTTCCTATCTGACCATTGAACTGAAAGACAGCATTCCACTGGAGTTGCGTCCGCTGATGGGCAACCGGGTGTTTGGCTGCGACGACTGCCAGATGGTCTGCCCATGGAATCGCTTCGCCAAACCCAGCGCCGAGGATGACTTCAGCCCGCGTCAGCGGCTGGATCAGGCCAGCCTGGTCGAACTGTTCCGTTGGGATGAAGCCACATACCTGGCCCGCACCAAAGGCTCCGCTATTCGTCGTATCGGCCATGAACGCTGGCTGCGCAATCTCGCCGTCGGCCTCGGCAACGCCACCAGCAGTATCCCGGTGATTGAAGCCCTGCGCAGCCGCAGCACACACCCATCTGAACTGGTACGCGAACACGTCGCCTGGGCACTGGCCCGGCACCAGACAACCTCACAGGATTGAACATGGCCAACAAACCCCTGCAGGGCCTGAAAGTGATCGAACTCGGCAGCCTGATTGCCGGCCCCTTTGCCGCGCGCATCTGCGCTGAGTTCGGGGCCGAGGTCATCAAGGTAGAACCCCCCAACGGCGGCGACCCGCTGCGCAAATGGCGCAAGCTCTATCAAGGCACCTCGTTGTGGTGGTTTGTTCAGGCACGCAACAAGTCCTCACTCACCCTCAACCTGAAATCCCCCGATGGCATAACCATACTCAAACAGCTACTGGCCGATGCCGACATTCTGATTGAAAACTTCCGCCCCGGAACACTGGAAAAGCTCGGTCTCGATTGGGATACCCTGCATGCCCTGAACCCCGGACTGGTCATGGTGCGATTGTCGGGGTTCGGACAAACCGGCCCACTCAAGGATCAACCCGGTTTCGGGGCTGTTGGCGAGTCAATGGGTGGGCTGCGCTACATTACCGGCTACCCCGATCGCCCACCGGTGCGCACCGGCATTTCCATCGGCGACTCGATTGCCGCACTGTGGGGCGTTATCGGCGCGCTGATGGCTTTGCGTGAGCGCGAAGTGCGTGGCGGCAAAGGCCAGGTTGTCGATGTCGCCCTGTATGAAGCGGTATTTGCCATGATGGAGAGCATGGTGCCTGAATTCGATGTCATGGGATTTGTCCGCGAGCGTAGCGGCAACATCATGCCCGGTATCACCCCTTCGTCGATCCACACCTGTGCCGATGACAAAGCCGTGCAGATCGGTGCCAATGGTGATGCCATTTTCCAGCGTTTCATGCGTGCCATTGGCCGCCATGACCTTGCTGAGGATCCCGCTCTTGCGGATAACAGTGGCCGCGATCAACGCCGTGATGAACTCTATACCGTGATCGACAACTGGGCCGCCAGCCTGCCGCTGGATAGCGTACTGCAGATACTCAAACAGGCAGAAGTGCCCGCCAGCCGGATTTATTCAGTAACCGACATGTTTCAGGACCCACAATTCCTGGCGCGTGACATGTTCATCAGCGGCAACCTGCCCGACGGCAAGGATTTCAGAATGCCGGGTATTGTGCCCAAGTTATCCGCCACCCCAGGCAGCAGCGAATGGACAGGTCCGGCACTCGGTGAACACAACGAACAGATCCTCGGCAGCCTGGGCTACACGCCCGAAGACATTGCCCGGCTGCGCAGCGAGGGCATTATCTGAACAACCACCGGGCTCAGCCGAAGTCCTGCTTTTTCATCCAGGGGATTATTCGCTCGAAAGCCCTTTCGATATTCTCCAGTGAGGTTGAATAACTCAGGCGAATGGCGTTGTTGCAACTGCTACCAAAGGTTTCTCCGGGAATCGTGCATACCCCGGTTTCCTTCAACAGCCGCAAAGCCACATTGGTACCGTTGACCCCTTCAGGCAATGAGGGAAACAGATAAAAGGCCCCTTCCGGCTTGTACCCGGTCAGGTAGGGTGTCTGCTCGACCAGCTCGACCAGGCGATCACGTCGCCGGGTATATTCGGCCAGCATGTCGTTGACGAAGGTGTTGTGCCCATGCAACGCCTCTACCCCGGCCCACTGGCAAGGCGTATTGGCAACCGTGGTGGTAAACATGTGATAGCGGCGCAGCTTCTTGATCGCCGCCTGGCTGGCGATCAACCAGCCAATGCGCATCCCTGCCATGCTGTAGGTTTTGGAAAAGCTGCTGATCACCATGACATTGTCCAGATCACTGCAACTGCCCAGTACCGAGGGATACTCCTTGCCGTCATAGATCAGGTGGTCGTAGACCTCGTCACTGATCACGTGAATATCCCGGTATGCACACTCCTCCAGAATCGCATCCAGCGTCTCCTTGGGGTACACCGTGCCGGTCGGATTGCTCGGTGAGTTGAGTACGATGGCATAGGTGTGCGGTTCTATGGCATCAATCACTTCCTGCGGATCGAGCTGATGGTTGTTTTCCGCCCGGGTGGGAATCTCGGTCACCTCACCGCCGTTCATGCGGATCAGTGGTGAATACAGCATGAAGGCCGGATCCGGCACAATAAAATGCCGGCCAGGTGCCGCCACTGAGGTCAGCGCCAGATACACCGCTTCCGTGGCCCCGGTGGTTACCAGAATATTCTCTGCCGTCAGCGGACGCTGATAGCGGTCACTGTAATACAGTGCCAGCGACTCGAGCAGCTCAGGCAAACCCGCATCCATGGTGTAGCCGGTCTGACCGGCCTTGAGTGCGTCAATTGCCGCATTCACCACATTGTCCGGCGCCGGCAGATCGGGTTGACCAATCGACAGATGAATAACGTCACTTTGCAGTGCCGCCATATTGACCATCTTGCGAATACCGGGAATCGGCATAGTGCGCAGGGCCGGGTTCCAGACCGGGTCTTCGGACTCGTAGAACTCGAAATCCATGTTACTCAGGGGCATGCGACCTCCGGCAATCAGCGGGCAAACAGCGCGGGGCGACGATCAGTCAACGGCGCCGCTTGCTGGTAGGCATGGCCGGCGCGGAGCACCAGCGCATCGTTGTAACGAGCACCCACCAGGTGCAAGCCAATGGGCAGGCCCTGCTGGTCAAAACCACAAGGCACAGATAGCCCTGGCTGTCCGGTCATGTTGAACGGATAAGTGAAAGGCGTCCAACTCGGCCAGCGCGTGCTGGGCCAGTCCTCCGGCACTTCTCGCCCGGTCTTGAACGCAGTGATGGGTAGCGTCGGTGTCAGCAGCAAGTCATATTTCTGATGGAAGTTCGCCATGCGCTCACGCAGCGCCATGGCCGCATTGGCCGCCCCCATGTATTCGAGCATGCCCAGCTTGCCAGCCTTCTCGGCCACCTTGACCAGCTCGGGGTCCATCAGTGCACGCTTCTTGCCGCTCAGATCACGCATGGCATTCGCCGCACCGCCATAAAACAAATGACCGAAGGCGGCAATCGGATCACTGAAGCCGGGATCGACTCGCACTACCTCTGCGCCCAGGTCCTCGAAGACCTTGACTGCTTCGGCAACACAGGCTTCTACCTCCGGGTCAACATCGATATAGCCCAAATTGGGGCTGTAGGCGATTTTCAGACCTTTGACCCCGCCGCTCAGTTCTGCCAGATAATCGATACCACGCCGGGGAATCGCGTTGACATCACGATGATCGGCCTCGGTAATCACATTCATCATCAGCGCGCAGTCTTCCACCGTCCAGGTCATCGGACCGGCATGGGCCAGGGTGGCAAAGGGACTGGCCGGCCAATGCGGGACCTCACCGAAAGACGGTTTCAAACCCACAATGCCGCAAAACGACGCCGGGATACGGATTGACCCCCCGGCATCGGTACCCAGTGCCAGTGGCGCCATGCCCAGAGCGACGGCCACACCACTACCGCCACTGGAACCACCGGCGGTTTTGTCCGGATTCCACGGATTGTTGGTTACGCCATCAATCGGGTTGTCGGTCACCCCCTTCCAACCCAGTTCTGGCGTGGTGGTCTTGCCGATGGGTACATAGCCATGGCGCGCCAGAGCCGCCGTGGTCGGCGCCGACTTGTTCAGGGTTGATTCCGGATCAACGGTCTTCGAGCCGCGCAAGGTTGGCCACATCGGGGTCAGGAAAACATCCTTGACGGCAACTGGCACCCCGTCGAGCAAGCCTTGAGCGCTGCCTGACTGGTAACGCTGCTCAGACTCACGCGCCAAAGCCAGGCTGGTTTCCCGGTCAACCAGACAGAAACCGTTGGTATGTGTATCCACAGCTTCAATCTGATCCAGCATGGCCGTAGCCACCTCTACCGGTGACAGCGATTTGTCACGGTATTGCTGTAACAACTGCATGGCCGTCATCTGCAGTATATCTTGGGACATGGCCTTCTCCTTTTGACTATGAGTGCTGAACGGGGGCCGGCAAAACCGGGCAATTCGCTCAGCGTTTTTTTACCTGATTGAACAAGGCCTCGCCGGCCTGCCAGCGCTGAAAATTGGCGACAAACTGCTCGCCCAGCGCGCGTTGCCAGCCAATGAAATCGCCCGCCATGTGCGCCGACATCATGACCTGGGGCTGGGCCCACAAGGGATGCTCCGGCGGCAATGGCTCCTCTTCAAACACATCCAGCGCGGCCCCGGCTATCTCGCCCTGTTCCAGGGCATTCAGCAATGCATCGGTCTGCACGACAGGACCGCGACCCACATTGATCAGCCGCGCAGTCGATTTCATCGCGGCAAAAGCCTGGCGATCGAACATGCCCTCGGTCGCCTCATTCAGCGGCGCGGTAATCACCACAAAATCCGCTGCGGGCAAGGCATCGTGCAGTGATTCCTGGCCCACTACCTCAACAAAGTCGTCGTCTTCACGGGCCTTGCTGGCTACACCTCGCACCTGCATACCCACGGCACTGAGCAAGCGGGCAACCTGAGCACCGATAGAGCCTGCCCCCACCACCAGCACATGACGCTGCTCAATCAATTCGGTATCGCGATGCTGCCAGCGCCGCTCCGCCTGCAGGCGCAAATTGCCATGGGTATCCTTGGCGAACATCAGTACGGCGCCCAACACGTATTCGGCAATGCCGCGATCGAAAAGCCCGCGGGCATTGGTCAGCATGATCGGACTGTCGACCAGAGCAGGGAACAACAAGGCATCGACCCCTGCGCTGGTGGCGTGCACCCAGCAGAGCTTTGGCTCATCCGGCCAGCAACGTTCCAGCAGCCCGGTACGAAAATCGGTAACCACCAGAATGTCGGCATCAGGCAAGGCCGCGCGCAACTCGTCTTCGGCGCTGACAGTTTGCACCTGTACGGTATCCGGCAACCCGTCCAGACCCGGCAGCTGCTCATCAGCCTCCGCAACCAGTACCAGAATACGGGTCATAGGCTCACCTCAGTCGTCAGGCAACAATGGCCCTGAACGTGTCCCGGGGGATGCGCAGCGGCGAACTCTGGCAGGGAAGACAATAGAAGCATTACAGGAACTCCTGACGCTGGAGCAGGGCTTGCGCCCTGCGGAAAAACGCCGATCACAGGGCAGCAATAATGCCCTGGGTGATCTCTTGACAGTTGCGGTTCCGATGTCCGTTGGACACCAGATCAGCAGCGACAGCGGCGCGCAATTGCTCGCCGGCAGCGGTAAAGCCGAGCCATTCCAACATCATGGCCGTCGTCAGCAACATGGCAGACGGATTGGCCAACCCCTGGCCGGCAATATCCGGCGCACTGCCATGGGTTGGCTCAAACAGCGCCGGCATGGCACGGCTGTCCGGATTGATATTGCAGGATGGAGCGAGCCCCAGGCCACCCGACAATACTGCCGCCAGATCAGTCAGGATATCGCCATGCAAGTTACTCGCCACTACCACATCAAACTCCCATGGGCACTGCACAAACTTCATGCAGGCGGCATCGACCAACTCATGACGCGTACCAATTTCAGGGAACTCCCTGGCGATCTCGTCAAACACCTCGGAATACAACTCACCCCAGGCCGGCTGGGCATTGCGCTTGGTTACCAGACACAACTGGGCAAAGGCCTGGCCCTTTTCCGCACAATAAAACTGCTTGGTCTCGCCACGCAGCACCAGACGTCGCCGCGCACGCAAGAAAGCATGGCGAATCAGTCGCTCGGTTGCCCTGCGGGTGAACACTTCCAACTGGGTTGCCACTTCGTTGGGCGTGCCCCGGTGCATACGACCACCCTGGTTGACGTATTCACCTTCACTGTTTTCACGAATCACCAACATATCGATATCCGCGGCACGCGGATCGGCGAGGAACTGTGGCGCCCCCGGCAGCAGGCGTGCCGGTCGTTCACAAGCCCACAAATCCAGTTCCTTGCGGAATGCCAACAGCGGGGCAAGGGAAATACCGTCTGGCAGCCGGTAGCGTTGCGGATCACTGGTTGGGCCGGGGTCACCCAGCGCACCGAGCAATAGCGCGTCATAGCCTTTGACCCGGTGCATGGCATCTTCCGGCATCATACGACCGTGCTCCTGGTGCCAGGCAGTACTGGGCCATTCCAGGGTGTCCCAACTGATGTCGACATGGTGATGGTCACGCAGTTGAGTCAACACCTGCTCAGCGGCAGCAACCACTTCTGCACCGATACCATCGCCCGGCATCAGGGCAATGTGGCGTGGCTGAGGCTTGGTCGCGACCATCATTCGGCTCCCATGCACAGATATTTCAACTCCGTATATTCATCCAGCCCATGCCGCGAACCCTCACGACCCAGCCCGGAGGCTTTTACCCCGCCGAAAGGTGCAGTCGGATTGGAGATTGCACCCTCATTGATTCCCACAATCCCGGCTTCCAGGGCATCGGCTACTCGCCAGATGCGATGAATATCACGGCTGTAAAAATAAGCCGCCAGCCCGAACGGGGTATCATTGGCAATAGCGATCGCCTCGGCTTCAGTATCAAAAGGAATAACCGCCGCCAATGGACCGAAGGTCTCTTCCTGACAAAGTTGCATATCAGAGCTGACATCGGTGATCAGTACGGGTTCCACAAAATTGCCGCGCGCACCTTCCGGGGCAGTACCCGACACATGCCGCGCACCTTTGCCCAGCGCGTCGCGGTAGTGCTCGCAGACTTTCTCCACCGCTGCGCGGTTGATCAACGCCGACTGGGTAACGCCCTCATCAAAACCATCACCCAGTTTCAGCTCGCTCATCGCCTTGGCCAGGCGTTCAACAAAGGCATCATGCACACCGCGCTGAACCAGAAAGCGATTGGCACACACACAGGTCTGACCGGTATTGCGGAATTTGCACACCATGGCGCCTTCAACCGCGCGCTCTATATCTGCGTCATCGAAGACGATAAAAGGCGCGTTGCCACCCAGTTCCAGCGAGACTTTCTGGATATGCTCGGCACATTGACGCATGAGTTTGCGGCCTACCCCGGTCGAACCGGTAAAGCTCATCTTGCGCACCACCGGGCTGCCGGTAAGTGTTTCACCAATGGTTGCTGCATCACCGGTCACAACGCTGAAAACACCAGCCGGGATACCCGCTTCTTCAGCAAGTACAGCCAATGCCAGCGCAGTATAGGGCGTTGCCTCGGCCGGCTTGACGATCATTGAGCAACCGGCCGCCAGCGCGGCACCTGCCTTGCGGGTAATCATCGCAGCCGGAAAATTCCATGGCGTGATGGCAGCGGTAACGCCTACTGGCTGGCGAGTAACCACAATATGCTGCCCCGGTTTTGCACCGGGAATGGTTTCGCCGTATACCCGCCGCGCCTCTTCAGCAAACCAACGCAGGAAGGACGCCGCATAATCCACTTCACCCTTGGCTTCTGCCAGGGGTTTGCCCTGCTCAAGGGTCATCAGTGTGGCGATGTCATCCTTGTGCTTCTGCATCAGCTCATACCAGGCAAACAGGTAATCAGCCCGCTGCTGAGCGGTATAGCCGCGCCAGATCTTGAAGCCCTCTTCCGCGGCGACAATGGCCTGTTCGATGTCGGCTCGCCCAAGATCCGGTATATGACCGATGACCTCACCGGTGGCTGGATTGTCCACGGCGACCTGCTGACCGCCAGAGGCATCAACCCACTTGCCCCCCAGGTAACATTGCTGACGAAACAGATGCGGCGATTGCAAACGGGAAATGGACATGGGCCTCCTCCGACAGAGCGTCGTTAAAAAGTTCTGATTTCAGCCTAGGCCTTTAAACGGGGGGATGCAAACCTTCTGCTGCACAGGATATGACGGCCTCCGCAGGAGGCCAGAAAATCCCTCTGGTCAGCGCAGGCTCAAGTGGTTAGCATGCCGATTTAACCAGAGACAATGAATCGCAATGCACGGACAGATCATCGGCTACGACAACCGCATGGCCAGCGGAAAACTGCGTTGCAGCAAAGGTCAGGAATACGAGTTTGCGCAACGTGAATGGCAAAGCCGGATACAACCGCGAGTCGGTCAACGCGTCAGCTTCAATCCGGTCGGCCATCATGCGACCGGCGTTCAGCCGCACGAGATGCCGCAGACAAGCGTGGTAAGCACGGATTCAACCACGCCCGATCCGGCACAGCCGGCAACCGTGGCGCCTGCAGCTGCCGCGGAACAACCAACGACCTCATCCCTGGCCGTTGTCAGCCTGGTTGCCGGGATAGTCGGGTTGTTCTTTTTTGGCTCACTGGTTGCGGTCATCTGCGGTCATATCGCTCGCAGCCAGATAAGGCAAAGTCAGGGCAAACTGACCGGCGACGGCCTGGCCATTGGTGGCCTGATAATGGGCTATTTTGCCCTCATCCTTAGCGTTCTCTTTGCTTTGGGTATAGCAAGTGCAGTGTATATGGCCAACGACACCTGATCGGAGCCAGGGCCAGAAAGGATTATTTCACCGATCATTCATTGCCTTGTCTATTTTCCTGTCGGTCTTGTATTGGCTCAATGCATAGACCGACCAGAT